>JAQYEW010000075.1 GCA_028723455.1 Prevotellaceae bacterium | reverse complement strand
GCACGGCTATTTGACTGGCTCGACGTGGAGGGTGATGTGCGTGTCTGCTCCAAAAGTGTCGCGGATCTTTTGTTCGATAAGGCGCGTCTGGTCGTGGGCCTCGCGCAAGGTAATGTTCCCGTTCATGCGCATGTGCGCCTCTATGGCATAGCGGTTGCCTATGCGCCGCGTACGCAGATGGTGCGGTTCGCGGACGGAGGGGAACGAGGCTATGATGTCCACAATCTGTTGCTCAACGTCGCGAGGCAAGGATTTCTCCGTAAGTTCGTCGATGCTGGGTTGCAGGAGTTTCCATGCCACTTGCATGATGAAGAAGCTCACGATGACGGCTGCTATGGGGTCCAATATGGCCCACTGACCTCCCAAGAGGATGGCGCCGCCGATGCCGGCGGCCGTACCGATGGAGGAAAGCGCGTCGCTGCGATGATGCCAGGCGTTAGCCACCACCACAGGTGCGTTCAGCTGCTTGCCCTTGCGAAAGGTGTATTGGTAAAGCGCCTCTTTCAGTGCGACGGACAAAAGGGCTGCCCACAGCGCAAGCATGTCGGGCGGCTCGGGTGTGGTGCCACGAAGCATGGCAACGATGGCTGAGATGCCATTCCAGCAAATGCCCAGGCCGACGCCCATTAAAACCAGTCCGATGATGGCCGTACCCAAGGTTTCATACTTTCCGTGTCCGTAACGGTGGTCCTCGTCCTCGGGCTTGTTGCTGATGTTGACGAACAGGATAACGACAATGTCCGTCATGAAATCGGATAACGAATGAACGGCGTCGGCCAGCATGGCTGCGCTGTGTCCCAGGATGCCGGCGACAAACTTGAACGTCAGTAAGAGCAGGTTTACGATAGAGCCTGCGATGGTAACGCGGTAAATGCTTTTCTTTCTGCCCATCTTAGCTGCCTTTTGTTTTCCAAAGATAGTCTTTTTTCTGACAGCTTGTATCATTGTCGCTCTTTTTCCTTATCTTTGTGTCTGTTCGCATCACACTCAGCCCGTTTGAAAAAGCCAATCATCATACAATGTCGATTCGTGCGCAAGGGGTATTGTATCAACCTCTTCGGCACCTTGTGGACGCGGGACCGTTCGTGGATAGACCGCCATGTCATCAACCACGAGCAAATTCATACGGCCCAGCAGCTGGAATTGCTGGTGCTGCCCTTTTATGTGCTCTATGTCTTGGAGTGGCTCGTGCGCCTGATCCAATACCGCAACATGGAGCAGGCTTACATGAACATATCCTTTGAGCGCGAGGCGTACAAGCATGGCCACAATCTTCATTACTTGAAGCACCGCAGGCATTTTGCGCAATGGCGGTAGGCCGTTAATTAAACTTTCATATTTTGTTACGTGCTTGAAAAGACGTAACTTTGCAGTTTGTATTAAGGTATAAGGAATAGCCGTGATAGCAATAGATAATTTAGAGGTAGAGTTTAGCGCCAAAGCCCTGTTTGAAGGTGTCAGCTATGTCATCAACGACCGCGACCGCATTGCCCTGGTGGGTAAAAACGGCGCGGGCAAGAGCACGATGTTGAAGATTATCGCCGGTTTGCAGCAGCCCACGGGCGGCACCGTCAGTGTGCCCCGGGATACCACCATCGGCTATCTCCCCCAGGTGATGGTCTTGAGCGACGGACATACTGTACGCCAAGAGGCGGAACAGGCCTTCGCGCATATCCATGAAATGCAGCGGCGCATCGATGCGATGAACAACGAGATGGCTGTGCGCACGGATTACGAGAGCGAGAGCTATATGCAGCTGGTGGAGGATTTCACCCATCTGAGCGACCGCTTTCAGATGATGGGCGGCCTGAATTATCAGGGTCTGTTGGAAAGTACGCTTCAGGGCCTTGGCTTCCGCCACGAGGATATGGAGCGTCCCACCAGCGAGTTCAGCGGAGGATGGCGCATGCGTATCGAGCTGGCGAAGATTCTGCTGCAAGCGCCCGACGTGCTTTTGCTTGACGAGCCTACGAACCATCTGGACATTGAGAGTATTCAGTGGCTGGAGCAGTTCTTGATAACCCGCAGTGGCGCCGTTGTCTTGGTGAGCCACGACCGTGCCTTTGTGAATAACGTAACGAACCGCACGCTTGAGATAAGCTGCGGCAAGGTCATCGATTACAAGGTAAAGTACGACGAATATCTGAAATTGCGTGCCGAGCGACGTGAGCAGCAGTTGCGTGCCTATGAGAACCAGCAGAAGGAAATCGCTGACATCAAGGCGTTTATCGAACGCTTCCGCTACCAGGCCACGAAGGCCATTCAGGTGCAAAGCCGTATCAAACAGCTGGAAAAAATCGTACCCATCGAAGTGGACGAGGTGGATAACAGTGCCTTGCGCCTGAAATTCATGTGCTCGCAGCGTAGCGGCGATTATCCCGTGATATGCGACGAGGTAAAGAAAGCATACGACCATGTGGTGTTCGACCATGTGAACCTGACCATCAAACGTGGCGAGAAAGTTGCCTTTGTGGGGCGTAACGGCGAGGGAAAATCCACTTTGGTGAAGTGCATCATGGGGCAGATTCCCTATGAGGGTACGCTGAAGGTAGGGCACAACGTGCAAATCGGCTATTTCGCCCAAAACCAGGCGCAGCTGTTGGACGAGGAACTGACGGTCTTTGATACCATCGACCGCGTGGCGCGAGGCGATATCCGCCTTAAGATTCGGGATATTCTGGGTGCCTTTATGTTCGGCGGCGAGGCTTCGGACAAGAAAGTGAAGGTGCTCAGCGGCGGTGAGCGCACACGCCTTGCCATGATAAAATTGCTCTTGGAACCCGTGAACTTCCTGATTCTTGACGAGCCTACGAACCATCTGGACATGCGTTCAAAGGACGTTTTGAAGGAGGCCATCCGTGATTTTGACGGTACGGTGATCGTTGTCAGCCACGACCGCGATTTCTTGGACGGCCTGGTAGAACGCGTGTATGAGTTTGGCGGTGGCAAGGTGCGGGAGCATCTGGGGGGCATCTATGATTTCTTGCAGCGTTTTCATGCTGCGGAGACCTTTGCGCCTACACGCCCTGTACAAGCGACGAAAGCCGAGGAGCAGGAAACCGTTTCCGAAGGTCGCTTAAGTTATGAAGAACAGAAGGTGCAGGCACGTCAGCGCAAAAAACTGGAGAAGGCCTTGGCAGACGCGGAGCAGATGTCGGACAACCTGGAACAAGCCATCCGGGATGTAGAAGCACAGATGGCTACGCCCGAGGGCTGTCAGGACACGGCCCTCTTTGAAAAGTATGCCCAACTGAAAAAACAGCTCAAGGAAGCTGAGGCGGAGTGGGAGCGTGTGATGATAGAAATGGAACAATGAAACAATGAAAAAATATATACGGACATGCAGTTAACGATTAAATCAGTAGCTATGGCCACTATGGCATCCCTTTCACTGGCAGCTTGCCAGCAGAAAGCCCTTAAATCGGGCATCGACCTTGCTAACCTGGATACAAAGATTAAGCCGGGTACGGACTTTTATCAGTATGCCACGGGTGGTTGGCAGAAAGCTCATCCGCTGACAGCCGAGTACAGCCGCTATGGCAGTTTCGACATTCTTCAGGAAAACAATAACGCCAATCTGAGAGCAATCATCGACAGCGTAGCGCGGTTGGACAACAAGCAAGGCAGCATCGAGCAAAAGATCGCTTCGCTTTACAACAGTGCCATGGACAGCGTTCGCCTGAACAGGGAAGGCTTGAAGGATATGCAGGCCTTCCTGCAATACGACGCCAAGCAAATGGCATCGGATTGGCTGAAGATCGTTTGGCCCCGCATGGAACGACAGGGCGTAGGCGGTACCTTTGGCTTTTACATTACGGCTGACGAGAAGGATGCCAAGAACAACATCCTGTATATCGTTCAGGGAGGACTTACGTTGAACCAAAAGGATTATTATGTGGATAACGACCCCGAGACGGTAAAGATTCGCGAGGCTTTCAAGCAATATATTGTGAACCTAAGCCGGCATTTGGGATTCACCGATCAGGAGGCTTTGCGTATCCAAGCCGACGTAATGCGCATTGAGACCTTCCTGGCTCAGCAGAGCAAGAGCATGACCGAGTTACGCGACCCGTTGGCGAATTACAACAAGCTCTCTTATGCCCAACTCAAGGAGCAATTCCCGAAAATCGACTGGGATGCCTATTTCCAAAACTTTGGAATCAAGGGCGTAAAGGAGGTCGTGTTGGGGCAGCCACAAGCCATTCATGCGGCGGAAAAGGTGCTTACAGAGGAGAACCCCGAGGCGTTGCGCAACTATTATCTGTGGCATGCCATGAACATGGCCGCCGGTTATGTGGATGATGCCAGCCGTGCACTTGAGTTTGCCTTCTGGGGTACTGCCATGAGCGGAAAACAGGAAGACCGTCCCCGTTGGAAGCGGGCTGTAAACAGCGTAGAGAGTGGCTTGGGCGAGGCTTTGGGGCAACTCTATGTCGCCAAGTATTTCCCGCCTGCTGCCAAGGAACGCATGGAGCAACTTGTCAAGAACCTTCAGGTTGCCCTGGGCGAGCGTTTTGATGTGCAGGATTGGATGAGTGATGCCACGAAGAAGGTGGCTCATGAGAAACTGGATGCTTTCTATGTGAAGGTGGGATATCCCAACCAGTGGAAGGACTACGGCACTCTGGAGATCGGCGACAGCTATCTCAACAACGTGCTCTCTTGTAACGAGTGGGCGCTGAAGGAGGATATCAAGAAGCACTTCAATAAGCCCGTAGACCGCGACGAATGGTTCATGACCCCCCAAACGGTGAACGCTTACTATAATCCCACCACCAATGAGATTTGCTTCCCCGCAGGCATCCTTCAGCCTCCCTTCTTTGATATGGAAGCGGACGATGCCTTTAACTATGGCGCTATAGGTGTTGTCATCGGCCATGAAATGACGCATGGATTTGACGATCAGGGCAGCCAGTACGACAAGGATGGCAATCTGCGTCAATGGTGGAGCGAGGCTGACCGCAAGAACTTCGAGGAGCGTATTCAGGTCATGCGTGCTTTTCATGACAGTATCGAGGTGCTTCCCGGCCTGTATGCCAATGGCAGCCTCACTTTGGGCGAGAATATGGCAGACCATGGTGGTTTGATGGTTGCCTTCCAGGCTTTTCAGAACGCCAATGCGAAGTCGCCTCTGCCCGAAATTGATGGTTTTACTCCCCAGCAGCGTTTCTTCTTGGCTTATGCCAACGTATGGGGTCAGAACATTCGCGAGGCCGAGATTCGTAACCGTGTGAAGAGCGATCCTCACCAGTTGGGCAAATGGCGTGTGAACGGACAAATGCCTCACATCGACGCCTGGTACGAAGCCTTCGGAATCACCGAACAAGATCCTATGTTCGTACCTAAGCAGAAGCGTGTAACGATATGGTAATCAACCAATAAACATATAGATTAAATGCCATTAGCCCTTCCCGACAAACTGCCAGCGATTGATTTGCTGAAGAAAGAAAACATATTCGTTATGGACGAAAGCCGTGCCAGCGGTCAGGATATCCGCCCCTTGAGGATTGTCATCCTGAACCTGATGCCGCTGAAGATTGTAACGGAAACGGATCTTGTGCGTATCCTTGCCAACTCTCCTCTTCAGCTGACTGTGGAGTTCATGAAAGTAAAGGCGCACACCAGCAAGAATACGCCCGTCGAGCACATGCGTCAGTTCTATCGCGACTTTGAACTCATGCGCGACGAGAAATTCGACGGTATGATTATCACTGGTGCGCCCGTGGAGCACTTACCCTTTGAGGATGTGAACTATTGGGAGGAGATTACAGGCATCTTTGATTGGAGCCGAACGCATGTTACCAGCACGATGTACATCTGTTGGGCTGCGCAGGCAGGTCTTTATCATCATTATGGCGTGCCTAAATATCCCTTGGACAGCAAAATGTTCGGTATTTTCGAGCAGCTGCCTTTGCTGCCCACGGAGCCTATCTTCCGTGGACTGGACACGACATTCCGACAACCGCACAGCAGGCATACCGAAGTGCGTCGTGAGGATATACTTTGTCGGCCGGCCTTGACACTGTTGGCAGAGAGCCGGGAGAGCGGTGTCAGTATGGTTATGGCTCGTGAGGGACGTGAGTTTTACATTACAGGCCACAGCGAGTACGACCCCTTTACTTTGGATACGGAGTATCGGCGCGATCTGGCAAAAGGACTGTCCATCGAGATGCCCAAGAATTACTACCAAGGCGATGACCCGGAGCGCGGCCCCAAGGTAACGTGGCGTGCGGATGGGAATATGCTCTTTCATAACTGGCTCAATTATTATGTTTATCAGGTAACTCCCTATAACATCAATGACATCCATTGAACTCTTGGCTCCAGCCCGCGATCTTGAAACGGCGCGTCAGGCTATCTTGCATGGCGCTGATGCCGTTTATATCGGTGCGGAACGTTTTGGCGCACGCGCTGGTGCCGGCAATTCGCTTGATGACATTCGCACGCTCTGTCGCGAAGCGCATCAGTTTGGCGTTAAAGTTGACGTTACGCTGAACACTATTCTTTATGACGACGAACTGGAGCAAACGCGCCAGCTTGCATGGGATCTGTACGAGGCTGGTGTGGATGCCCTTATCATTCAGGACCTGGCGTTGCTGAAGATGGACCTGCCGCCTATTGCCCTACACGCCAGCACGCAAATGGATAATCGCACGCCTGAGAAAGTGGAGTGGTTGTACGGCCAAGGCTTTGAACAAATTGTCCTGGCACGCGAACTTACCCTGGAGCAGATTCGGGAAATACATCAGTGTGTGCCGGAAGCATGCCTCGAAGTGTTTGTCCACGGCAGTATCTGCGTTTGCTTTAATGGACAGTGCTATGCGTCGCAACATCTCTTCAATCGCTCGGCCAATCGGGGAGAGTGTGCGCAATTCTGTCGTATGCCCTTTGATCTGGTGGACAGCGGGGGAAATGTTTTGCAGCGTCAGCGCTATCTCCTTTCGATGCGCGACATGAACCGAAGTGCAGAATTGGAACAGCTCCTGGATTGTGGTGCGCGCAGTTTGAAGATAGAGGGTCGGTTGAAAGATATTCCATACGTCAAGAACGTAGTGGCTTATTATCGCCAGCTGTTGGATGACATCATGCGTCGCCGCCCCGAGTACGTCCGTTCTTCCCGCGGTTCCCATACCTTTTCCTTTCAACCCCGTTTGGAAGCTGCGTTCAACCGCGGCTTCACGAATTATTTCCTCAATGGGCGCACACAAGACCTGTGTAACCCGATTACGCCAAAGAGCGTGGGTGAACCCGTAGGATTTGTAAAGACGATTCGCCGCGACCATATTGTCGTTGCCGGAAGCGCAGCTTTTAATAATGGCGATGGACTTTGCTTCTTTGATGACGACCAGAGGCTTCAGGGCTTTCGCGTCAACCGTGCTGACGGCAATCATCTGTATGTGCGCCAACTGCCGACTTCGCTGCATCAGGGAATGCAACTCTATCGCAACCAGAATATGCAGTTTGATGCGGAGATGGCCCGCCCTACCGCCACGCGTAAAATGCCTTTGTATTGGACGTTATGCGAATCGTCCAACGGATTCCGCCTGCAAGCACAAGTGGAAGGGTGGGAAATCGTTTCCCTTTCCTTTGAATATGCGAAGGAGTTGGCACGCACTCCTCAGAAAGAGAATATCGTGCGGCAACTCTCTCGTTTGGGAGATACGCCGTTCGATTGCGCAGGAGTGGATATCCGGCTTTCCGATACTTGGTTCTTGCCCTCCAGCATTTTGGCGGATTGGCGCAAACAAGTGCTGGCAAGTTTGTCGGATGCACAAGAAAAGGCACGGAAGATTGCGGGAAAAGATAATCGCCAACCAGCCGATTGTGTTCGCGAGTCGTCCGCTTTGTCGCCCTTCATCAAGGGCAATCATATAACCTATCGGGGCAATGTCGCCAATCATCTGGCTCGCGAGTTTTATTTGGCTAAAGGAGCCAAACAAGTGGATTGGGCATTGGAAAGAAAGGACCTTGCCTCGCTTTCCCCTCAGCCTGCTTCCCTGATGCTGATGAATTGTAAGTACTGTATCATGAACCAGCTGGGTAATTGTCTCAAGGAACACAAGGCCCCTGGCGTGATGCCCTTGTATTTGCGTTTGTCGGATGGTCGGCGTTTCCGATTACAGTTTGATTGTGCAAAATGTGAAATGAATGTCTATGCGACGGATTAAGTGGTTTTTGTTTGCGGTGCTCGGTGTTTTGTTGTCTGGATGCTATTATCCCCAGCAGACAGAGGAGTACGGGGTGGGGTATAATTTCATTGTAACGGCCGATTCGCTTCAGCTTCAAACGTCCATGCCGCTGCATACCGACCCTATGGCGGTGGACCCTGATACCATCAGCGTGTATCGTAGTGCGCCTTTGGTAGTGGCTCAGTTGCTTGTAATACCCGAAGACAGCATTGACAGCGTTTGGGTGAAGGTGGCAATGGACCAGGAGACGCAAGGGTGGCTACACGAGAGCAATCTCTTGCCGGGAGTGGTGCCTGACGATCCCATTTCCCAGTTCATCCACACCTTCTCGGCCAGCCATATTTGGGTTTTCCTTACGCTTTTCTTTTTTACCTTATCTGTAATGCTGGTGCGCCGTATGCTTCGCCGCCCCTTTCCTGTTGTCCATTTGAACGACATCGCCTCGCCGTATCCCGTCCTGCTTTGTATTACCCTCAGCGCCGCTTCTGTCCTTTATGCCAGCATGCAGAACTTTGTGCCTAAGACTTGGGAGTATTTCTATTTTCATCCCACGCTGAATCCTTTTGGTTTGCCCTTGATTTTGGGTTTCTTTTTAAGTTCGGTTTGGCTTCTGGTCTTGCTCTTTGGTGCGGCTCTGCTGGATATCTTACGTTGTTTGCGCCCCACGGAAGCGGTGCTATATACGCTTTCGTTGCTATCTCTGCTGTCATTGCTTTATGTCTTCTTTAGTCTGCTCACACTCTACTATATAGGCTATCCGCTTTTCTTGGTCTACACTTTTTGGTCGTTGCGCCGCTATCTGTGTCATCACCGTGCCCGCTTCGTATGTGGCAGTTGTGGAGCCAGCATGCATTCCCTCGGTATCTGTCCCCGTTGTGGGGCGAAGAACGTCTGAGAAGGCGTTTCCCAGGGGTGGAATGATTGAAATTCCATAAAAAGTTTGCGTGTTTGTGAAAGATTTTGTAATTTTCCGTTTCAAATCTAAGAACAGAAAAACGATGGGCAAAGTCAATGCTATGCTTAGGAGGGTGTACCATCTGTATGCCGATGGCTTTCGTCAGATGACGTTGGGGCGTGTCCTTTGGTCGGTGATTATCGTAAAGCTAATCATCATCTTTGGCGTTCTCAAACTGTTCTTTTTTCCTGATTTCCTTTCGCAACATGCAGAAAAAGGACAGGAACATGAGTTCGTAGGGCAAGAACTAATTCAGCGTGCACCTTAAATTTCTTATAACCATAAATTAAAACGATGGATCAAGACACCTTACTTCAAATCAGCCAGGGAACCGTTGATTGGTCGCGTGCGCAGTTCGCGCTTACGGCCATCTATCACTGGCTCTTTGTTCCGCTCACGCTTGGCCTGGCGGTCATTATGGGCATTGTAGAAACCATTTACTATCGGAAGCGTACTGAATTCTGGCTTTCGGCTTCGCAGTTTTGGCAGCGTCTTTTCGGAGTGAATTTTGCCATGGGCGTGGCTACGGGTATTATTCTTGAGTTTGAGGTCGGTACCAATTGGAGCAATTACTCGTGGTTTGTGGGCGACATCTTCGGAGCGCCGCTGGCCATTGAGGGTATTGTGGCTTTCTTTATGGAGAGCACCTTTGTGGCCGTAATGTTCTTTGGCTGGAAGAAGGTAAGCGCAGGATTCCATCTGGCCTCTACATGGCTAACGGGATTGGGTGCTACGATTTCCGCCTGGTGGATTCTGGTTGCCAATTCATGGATGCAAAATCCCGTGGGCTGCACTTTTAATCCTGACACCATGCGCCACGAAATGACCTCCTTTGCCGAGGTTGCCCTTTCCCCCACAGCGGTTAACAAGTTTTTCCATACCGTAACGTCCAGTTGGATTATCGGGGCCGTCTTTGTGGTTGCGGTCAGTGCGTGGTATCTGTTAAAGAACCGTCATGTGCGTCTGGCTCGCGAAAGCATGAAGATAGCCTCTGTCGTGGGTCTTGTGGCATCGCTCCTGGCTGTTTATTCCGGCGACAGGTCCGGCCGTTCCGTGGCACAGACGCAACCCATGAAGCTGGCAGCCATGGAGGCACTTTACGAAGGCGGCAAGAGCCAGTGCCTGACCGTTGTGGCGTGGGTTGCTCCGCTCTCTAAGCCTAATTGCATGACGGCGGACAATCCGTCCCCTGTCGTCGCTTTACCCAAAATGCTGTCTTTGATGGCTACGCGGTCGGTGGACGGTTATGTGCCCGGTGTGCGCGACATCATCAATGGCTATACGCGTCCCGACGGCAGCGTAGAACCTTCTGTGGCGGAAAAGATGCAGCGTGGCAAACAGGCGATAGCCTCCCTTGCAGCCTATCGACAGGCGAAGCGCACGGGTAATCAGGCGGAGGCAGCAGCGCAGCTTGCTTCACTGCGCGAGAATATGCCCTATTTCGGTTATGGTTACGTAACTCGTCCCGAACAGGTGGTGCCTAATGTTCCTCTTAATTTCTGGGCCTTCCGTGTGATGGTGGGCATGGGTCTCTTCTTCATCCTTTTCTTTGCGTTTGTGATTTTGCAGACTTTCCGATGGGACATTTCCAAGCACCGTTGGCTGCTTTGCCTCTCCTTGGCACTCGTGCCGCTGGCTTATGTAGCCAGCGAGGCGGGATGGATCGTGGCGGAGATGGGGCGTCAGCCTTGGACGATTCAGGACATGTTGCCTACATGGGCGGCAGTAAGCAATGTCGAGAGCCAGTCTGTGGCCCTGACATTCTATCTGTTCTTAGGCCTCTTCACAACGCTTCTCGTAGTGGAACTGAATATCCTGCGCAAACAGATTATCCAAGGGCCGGATTCAGCTGAGTAGTATTCATTAAGGTCTTCCTATCCCTAAAAAAGAGAAAAACATATGACACAATCCTTTTTACAACAATATTGGTGGTTCCTGATATCCCTTCTCGGAGCACTACTGGTTTTCCTCCTTTTCGTTCAAGGAGCCAATTCCGTTATATTCACCCTGGGCGGCACAAGCGAAGAGCGTAAGATGCTGATTAACTCTACAGGGCGCAAGTGGGAGCTTACGTTCACCACGCTAGTTACCTTCGGCGGTGCGTTCTTTGCAAGTTTCCCTCTTTTTTACAGCACCAGTTTCGGCGGCGCCTATTGGTTGTGGATGATAATCCTCTTTACCTTCGTGTTGCAGGCTGTCAGCTATGAGTTCCAAAATAAATTGGGAAATTTTCTGGGAGCGCGTTTGTTCCAGACCTTACTTGTCGTAAACGGCATCGTCGGGCCTTTCCTCTTAGGTTGTACGGTGGGCACATTCTTCAATGGCAGTAATTTCCTCGTTTCGCACGACAATCTCCTGTCCCCCTTGCAACCCGTTATTAGCAGCTGGGCGAACGCAAGCCATGGTCTGGATGCCTTATTGGACCCCTGGAACCTCTGTCTGGCTTTGGCTGTTTTGATGCTGGCACAGATCCTGGGTACGCTCTACATCATCAATAACGTCTCGGATGACAGGATTCACTTGCGTGCAAGGGTGCAGCTGCTGGGAAGCACCTTCGTTTTCCTGCTGAGCTTCTTGCCCTTTCTCGTCCGTACTCTTTTCAAGGAAGGCTACGCCTATAACCCGGAGACCGGCCGGATATTTCTGGAATCTCAGAAATATTTCAACAATCTGCTGGATATGTGGCCCTTGCTTGTGCTGATGCTTGTGGGTGTCGTCCTTGTGCTGTTCGGCATCGTCAGAACGCTTATGTCCAAATCCTTTGTCCGTGGTATTTGGCCTGTGGGCGTTGGCACGGTGATGGTCGTGTTGGTGCTTTTCCTGATTGCAGGATGGAACAACACGGCTTATTATCCCTCGAATGTTGACCTTCAAAGTTCATTGACGATTGCCAACAGCAGCAGTAGCCTCTTCACCCTGCGCACGATGTCCATTGTCAGTCTGCTTATCCCCTTCGTCCTTGCCTATATCGTCTATGCGTGGCGTGCGATTGATAACCGCCCTATAACAAGCGAGGAGATGCATGACGGCCATGCTTATTAGACAAATGCAATCAGCCACTCGACGGAGTGGCTGATTGCATTTTGGAATATCCGATTTCTTACCAGTACTTTTGTAAAAGTACTTCAGTACTTCCGCCGTAGTACTCCGGTACTTTGGCTCAAGTACTGGCTGAATTACGAACTGTTTTGTTTCAGGTTGTTGCTGTCTGGTAAATAAGTTTTTGTGTTGATGGGGACTCCCAAGATTGATAGATAATTAAACGTGTGTTTCCTTTGGCACAAATTTGAAAAGATGTACCTTTGTAGCGGCTTGGAACATGAATTTCAAGATGGCTTGGAATAGCGATATAGGATTACAAACCATCGTTCTTCGCTATGAGATTCAAATGAAAGAACGGGAATCCATTGCGGATTGGAGGCGGTAATAAAAAAGAATGACGGATTTTTAGAAATAAAAACAGCTCGCCTACAAACGTGCAGCAAGGTTGTTACTCTAAAATATGTCAGCATCAATGAAGAAGAAAGTTTTATTTGTCTTACTGAATGAATACACGGATTGGGAGGGAGCTTTTCTTTCCACAGCTCTCCATGTGGGCGTGATACCGGGCGGTGAAATAAAGTACGAAGTGCATATCGTTGCTCCTACACAGGATGCCGTCCGTTCCATCGGAGGTTTTAGGACTTTACCTGATTTTTCGTTTGAGAATATGCCGAAAGAATATGCTGCCTTAGTACTTATCGGCGGCAACCGTTGGGACTCGCCTGAAGCAGAACTCGTCGCACCTTTGCTCCAAGAGGCTTTGGATGAAGGTAAAATCGTTGGGGCGATATGCAACGGTGCTTCATTCCTATGTTCACATGGTTTTCTGAACAATGTAAAACATACAGGCAACGGTCTCGACCAACTCATGCACTGGGGCGGTACAGGTTACACTAACGCAGAAAACTATGTGGAAGCACAAGCTGTAAGTGATAAGAATATCGTTACGGCAAATGGTGTAGGACATTTGGAATTTACCCGTGAGATGCTTCTATTGCTGGAAGCCAACAGTCCCGAGCAGATCGATCAGTGGTACGATTTCTATAAAAACGGATTTGTGAGATAATAAATAATTTCATACAGAAAAGAATTTGGAGAAGAACTTATCTGTATATATCCAAAGAACGATTCGTTCTGATGGTAGATGTTGGACTGTTATATTAAAAGAATGAAACCGAGAAAGATATACGCCTGTTGGATTTATGTAAGTGATTTGCAAAAGTCAAAGCAATTTTATCAGGACATGGGCTTTGAGGTTAAGCTAACAGATGGAGATTGGATAGAGTTTGATTTAGGTGAAACTTCATTCGCTATCTTGAAAAGACCTGCACACAAAGGTGATGTAGTTGCAAGCAAAACAAGACTGATGTTTGAAACTGACGACATAGAACTTGTATATGAAGAATTAAAGAATAGAGGAGTAAAGACAATCGGAGAAATAAGAACAGAGCCTTACGGCAAGTTGCTGACCTTTGAAGACCCCGACGGGCATTGGTTGGAATTTTACCAAAGACTTCCTTGTGATGAATCAATTAAAATGGAACTGCTGACCGACAGCAATAGCCTTATCTCCAAGTATATTCCATATGATTATACTGATTCCTACGTGAAAACCGTTTCATGCCGGGAACCGATAACGGCAGAACAGGTTTTCGATATGGCATTTAACCGATCTTCGCATTGGGTAAAGATGTTGTACCGATTGAGAAATTGTTTGGTAAAACCACTGAAGCTTGATACCGACAGTGGCGTCCGCAATATGATATGCGAGAAGGAGACGAATGAGATGGTTTTCGGCAAAGCAGACAAACATCTCACTTTTCACGCATCTTTGCTATGCGGCAGATATTTCAACGGCAGGCAGGAACTTCGGATAACAACGGTGGTAAAGTATCACAATGCGTTAGGAAGAATCTATTTCTTCTTTATTCGTCCGTTCCATATCGTTATTGTAAAATCTCTGTTGAAGAAGATCGAAAAAAGCATTCTGACAATTTCAAATGAAATATACGATGAAAATAGAAAGAATTGCCAAAAACAAGAAACAATTTCTTGATTTATTGCTGTTAGCGGACGAACAGGAAAATATGATTGACAAGTATTTGTCGTGTGGAGACTTGTTTGCCTTATACGATGATGACTTGAAAAGCATTTGCGTTGTAATGCCTGTAAGCAGTGATACCTGTGAATTGAAGAACATAGCGACATACGAGCAATATCGGGGTAAAGGTTACGGTAGGAGATTGATAGATTATATTTCCGATTTCTACAAAAAAGACTATAAGGCAATGCTTGTCGGTACTGGTGAAGTTCCTGCAATCCTATCGTTTTATGAAAGCTGTGGTTTTAAAAAGTATCATCGAATAGAGAACTTTTTCACGAACAATTACGATCGTCCAATTTTTGAGGGAGATATACAACTCGTAGATATGATTTACCTTAGAAAGGATTTATGACAATAGGAATAGACAATATCTTGAACAAGATACAGCAAATTGAACATGGATATCAGCATATCCTTGATGGAGCAAATGAAATCCTTTCTGCATATTCAGAAAAACAATGTTTTGAACTTGCACTCACGTTGTTTGAACATGAAGCCTATCAAGCCCGAATGTTAGCAACAACTATATTGGGCAAATTGGCAACAGAAGATAATAACGCACTT
>JAQYEW010000074.1 GCA_028723455.1 Prevotellaceae bacterium | reverse complement strand
TTTTTGTCAAGTATCGGGACGTCAGGTATTGTATCTTCGTTCATTTTGTACTTAATCTGACTTCTACGATAGTCCGTATTGTGAGCTAATACTTATAGCATATCATGCCATTACATACACACAACTTGTCTCAATGGATTGCACGCCATTACGGGAAAATCATAATAATGAATTATATAGAAACCTGAAAATAAGATGAGAAGTTACCTGTTAAGTCTGTTGCTGATTTGTGTTCTTGTCGTTAGAGCTCAGGACTCAGCGTCAGTACTAAAGCCCAAGGAAATGAAGGAGGTGGTGGTAAAGGCATCCGCAACGCGGCAAATTGGCAACCTGACGAAGATCAGCATTACTCGGGACATGCGCCGAGGCAAGAACTCTGTAGGTGAAATGCTGGGTGGCCTTCCTAACATGTACTTCGAGCGGCCTACCAACACGCTGACCTATAACAACTCCAATAATTATATCATACTGATAGACAGCATCGAGAAGAATACGCAGGCAATCCTCAATATGCAGCATATCCGGTTCAGCCGTATCGAGATCATATTCAACCCTACCGGTAAATATTCGGGATACGATGCTGTCATCAATCTTGTCACGAAACGGGATTATGAGGGATACGAGGGTCGTCTCCTTCACAACGATGGTCTGAGTTTCAATAAAAAATACAACTCAAAGACCCTCATCTATGACAACAATGACTTCAATACCAGTTATACGAGAAATAAGGTTACACTATCGGCATGGGGGAATCTGAATCTTGGGTATGGTGGTTTCGACAACTGGTATGAAAGATACAACAAGACGAACGGCATGCACGAGACTGTCGTCAAGAATGCCGACGGCAGTATGAATTATGATGGCCGCGAACGGTATCCGAGAGGAATGTTCAGTATGGACTATATGCTCGATAAGAACCGGTCAGTGTCTGTAGTGTACAACTATAATGGATACACGCAGTATGGCAACACCAACAATACGCTGCTGAGGTATTTCGACGGCAATCCGTCGGATGTCATTGCCCTGTCGCAGACGGGCAGGAGCAAACAAAGCGGCAATGTGCATAATTCCGCCATTTTCTATCGCGACAATTCGGGCAGGATAAAATATGACATGGATGTCAATTACAGGTACACTCTGCATAAGACCCTGTCCTCCATGCATGAAACCACAGGTTTCAGCCTAAACAACCGTTTCCTGGACTACGACCATTTCCTTCGTTACCGGGTCAGTGGCTGGACATTGGCGGCGAACGACCGCCTGAATCTGAGCGGTGGTTATCTCCTCACATGGAAGTCATACACAAGAAAGAACTATGATAGCGGCTTGAAACTGAATGCAAACAGCTATTTGCGCAACAAGTTCTGGGTAACGTCCATGTATTCTTTCAAGAATAACGCGAAGGTCTCGTTAAGCGCGTGGGCAGAGCATATACATCTCAAGAGTGGCAATAGCACGGGAAACCAGGTTCCGGTCGGGGGTAATATGATGATGTTCTTCCAACTGTCGAAAAAGAACTGGCTCCGCTTCAATTATGACTGCTATGTGGAATATCCGGACAAAGGGCAGTCCAGCAACTATGGCTATTTCTCGGATTCCCTCACTTACATGACGGGCAATCCTTGGTTGAAGTCAAACATCACGCACGCCTTCAGATTCTGGCTGGACATGTGGTGGTGCTTCAACATCCAAGGTGGCTACAATGTCATTCCGGACAGGATCCAGTCCGTCGCGGAACTGAGAGAGGGTATCATGCCCAATGGCCGGCAAGGCTTTTTTGCAGCCTATGTCCCTCAAAACACCCGCTACAAGGAGTGGTGGACAAGCCTTTCGTTTACCAAACGTTTCCTGAAGGACTTTGTTTACAAGGCGGATGCCAAGCTATACAAGGCGTACGCATCCTTTCATGACGAGAGCAGGCAAGACTATGGATTGAGTTTCAGCACATCCTTGAATTATTATTGCCAGCGTTGGAAAACGAACTTCTTTCTCAGATATAGTTATGACCGAACCGCCTTGGTTACTCCACAAGGAAAAATGATTAACAATCTGGAGTACCCGTACGTATCAGTCCAAAAGACTCTCTTTAAGAATCATTTGGATGTCCAACTGACATATTATGGCATGTTCCATCTTTTCAACAAGGAATCGAAAGGAGAAGAAGACACACGGGTAAGGAGAGTTACGAGTATTGACCATATTTATGACAGACACAAATATCGATTAACCCTACAATTCGTCTACCGTTTCTCAGGCGGAAAGTCTGTCCGACAATACCGTCGTGATATGTCAGACGAACGATGACTCTATGTGTGGCCATTCTAACTTTCCAAATGATAATCAGCCCGTTCCGAATGTGATTCGCATGCTGCTACTGTCTGGGGTTTACTCAAGCCTGAAAAATCATTCGTTCTTGCTCTTCTTCCTTAACTCTTGGGCGATTCGCTCGTGTATGGAAGCATTGTCCTCATCCTCCAAGTGATTGTAGGTTTGGGAGAGGAGTTGATGTAGGCGTGGGCTGTCTTTCTTCAGCCCCAGGGCATGTAGGAAGGCGCGAAGGGCGAGGTCGTAATCGGCAAGCTTCAGGAGGCATCTTCCTTTTTGCAACCATGCTTTAAAACTGGCAGGCGAGAGGTCGATGGCTTGGTTGAGGCAGGAAAGGGCGGGCCGCACTTGGTTGTCATCAAACAGGGTGATTCCTTTTCTTATAAGTGCCTCTATGTGTTTGGGATTCAGTTCCAGGGCTTTGTCGTAGTTGGCAAGGGCGGCACGCGGATTGTGAGCTTGCGTGATACATTCGTTGCCCATTTGGAAGTACTCCTCGGCATATTTGTCCAGACGCTTCTGCATGTCCTGCATACGTTGCAGGGCTTCATCGCGCTGATGGCGGGCTTTGTTGATTTCATGCAACTTGCGGCGCAGGAGGCGACGGGGCGCAGGGCGTTCGATGTCGTAGCGAGTGTGGATAGCCTTGAAGAAATGGTCCAGGCAAGTACCCATGTCGCCCTTGTCGAAGGCACCGATGGCCGCGGCATATTCAATGTCCGCCTGTGCCGTTTGCAGTGCGCCCTGTATGGCTTGGGGATTGTTGAAACCTTGGGCGAACTGTATAATCTCAGGTCGCACAAAGATATCTGCGGGCGAAATGGGCTTGTTGAGGGTAATTCCTTCCAAACTTGTGCATCGGGACAGGGCAACATAAGCCTGTCCGCCTGCAAAAGTGCCACCGGCGAAGTCGATGGTGGTGCGCTGAAAGGTTAGCCCCTGACTTTTATGTATTGTGATGGCCCACGCCAAACGAATGGGGATTTGCGTGAAAACGCCAATCACCTTTTCTTCGATTTTCTTCTCCTGTTCGTTGTATTCGTATTTGACGTTTTCCCATCTTTCTAATCCCACTTCCACGAGGTTTCCCTCCGCAGTGGCAATCTCCAACGAAATGCTATCCGTACCGGAAATGCTGGCGATAACGCCCAAAGTGCCGTTGACCCATCGGCGCTCTGTATCGTTCTTGACAAAGATAATCTGTGCACCCACCTTCAGTTCCAGTTCAAGGTTGGTGGGTAGAGAAGCGGTCGGAAAGTCGCCTGCGACGGTGCCTTGGCAGAACGTGGGTTCGCCGGGCAGTTGGTCGAGATGGCTTTGGTTGATATGATCCACGGTGTCGCGGCGCGTAGCCAGTACAATGCCCAAGGTGTCCGGGGGCAGGGCGGAAAGACAGGCCTCTTCATTATAACGAAGATTCAGGAGGTCAAGCTCGTTCTGCTGTATTTGCCCTGCACGGATATGATCCAGTATGCGGATAAACGTGGGGTCCTTTTGGCGAAAGACCTTCGTCAGTTCGATGCCAACGAGATAAATTCGTGAGAACACATGAGCCGAGAAGAAGAAAGGATTGGGATAGAAACGTCCCAAGATGTCCCGTTCGTCGCTCTTGACGACGGGTTCTAATTGAAATACGTCGCCGATGAACAGCATTTGTTTGCCCGCAAAGGGAATGCCCATTTTGCCGCAATAGACGCGCAGCACTTTGTCTATGAAGTCAATGATGTCGGCGCGGACCATCGAGATCTCATCAATGATGATGAGTTCCAGTTTTTGCAGGAGCTTGATGTGGGCTTTGCTGTATTTGAGTGTTTTGCGAATGTTGCGCGCACTGAACTTTGGGTCGTCGGGTAGGAGGGGGTGAAGCGGAATCTTGAAGAAACTATGCAAGGTCTGTCCGCCCACATGGATGGCTGCGATACCCGTAGGTGCCAGGACAACGTTCTTTTTCTTCGTATGCTCCACAACGTAGCGCAGGAACGTGCTTTTGCCCGTTCCTGCCTTTCCCGTCAGAAAAATACTCTGGTGGGTATGTTTAATGAGATTCAGCGCATTTTGAAATTCCGTGCTGCTGGTGTCAATTTGTCTTTTCTGCTTGTCCTGTGGTTTGTGCTGATTCGCCATCTGTGGGTTGCTGAGGTTGCTCCGTATTTTTTTCCTCCCGGAATACGGTTGTGTGATTAAGGATTACTGAGTCAACGCCTATGGAGTCTGTTTCCAGGGTGTCGGGTTCAGCGTAGTAGCCTGCACAATCCCATGTGGCATCACCAATGTCCTCTTTTGGCCGGACGTCAAACTGTCGGTAGTATTTCTTGAACCGTTTGTCTTTGAGCAGGTTCTGTACGAAATAGCCAAAGATGGGTAGGGCGGTACGCGAACCTTGGCCTAAGGCACCCGTGCGGAAATGGATGCTGCGGTATTCACCACCCACCCATGCTCCGGCAACGAGGCCGGGGGTAACGCCAACGAACCATGCGTCGCTGTGATTGTTACTCGTTCCTGTTTTTCCCCCGAACTCTGTTTTGGTGTTCAAAATGGGGTGGATGTATTGCCACAATGCGGCTGTCGTACCCCCCCGGTCTTTCAGGCCTGCCTGCAACATCTTTTGCATCAGGAAGGCAGAGCGGTAAGGGATGGCTTGTTTTTTCTGCAACTGTGCTTCATAGATAACACGTCCGTTGTGGTCCTCGATACGGGTAATCATGATGGGCATGTTATATTTACCGTCGTCGGCCACGGTGCAGTAGCTATTGACAAGTTCCAGAAGGTTGACATCACTGGACCCCAAAGACAGGCTCTTGATATTGCGCAAGGGGCTTTCAATGCCCATGGCATGGGCGGTACGGACAATATTGGGGATACCGACCTCCATACCTACGCGTACGGCTACGCTGTTGATACTTTGTGCAAAGGCACTTCGCAGGGACATGTTAGCACCCGTGAAGTAGCCGTTGGCGTTATGTGGAGCCCAGGTGGTTGGCTTGCCATTCACGGTATCGGGATAGGCTACCCAGGAGTCCATACGCCGGTCGCAGGGGGTGAGTCCCTGATTCATGGCTTCGGTATAGACAAAGAGTTTGAAGGTGGATCCCGGTTGACGCATGGCGCGCACCTTGTCGTACTCCCAGAAATCAAAGTCGATGTCGCCCACCCAGGCTTTCACCTGTCGCGTGTCGGGCTCTATAGCCACAAAACCGCAGTGCATGAAGCTGACCATGTAGCGTATGCTGTCCATCGTGCTCAGTTCCTTCGTTTGCGGACCATCGTAGCTAAATACTTCGACGGGGTGGGGTAGGTTGAGATAGTAGTTGATACTGTCCTCGTTGCCCTCGTATTTTTTGTTCAGGTATTTATAGGCAGTGGTACGCTTGGCGATGTCCTCAATAAAGTTAGGTATCTCGCGGTGTTGCGCATCTTGCCATGGATGTGTAGAGCCCCAGTGATTGCGGAAGCGTTCCTGGAGAACAGCCATTTGTTTCATGGCTGCGTCTTCGGCATACTTCTGCATGCGTGTGTCCAGCGTCGTATAAATTTTCAGCCCTGCAGTGTAGGGGTCCAATTTGTTCTCCGCATCGTAGCCCTCGATGTAGCCTTGCTCGCAGAGCATATCAATATAGTCCTCCAGTGCCTTGCGGAAATAGGGCAGATTACCTTTGTTGCCTTTGGTGTTGACGTATTCCGCAGTGATCATAGGCAGAGCCTTCAGACTGTCCAGTTGGCTGCGGCTGGCCTTCCGGCCTCCAATCACCATTTTCCCATTGTCATAAAGATTGTCCAGCACGATGTTGCGGCGTGCGGTGCTGTTCTTGGGATTGCGCTTGGGATTGTAAGTGCTGGTAGCCTTCAACAAGCCTACCAGCGTAGCTGCCTGTTCGTGATTAAGGTGGGCGGGCGTCGTCCCGAAATAGATTTCGGCTGCGGTTTTAATGCCATAGGCATTGCTGCCGAAATCGACGGTATTGAGGTACATCGTCAGAATATCCTGTTTGCTGTAAATCATCTCCAGCTTGATGGCTACAATCCATTCTTTGGCTTTTACAACAAGCATCTTGAGACCAGGCACTTTTCCCAATAGCCCCTGGGAGTATTTCCCGTCCGCACGCCGTACTTTGAAAAGGTTTTTGGCTAATTGCTGAGTGATGGTGCTGGCTCCGCGTGCGTTGCCCGTGGCAATATCCTTGAAGGCGGCAAACAGACCCACGACATCCACACCACGGTGTCTGTAGAAACGAACATCCTCGGTGCTGATGAGCGTATTGATGACAATGGGGCTTATCTCTTCGTAGGTAACGGGAGTGCGGTTTTCATTGTAGTACTTGCCCAACTGGACGCTGTCTGCACTATAGATGATGCTGGCTTCGGTTACGGGTGGCTCCTTGATGTCGGCAAAGCCAGGAGAACGACCAAAGAGAAAAAGCAGGTTTAAATCTACAGCTCCCAAAAAGAGAATCAGGAGTACGACAGGAGTTGCGGACCATACAAGACATTTCTTCCACCACGGTCCGGAGTAGAGTTTTTTGATTTCTGCCCTTAGGATTTGGGCAACATGCTTGAGCATTTTCATTGTCGGTTAGTCGTTAGGTCGATAAGTTCCCTGATCTGATTCCGTTCGTCGGGGTGGAACCAGTGAATTTCCGGGTCTTTCTGAAACCAGGTCATTTGCTTTTTTGCGTAAACACGTGTGTTCTTTTTCAAGCGTTCAACAGCCATCGCTGATTCCCAAACGCCATCCAATACTTGGAACATTTCCTTGTATCCCACGGTATTTAGTGCGTTCAGGTGGCGGTAGGGTAGCAGTTGTCGCGCCTCTTCAGGCAGGCCTTCGCGCATCATGTCATCAACGCGCAGGCTGATGCGTTCGAAAAGCTGTTCACGAGGACGGGTGAGTCCGATCTTCAGTATATTGAATGGACGTTCCTTCCGCTTGTTTACCCGGAAGGAGGTGTAGGTTTTGCCCGTCATGAGACATATTTCCAAGGCGTGGACCACACGACGTGTGTTTTGTCTGTCCACCACATTGGCGTACTCAGGGTCAAGTTGGCGAAGCTGCTGAAAGAGATTCTCCAGTCCTTCTTGCTCCAGACGCTGCTTGACGAGCAACCGAGTGCGGTCGTCTATCGTTGGAATGTCGTCTATACCCTTGCAAACCGCATCAATATATAGCATGCTGCCTCCGCTCATAAGCAGGGTGTCGTGTGTTTGAAAGAGCTTTTCCGAAAGTTGAAGCACATCACTTTCATAACGTGCTGCGCTGTAGTACTCTTCCAGCGCGAGTGTTCCCACGAAATAATGTTTGACACGGCTGAGTTGTTGTTGGGTGGGTGCCGCCGTACCAATCCTTAAATCACGGTAGATTTGTCGGCTGTCGCAGTTCAAGATGGGACATGCCAGATGCTCGGCCAACTGAAGGCTGAGATCCGTTTTCCCAACGGCGGTGGGACCCATGAGCACGACAAGCGTTTTCATCGCTTCTCTTTTTATTCGTCTAATATGTCGAAGCCCTCTTCGTCGAGGTCATCGGAATCAAAGCCGTCCTCGCCATAGAATTGTTCACCCAGTTCCTCGCTTACGTCCGTTTGAGCTTGTGGAATGGGCTGCTCTTCTTCCATGTACTGGGGTGGTACGTGTCCGCGCTTGGATTCTACAAGACCCTGTGCAGGTATGTTTTCACCAAAACTGGTTTGCACCAATTCCATGAGGAACATACGGCGGTTTTCAGGGTCGAAGCGATAGGTGAGATGCTGCCCCTCGTCCTCTAAGAACTCTCCCAAGTCCGTGTCGCTCATCAGCAGGACATCCTCGTCGATATTCACTCCTGCCTCGTCGCTCAGCAGGATGCGTGTTTCGGGCTTCCAGTTGTCGTCGCACACGAAGAATCGCTGTCCGGGAATTTCCTGGTAGTTACAAGCTTTCAGGATAAGCTGGTGGAGATCGTAGAAAGAACTGTCTGCATCCAGTTTGAACTGGATACAAAGGTCCTCGGCCTCGCCACTAAAGAGAGTGATGTGGAGTATCATGTTGATTACACTTTATCGAATGAATCCGCGTTCCTTCACGTCTTCAATGAAGTCCAGAATATAGCGAACCTCAGGAGTCAGGCCAATCTCATCCTTCACACGCTGAATCTTGTCGTTCAGCAGGCCGTTGCCCATGATGATCTGATAGGCTTGGTGGAGTTGCTTGATCACTTCGGGCGAAAAACCGCGGCGACGCAAACCGATGATGTTCAGACCACTGTAAGCAGCCGGCTCACGTCCTGTCATCGTATAGGGCAGAATGCTTTGCGAGCTGCGCGTGCCGCCTTGGACCATGGAATAGCTGCCAATGCGGCAGAATTGGTGGAGGAGGATGTTCGCGCTGAGAATGGCAAAGTCGTCGATGATGGTTTCGCCTGCCAGCTTCGTGCCGTTACCGATGATACATCCGTTGCCAATGATGCTGTCATGAGCCACGTGAACCGTTTCCATAAGCAGGTTGTCCGAGCCAACCACGGTCCTCCCTTTCGCTGCCGTACCCCGATTGATGGTTACGTTTTCACGTATCTTGTTGTTATCCCCTATTTCGGCCGTCGTATCCTCTCCACGGAACTTCAGGTCCTGAGGTATGGCACCGATGACAGCACCGGGGAAGATGATATTGCCGCTGCCCATGCGAGTACCGGAGAGCAGGGTAACACTGTTCATCAGTGTGTTGTTATCGCCAATGACGACATTCTTGTCAATGAAGCAGAAGGGGCCAATCTCACAGTTTTCGCCAATGATGGCTTCTGGATGAATGTATGCAAGTGGACTAATCATTTTTTCCTATTTGTTTTTTACAATTTGAGCGGTGAGTGATGCTTCACAAACGCAGTTTTCTCCTACAAAGGCGTAGGCCTGGATGGTAGCAATGCCATGGTGGATAGGTGTGGACAGGGAGGCGCGGAACAGCAGAGTGTCGCCGGGAACCACCTTTTGACGGAACTTGACGTCATCAATTTTAAGGAAGTAAGTGCTGATGCTTCCTGCGTCTTTCATATCGTTGAGAACGAGTAAGCCGCCGGCCTGTGCCATTGCCTCTATGATGAGAACTCCGGGCATTACCGGCTCATTAGGGAAGTGCCCCTGGAAGAAAGGCTCGTTGGCTGTTACGTTCTTTACGGCCACGATGACACCGTTCTTGATTTCTACAACCTTGTCTACCAGTTGCATGGGATAGCGATGGGGCAGCATGTCCTGGATGCGACGGTTGTCAATAAGTGCGGGCTGGGTAGGGTCGTAATGGGGTGCCTGTACCTCATGCTGACGAATCTCCTTGCGCATGAGGCGTGCGAATTTGTTGTTAATGGTGTGTCCGGGACGCGTTGCAATGATGCGTCCTTTGATGGGCTTGCCAATGAGGGCCATGTCGCCTACAATGTCTAACAGCTTATGACGGGCCGGCTCATTTTCCCACACCAGAGGCTTGTTCTGAATATACCCCATTTCTTCGGCGTTGTGATGGGGAGCGCCTGTCAGGTCACACAATTTGTCCAAGTTTTCCTGCGTGGTCTGTTTCTCGTAAATGACAACCGCATTGTTCAGGTCTCCGCCCTTGATCAATCCTGCCATCAACAGAGGCTCTATCTCGCGTACAAAAACGAAGGTTCTTGCTGCGGCAATCTCTTTCTCGAACAAATTCATGTCATCCAAAGTAGCAAACTGAGAACTGATGAACTTCGATTGGAAATCAATCATGGCGGTAATGGAAAATTCCTCATCGGGCAGAAGCGTGATACAGCTGCCCGTCGCCTCATCCTTGAACTCCATCTTATGCTTGATGACGTAGAAGTCCTTGTGGGCTTCTTGTTCCTGAATGCCCACTTTCTTGATTTGCTCTACGTACATGATGGCACTGCCGTCCAGGATGGGAAATTCGGGACCGTTAACGGTGATGTGCACATTATCCACGCCCATGGCATATAGGGCTGCCAGACCGTGCTCAACCGTACTCACTTTGGCATCACGCTTGGCAAGTACGGTACCGCGGGTAGTCTCCACGACATTTTCGGCGACGGCATCAATGATAGGTTGGCCTTCCAAGTCAATACGTTGGATCTTGTAGCCGTAGTTCTCAGGAGCGGGGTTGAAGGTTACGGTCAGGTCAAGACCCGTGTGCAAGCCTTTGCTGCTCAGTGAAAAACTTCCCGCCAATGTATTTTGTTTATTTGTCATGCTTTCTCTGATAATGCTTGTTTTAATGCTTCAATCTCCTTTTTTAGTTGTGTTACGGTAATGTTCAGCTTAGGCAATTGCTTGAAGACAGCGCTGGAACGCCAGAAATCCATGTAGTCAATGGCAGGGGCACCCATGATGGATGTTCCCGGTTTCTTGACAGAGTTGGGAATACCGGATTGGGCACCCGCACTGGTGCGGTCTGCAATCGTAGCATGACCTGCCACTCCTACCTGTCCGCCAAACATACACCATTCGCCCACCTTCGTGCTGCCGGCAATTCCCACTTGGGCACTCATGACTGTGTGTGAGCCGATTTCGTCATTGTGGGCAATCTGTACCAGGTTGTCAAGTTTTACGCCCTTGCGGACGTAGGTCGAACCCATAGTGGAACGGTCGACGCAGGTATTTGCACCGATTTCAACGTCATCTTCAATGGTTACAATACCTATTTGCGGAATCTTCTCATAGCCCTCAGGCGTAGGTGCAAAGCCGAAGCCGTCGGCGCCGATTACAGCACCGGAGTGAATGATGCAACGGTTGCCTATTTTACATTTGTGATAGATGCTTACGTTGGGATAGAGGATGCAGTCTTCACCTACGCTGGCCCCGTCATAGACAACGGCATGGGGATAGATGGCGGTTCCCTTTCCAATCGTGGCGTTTTCTCCAATATAAGCAAAGGGTGCGATGTAGCATCCCTCGCCGATTTGGGCGGTCGGGGAGATGAAGGCCAAGGGGTCGATGCCTGTTTTCTTGGGTTTCATGCTCTCGTAAATAGTCAGGAGCTTGGCTACCGTTTCGTAAGCGTTATCAACACGAATGAGCGTTGCTTTTACCTCGCCTTGTACTTTGAAGTCCTTGTTGATAAGCACAATACTGCTCTCTGTCTCGTAAAGATAGTGAGCGTATTTATCATTGGCGAGGAAACTGATACATCCGGGACGTCCCTCTTCTATCTTTGCAAAGTCATTTACTGTTGCCTTGGGGTCGCCCTCGACGATGCCCTCCACAAGGCCTGCAATCATTTCTGCACTGAATTCCATTTTATGTTATTTTTTCCGACATGGTTTTTTTTGAACATTGACAACCATATCAGATATGTATTTTTAAATCAAGCCTGCCTTTTGCAATTCAACACTCATTTCCTGTTGCACCTCTTTGGCTTTCTCCGCAGCTATCTTGGCAAAGTGCTCCGATGCGTCGGCATATATAATGGCTCGACTGCTGTTTACGATAAGGCCACATTCATGAGTCATGCCATACTGACATACCTCGCTTAATGAGCCTCCCTGTGCGCCGATGCCGGGTACCAAGAGGAAGTGTGTAGGCACAATCTTTCGTATATCGGCAAAAGCCTTGCCTTGCGTGGCACCCACGACGTACATCATTTGTTCGTCGTTGCCCCATTCCTGACTTTTGCGCAGTACCTTCTCGAAAAGACGTTCTCCTTGCACATCCTCCGTCAACTGGAAATCTTGACTGCCTTTGTTACTGGTCAGAGCCAGCAGAATCACCCACTTGCGGTCGTAACCCAAGAAAGGTGTTACGCTGTCTGCGCCCATATAGGGAGCTACTGTAACGGCATCCAACTGACATTCCTCGAAGAATGTGCGTGCATACATTGCGCTTGTATTGCCAATGTCTCCGCGTTTCGCGTCAGCGATAATGAATTGGTCCGGATAGTTCTCGTTGAGGTATTTGACGGTTTTCTCAAAAGCAATCCATCCCTTTACGCCCAGACTCTCGTAGAAGGCCAAGTTGGGCTTGTAGGCAATGCAGAAAGGTGCCGTCGCATCTATTATGGCTTTGTTAAAAGCGAAGATGGGGTCTTCTTCTGAGAGAAGGTGCTGAGGTATTTTCTTTATATCCGTGTCCAATCCAACGCAAAGGAAACTCCGTTTCCGCTTGATGTTGTTCAGTAGCTCTTGTTTCGTCATATTTATAATATTAACGTATGTATTCTTGTCTTATTTTGTGAACATCCAGCCATTGATGTAGCCATCCCGTCTGTCAGAGGAATCATCCGCAGCATAGACTATCCATACATCGTTGATGAGGATCATTGTAGAATCATTCACCTGGCAGGCAATCGGTTGCTGCTTGTTTTGTTCCTTGACTTCCAATCCGTCCAGCCTCTTGATTTCGTTCCAATCAAGCGTGGCGTTAATCTTTTTCCCCTGATAGGTGTCGTTCACCTTCACCTTGCCGGCAAGGATATCTGCATGGTTTAGTTTCAAGTCAAATGATACCACATGCATGTGGCGGTAGCCTTTGGGGATGTTGATTTGCGTATCTGAGGCTAACGAGAAACTGATAGAATAACGGATAGAGGATGTACTGTCCTTGAGTTCTATTTCGTATCTACTCACACTGGAGTGTACAAACTGCCCAAAGGCTTGTTCATCTATACCCTTTAGGTAGAACAGCTTGCTTATGACTTGTTTGCCTTCTTCCGCTGGTGCGATATCCACCCATTTCTGCAAGCTTTTCTGGTCCATAGGCAGTTTCATTTGAGGCTTGGCTTTGACAAAGGCGGAGGTAAGTTGTGTTTGCAGCACCTTGCTCGTTATGTTTGTAAGGTTCTGCCATCCGATACTGGTAAGTAGAAAGACGATGGAGAAACTTGTAAGCAACATCTTGATTCGCTTTGCGCGTGTGGCAATGAGATAGATGATAGCAAAATAACACCAAAGGTTTAAGGCAACGACATAGAGGCGTGCAACCGTTACGCCATAGTCGTTGATACGTCGGGCAATAGCGACGCTCATCAGAAGGACTAACGGCAGTGCCAATCGGGGGAGCCATGTGATGGCTGTCTCAATCACTTGCGGAGTCTCTCCGGTTGTTCGTTTGGGATAGAGCAGTAGTATGGTTGCCAATAGACCTGCAATAAGAATAATCACGGTCCATACGACACCCCCTTGAGGCAATGTTAGCGTAAAGAGGATGCGCAGAAGATAAACATAAAGGACTACCGTGTAGGTACACACCAGGGGCAGAAATACGAAACGTCCCAATCCGTACCCAAAGCGGTTGGGTGTGTTGGGATTTTCGAAAGGCCGGTGGTCTTGGGGGAGGCTGATCAGAATGTAGCAAGCGGAAATCCAACAGCATACCAACCATGTTATAAAATAGCATTTGTCGCTGATGTTGATATTGAATAAAGTATTCAACATCAGATATAGCAAACTGATGCCGCCCATAAGTAATAGCCCGATGAGGATGGCTCGCAGGGCTAAGGTGATTATGTGCGTTGAGAAATGAAAGAAAGCACTATCATTGTCGTTTTTCCAATATGAGCCAACGAGCACGGCAGCGGCAATAGCAAACAGCGCAGCTCCGTTACCGATAATGGTTGCAGTGGCTAACGTTCCCATTCTTATCAGCCAAGCGGTGTTGCCCATCCAAAGCAAATGCGCCAGGCAGTACCATACATACCGAAATTTTGTTTTAGATGTTTCCATCCAAAGGCGTAGGGCGATATCCAATAAGGAAGCCGTGTAGAGGTAGTACACCACTTTGCCCTCTGTCTCACCCATTTTGTACTCAATAAGGATGTTGATGACGAGCCAAATTGTTACTCCGGTTAGACAGGCAAATGCCACAGGAAACCGACGGAGCATCTGTTTCAGATTCTCTGAACTAAACACTTGACGGATGTTGTTCTTAATACTTTCTATCATGACTCACTTGATTTTATTCTCAAAGAGAAGATTATAGTTCAGCTTCCTTCATGCGCTCGGCGTTCTCCGCCACGATAAGGTGGTCAATACAATCCTGAATCTGGCCGTCCATGAAGGCAGGCAGATTGTAGATGGTATAGCCAATGCGGTGGTCGGTGATGCGTCCTTGGGGATAGTTGTAGGTGCGTATCTTGGCAGAACGGTCGCCTGTGGATACCATCGTCTTTCGGCGGCTGGCAATATCGTCCATGTATTTCTGATGCTCCTTGTCATAGATGAAGGTACGCAGACGAGCCAGGGCACGCTCCTTGTTCTTGGGCTGATCACGTGTTTCGGTACACTCCACCAGGATTTCCTCGTCCTGGTTCGTGAAAGGATTGCGCCACATATAGCGTGCGCGCACGCCGGACTCCACCTTGTTCACATTCTGACCGCCTGCGCCGCTGGAACGGAAGGTGTCCCACTTGATGGCTCCCTCGTTGATTTCCACGTCAAATTCCTCGGCTTCCGGCAATACAGCAACCGTGGAGGCAGATGTGTGTACACGTCCTTGCGTTTCCGTTGCGGGCACGCGCTGCACACGGTGGACGCCACTCTCGTATTTCAGGATACCGTAAGCCCCTTCGCCGGTTACGCTGAAAATAACTTCTTTGTATCCGCCCGCAGCACCCTCCGTAAAGCTGGATACAGCCATGTTCCAGCCTTTGGATTCTATGTATTTCGAGTACATACGGAAAAGGTCGCCTGCAAAGAGTGCCGCTTCGTCGCCACCTGTTCCACCACGAATTTCCATGATGACGTTTTTGTCGTCTTCGGGGTCGCTGGGCAAGAGGAGTAGCTTGATTTCCTCTTCCAGCAGAGGCAATGCGGCCTCGCTGGCGTTTAGCTCCTCGCGCAGCATTTCCTTTGTTTCTGCATCCTCTTCAATGGAGAGCATTTCTTTAGCGTCCTTGACGTTTTGCAGATGCCCCATATAATGCTTGCGGGCCTCCATGATTTTGCTGAGGTCCTTGTATTCTTTTGTGAGCTTGACGTAACGTTTTTGGTCCGCAATCACGTTGGGGTCGGTGATTAAGGTCGATACTTCTTCGAAGCGACTTACGAGTCCCTCCAGCTTTTGTAATATGTTATTTTCTTCTGCCATAGAAATGAGATGAATTTCGCATAGCGAAACATCATGCGTTCTTGTTTTTTAGATATTTTGCGTGACGAAGGTAATGTAATCCCCATCCCAGAAAGCCCAAAAGCAAAAGAAACCCTTGGAGATAACTTTGGTCAAGAATAGCCCTGAAGGCAAAATTCCCTAGCAGGATGGCACAAAAGAGGTAGGAGAATGAGAAGCACCAGTCTTTTGTTGTGATATTCTTTATGGGAGTGTGTTTCATCTTCTGTCTTATTAGTAGTTGAACTCTCCAAATTCACTCTTGATGGTCAGGCTTTTTTTGCCTTCTTCAATCCTGCCGATGATTTGGGCATCGATATTGAAGCTCTTGGAAATGTCTATTACCTTTTGGGCGTCCTCGGGGCTGACGTAAATTTCCATGCGATGTCCCATATTGAACACCTTGTACATTTCGCTCCAGTCCGTTTGACTCTGCTCCTGAATGGCACGGAAGAGGGGAGGGATAGGGAAAAGGTTGTCCTTGATGACGTGGCAGTTATCGTTCACGAAGTGCAGCACCTTGGTCTGGGCACCCCCTGTGCAATGTACCATACCATGGATGCGGGGGCGTAGGTCGTCTAACAGGCGCTTGATGACAGGCGCATAGGTGCGAGTGGGAGAAAGGACAAGTTGGCCGGCATTAACGGGACTGCCTTCCACTTCATCCGAAAGCATGTACTTGCCGCTGTAAACCAGCTCTTGGGGGACCATGTGGTCGTAACTCTCGGGGTATTTCTCTGCAAGATATTTGCAGAATACGTCATGTCTGGCACTGGTGAGGCCATTGCTGCCCATGCCGCCGTTGTATCGCGTTTCGTAGGTGGCTTGTCCGGTGCTTGATAAGCCTACGATTACATCGCCAGGACGAATGTTCGCATTGTCGATGACATCGCTACGGCGCATACGGCATGTTACCGTGCTGTCTACGATGATGGTACGCACGAGGTCGCCGACATCAGCCGTTTCGCCACCGGTTCCGTAGATGCCGATACCCATTTCGCGAAGTTCTTGCATCAGGGTGTCTGTACCGTTGATAATGGCCGAGATGACCTCGCCCGGGATGAGCATTTTGTTACGGCCAATGGTGCTTGATACAAGGATGTTGTCCACAGCACCAACGCACAGCAGATCGTCGGTATTCATCACCAAAGCATCCTGTGCAATGCCTTTCCACACGTCCAAATCACCCGTTTCTTTCCAATACATGTAAGCAAGCGAACTCTTTGTGCCGGCTCCGTCTGCGTGCATGATGTTGCAGTAGTCGGGGTCGCCGCCCAGAATGTCAGGAATGATTTTGCAGAAAGCCTGGGGGAAGAGGCCTTTGTCAATGTTTTTAATGGCATTGTGCACGTCTTCTTTGGCGGCGCTCACACCACGCATGATATACCTTTGGTTGCTCATCGTTGTATTCCGTATAGTTTGCTTCTAATATATACAAAGATAGTTAGTTTTTTAGATATGGCAAAATTGTTGGCAAAATAAAAGGCAGCCCCTGGTTCGGGACTGCCCTCTATGCTTGTTATGGTGGAAGTTATCCCAGGAAACTGATGAGCACACCTGCTGCCACTGCGCTTCCGATAACGCCTGAGATATTGCTGGACATACAGTAGTTCAGGACATGGTTCTTTGGGTCGTATTGCGTGCTAATATTGTTGCACACACGGCTTGCCATAGGTACGGCACTGAGTCCTGTGGCTCCAATGAGCGGGTTGATCTTCTTCTTGGCAAAGACATTCCAAACCTTGACCATGAAAATACCGGAAGCAATGCTGAGGGCAAAGGCACAGAAGCCACCGGCAACAATGCCCAATGTCTGAACGTTGATAAAAGCATCCACCGTCATTGTGGCTCCCACACAGAGACCCAGGAAGATGGTGGCTGCGTTCATGATGCCGTTGCTGGCTGCGTCGAACAGACGACCGGTGTCATTGCCAATTTCCTTTACAAGATTACCGAACATCAGCATGCCCACCAGGCTTACCGCCGTTGGTACGAAGATAGCCACAATCGTGGTAACGGCAATGGGGAACACAATCTTCAAAACACGCATGTTTTTTATTTGCAGGGCATCGGGATAGAGCTTGTCCTGTTCCTTCATGTTGATGCGCAGCTCTTTTTCGCTACAAGTCAGTTTTACCACGAGGGGAATGATGACGGGTACGAGCGCCATGTAACTGTAAGCCGCAATAGCAATGGGGCCAAGCAGGTGAGGGGCTAATTTGATGGTCGTGAAGATGGCTGTGGGGCCGTCCGCACCGCCGATGATTCCCAGCGAACTGGCCTCCTGGGGTGTGAACCCAAACAGAAGCGCTACAAGGAGAACTGCGAAGATGCCCATCTGGGCGGCAGCACCAAAGATAGCCAGTTTGAGGTTTCGGAGCATGGGGCCAAAGTCTGTAAGCGCGCCAACACCCATAAAGATAATGGGAGGGAGCAGTCCGCTTTTTATCAATGCGTAATAAAGGTAATTCATCAGACCCAGATCGTGGGCGATTTCGTGGAGTGGCATCTCGTAGATGTCTTTCTTTACCAGTGTGCCGTTTTTTATGAACTCAACCATTCCTGCACTGTCGGCTTGGGTTACGCCCATACCACCACCGGGGAAGTTCGCAATGAGTACACCAAAAGCAATAGGGACGAGCAATAGCGGCTCATATTTCTTCACGATGCCCAAATAAAGCAGGGTAAAGGCAAGCAGGTACATGACAATGAACAAGGGGTTCTCGGCTATGGCCTGGAACGCCGTCATCGCATATAGCTTGTCAAGAATCTCAAATATCATAGTTGTTTTATTTCATGTTTGTTTTTGTTCTGTCTTGTTCGGCTACGCAACTATGCTCTTGCTATCTTCATGATGACATCATCCTCCTCTACGGCATCTCCGCTGTTAACCGAGATTTCCGTGAGAACACCGTCGAAGTCTGCGCGGATGGCGTTGTAGGTCTTCATTGCTTCAATGTAGCCAAGCACGTCGCCCGTTTTTACAGCATCACCCACGTTTTTGGGCTGTTCCTGACTGTCTTTTACGCGGTAGAACTTACCTTCCAGAGGAGCCTGAATTTCTTCACCTTCTCCTTTGGGAGCGTTGCTAATATTGTTGGCAGACGTTGTCTCGGGAACTTCGTTGCCGTAGGCGATGTTTACTTGATAGTTCTGGCCGTTTAGGCTTACGGTAATGGTCTTGGGCAGTTCTGCTCCTGCGGCGGGAGTATTTTTCTTCGCTTTGCGTTCCGCCAGGTCCTGCTCAAAATCCGCCTTGGCTTTGCCGCTCTTGTAGGCTTCGTATTGAGAGGGGTGCATGGCATATTCAAAGAGTTCCTCGTTGTCTTCGCCCAGTTCCCAACCATTGGCAAGCATCTTGGCTTTGTAATCCTCCAGATTGTCGGGGTAATGGCTTTGGGGATCGCTCGTTTCAAACTCGCGTCCCTCTGCTTTGGCCATTTCGATAAGCTCGGGTGCTACGGGGCCGGGAAGCTGACCGCTCTTGCCCAAAATCATATCCCAAATATTATCTGCAATCATGCTCCAACGCTCTTTGCCTTTCTCCATCTGGATGACATTCATCAAGGCCAGATTCTTTACATATTGGCTGAATGGGGTTACCAGGCAGGGATAGCCTACCTTGGGCCATACGTATGCCACCTCGTCGAAGAGTTTTACCAGAATTTGGTCTGTAGTCAGTTCAGGCTGGTTGTTCTTCACCTTCCATTTATTCAGGCTTTTGAGGTTGTCAGCCAAGTCGGTCATGAGCGAACCCATCATGCCACCCGGCAGACCGGGTTTCACCAGGAGCGAGTTGTTAAGGTGATTCTGTTCTGGAATATAGTAGCCAAGGAAATCATCGCACATCTCCTGGATGAGGGTGCGTGCCTCCATGTATGCCTCCATGTTAATCTCCTTCACCTTGAAACCGGCATCCTTCAGCATCTCCTGTACGGTGATGATATCAGCATGGCCTGTACCCCATGAAAGGGGAGACATGCCTGTGTCAATGTAATCACAGCCCGCCTTGGCTACCTCCAGGATAGAAGCCACATTGAAACCGGGGCCTGCATGGCTGTGATATTGGATGATGATGTCCTTGTTATAGGCTTTGATGCCTTCGGTGATCTTGCCCAAACTTACGGGACGGCCGATGCCGGCCATGTCCTTGAGACAAATCTCGTCAGCACCGGCGTCGATAAAGGTCTTAGCCAGGTTGACGTAGTATTCCACAGTGTGGATAGGACTGTGGGTAATGCACAGGCTGGCTTGGGCAATCATGCCGGCCGCCTTGGCGTATTGAATCGAGGGGATTACATTGCGAGGGTCGTTCAGTCCGCAGAAAATTCGCGTAATGTCTGTTCCCTGTGCTTTCTTTACCTTATAAAAAAGTTTCCGAAGGTCCTGTGGGCATGGGCTCATGCGCAGGGCGTTGAGAGCACGGTCGAGCATGTGTGTTTGAATACCGGCCTCATGAAAAGGCTTTGTCCACTGGCGTACGCTCGTGTTAGGATTCTCGCCGAACAACAGGTTTACTTGTTCAAAGCCTCCGCCGTTTGTTTCTATGCGGTCGAAGCATCCCATGCGGATGATGGCGGGAGCCACTTTCAACAACTGATCAACACGGGGTTGGTATTTGCCCGCGCTCTGCCACATGTCGCGGAACAGCAGACTGAATTTTACTTCTCTCATAGTGTCTTTATCTTTTTCCTTAAAATTCCAATTAAACTTTCTTCACACTCTTCACGCTGCCTTTGCCGCCAGTGATTTTACTTACCACCTGTTCCAGTACGGCCATCGTTGTGGCGTCTATGTCCTGAATGGGAGTCGGGGACTGTTTCTTGACTGGCTTTAGCTCTTCCTCAGGGGCGAGCTTGTTGACTGCTGTGATAAGGAGCTTGCCTCCCCATATAACAATAAGCAAGATTGTGAAAACTGTAAGCATGCCAACAATCATTAGCTGCAAACCAAGACCTAAATGCTCCATCTTTGAAATAGTAAATTTGTTTTTTGGGTGAACTTTCCAGCTGCGAAGATAATAAAAAAAAGTGAGTTTTAAAAGTGTTATCCGTTTAAAATACACTCTTCTAAACACAAGAGAGAGACTAATTTAGTCTCTCTCTTGTGTTATTTCTACTCCTGCCCCTTTACATTCAATGCCCATGGGCGGATTTTCTTTCATTACACGAACTCTTACGCGTTGCGCGGCGGAGAAGTCCTTCAGGATCCTGCGTGCCATGCGCCATGCCACATGTTCAAGCAACTGGCTGGGTTGGTTCATCTCTTCCTTGATAATATGGGCGACATCGGCATAACTGATGGTGTCCTTCAGTTCGTCGGTTACAAGGTTGGGATTGTGTGGAGTGTCAATTTCGGCCGATACCTCGAAATAAGCGCCCACTTCTCTTTCCTGAGGCAGCACGCCATGACGGGCGAATATTCGCTGGCGGTCAATTATTATCTTCATTTTCTGTGGATTCGTTGTAGTCAGGCAGGTACTTCTTCAGGGCACGTTCAACGCCCACTTTCCATGTGTTGATGTTTTCGTCATCCAGCGAAAGCGAACCGACCAGATGTAATACGTTCTTCAAGGGCATGTGGTAACGCAGGATACCGCTGATAAGCTTTGCGTAGTTCCAATATTCTTTGTTGAACTTACCGCTGAGTCCTTCAACTGTTGTCTTGTATCCCCGCCGGTTTTTGAACTGGAAGTCGTAGCGTGTGGTTCCGTCGGGGTTCTTGGATTTGATAATCTTCCCGTTCGTTACGCTCTTGGGCAATACGATACCCTCTTCGTCGTCCATCAGACCTGTAAAGATTTCGTAGGGACGTCCGTCTTTCAGACCCACGAAAGCCACCCATTTCTCTTTCTTGTTTTGGAAGCGTACAACGTCGCAATCTAATTCTGTGGGGCGCACCTCTACTTCCTCTTTTAGGAAACCTTGGCGGGTGAGGGCGGTCAGTAGGGCGTCACTCAAGACCTCGTTGTCGCTCTTGCGATAGCGCAAATCGGTAAACACTTGGGCCAGCGTTTGCTTCTCGTTGATTGCCACGAAATGCTGGTTCTCGGGCAGCTGTTCTTTAGGCGTATAGATTCGGTCGATGATTTCTGCCGTATAGTCTTGGTAGACCTCATTGTGCACAAACCCTTCCAGAGGAAGTCGGTCGCTCAAAGAAGGTTTTTCAGCAGGCCATCCAAGGGTCAGCGTGGCTATGGGCATTACGAGTTGAGGCAGGTGGAGCTGGTCAATCAGTGCCTTGCATTGGTAGATGGTAGTGCCAAGATAGCAAACACCCAAGCCTTTGGCTTCTGCCAGGGTACTCAGGGTCTGGGTGTAAAGAAGAGCGTCTGAAGCAGCATTCATGAAACTGAGCATGTTGTCGTAACCGGGACTGGCTTGTCGCTCCTGACACCAACGCGTAACGCGTCGGAAGTCGGCACAAATAGTCAGTACGACGGGTGCTTCACCCACCATGGGTTGGTTGAAATGAATGGGCAAAAGGCGTTGCTTGCCCTCTTCGCTGCGCGTAACAACAACGCTGTAAAGCTGCAGATTGCCCATCGTTTGGGTGCGGGCGGCCATTTCAAGAAGTTCGTCCAACAGAGTCTGGTCAATGTCCTGGTGGGTGTATTTGCGTATTGTGGCGCGATGTTTGAGAAGTTCTGTCAGTGTTGTATGGCTCATATTATTCAGTGTTTCAGGTCTTCCTCAATTTCGTTTACTTGTTGGCGGAAGGTTTCACTCTCGTTCATGTGTGCCTGGATGTGCTTGATGCTGTGAAGCACGGTAGCGTGTGTGCGGCCTCCTATGTATAGTCCTATCTTGCTTACGGTGAGTTTTGTAAAGCGGTTGGCCAGAAACATGGCCAGTTGACGCACCAGCACGATATTCCCCTTGCGTGTCTGGCTCATGACATCTTCCTGACTGACGTTGAAATAGCGGCAGACACTTTCCATGATCAGTTCAACGGTGATTTCCTTCTTCTGCCTTTTCTGGGTGTTGTCAATGACTCTTTTGGCAATGCTTAGGTCAACGTCGCGGTTGTAGGCCAGTGAATAGGCCATCAGTGAACTCAGGACACCCTCCAGGTCGCGGATACTGTAAATGATGTTTTCGGAGATATAGTCAACCACATCATTGCTAATGACCAGACCGTCCTGCTGAATCTTATTTAAAAGTATTCTTCGGCAAAGTTCTTGGTCGGGGCGTTCCAATTCCGTACAAAGTCCCCATTTGAAGCGCGTGATGAGGCGTTCCTCCATTCCCGGCATGTCGGCGGGAGCCGTGTCGCTGGTCATGATGATTTTCTTTCCATTCATCTTCAGGTGGTTGAAGATGTTGAAGAAAGCTCCTTGTGTCTTGTAGTTGGCGGATATTTCCTGAATGTCATCAATGATGAGCACATCGATGGTCTGATAGAAATAGATGAAATCATTGATGCGGTTTTGGGCACCGGCGGTGGAATATTGCACCTTGAAGTCGTGGGCCGTAATGTAGAGCACACGCTTCTCGGGGAAATTGCGCTTTACCTGTACGCCGATAGCGTTTACCAAGTGGGTCTTGCCCACACCCGATCCGCCATAGACAAAGAGTGGGTTGAATGTGTCCTGACGCAAGTCGTGAGCAATGCTCATGCCTACGGAGCGCAAGAGCTTATTGCCTGTGCCCTCAATAAAAGTATCGAAAGTGTATTGCTCGTTGAGGCGTGAATCCAGGTCGCTGGCAACGGTCTCGGACACTTTCATTGTACGGGTATTCACCTTACCTTCCGAAATAGTGCCCGCCAGGCCTTCTACATCGGTGGTGATGCCCTGGGTGCTGTCTGTCAGTACGCGGTAGCGTATCTTCATGCTATCGCCAAAGGCATGCCAGACAACGCGATACAGCAAAGTCTTTAGCTTGGGATTGCTCTCCAGTTGTTCCACAATGAAGTTACTCCTAACTCGCAATGTGATAATATTCTCCGCCTCATCCAGCGTGTCAAAGACAATGCCGGCAAAGAGGCCATTGTAAGTGGTCTCGTCGGCATTGGCCTTGAATATATCAAGACAACGTTGCCAAAGTTTGCTTTGCTGTGGAGCCGTACTCAACTTGTGGATTCCTTTTTTAGTTGTTTTTCTGCTTGCGCCCGAAGACGGTAACGTTGATATAGCGGCTGGGGTTTTTTTTGATGTCTTCCAGCAGTACGCTCAGGTTCTGTACGCTTGAGTTGAGGTTGCCATAGAGGGCGGTGTCGTTCAAGAGTAGTCCTATGTTGTTGTCGGGGTTTTTCAGTTTGGCGGTTGTCTCGTTCAGGTCGGCAATGCTCTTATCCAGTTTGCTGACCATGCCTTTTAAGTCCACTTGAGCGACATTCCCCGTGATGGTGTCCAAATTGGTGGCTGAACTCTTTAGGCTTCGTGTCAGTTGGGGCAGGTCGTTTGCCAGCAGTTTGTCCAACTGCTGCGTGCTTTGGTTCAGGTTCTCCGTAATCAGGCGCGTATTCTCCAGAATAACGGGCAGGTTGGGATTGGCAGCCAGCATGTTCAAGGCCATTACCAAGGTGTCCACGTGCGAGAGCATCTGCTTGGCTTGTGGCATAAGGTCGGCGGCGGCACCCATCAGACCGTTTGCCTCGCTGCCCAACAGCGTATCACCGGGAGCGAAACAGTTGTCGGGATTAGTGCCCATGGTCAGGTTCAGTGTGCATCCGCCCAGTACGGCTTCGTCCAAGCGTGCCAGTGTGCCGTGAGGAATCTTGACTCCGGGATTAACGTCGATACTTACAATTACGTTGCCAGGCTTGGCATATTCTATATTCCCGACCACACCGATGTTGTATCCGTCAGCGAACACTGCGCTGCTCTTGGACAGTCCCTTCGCGTTTTTGAAGGAAATGTAGTAGGTCTGTGTCCTTTGGAACAGGTTGCTGCCTTTGAGAAATTTGATGCCGAAAAACAGCATGACCAGGGCACAAATGCCGGTAAGTCCGATTTTTACTTCTCTTCTCATATAGTGTTGTTATTTGCTTAGTGGGTTTGAAGTTGTATCAATGGTTATATTCTCGGTAGCTTTTAATGCCATTGTAGATGCTGCGCGCCATTTTTGCCACTCCGTCGCTGGTATTCAGGAATTGCTCTTCCTGACGATTGTTGATGAAGCCCAATTCAATTAGTACGGCAGGCATCGAGGTGTTTTTGAGTACCAGGAATCCGGCCTGCTTTACACCTTTGCTTTGACGTCCCGCATGGGATTTGAACTGACGTTCCACAAGATCGGCCAGATTCACACTCTGCTTCATGTATTCGTCCTGCATCAGTTCGAAGATGATGTAGCTCTCACTGACCGAGGGGTCAAAGCCCTCGTACTTCTCTTCGTAATTGCTCTCCATGGTAATCACGCTGTTCTCTCTCTTGGCTACGGCCAGGTTCTCCGCTGCCACGTGCATACCTAACGTGAAGGTCTCCGTGCCACGCGCCGTTGTCCCTTTGCGACCTGCTGCGGTACTGTTGACATGGATGCTTACGAACAAGTCGGCCTTGTTGCGATTGGCTATTCTTGCCCGCTCGTCGAGGGGGATGAAGCGGTCGGTGTTGCGGGTGTATATTACCTTGCAATCCGCCATGTTGGCATTCAGCAGGCGACCCAATTCCAAGGCTACCTTTAGCACAATGTCTTTTTCCTTCGAGATGAAACCAATGGCACCGGCGTCTTTGCCCCCATGCCCCGGATCCAGCACAACGGTAAAGTCTTTTGCACCGAGAGGCATCACCAAGCCTCCCAGAAGCAGGAATATAACCAAGGTTTTGAAACGATTCACGATACAGCCAATTTTGCGCAAAGATAAGCAAAAAAACTTAACCTAAGTTATTGTGTCGGACAGAAAGTTATAGAAATCCGTGTTCTTTCTTCCGAATAATGTGTGTTTCCCGTCTTGCGACTTTATAGGGCACAATTCCCTTTAAAACCGTTTGCTCACGAGAAATGATTTGTGTATCTTTGTCTTCCAACCTTAATATTATTGCTCTCCAACATGCTAATGATTAAACGTGCTTTTTCTTTATTTTTAGTTTTTGCCTGCACTTCTGCCATTGCCTCGGCCGCTTCGAAGAAACAGATTTCTTTACGGAAATCCCAGGCTGTTACGGTGTTTAATACTTCGCAAAGCAAGGTGCCTTTCCGCATACCTGCCCTTACCCAGACTCGCCAAGGAGTTTTGATTGCTTCGTGCGACTTCAGATTAAGCAAGACCGATGTGGGGTGGAACAACCGTAACGGGCTGTGGCAGATTAACGTTGTGGGTAGTTTCAGCAATGACAATGGAGCCACGTGGAGCGATACGGTTTGTTTTGCACGTGGCAACGAACATGCTTTGGAGGATGTCAGAGTGGCATACGGCGACCCGAGCATCGTTGCCGACCGCACTTCGGATGCTGTGCTCCTGCACTGTGTGGCAGGAAAAACAAGCTATCAAAGGGCTACGCGCGATAATCCGCAGCGTGCTGTTTTCTTTCGTAGCAATGATGGCGGAAAAACATGGGACGGGGGAACAGACCTTACGGAAATGATCCATTCGCTCTATGATGGCAAGTTACCCAACGGTGGAAATGCAGATGGGCTCTTTCTTACGTCGGGTAAGATAACCCAAAGCAAGTATATCCGAACGGGCAGATACTATCGCCTCTATATCGCTCACCCTATCCGTCAGCGCGGTGTGGCGCGTTGCGGCACTTTTGTCATCTATTCGGACGATTTCGGAGAAACCTGGCATACCTTGGGGGCGACGAACATTGCTCCCTCTGTGGCTCAGGATGAATCAAAGGTTGACGAGTTGCCTGATGGCAGCGTGCTGCTGAGTTGCAGAGATGCTGCCGGTGGCCGGCGCTTTAACATCTTTACCTATGATGATCCGGTGCAGGCCACGGGCAAATGGGGTAAAGAAGTAATGCCGAAGAACATGACCGGACGGCAGGTGAATGCTTGTAACGGTGATATTCTGATTGTTCCTGCCGTGCGGACAAAGGACCAGACTCCTCTGTATGTGGCGCTGCAAACCGTGCCTCAAAGTGCACGCCGCGACAGTGTCGGCTTCTTTTATAAGGAACTGGCAACGTATGCCGATTACGCCACACCCGAGAAACTGGCGGAGGGATGGAAACGTGGCTTGCGCCTGACGGAGGAGAGTTCGTGTTACAGCACTTTGCAAATGCTGACCAATGACAGCATCGGCGTATTGTATGAGGTGAGGTTTGGAAACGAAGGATACGATATTGATTTTCAAAGCCTCTCGCTGCAAGACATTACATTTGGAGAATATGACATTCAGGGGAGCGTGGACCGTTCTCAATACATGATAGACCGTGCTGTTGCGCAGCGCACGGAAAAGATGCCTCCCGTTAAGAAAGCGGTGTTCTCTACTCAAAAACATCAGATCAACCTGTGGAGGGGGGAGGGAAAAGGCGTTGAGATTCCTTTTGACAGTCTGACCAACGGAGCATTGAAACTTGTTGTTTCAGGAGACAAGAAGATTCTGCCTTATGTCAAAGCCAACTTTCTAAGAAGTGTCGTTACCGACAACTTCAGGGGGTGTGGCAATCATCCTACCGCCATTCAGTCGTGGATGGTGCCTGATGTGATTGGCGAGGAGTCGATTGTTTCCGACCGTGGGGATATCTATAACGCCTTTTGGTTAAGCATATTGCCTGATGCGAAGTTGAAAGCAGGAAAATACAATGTCAAGATAAGCCTGACCGAAAACGGGATGTTGAGGCAGGACTTTGATATCGTGCTTAACGTCTCAAAACGCATACTGAAGCCGGCGGATACGTTTCACCTCAATTTCTGGATGCAGCCCTATGCCGTTAGTCGCTATTACGGGCTGACCCCCTGGAGCAAACATCATTTTGATGCCATGCGTCCTTATATCAAAATGCTTGCCGACGCCGGACAGCGCACCGCCTTTGCGACCTTGTTCTACGAACCATGGGGGGAGCAGAGCAACGATAAGTTTGATGCCATGATTGCCACCACGCGCAAGAGCGACGGTACGTGGGAGTATGACTACACCGTGTTCGACCGTTGGGTGGAGTTTCTGGCATCCTGTGGCATTGATGGCAATATCAATTGTTTCTCGATGGTGCCCTGGGACATGACATTTAACTATTTCGACGAGGCAACGCAGCGTACCGAGAGCCTGCGTACAACCACGGGAACTCCCGAATACCGTAGTCTTTGGACACCCTTTATCCAGTCTTTTGCCGCCCATCTGAAGGCAAAGGGCTGGTTCGACCGTGCCGTCATAGCCATGGACGAACGTGGATTGGATGCCATGCTTGATGCCTATCGCATAGCGCAGTCAGCCGCACCCGGCATTAAAATGTCGTTGGCGGGAAACTATCACAAGGAACTTGCCGATAAGATCTATGACTACTGCATTGCTTGGGGTCAGTCTTTCACGCCCGAGGAAATGGCGATGCGCGACAAACGTGGTTGGATTACCACCACATACACTGCCTGTCCCGATGCCATGCCCAATCTATGTTCCAACAACGAGCCTGTTGAGGCTGCTTATCTGCCTCTGTGTGCCAAGGCCAATGGTTTCAACGGTTTCCTGCGTTGGGCATGGATGAATTGGACCGAAAACCCCATGTATGATACGCGTTTCAAGCTTTTCACGCCGGGCGACACCTATGTGGTTTATCCCGGTCATCGTTCCAGTCGTCGGTTTGAGAGCCTGAAGGAGGGGATACAGAACATTCACAAGATAGAAATCCTGCGGGATGAATATATGCGAAAAAAGCAAACGCTCAAGTTGCAGGAACTGGAACAAGCGGTTCGTAGGTTCTCGAACATGAAGCCTTCGCTTCAGGAGGTAAAGGAAAGTGTCCGCCAACTGGAGGAACTTTTGAACAGATAAGTTTTGCTTTTTTTTCTTTTTTTGTTAGGAATAGAAGCCCGAAAGTTGAACACATCAAACTTTCGGGCTTCATTTCATGTTGGAGGATACAGCCTGTAATCTGTTTTCCTTAAAGCGCCAGATGCCATTTGGCACCCGCCATCACCCAAATTCCCGGCTGGGGGATATTACCCAAGTCCTGGTATTTGACGTTCGTCAGGTTGGTACCCTGTACGAAGATCTCGTAAGTGGGCTTGACCCACTGCAACTTCAAATCCAACGTGGCGTATGGACTGTATGGACGCAAGGCATTGGTGGCTTTCAGGCCTTCATAAACCTGATAGTCGCCCATGCGCTTTTGGTAACGCACGTTCCAAGAGGCTGACAGCGCATTCCAGATGCGGTGGTTCAGGCTGGCCGTGAGCTTATGCCTTAGATAATCGCCGGCATAGAGGCTGGTGAAGATCTCGTAGCGTCCTTCGCGCTCTTGATGGATGTAGGTATATCCAAGGGTCAGAGTGTTCAGGAAAGACCTTCGTCCCAGAAGCTGGCGGAAGTCTACGCGCCAATCAGTGCTTATGCCCAGATTGTCCAGCGTGAAGTTATCGGCATGAGCCGCATCGCCAAAGCGTGTCTTGACGTAATCAATCATATTTCGCCCATGGCTGTAGAAAAGACTGACGGTTCCGCCCACGCCTGTGATGGGTTGGTAGTTTGCCCCCAAGGTAAGGGAGTGGTTCTCCTCGGCCTTCAGTTGGCTGTTGCCCGTTATGTCAGGACTGTTGTAATAAAGGTCGGTAAAGGAGGGTAGGCGGAAGCCCATGTTGTATCCCAGTGTCAGTTTCCATCGCTCTGTGGGTCGGTAGGCGATGTCAGCCCCTGGATAGAAACGGAACCGATGGCTCACGGAACTGTTCCAGTTGGCCAAGACACCGGCACTGATAGTCCATTGGTTGAGGACGATGTTATGCTCCAGATTATAGCTGACGTTTGTGCGCTGCGCTTGTTTGGTGTACAGTTTGTCTGCACCGTGTGCGCGTTGGAAATCCGTGCTGTCCATGAGGGTGCCCAAGGCACTGCTCAGGATGCCCTCATGCCGGATTTCCGCGCTCAGTGCCGTAGTGCCTGCTTTCCATTGTACGTAGCTGCCTAAGCGTGCGCCATAGACATCGGACTGATGGCTGTTGTTGGGTGTGCCTTTGTGCCATTGGTAGTTGTCGTAAGTGCGGTTCCAGTACACGCTGGGCAGTAAGTGCAGACGTCCTTTCGTCTCGGCTCCGATGCTGATGAGGTAGCGTTCGTTCTGCTCCCATTGGTCGTTGCTGGAACCGCTGTAGAAGGTGTTGGCACCATATTCCTTGCGCGAGAAGCCGAATTGCCAGTTCACGTCGGCCGCCTGGTTGGAAAACGCGCCCTGATAATAGGCTGTGCCTTTGCTCCAGGCATCGTTCAGTGTGCCGCCGTCGCTGCGTCCGCCGCTGCCGCTGATGTGATGTTTCACCTGACCGTGAAACAGACTCAAACGTCCTTCGCCCAAGGCAGTGCCGTGGCTGCCGCCCTGTGCGCCCAAGGTAAGGTTGCGCGCTGCGCCTTGTCGTGTTACGATGTTGATTGCTCCTCCGAAGGCCTGTCCGCCATAAATGCGGCTGGCAGCGCCCTGCAAAACCTCTATGCGTTCAATATCCAGAACGCTAAGGGGGAGGTCGGCGGTCAGATGACCGGTGTGAGGGTTGCTGATGTTGACACCGTTCAGCAGTACGGTTACCTGTTCATAGGTTCCTCCGTTGATACTGATATCCGTTTGGATACCAAAGCCTCCGCGTTGCCGCACATCTACGGAACTGGTCAGCTTCAGAAGGTCGTTTACACTCTGCGCACCCGCCTGTTCAATGTCGGCGCGCGTAATCACACTCACGATGCGTGCTGCCTCTAATCGGGTCAGTGGCGCCATCGTACCGCTCACGGTAATGGTCTCCAGTTCCTTGTCTTCGCCCATTCCTTCATGGATGTGCGCCTTGGAGGTCTCTTCTGCCAATACGGGACTGACGGTAGCCAATGTGGCAACGCTCAGTACGCCGATGCGTATCTGGCGGCCCAGACTGGCAAACACGCTGTACCCCTTGTGGCTGTAGCGATGCCAAGTGAGGCTGGAGGCCTGCTTGATGTGTTTGTTGTACATAAATGAATAAGTTAATAATAATTCCGCCAAAGCTTAGCCTTAGCGCGTGCAAAGATAAAAAGAAAAACCGGGAATCGTTGTAAGTGTCTGTAATTTTCCTTATTTTTGCGCCCGTAAAAATACGTGTAATCGTTACATTTTTTATCATGAAAACAAACTTACTTCTTGCTTTGTCATGTCTTTGCATACAAGGTATGGCACAAACGAATTACAAGCTCTCCGAGATGCAAATGCAGCCGTTGGACCGTGGCGTGGTTGCCGTGCGTCGTTCGCAGACTGAAACCGTGGTGCAGTGGCGTTATCTCAGTTCAGACGCGCCGGATGCCAGTTTCCTTATATATAAGAACGGCCGCCGGGTGGCATGCGTGCCGGCGCGGCAAGCAACGATGTGGGTGGATACACAATCCGATGACGGCAAGGCCACTTATGAAGTGTGCTTGCAAGGGGGCAAGGGAAAGGCTGCGCGAGGGAAGTGGACTGTGCCCCAGCACGCACCCTTGGGTTATGTGGAAATTCCGCTTCAAACGCCTGCCGATCAGGTGGGGGCTGATGGCCAGGCGGTGCACTACAACGCCAATGATGCCTCTGTGGCAGACCTGGACGGGGACGGACAGATGGAAATTGTACTGAAATGGGACCCCTCGAACAGCAAGGACAACAGCCAGAGCGGTATTACGAACAACACGCTTGTGGATGCCTATAAGCTGGATGGTACGCTTTTGTGGCGCATCGACTTGGGACGCAACGTGAGGTCGGGTGCACATTATACCCAACCCATGGTGTATGACCTGGATGGCGACGGTCGCGCGGAGGTGGTCATGAAGACAGGCGACGGTACCATCGACGGCAAAGGCAAGGTGATTGGTGATCCCGGGGCGGACTATCGTGTGGTAATGGGGATCAAAAACAATAATGAGTACAACAGCCCCAGCCATCCCAAGGAGGAGTTCCGTAAGGACGGACGTGGTCAGCGCGGCGGTTTCATTCGTGGTGCAAAGGAGTTTCTGACCGTCTTTGACGGTCGCACGGGCAAGGCCGTTCATACGGTGCCCTATGTGCCCCGGCAGGGTCGTAGCGAGGATTGGGGCGACAATTACAGTAATCGTTCCGAGCGCTACCTGGCATGTGTGGCTTATTTGGACGGTGTTCATCCCAGTGTTGTGATGTGCCGCGGTTATTATACACGCACCGTGCTGGCTGCCTGGGATTTTAATGGTAGGGAGCTGAAGCAAAGATGGGTGTTCGATACGGATCAGGTAGGTGAGCATTATGCGGGACAAGGCAATCATAATCTGCGTGTGGGCGATGTGGATGGAGACGGGCGAGACGAAATAATCTACGGCTCTATGGCTGTCAATGACGACGGAACAGGTCTGTACACCACGGGAATGGGGCATGGCGATGCACTTCATCTCACGAGTTTTCTGCCCCTCAACGATGCCTTGCAGGTGTGGGATTGTCATGAAAACCGTCGCGATGGCAGTTCTTTCCGCGAGGCGTCTACGGGGAAGATTCTCTTTCAATTGCCAAGTAGGGACGACGTAGGTCGTTGTATGGCTGCAGATGTGTTGGAAGATAGTCCCGGACTGGAGATGTGGAGTTCGGCAAGTGGCGGTATTCGCAACTTCCGAGGCGAAATGGTAGATTCGTTGGCACGCCTTCCGATCAATATGGCCGTATGGTGGGATGGAGATCTGTTGCGCGAAATGCTGGACCACGAAAAGGTTCAGAAGTACAACCCCACTACGCATCGTTGTGATGTCTTGCTCGAGATGGACGGTTGTTCGTTCAATAACGGAACGAAGAGCAATCCTTGTCTTCAGGGCGATTTGTTGGGCGATTGGCGCGAGGAGGTGCTTGTGCGCACTGCGGATAACCGTCATTTGCGTCTTTACGTTACGCCTCACGAGACGCCTTACCGCTTTCATACCTTCCTTCACGACCCTGTCTATCGCCTAAGCATTACAACGCAGAATGTGGCCTACAACCAACCTACGCAGGTAGGCTTCTATTTTGGTGCCGAATTGCGTGGCAGCGGGCGCCTGTTCCGCGGTTGGCAGTTTTAGATTTTGTTGTTTGCTTTTTTTGTTGTACCTTTGCACGCTTCATCTAATTTTTAATTATCTACAAATGACATTACTTCAAATTGATTCTACGCTAGTCAGCGAGACCAGTGAACAGGCGGCAGAGGCGGCCAAAGGTGTTATCCAGGGCGATTTCAGCGCTGTTGGAAACCTGATTGATAAGCTTACTACGTTCGGTATTGAAGCCGGCAAGGCCATTCTGGCGGCAGTCTTTATCTATATCATAGGCCGGTTCCTTATCCGTCTGATCAATAACTTTCTGGCTCGCGTTTTGGAGAAACGCAACATTGATGCCAGTATCCAAGGCTTTTTGAAGAGTCTGGTGAATATTCTGCTTACGGTGCTCCTCTTCATCACCGTGGTTAGTGCGCTGGGTATCAATACCACTTCGTTTGCCGCCCTGTTAGCCTCCATCGGTTTGGCTTTTGGTATGGCGCTCAGTGGCAATCTCCAGAATTTCGCCGGCGGTTTGATGGTGCTCTTGTTGAAGCCTTTCCGTGTCGGGGACTATATCGAGGCGCAGGGAACGGCGGGTACGGTTGCGGAGATTCAAATCTTTCACACACTGATTACCACACCCGATAACAAGCGCATCTATTTGCCCAACGGCGCCCTGAGCAGTGGCAATATCGTGAATTATAACAGTGAGTTTCGTCGTGTGGATTTCACGGTTGGCGTGGAATACGATTCGGATGCGGAACAGGTGAAGAAAGTCCTGATGGACATTGTTACCAAGCACGAAAAAGTGATTACGAACGATCCGGACCGTGCTCCCTTTGTCGCATTGAGCAAATTGGGCGACAGCAGCGTTGAGTTTACGGTACGTGCGTGGGCCAAGGGAGCGGACTTTTGGACGGTGTTTTTTGAGGTGCAGCAGACCATCTATGCTGAGTTCAACCGTCAGGGCATCGGCTTCCCCTTCCCCCAGCTGACTGTTCACCAGGGAAAGTGATTATTTTCCGGAAATCGAGATTAAGCTCCCAAGCGGAGCAGACACCAGCCGTCGCTTATGCGACGGCTTTTTTCTTCCAAGCCCAGCTCCCGCGCTTTGTTCAGTACGGCATCGGCGTCGGATTCGTAGAAGCCACTTACCAAAAGTTCGCCGCCTTGTGCCAAGGTTTGCTGCCATACAGGCATGTCCGCCAAGAGGATGTTGCGGTTGATATTGGCCAGAACGAGGTCGAAATCACGCTCTCCTTGTACACATTTGCTGTCGCCCTGTCGGATATCCACTTGTTGAAACCCATTCAGTGCGAAGTTCAGTTCGGTATTTTCTGTACTCCATTCGTCGATGTCGTAGGCGAGGATGTGGCTTGCGCCGCGCTGCATGGCCAGGATTCCTAAGACACCCGTGCCGCATCCGGCATCCATGACGCGCTTGCCTTCAAGGGGAAGCCCCAGCAGTTCCGTAAGAATCATCTGTGTGGTGGGGTGGGTGCCGCTGCCAAAGGCCATGCGCGGATTGATGGTGATGTCGTAGCGTGCTGCCGCGGAAGGGTCGTGCCGTGTGTCGTGAATACAGATGTCGTTGGCGATGCTTACGGGTTCGAAGCCCTCAGCCTCCCATTGCTCGTTCCAATTCTGATAGCCGGCTTCGGCGCGTGTATAGGAAATCCGTACCTCCATCGGAAAGTCCGTGATGAGGCTTTGGACCGCGGCTTCGTCCCATAGGGGCTGTTGGATGTAGGCGTCTATGCCGTTTTCAGAATCCGTGAATGTTTCGAAACCCACCTCTGCCAATAGTGCGCCCAACAAATCGCGTGCATCCTGGCTGTCGTTGGGCAAAAGATTGAATTTCAGTTCAAAATATTTCATGTTTGTTTACAAATAGTCATTGTTTCTGCAAATATAGGTTTTTTCCCCTCACTTTTGGGAGAATCCCCTTTGCTTTCTTGCAAAATCTTTTTATTTTTGCTGTACAAACTTAAATGGTAAGAAAGATGAATGCAAAGTTTTCAGTTTTTCTGCTGGCAGCAGCTGCGGCAGTAAGCTTGCCCTCCACGGCGCAAGATGACATGTATTTCATCCCCTCGAAAAAGGATAAGGTAGCCAAACAGTCCTCTGGGTCTGAGGTTGTGATACGCGAGCGTAGCGAGGCCGATTTCGACGTTGACGAATATAATCGTCGCGGGCGTCGAAACGAGGTTACGCTGACGGACACCTTGGGCATGCGATGGAAGTTGCAGACGGATGATAAAGGACAGAGCGTTTGGGTGCCGCTGGAAGAGGAGGAGATAGAAGCGGAGCGTGCTCCCGAAATGAACGACGACCGGGATTATCGCTATACAGACCGCCTGAGCCGTTTCCACTTTGTGGTAACGCCCTATGCCGGGTGGTACGACCCTTGGTACGATCCCTGGTTTGACCCGTTCTATGACCCCTGGTTTACTTCTCCCTGGTACCGCACACGTAGCTATTATGCAGGCTGGTACGGCCCCTATTACGGCGGTTGGTACGGCGGTTGGGGATGGGGCCTCGGTTGGAACTATGGACCTTATTACGGTTGGTACGGCCCCGGCTATTACCATCATCATTATTATCCCGGCTATGTCTATTCGGGTGGTCGCGGCAGTTCTTTCGGACACCGTGGCGGTGGGGCATTGGCCAATGGCAGTAGGCGTGGTTACACAGGCGGTACGTTTAACTCTGCCAGCCGTGGCGCTTCAACACGTGGTGGCATCGACTTTGACCGCAGTGCCGCTTCCCGTGGCCGTTCTACGGGCTACCGCAGTAGCGGCACGTTCTCCAGTCGTTCGGCAACTATGAACGGAGGCAGTCGTTCGACAGGCTCGTCAGGCTCCTATGTGCCAAGTACGCGGTCTCAGCGCAATATGACCACCTCAGGCAGTACGCGTAGCTCAGGAAACAGTTCCGGTGGCAGTTCCCGCTCCAGTGGCAGCTTTGGCAGCGGTCGCAGCACAGGCGGCGGCTTCGGAAGTAGTGGCGGAGGCGGTAGCTTCGGCGGAGGCAGTCGCGGTGGCGGCGGTAGTTTTGGCGGAGGCAGCCGTAGCGGTGGCAGACGTTAAGTTCGAGGAAGTAATAACATAATACATAAGATAATGAAACTAATGCGAAATTCAGCTTTTGCTGCCTTGCTACTTTGTGGTGCGGGCGCACAGGCGCAGAACACATATATCAACGACCAGCTTACGGCGAACGACCAACTGAACGGTACTGCGCGCTTTGTCGGCATGGGTGGTGCGATGGGTGCCTTGGGCGCCGATTTAAGTACCATCAGCGCAAACCCTGCGGGCATAGGCCTTTATCGTCGTAGCGACTTGGGTATGAGCTTTGGCGTGGTGATGCCGAATGGTAATGGCTGGGACTCCAACTCCAAGACCACCTATGGCGAGAATCTCAACCGGGCGTCTTTTGACCAGTTCGGTGCCGTGTTTAGCCTCAATTCCGGAGGCAATAAGATTCGCTTCGTCAATTTTGCCTTTAACTATCAGAAAAAACTGAACTTCAACCAGGGATTCTTTGCGGACCAGAATGGTCTGGGCGGTGCTTCTCAGATGTCCCAGTTGGCCCAGATGGCAACGGATATCTACGGATCAGCACGTCGCGGCGCAGACGGTAAATTGCAGGACGTTCCGAATAACGTAACGGGATTGGCGATGTTTCCCAGTGCACAGGATGCGTCGGGCGACAATTATTATTTTGCCCAGGAGATAGATGCCAATGGCAAGATTTCGCGTTACAACGACGTTTATACCGACCACAGTAACTATACGCGTCATCAGCGTGGCGGACTGAAGAGCTATGACATGAACGTGAGCATGAATGTGAGCGACCGTTTTTTCTGGGGTGCCACTTTGGGTATCGACCGCCTGGACTACGAGGCTTGGAGCGAATACGGGGAATTTGACAAAAACGACAAACTGAATCACAGCCTGTATAACGATACAAAAATCGAAGGTACCGGCATCAACGGTAAGTTGGGCTTTATCGTACGCCCGTTTGCCTACAACAGTTTCCGTGTGGGTTTGGCTGTGGAGACGCCTACATGGTACCGTCTGAGCAACAGCACTCATTATAACCTAAATGCCGGTGATAAGCCGGAGAGCTATCTTGAGTACACGTTGCGCACTCCTTGGAAGGTGCGCCTTCAGGCGGGCCAGACCATCGGAAGCAAGTTTGCCTGGGGTGCTGAGTATGAGTTTGCCAATTACGGAAAAACGAAGATGGGCTATCCCGCTTGGGATGTAAACGATCCCGACCACAACCAATTCCGCACTTTGGACTGGGATGTGGCGATGAACCAGCTTACGTCCAATACGCTTCGCGGGCAGCACACCCTGCGCCTGGGCGTTGAGTACAAGCCTGTCAAGAGCGTTGCCTTGCGCGCCGGATACAATGCCATCAGCAGTCGCTATGAGGATAAAGTAGGTTTCGATCAGTACGAGATTGACTCGCGTGCCATGAACTATGCCACGAATACGGAATACATGCGTCTTGGCGGCACCTCGATAGTAACCCTCGGCATGGGCTATCAGCACAAAGGTTTCTATGTGGATATGACCTACCAGTTCCGTGCCCAACGTGGAGACTTCTATGCCTTCGACAGTGCCAACCAGACGGCGAGTTTGCGTCCCGTGGACGTGAATCTCAATCGCCATCAGATCCAACTGGGATTGGGCTATAGGTTCTGAATATTCAGGTTCATCAGGGGATTGTCTTTTCCCGGATGAACCTTTTTCTTTGATTGTCCCCTCTTCGGAACGACAAGAAGTAAGCGAAAAGATGTTTTTGCTTACTTCTTGTCGTTCCGAAGAGGGCTTTTTCTGGGTGCTGCCCGAAAATATTTCTTTTAGCCCGTAAAAACCGTTATTTTTAAACTGCTGTATTTCAGTTTGTTGAAATTCCTCTTCTTTCTTTCCCAACGATTGAGCCTCGTTCGTTGGGTACTTGAGGTGTATCTCCGGGGCATAAAAGTCGGTGAAAAACATCTGAATGAGCGCACAAAAACAAATATTTGTTCGGGTGAAAACAACGCTTTGTTTTGCGGAAAACTAATATTTGAATCTATAACCCATACGGTCGGGCCGTTTTCCGCTCTGGAACAAGTCCGGAGTCGATTCATCTTGGAATGTCATAAGGACAGCAAATGGTGGGGTTTGGGTGTCATTCTGCTATTCCAAACGAACAAGCCGGACACCTGATGTTGTGCCCGGCTTGTTGGAAAATATCGTAGTACGAAGATTATTTCTTGTTCTTGGCGTCCTTCTTTGCCTCCTTGCTCTTGAGTTTGGCCGCGATTTCAGGGCGACGCACATAGCGCTTGTTCAACCCCTTAAGAACGTCCTGGGTAATGTCGAAGGCCGTGTTGGCATAGAGGATGTTGTCGCCGGCCTTGGAGAAGATCATGTCGTATTTCTTCGTTTTGTTGTAGCTCTTGAGGAACTTTTGGATGCTGTCGCGCATTTCCTCGGTGTATTTCATTTGTTGCTCCTGGAAGCTGCTGGTTAGCCGGGCGTTCAGTTCCTGCAACTCCTGCTGCTCTTTCTGAAGGCTGGCCTGGGCACGCTCCAGTTCCGCTTGGCTCGTGAAGCCGTTGCTTTCATATTTCTGCTGAACGGCGGCGTAGTGCTGTTCCAGGGCACGTTGCTTTTGCGCCAGCGTGCGCTGGATGTTCTCGCCCTCGGTGTTGCCGACTTCGTTGTAGTCCTTGCACAGCTGGTACTGAGCCATCAGGGTGTCAATCTCGACATAGGCCAACTTCAGGTCGCTTTTTTCCTTCACGGATGCCACGGGTGTGGTTTCCTCTTGTTGCTCTGCCTTTTGGTTGCAGGCTGTCATCATCATTGCTGCCAAGGCAGCCAACATGAATGTCTTTTTCATATATCCGAATAAAATATTTATGCTTATGGTTATTGCCCACGCTCGCGGCGTACGGCCGCATGAGGGTCTGACTTGCGGTCGCGCGCGTCCATGCTTTGCACGCAGTGGATGTCGTGCTCGCGCAGTTTGGCATTTTGGCCGATGTGCTGGCTGCGAAATTCCCCTTTTCCCTTCTTCAGGATGATGTTTATCGCAAGGAAAATCATGCAAAAGGCAAGAATTACCAGGGTGATAAGCGCGAGTTTCAACATTTTTCGTTATTTTTGTGGTATCACATCCGCAAAGATAAGTAATAAAACTAAAATAAGGAGAAAAAGACATGAATAAATTAGTTCCCCAGAGTGTGTTCGATTGCTTCGCGCAAGTAAATGCCGTACCCCGTCCTTCGAAGAAGGAGGAGCGCATGATTGCCTTCCTGCTTGACTTCGGAAAGAAGCTGGGCTTGGAGAGCAAGCGCGACGAAGTCGGCAATGTAATCATCCGCAAACCTGCCACCAAGGGCAAGGAAGCGTGTCCTACCGTTATCCTGCAAAGCCACATGGATATGGTTTGCGAGAAGAACGCTGATGTTCAGTTCGATTTTGAGCGGGATGCTATCCAGACCTATGTCGATGGCGATTGGCTGAAGGCCAAAGGCACCACCTTGGGTGCGGACGACGGCATTGGCATCGCCATGGAGATGGCTGTCCTACAGGCTACGGACATTGAACATGGCCCTCTTGAATGTGTGTTTACCCGTGACGAGGAGACCGGCCTTTCCGGTGCCGAGGGTATGGGAAGCGATTTCATGACAGGAAGCTATCTCATCAACTTGGACAGCGAGGACGAGGGTGAAATCTTCATCAGCTGTGCCGGCGGCTGCCGTACAAACGTTACTTTTTCATATACCGACGAGCCTACCCCCGCGGGCAGCTTTGCCGTGGAATTGAAGGTGAAGGGGCTTACGGGCGGCCACAGCGGCGACGACATCGACAAGAAGCGTGCCAACGCCAACAAGCTCTTGGTCCGTTTCATGTACATTGCCATGAAAAAGTACGGCTTGCGTATCGCTGACATCCAGACGGGCGGCTTGCACAACGCCATTCCTCGTGAGGCTTCGGCTGTTGTCGTTGTTCCCGCTGAGCACAAGGAATCGCTTCGCGTGGACTGGAATATCTTCGCTGCCGACGTGGAGCAGGAATTCTATGTAACGGAAAAGACCATGCGCTTCGAGATGCAGAGTGTGGAGGTTCCCGCCACACTTGTGGACCTGGATACCAACAACCGCCTGATTACAGCCCTGCAAGCCGTGCACAACGGTATCCTGAGCATGAGCCAGGATATAGAATTGGTGGAGACCAGCAGCAACTTGGCCAGCATCCATAAGTATGCCGACAAGCACGAGATCGTGATCGCAAGCAGTCAGCGCAGCAGCCTGTTGAGTGCTCGCAACAATATGAGCAACACCATTGGCGCTTGTTTTGAATTGGCTGGTGCCAAGGTGGATACGGGCGAGGGCTATCCCGGCTGGGCACCCAAGGCTGACAGCCATTTGTTGAAGGTAGCCGTGGAGCAGTACAAGGCGCTCTTTGGCAAGGAACCCCTTGTGCGTGGTATTCACGCTGGCCTGGAGTGTGGTCTTTTCAGTGAGAAATATCCTCATCTGGATATGGTAAGCTTCGGCCCCACCCTGCGTGGCGTGCACAGCCCTGACGAGAAACTGCTCATTCCTACGGTGGATAAGGTATGGCGCCACTTGTTGGCCGTTCTAAAGACTATCTGATTCCGGATGCGAATATTCCCAATCCTTTCCTTCCTGCTTGCCGCTTTGCTCTTGGGAGCCTGCGGCGAGTTGGACTCGTGGACAACAAGTCCGGATGCCGTATTGCGCTTTAGCGCTGATACGCTCCGCTTCGATACCCTCATTACAGGCTACGGATCTGCTACGCAGACCCTGGTGGCACATAATGGGGCAGGCGATGGCGTGCGCATACAAAGCGTGCGCTTGGGCAAGGGGGCTGAAAGCCATTGGCGTGTAAACGTGGATGGCCAGTACCTTTATAATGGGCAGGGAGAGGACTTTGAAGTTCGCGCCAAGGATAGCATTTACATCCGTGTGTTTGCCAACCTTCCGGAAACACAAGCGGATACGATTGCTGACTATAAGGATGAGCTTCTCTTTACCCTTGAAAGTGGGGTTGTGCAGCGTGTAGTGCTCACAGGCAGTGCCTTGAATGTTACGCAACTACGCGGCCTGACCTATTCCCGGGATACTGAACTGACGACCCAACGTCCTTATCATGTGTTTGATAGTTTGGTGGTGGCCGCAGGAGCAACGCTCACGCTGCCTGCCGGCTGCACACTGATGATGCACGATGGGGCCGAATTGATTGTTCGTGGCACGCTGAAGGCCGAGGGGACGATTGACCGTCCCGTCGTCCTGCGTGGCGACCGTACCGACCGTATGTTCCCCTATCTGCCTTACGATAATACGCCCAACCGATGGGGAGGATTGCGTTTTACCGCCGAGAGTAGGGATAACCATCTTTTGCAGGTGGATCTGCACAGCAGCGACTACGGCATTCGTGTGGATAGCCTTGCCTTTGAAACGCTCAGCGACCCCGTTCTTGTCATTGAAAACAGTATCTTGCACAATATCGGCGGACCAGGCTTGGACTTGCGTAGCACACGCGCCTTGGTCGTTGGCACGCAGATCAGCAATACATTGGGCAATGTCGTTAGCGTGGAGGGTGGCGATGTGCTGTTTGTACATTGTACTTTGGCGCAGTTTTATCCTTTTAGCGCGAACCGTGGCTATGCGCTCTGGCTAAGCAACAAGATGCGCGTAAAGACGGCGGATGTCGAGATTCCCCTGAAGCGTGCCCATTTCCTGAACTGTCTTGTTTCAGGGTATGCCGAAGATGTTATTCAAGGAAATCTGATGGAGGAGAAGACGGGTCAGGAGAAAATCAATTTCCGTTTTGAGAACAGTCTTCTGCGAACGGTTGCCAGTGATGACAAGGAGCGTTTCGTTCAGGTGCGTTATGATCTGAAGGATAGTGCCGAGGTGGTGGGCGAGCAGCAATTCAAACGCTTTGACGTTGTTAATTTCCTGTACGACTTTGCGCCGGACAGCTTGAGCGCTGCGCGCGGTTTGGCGAATAGGGATATTGCACGCCAGTATCCCATAGACCGTCGGGGAATCAATCGGTTTGCGGATGACAACCCCGATGCCGGGGCTTATGAGGGAAAGAAATAAGACAGAGTATTGACGATGAAAACAGGAGATAAAGTACGTTTTATAAGTGAAAAAGGCGGAGGAACAATCACAGGTTTCCAAGGCAAGAACACGGTTTTGGTAGAGGATGAGGACGGCTTCGAGATTCCCATGCTCCGTAACGAAGTGGTGGTGATCGACGAGGAAAAGGAGGAGCGTTTTCTTCCAAAGGAAAAGGAGAGAACGTTACGGGATGAAGACGCACCGGAGTTGGAACCCTGTGAGCGTCCCATCACGTTCCGTGCCAAACCGGTGGAGCGCGCCGGAGGCAATGTGTTGAAAGCTGTGTTGGCCGTGGTGCATAGCGTGCATCACGAGCGTTTGTTCGACCTCTTCCTTGTTAACGATAGCAACTATGAGTTGCAAGCGCAGTTGTTGCGCCGGCAAGGCGAGGGTTGGGTGGTCGCCTGGAAAGGAAAGATGCAGCCCAATACAAAGCAGCAGGTGCATGAAATGGACATTGACGAGGTGAATGATTGGGAGTATCTTTGTGTTCAGCTCTTGGCGTCCAAGGAGGAACGTGTATTCGCCTTGCAGCCGGTTGTGAGCACTGAGGTGCGCTTGCAACCGATAAGATACACGAAAGAGAGCACCTTTCAGCGCTCTCCTTTCTTCAACCTCCCCGCTTGGGTGGAGGAATTGTGTTAGAACTCTAATTGTAATTCTACGGGACAATGGTCGCTGCCGAACACTTCGTTGTGGATGGCGGCGACCTTTATGTTATCTGACAAACGTCTGCTTGTGATGAAGTAGTCGATGCGCCAGCCCGTATTCTTCTCGCGTGCGCGGAATCTGTAGCTCCACCAGCTGTAAGTATCCGTCAGCGTGGGGTAGAGGTGGCGGAAGGTGTCCGTGAATCCGCTCTCAAGCAGCAAGGTCATCTTCTCACGTTCCTGGTCTGTAAAACCGGCATTCATGCGGTTTGTCTTGGGATTCTTGAGGTCGATTTCCTGATGGGCCACATTCAGGTCGCCACAGTAGACGACAGGTTTTTTTGCATCCAATGCCAGAAGGTACTTACGAAGGTCCTCTTCCCATTGCATACGATAGTCCAGCCGTCGCAAGCCATCCTGACTGTTAGGCGTATAGCAGCAAACGAGGTAGAACCGTTCGTACTCCAAGGTAATCAGTCGACCTTCGGTGTCATGCTCCGCAATGTTCATTCCGTAGCTAACACCAAGCGGATGGTGCTTGGTGAAGATGGCAGTACCGCTGTATCCTTTCTTTTCCGCATAGTTCCAATAACTTTCATAACCGGGAAACCGGAGGTCGAGTTGCCCCTCCTGCATCTTTGTTTCTTGCAGACAGAAAAAATCGGCATCGAATTCATTAAAAATCTCTACAAAGTTCTTACCTACAACGGCACGCAGGCCGTTGACGTTCCAACTGATAAATTTCATTTCTCCTATTTTAAATATTTGGCCAACGGGCTCTTGAGTTTTTTCAAACCCTTGGCGATGTTTTTTGCGTTGAGCAGAGCGCCGCGCCTGCTCGTATGTGTGTGGTCGTTTTTGTAATATGCGGCCGCTTTCTTTTGTCCCATGCGGTCCATGCTGTCGGCCGTTAGGTTGTGGAGGTCAAGGAAGGTGCATCCCGTTTCGTCGGCCACTGTCCGGTACCAAAGTCCATAGCTGGCATTGCGGCGTTCTATTTTCCCGTCCGTCCATTCATTGCGAGGGGTGAGGCTGACGAGAATGGGAGTTCCGCCTTGCTGGCGCACATCGTCGATAAACTTACGCAGATACCAGCCGAAGGTGTAAACCACCTCGTTGTAGTTGGCTTCTTGCGTTCGGATGCGGAATACATGGCTGCTGTCCGCGGCAGAGGCAATCTCGTTGCGCAGTTTGCCTTGTGCAATCTCGTTGCCCGTATCGTTGTGCCCGAACTGTATGATGACGAAATCGCCCGGTCTTACGTCATTGACGACCTTGTCCCAGCGACCTTCGCGCAAATAACTGCGGCAGGATCGTCCAGCCTGTGCACTGTTCTGGATAGTGATCTTGTGTTCGTCGAAGACGCTGCCGGCAAGAGCGCCCCAACCCCACATGCCGTCCTCTTCACGGTCAGTATTCTTCACGGTACTGTCGCCCGTAATGAATACCACTGGTTTCCCATCCTCACGCCGCACACCTGTGGTTGGCCGCTTCTCGGGCAGAAGCGTCTCCGCCAAAGGAAGGATTTCGGGATGTTTGCAAGTACGAATGCCCTCGGCCGCTGATTGCGCATTTAGTTGTGCGCCAAAAGCGGAGGTGTGGATCTTGTCAAGATAGAAATGGTAACTCATTTTCCAAGGGCTCATGGCTTCGTATTTCCGTGCAGATATTTCGTTCAAATCCACAAAAGGACAGTTCATCTCCTCGGCAATCTGTCTGGCCCAAAGGCCGAAGGTCTGGTCGACACGGCCCACACGACCATTCGCGTCCCGATTGTCGCGTGGTGTAAGGCTCATAAGGATGGGATGCGCACCCAAGGCACGTGTTTCGCGTACAAAGCGGCGCATGTATTCTCCGTAACTATATACAACCTCTTGTTGTCCCGTTTCCCGGATGGTTACGACCAAACTGTCTGTAGCAGAGACACCGCGGATAGAGGCACGGGCACGCCCGCTGTCAAAAGGCCCGTTGTCATTATGCCCAAGCTCTATAATCACATAGTCGCCGGGACGGATGCCTTGCTTGACATCTTCCCAAAGGCGGCGGTAGAAAGTGCGCGAACTGGTGCCGCCCAGTGCGTGGTTCTCAACAGTTATTTTCTTTTGGTCGAAGAACTTGTCGGCGTAAAAACCCCAGCCCCATTGTCCGTTGTCTCCGTTGCCCAGCGTGCCGGTGCGCATCGTACTGTTGCCTACAAGAAAGAGCACAGGGTTTCCTCCGCGTCGTGTGCTGCCGCTAACGGGGCGTGCCGAGCGTACTTTTTCAAGCGAGTCAAGTGTGAGGTCCGTAACATTGTTTACGTCCTCCATCGGACGGAGGTCTTGTGCTTGTACTGCCATGTGTAGTGACAGCATAGCAACGAAAAGCATACATTTCATAATAAAGACTTGTGGTTGTTTTAATTGCATGTACAAAAATACATTTTTTTAGCGAGAAAAAAGTGAATTCGTTTAAGAAATGCTTATCTTTGCTATACGAAACCATTGAAGTTAATCTTAAACCAGATATGATGAGTTATAAAATTGTTGTGCTTGCCAAGCAAGTGCCAGACACACGTAATGTGGGGCCTGATGCCATGACCCCCCAAGGCACGGTGAATCGCAGTGCCCTGCCTGCTATCTTTAACCCCGAGGACTTAAATGCGTTGGAGCAGGCTCTTCGCATAAAAGACCAATACCCCGGCACCACGGTTACAGTTCTGACGATGGGGCCGGCGCGTGCGGCAGAGGTAATCCGTGAGGCCTTGTATCGTGGCGCAGACGGAGGTTATCTGCTTACGGACCGTGCCTTTGCAGGAGCTGACACACTGGCCACCAGTTATGCCTTGAGCGTTGCTATCCAACATTTCTGTCCTGATGTGGACCTGATTATCGGTGGCCGTCAGGCCATTGACGGAGACACGGCACAGGTAGGGCCTCAGGTGGCTGAGAAGTTAGCTATGAACCAGATAACCTATGCCGAGGAAATCTTAAAACTGGATGGTCGTCAGATTACGGTGAAGCGTCATATTGATGGCGGTGTGGAAACGGTACTTAGTCCCTTGCCATGCGTATTGACTGTCAATGGCAGTGCGGCTCCTTGCCGTCCGCGTAATGTAAGGTTGGTAATGAAGTACAAACGTGCGTTGGCTCCCTTGGAATTGGCTTGCGACACTTCTTATGCAGATCTTCCATACGGCGAGCAGTACGAACGGAAGCCCTATCTGAAATTGCCCCAACTGAGTTGCGCAGACGTTGGCGCGGACTTGAACCAGTGTGGCTTGAGCGGTAGTCCCACAAAAGTGAAGTCCGTAGAGAACATTGTCTTCAAGGCGAAGGAGAGCAAACAACTGACGGGTAGCGACGAGGATATCAATGGCCTTGTTCGGGAACTGTTGGCAAGTCATACTATAGGTTAATTGTAGTCTATCATGAATAACGTATTTGTATATTGTGAATTGGAAGGCACTCAGGTGGCCGAGGTGAGCCAGGAGTTGCTGACAAAAGGCCGCAAGTTGGCCAATACATTGGGAGTTAGCCTGGAGGCCATTGCCATCGGTACGGACATCAAAGGCAAGGTGGAGAGCCAGATCCTGCCCTATGGCGTTGATGTACTTCATATCTTCGATGCCCCTGGACTCAGCCCATATACTTCCAAGCCACACACGGCAGCCTTGGTAAACCTTTTCAAGGAAGAACAACCTCAGATATGTCTGATGGGTGCCGATGTGGTTGGCCGCGATTTGGGGCCTCGTGTCAGCAGCGCGCTGCACAGTGGACTGACGGCTGACTGTACGGCATTGGAAATCGGTGTGCATGAGGACAAGCGTGCAGGTAAGATATACGAGAATCTGCTTTATCAGATTCGCCCTGCCTTTGGTGGTAATATCGTGGCAACAATCATCAATCCCGACAACCGTCCGCAGATGGCCACCGTCCGCAGCGGCGTAATGAAGGCCGAGGTGCTTGACCCGAACTATCAAGGTAAGGTTGTCGTGGAGGACGTTGCCAAATATATTCCCGAGGCGGAGTATGTTACACAAGTGCTGGAACGCCATGTGGAGGCTTCGAAAAACAATCTCAAAGGCGCAGCCATTGTTGTCGCCGGCGGTTATGGCGTAGGGTCGAAGGAAGGCTTTGACCAGCTGCGAGAGCTGGCTCATGTGCTGCATGCTGAGGTGGGCGGTAGCCGCGCTGCCGTGGATGCCGGCTTTTGCGAGCATGAACTTCAGATTGGTCAGACCGGTGTTACGGTGCGTCCTAAGGTGTACATTGCCTGTGGCATCAGTGGTGCTATTCAGCACGTATCGGGCATGAAGGAGAGTGGCATCATCATTAGCATTAACAGCGATGAGAACGCACCCATCAATCAACTTGCGGACTACGTTATTACAGGTACCGTAGAGGAGGTCGTTCCCAAGCTCATCAAATACTACAAACAAAACAGTAAATAAATCATGGCAAACTATTATAGCGATATACCCCAGATTAAGTTTGAACTGGAGAACAGCGAACTGATGCCCCGCATCGTGGAGCTGAAGGAAGATGCGTATGCCGAGAAGGATCAGTACGATGACGCACCCCAGGATTTTGCAGATGCCTTGGATAACTATGACCGGGTGCTGGAAATTGTTGGCGATATAACGGCCAATGTCATTGCCCCCAATGCCGAGGAGGTGGATGCGGAGGGAGCACACTGTGAGAACGGACGTGTCAGTTATGCCTCCAAGACATACGAAAACCAAGCTGCGATGATACAGGCGGGCTTGAATGGTGTTACGATGCCTCGTCGCTACGGCGGCCTGAACCTGCCCGTAACCGTTTATACGGCTGCTAATGAGTTGGTATCTACTGCTGATGCTGGTTTTGAAAATATCTGGAGTCTACAGGATTGTATCGAGACGCTCTATTGCTTCGGCAATGAGGAGCAGCGTCAGAAGTACATTCCGCGCGTTTGTGCCGGCGAGACGATGTCCATGGACCTCACAGAGCCAGATGCCGGCAGCGATTTGCAGAGCGTTATGCTTAAGGCTACTTACGATGAGGAAAACCAGTGCTGGCGACTCAATGGTTCAAAGCGTTTCATAACCAATGGCGACAGCGATATTCATCTGGTGTTGGCACGTTCCGAAGCGGGAACGCGCGATGGCCGTGGCCTTTCGATGTTCATCTATGACAAGCGCGATGGCGGTGTCGATGTGCGTCGCATAGAATGTAAAATGGGTATTCATGGCAGCCCTACTTGCGAACTTGTGTATAAGAACGCCAAGGCAGAGTTGTGCGGCGACCGCAAGATGGGCCTTATAAAATATGTGATGTCATTGATGAATGGTGCGCGCTTGGGCATTGCAGCCCAAAGCGTCGGTCTTAGTCAGGCAGCCCTTAACGAGGCAGAGGCTTATGCCCGCGACCGAAAACAGTTTGGTAAGGCTATCATTGAGTTCCCCGCTGTGGCTGAGATGTTGAGCAATATGCGCGCTCGTTTGGATGCCGGCCGTGCGTTGTTATATGAAACGGCTCGCTACGTGGATATCTACAAGGCATTGGAGGATATTTCCCGCACCCGCAAGCTTACGCCCGAAGAGCGTCAGGAGTTGAAAGTCTATAGCAAATTGGCGGATAGCTTCACTCCCTTGGCAAAGGGAATCAATAGCGAATATGCCAACCAGAACGCCTATGACTGTATCCAGGTGCATGGTGGCAGTGGCTTCATGCTCGAGTATGCCTGTCAGCGCATTTACCGCGACGCGCGTATTACTAGTATCTACGAGGGCACAACACAGCTGCAGACCGTGGCTGCCATCCGCTACGTTACGAATGGCCAGTATGCTGGCGTGATAGAACAATTTGAACAACAGGACGTAAGTCCGGAGTTTGCGGATGTTCTGTCTCGCATCAAACAGATGACGGCTAAGTTCAATGCCTGCACGCAACTGGTGAAGGAGGCAGGAAGCGAAGAGATGCACGACCTGTGCGCACGCCATCTCTATGAAATGGTTTCTGAGATCATTATGTCCCACCTGTTGTTGCGCAATGCGCAAAAGGATAAGGGACTGTTTGGCAAAAGCCTGGAGGTCTTCGTTAATCTGGCCGAGGGTAATGTGGAAAAGCACGCTACGTTTGTCGGTAAGATGACACCCCAGCGTGCTGCCGAATACCGTTGTCAGTAAAGAATTGATTTTGTACGCGTATCCCCGTAGAATTTTCTGATGAGGCAGAAAATTCTACGGGGATACGCTTTTTGTATTTATTATGTTTAGGCTTGTTTCGTTTTCTGCAAGAAAAGTCTTAGCAAATATGCTGCAAGCAGGAATGTGGCAAGCATGATAGCAATGGCAATAGTTCTTCCTCCCAGGAAATCCGTAAGCGATGCAGTCGTGCTCTCGGGATAAAGACGGTATTGTATCATGCTTCCCGTGTTGTTGAGCAGATGGAGGGCGATACAAAGACGAACATTGCCTGTGCCTTGATATAGAATACCCAAAACGACGCCCATAAGAAAACCGGCCAGAATCTGAGCAGGATTCATGTGCATGATGCCGAAAAGCAAACTGGAAATCAATATGGCCCAGATAGGTTGAACGGCATTGCGTGTCAGATATCCCTGTATGCCTTCGCGCATCACCAATTCTTCTACGATGGGGGCTACAATACAGATACTGATCCATGCGATGAGGGAATGGGCCATCTCCTGCATGTATGTCTGAAGAAGATCTTTCAACGACAGTAAATCATTGAGTATGGATACGCCGAAAATGGCCACTACTCCGCCAGCCAGACCCAAAAAGATACGTTGACTGCTTTGCCATTCTCCGAAGATTGCTTCCGGGCAACGCACCAAGCCTATCGGGCGGATGCATAGAAGAACGGTAAATATACCGCTCAAACTTGTAAACAGCATGGTGGCCCAAATTGGCAGGTTTGAAAGAGAGATGGGTTCTTTGCCTTGGGACGCATTCAGGATGCTGAGAATCAAGATGCCAAGAAACGGAACAGCCACCTGCATCATGAGGAAGGTGAGAAATCCGTACACAGGTCTTTTGAGTATGGACAGTTGCATTGTTTAGTATTTTAAGATTTGTTGCGTGCAAAGATATCTGTTTTTTTTGAAATGTCAGCGTCTCTTCGTGTGCTTTTTCCTTATTGGAAGTGGCTTTGTCAGGAAATCCGGATGTTGTGGTATTCTTTTGCGTGTAGTATCGTCCTATGTCGTTATTTTTTGTTATATTTGCAAATCTTGATATTTTATAATATAAGGTGAAAAGAAAAATATGTTTGTAAGGTATTACTTGACCAAAACGTTTTTGAAGCGGATGGCTGCCGTGATGGTAACCGTCATGCTTGGTCTGCCAGTGTCGGCACAAGAAGAATGGTGGGCACAAACGCCAACAGACTCCACCTATGGTATTGGACTGAGGGAGGTAACGTCAGTTGTGAGGGATTATGGGTTAAAGGCTCGTAAACCTATAACCGTTGCCGTTATTGACGGCGGAATGGATACGGAGCACTCCTTGATAGCGCCTCGTTTGTGGACGAACAAGCGGGAGAAAGCTGACGGCAAGGACAATGACCGAAACGGATTGATAGACGATCGGCATGGTTGGAACTGGTTGAGTGGCGCAGCCGGCGAACCCATCATGCGTACAGGCACGGAGGAGTATCGCCAATGGAAGCGTCTCTATTTAAAACAACAGTCAGAGGGACGCTTGAATGAGGAGGACAGTGTGCTGTTTGCAACCATGGAACGTAAGGTACACATGCAAAGTTATCTCTTCTATGCAAGAAATCTTGAGGCCATCTGGAACCGTTTGCAGGTTGCTGATAGCTTGATGCAGATTTGGGGCAGTGGTCGTCAGCTGTTGGTTAAGGATTTAAAATCGTTGGAGGTGGAGGATACCACAGGCGTGATGGAGGCGCTTGGCGTTGCTGCCATGCAGGCATTGCAAGTAGACCCGCAACTCCCTTGGAATGATTTTATTGCTAAGCAACGCCATCAGACCGAATTGGCTATGAAGCGTATATCCACATTGCAGAATGATGACGATGCCCACCGGAAGGTTGGCAATAATCCGTCGGATTTTTCAAATTACAGTTACGGCAGCAGCGTTTTGAACGTAGGCAAAGAGGATGCTTATCATGCGACAATGGTAGGAGGATTGGTACTTCAGGTGGCCGAAATGACTGGAGCCGACGAGCGTTTGATGGTATTGCGTGCTGTGCCCGATGGCGATGAGTACGACCGTGATATTGTCGCTGCCATACGTTATGCTGTGGAGCAGGGAGCCAGAGTTGTTAATATGAGTTTCGGGAAGACGTATTCTCCCAACCGTCATGAAGTGGATGAGGCTTTGGATTTCGCTGCTCAACACGATGTCTTGCTGGTTGTGGCAGCCGGAAATTTCGGCAAGGACAAGGATCTTATCCAATACTACCCTGACGAGATAGCTGTCGACGGTAAGCGTCGCCGTAATATCCTCTCCGTAGGTTCTGCCGATGAGAAAGGACGCCGTGCGTCGTTCAGTAATTATGGTGTAGCTCATGTCGACGTGTTGGCACCGGGAACCCAACTGCGGAGTTATGCGCCTGGAGGCGGTTGGGGCGTGAGTCAAGGCACCAGCCTTTCAGCTCCCATCGTAAGTGGTTTGGCGGCAGCCTTACGTGCTTACTTCCCCAAGTTGAGGGCAGAGGAGGTCAGGGAGATTATTTGTCAGAGCGCACGTAGCGATGTTCATAGCGGTGTGCGTGCCGGTTTGGTAGATGCTGCCGAGGCTTTCCGCCGCGCGGCGTTATGGCGAAAATAATAGCAAGGGAATGAATAGCGGAAGAATCTTTACTTTTCTTTGTTTTTTTCTGGCCACGTCGGTTTTTGCTCGTAACCATCGGAAGGTCAGCCTCCCAAATAATGCCCGTGTGTTGAATCAGAGTGTGAGTGTGAAATGGCTGGACAGCATGGGGACGCAATACTTTTGGGACAAGACGGTGCTTGGAGCCGACAGCGTGGAACACATCCTTTACCTTTGGGGCGATGCGCGTCGAGGCCGCCTTGTCGCTTCTGTTGCCGATACAACGTGGCACCGCCTGCTCACTCCCTATGCTAACGAAAAGCGTCTGCCTTTGAAAGGACGTGTTTTCTTGTCTTCGTTGCGTGTGGATAAGCAGGCACCTGGTCGTTTGCTTTTTGAATATAATAACCATCACTTGGCTTTTGACCCCAAGTCCGTTTCTGTTTCGCCAACGGACTTGAGACCAAAGGAGACGGTTCGCTCGCAAAAGGCTAAGCAATGGGAACATTGGCGCAGTTGGAGTGCGGACAGCACTGTCTGCGTCTATGCCTTGGAACATGACCTTTGGATGGCTCGTGCACAACGCGATAGCGGCGGTAACCTGCTGTTGACGGACAGCCTTCGCTTGACTACCGACGGCGAGCACTACTACAGTTATAGCGTTAGCGGCAACAACATGCGTGGCCTTAAGTCAGGGGAACATACCTCTGTCAATGGTCAATGGATGGGGAAAAGTCATTATTTTACCTTGGTGCGTGAGGACCGTCGTGGCGTTGGTATGTTGACTATTGTCAATAGTCTGGCGGAGGGTCGTCCCAAGGCAGAGTCTTACCAGTTTGCCATGGCAAACGATTCGCTGGTTTCGCAGTTTGAAATGTGGATGCTGGATGCAGATAAATGCAAACTGCGTCGGGTGGATATTGCGGCCTATCCCGATCAGATGATTGACATCCCTCGCTTCCGAGGATTGACCGTAGTAGGCGATAATATGTATGTTGTTCGGAAAAGTCGTTTGCAAGACCATACCGACCTGTTGAAGATTGCCCCTGGCGATACGTTGGCGAAGGCCATTATCCGGGAGGTTACGAAGCCACATCTGAATGAACAGCTCTTTTCCTTTCATGTCTTAAATGGTGGCAAGGAGATTTTATGGTGGGCGGAACGTTCAGACCGCGGTCAATGGTTCTTGTACGATGGCAATGGCAAGTTGAAAAACGCAGTTACGCCTCCTACGATGGTGGCAGGCCAGATTGTGCGTATTGACAGCCTCAGCCGGACGATGGTCTTGAAAGGCTATGGCAAAGAGAAATGTAGCAATCCTGCTTACACCTATTATTATAAGGCCAGCCTGGATGGGCGCAAGCTAACGCTGCTTACTCCTGGCGACGGTAATCACAGTATCAGCCTAGCTCCGGGAACCACTCCCCAGTATTTGGTAGACACCTACAGCCGGATTGATATGGCGCCCGTTCATCGCTTGCGCAATATGCGTGGAGGGGTGGTAGATACGCTTTGCAGCGCCGATGTTAGTCCTCTCATGAAGTACGGATGGCGTTATCCGCGTCAGGTGTGCGTGCCTGCCGCTGATGACAGCACGCTGCTCTATGGCATTGTCTATACCCCCTTTGACATGCAGCCTGAAGATAGACTGCCTATTGTCAGCAATCCTTATCCGGGACCGCATACAGACCTCCTTCCGCTTGATTTTACCTTGGACGATAACGGTAATCAGACTCTGGCCAACGATGGTTTTGTGGTGATGACTTTCTCGTATCGCGGCAGTAATCCTTGGCGGGGGCGTCGCTTCTATACGCATGGATATGGCAATTTGCGCGACTATGCACTCGATGATGACTATCGGACCATTCAGCGCGTGGCAGCCATGATGCCGCAGGCTGATACCACGCATGTGGGAATATGGGGGCATAGCGGCGGAGGTTTTATGGCTGCTGCTGCCATGTTGACGCGCCCCGATTTCTACAAGGCAGCCGTTAGCGCCAGTGGCAACCATGATAATAATATCTATACCAAGTGGTGGGGCGAGACCTTTCATGGCGTGGGTCATATTCCAACGAATATGGAGTTGGCAAACCGTCTGAAGGGGCATCTCTTATTGGTACATGGCGACATGGACAACAACGTGCATCCTGCCAGTACGCTGCGGATGGCCAATGCGCTTATCAAGGCTGGCAAGCGTTTCGATATGCTTATCATTCCGGGTGCTGATCACGCCTTGGGCGATACATATTTCTTGAATGTCATTCGTGCTTATTTGCGCGAACACTTGCGTGGGGAACAGATTCCCATAGATATAAAGGAACTTCAGTAACAACTAATTTTATAATCGAATGAGGCAAACCTTACTTCTGCTGCTCTTGTTGCTGGGCTTCGCTGTCGGAGCCCAGGCTCAGGAAAAGATTACCGCCAGGGGCGTTGTCGTGGACAGCGAAGGCGAACCCCTGATTGGCGTTATTATTCGTGGGTCGATTGCCGCCACGCGCACGAATAACGATGGTGAGTATCAGTTGGCGTGTCTGTCTGGAGAAACACTCAGCTTCTCTTATTTGGGGTTCAAACCCATGAAGTTGAAGGCGGGCGAGAAGAGACAACGTGTGGTGATGACGGAGGATGTGAAGCAGTTGAACCAGGTGGTGGTTAACGGTTATACCCAAACGGACATCCGCAAGAGCACGGGCAGTGTGGGCACCCTTACGGAGAAAGACCTAAAGGACCAGCCATTGGCCGGCGTGGATATGTTGATGCAGGGAAAACTGACGGGTGTGAACATTCAGGCTGTCAGCGGTCGGCCCGGTCAGAGTGCCAAGATACGTATCCGAGGCATAGCCAGTATTACAGGCAACAGCGATCCTTTATGGGTTGTGGACGGAGTTCCCATTACCAAAGAAATTCCAGTAGGCGGCAGCACCTATGTACGCTCGGGTGATTTCACACGCCTCTATGCTGATGGCATTGCGGGCATTGCACCTCAGGATATTGAGAGCATCACTGTCCTGAAGGATGCGGCCGCGGCCGCAATCTACGGTTCCCAGGCATCCGCAGGCGTTATTGTGGTTACTACCAAGCGAGGCAAGGCAGGAAATATGCGTGTGAACTATAGCGGTACTGTAAGTGTGCAGACAGCCCCTTCGCGCGACCATAATCTGATGAATACGCAGGAGAAGCTGGCTTACGAGCAGAGCGTGTGGGACGAATTCTCGGCCAAGGGCTATGCCAACGGAACCTATTTCCCACGTATTGGTATCGTAGGCCAGGTGCGTGGCGGTTATGGCCGGTTTGCCGGTATGAGCAAGGCGGAGCAGGATGCTTATCTGAGTGATTTGAGTCGTACGAATACGGATTGGTTTCAGGAGCTCATGCGCAATACGACAAGTACCAGTCAGCACCTGAGTCTGAGCGGCGGATCGGACAAATTGGTTTATTACGTGAGCGGAGGCCTGAATACCAACAAGGGTATTGTAAAGCGCACTTCAAGCGATGGCTATAATTTTAGTACGAAACTGACGGCAACGCCTAACAATAAGTTGAAAATCAACTTTTCGGCAGATTATAGTTACCTCAAGAGCTTAGGCAGCAGTGCGAATTTTGATATTTTCCGTTATGCCTATTATGCCAACCCCTACGAGAAACCGTATAATGCGGATGGGTCTTACGCTGCTGACAACACCTATTTCTCGTTGTCTATGGCGAACAACGGCACCACAAAGATTCTGCCCGCTGGCGGTGTGAACGTGATGCGTGAAATCAACGAGACGACGGCCATGAGCAATTCCAGCAGCACCACGCTGCGTGGCGACATCACGTGGCGCATTACAGATAACCTGCGTATATATGGATTGGCCAGCTACACCAACAGTTCTGACCAAAGCGAAAACGAATTGGGTCAGAACACTTATGCGGCATGGGAAGACCGCGTCTTTGAGGGCAGCAGTTTCACGTCTCGTCGTGTGTATGGCAGTCTGACGCAGAATTCCAACACTAACCGCAGTTGGTTGGCACGCGCCCAGATCAATTACAGCAACACCTTCAATGGTGCGCATTATATCAGTGCTTTGTTTGGTTCCGAGGTGCGCAATAATTTTGCCAAGAGCGTGTTCCGAAAGGTCTATGGCTACGACCCCGTTACGGGCAATCACAGTACGCCCTTGTTGCTTACGAGCAGCACGATGGATATGACTACGGCTTTGCAGCAATACCAGAACATCCTGAACTCACTCACAGGCCAGACGCGTACGGAGAGTGCTTTTGCCAGTTTCTATGGTGCTTTTGACTATGCCTATAGAGGACGCTATGTAGCCAACGTTACGGCACGCACGGACGGATCTAATAATTTTGGTTCAAACGAGCAGTTCAATTTCACGTGGAGTACGGGTTTGGGTTGGAATATCGACGAGGAAGCCTTTATGCAAAACCTGAAACCCATTCTCTCGCGTGCCACATTGCGTCTGAGTACGGGTCTGACGGGAGGTGTGAACAAAAGTGTTTCTCCTGTGCTTATCATGCGCTATCTTTCCACTTACCGCAACAACGATACGCAGGCTTTCCGTACGGGAACTATCAGTTCGCCTCCCAATCCTTATTTGCGATGGGAACGCACCCGGGATTGGAATGCCAGCCTCGACATGGGCTTCCTGAACAATCGTCTGGGCTTGAATATTAGTTATTACCACCGTCGGGGCTACGACCTTGTAACCTCGTCTCGTGTGCCCAGTTCCACGGGTTTCGTATCGCAAAGCTACAACACCAGCGAACAAGTGAACAAGGGTGTGGAAATTATGCTTAATGCCACTCCAATCATTAAGGGAGACTGGCGGTGGAGCCTTTCCGGAAACATCAGCTATAACAGCAACAAACTGACGAAGTACGACCCACCCAGCGGGACGATGTACGGCAGTTTCTATGTCGGTTATCCCCAAGGAAAACTGTTCACGGGAAAGCCCGCTGGTATCGACCCTGCAACAGGTCTTTATACCTTCCAGCTGCGCCCCGACGCTGACAGGAACGACCTCTATTCCAATTATAATTATCTCTTCTATATCGGCACTACGAACTATCCCTGGACGGGTGGCTTTAGTACAAACCTTTCGTGGAAGAATTTGAGTTTGAGCCTGAGCACCAGTTTTTCACTGGGGGCGTGGGTTAGCAATAAGATCAGTAATAACCCACAGGCCAGTTATTCCGCGATTTTCAAAACCATCACCAACAGGGTGGCCAGTGAAGATTATGATGCCTATGCTGCCCACCTGAATGGGTCGCGCGACCGTATGCGCCGTTGGACACCCGACAATCCCATCACAGATGCCTACCCTCGTCTGATAGATGCATTTGGCGAGGATCTTGGACTTAACAATTCGCAAGTTTCGTTTGAAGAAATCGTCAATTCCGTCTATATGGAGAAGGTGAATTATTGGAAGATTGGCAGCATTTCGCTTACTTACAGCCTGCCTGAAAAACTCTTGCGTAATAAAGTTGTGCAGAGCGCAGGCTTTAGTTTTACCGCCAACAACCTCTTTTACATTACGAATTACAGTGGCATGAATCCGGAATCGCCCGGTGCAGTGTATCCCCAGAGCCGCAGCTTTAGTTTCGGGGTCAACGTAGGTTTCTAAGTTTTGTAAATTATTAAAAGGAAGAAACGATGAAAAGATATTATCAGATAATCACCTTTGCTTTGAGTGCTTTGTTGCTCTCCTCCTGCAAGGATTTCTTGGACGTAAAGGTCTATGACCGGACGGTTCCCAAGACGACGGAAGACTATTCTGCCCTTGTCCACAATATTTGTTCTGGGATTGACAATGGCGACTATTCCTTCTCTGCTGTTGTGGGTGGATATGCCTCTACTTCAGGGTATGAAAGCATTGCGGATAACATGGAGGTGAACCTTTCTGCCTCTGATACACGTTTGTCGTATTATATTGGCAACGACCTGAACGCCAAGCAAAGCGTTTATACGAGTCTTTATGAGCAGATCCGTAATGCGAATATCATTCTGGGCAACCTCAGGAACGATGGCTCACAGGCGGCAAACGATATTTATGCCTTTAGTTATGCCTTGCGTGGTGTGTGCTATTACCAGCTCTTGCGCATGTTCTGTGCGCCCGTGCTTGCCCCGGATGCCCAGTTGGGTGTGCCTATCGTAACGGAGTTTAATATGGAAGCGAAGCCTCTCCGAAGCAGTGTCGAGCAAACAATCCGACAGATTGAAAATGACTTGCGTACTTCGCTGTCTTATAATATGCAGGACACGATGTATCTCTTCACTCCGGACGTTGTGCATGGTTATCTGGCCCGCCTCTACCATTGGTGTGGCCGTTGGCAGGATGCCCGCAACGAAGCCTTGCCTTTACTGGAGAAATATCCGATTCTGGAGGGCGAGGCATATAAGAAGATGCTGAGCCGTCAATACGGTTTGGTTGGCAACCGCATGCTGATGGCGGACCGCTTGAGCACAAACAACGCACTGGGGCTGAGTGGCACTTTCTCCGAACTGACCTCACGCCCTCTCAGTATCCGCTTTATTCGCCTCTTCCCCGAGGGCAAGCGGGATGTGCGTTTCCAAAGCTATTGGAATCTGAAGCGTCAGAACAAGAAGCTTATCTTTAGCGGCTTGCGGTCGGACGAACTGGCATTCATTGCCATGGAGAGTGCCTATCATTTGGGAAATACCGACCAGGCCTTGCGGGAACTGAATGATTTCCGTGCGAAGCGCATTACGGACTATGTTCCGCTTACGCAAGCGACTTTGCCCGCTGTGAACACGACGGAGTATATTCAGCAGGATGCCTTGGGTAATCCCCTTACGCCTCTTTTGCAGGCAATCTTGAACGAGCGCCGCAAGGAAATGTACATGGAGAATGGCGACCGCTGGTTCGAACTCAAGCGCAACGGACGTCCCGAATGGTGGATACGTTCCAAAGGCAAGAAGTATTGGACACGTAAGTATATGTTCACCTTCCCTCTTCCTGTAGCCGATGTCGAATTGGTGTCGGGATTGAATCAGAATCCCGGTTATGAAGAAACCGAATAACCAGCCTGTTTGTTTTACGTAATGAATGAAGAAACTATGAAAAGATATTTTGCTTTTGTCCGCCTCTTCCTCTTTGCTCTCGGCTTTGCCGTGTCTCTGGTCAGTTGTGATAATCTGAGCGAGACACCCGAAATCAACCGGGGGTATAAGTCAAGTATCCGTGTTCCGGAGGGAGAACCCCTCACCGACGAGGATCGTGATTTCATTGACGCACAGGAAATGGAATACGAGGACAATGTCGGGTAGCACTCACCACTCACCACTCACTACTCACTACTCACTACTCACTACTCACTAATTCACTAATCCACTAATCCACTAATTCAAAAACAACTATGAAGCACCATTTACTTCGTTCTTTGTTTGCCCTGATTGCT
>JAQYEW010000073.1 GCA_028723455.1 Prevotellaceae bacterium | reverse complement strand
TGTAATGCCTCTTTCATTCAGAGACAAGGAGGCATCCGCCAGGACATCGGAAACCAATTCATTGATGTCCACGGGTTCCCGTTCCAGACTCTGGGTATAATCCTCCTCTGTCAAACGTATCAGCACAGACATGTCCCGAAGCAGTTTGTTCATCCGATCGCTTTGGACATAACAACGCTTCAGGAAATGCTGGCGTTGTGCCTCTGGCATGTCAGGATTGTCCAGCACGCTTTCCAAAAAGCCATGTATGCTGGCAGCCGGCGTCTTCAGCTCATGAGCGGCATTCTGCGTCAGCTGGCGTTTGATACGAGCCTTGTCTTCCTCGCTATGGCGTAACTTCCAGTAGAGCGTGATAATGGTATGCGAGATATCACCCAATTCATCGTCGGGCAACACGCGTTCCAATTCATGGTCCAAGTCCTTACCGGCCTCTGCCTGTTGCGCGAATTTCCTTAAATACTTTATATGACGCCCGATGCGCGAGGTATTATAATAAAGAGCAAAACCCAACAAAAGGGTCAGAACTAGGGTATAATAAAGATACGAATTGTCTGCCTTCAGCGATTGCATCAACTCCGCATCATGAGGAACAGCGACGCGAAGCACCTCATTTTCAACAAGCATGGCGTAATAGAAATACGTCTCTTTCGTAGATTCCGAAGCGCGCTTGACATCATAACCGCTTCCGTCCCTCAGGGCTTGCCGTACTTCCTTACGCCCCAAGTGGTTGTTCATGCGGCTGACATCACGCTGACGACTGTCCAGCAGCACACGGCCATCACGGGCAATAAGTGAAACGCGCAAACCTTTCAGGTCGTGCCGTTCGACATAGTGATAGAAGGAATCAGGAGAGTGGAGCGAATCGCCAAGTGTTTGCGCCATTTCATAGGCGTACATTTGCAGACGCGACTGCATCAAATCAATTTTATAAGCCTGCTCACGCCGATGCTGATAAATTAGGAAGGACAAGACCAGCGCCAGAAAAACAGCACCGATACTCAAGAAAAGATTACGCTGAAAGTTCATGGCTCAAACATATAACCGAATCCAAACTTGGTCTTAATATGCCTGCCGTAGGAGCCTAACTTCTTTCGAAGGCGCGTGATGTTTACATCAACCGTGCGGTCCAGCACATAAGTATCACAAGGCCAACAGTGTTGCAGAAGTTCGTCGCGCGAGAACACCCTGCCCCCATTATTCAGTAAAAGGCTAAGCAATTCATATTCTATTTTGGTGATGGGAACGCTTTGTCCGTCGATAGAGAGTGTCTTGCTGGATGAAGTCAGTACAATGCCTTGGTAAGTGAAAGAGGAGGCTTCCTTGGGCTGTACCTGATTACGCCTCAAGACAGCCTTCACGCGTGCTTTCACCTCACGCATCGAAAGGGGCTTGGCGATGTAGTCATCTCCTCCCAAGTCCAAGCCCTTGACGGTGTCCTCTTCACTATCCATGGCTGTGATAAAAATGATGGGTACGCCAGACGTCTCGGGCTGCGATTTCAATCGTCTGGCCATTTCAAAGCCAGACATCTCGCCCATCATTACGTCCAAGAGGATAAGTTCGGGTAATGACTGCCGCACAAGCGGCATCGCCTCCTCGGCGGAGTTGGCTGTCATTACCTCGTAACCCTCTCTTTCCAAGTTATACTTCAGAATCTCGCAGATGTCCTGCTCGTCATCGACAATTAGTACCATATCAGATTATATTCATAGTACAAAGATGATGAAAAAAAATCATAAAGCAAAACTTAGAAAGTAAAACTGACATTTCACTATTCCTCAAACTTGGCCAAACCACGCATCAGGTGGCGCAGACTGGCTAAAAGTTGCTGAGACTCCTGCACGATATTCAGGAATACCGTCGAGGCCTCTATATTAGCCGTATCATGCTGCATGTGGTCAATAACCTGCTTGCGGTAATATGAAAGACGTTGCTGGACTTTGTCAGCTTCCTGACGTATTACCTCAGCCTGCTGTAGCTTGCCCTCCCGAATAGCGGAGAGTGCCAAGGAGAAGATGCGTACCACCTCCTTTTGGAAAACCACGAACTCGCTGATATGATCTCCCTTAACAGGCGTAAAGTTATTGCCGACATGCTCGCGGCAGGGGTCGTTGATACGCTTCAAACAGTACAACAACTGCTCCACAGCATTGTTCGTGAGGAAATACCAGGTGTTACGCTCCATAGCAACAATGGGGTCCACCTTGCGCATGCCGATAATCTCCTTGCGGCGCTGGCGTTTGAACTGCTTGCGTGCGTCCTCAATATCGTTCGTAGCACGGCGCAAGGCACGGTACTCCTCCTGGAAGAAAGCATCGGTTACAGACTGATAACAGTGGGCAGTAAAGTCCAGATCATCGGCAGTACACTGGCGGACGTGCTGCTTCAAAAGCTGCCAACGTTCGTCCTTATTCTGCGAGCGAATCAACTGACGGAAAAGGAGGTCAGCTTCAGACTGCTGCTTTTCCTTGGAAGAGAACTTCAGGTTGCTGCGGATGATCAGCGTAATGGCAATGATAACAGCCAGCACCATCACGACGCTGCGACCGAAGAACATCGCGTTCGTAATCAAATAACAGAAGATGAAAGCCGCACCGGCCGTGATGAACCAACCACCAATGACATTCAACACACCCGTGATACGGAACACGGCCGATTCACGGCTCCAAGCTCTGTCGGCCAAACTGGAACCCATAGCCACCATAAAGGTAACATAGGTTGTTGAGAGAGGCAATTTCATACTTGTACCCATTGCCACAAGCAAACCAGCCAGCACAAGGTTCACGGCGGCACGGATCACATCAAAGGCGGCCCCGTCCTCCAACACCATGGCATCGGTATTGAAACGAGAGTCAATCCACTGGCTTACACGCTTGGGTACAAAACCGGATACGGTCGTGGCACAGCGCGAAGCGGAACGAACCAAGATACGTGCGGTAGCTGATGAGCCGAACATTTCGTCACCCTCGTCCTGACGTGAAAGGTCAACGGATGTCTTTACAACATTCTGCGCCTTCTTCGAGAACATCAAGGCAAGCACCATGACAACGCCCGCCAGCACGAGATAAAGCAAAGGTGTCTGTGCGGAGTTCATCAGCGACTGCATCAAAAAGCCCTGCGTATCGCCATTGCCGTTCGCAATGAAATCGTTATAGGCATCCAAGCCCGTCAAAGGAACACCCACGAAGTTCACAAGGTCGTTGCCCGCAAAAGCCATGGCCAAAGCAAAGGTTCCCAGCAATACGACGAACTTCAGCACAGGAACTTTCAGGGCACTGAGCAAGGTCATCAAGACAGAGAACACGGCCAGACCGCCACCCAGAATCAGCCAAGTGTTCTGACTGATCAGTTCCTTCAGTTCGGAAGTCATGAAGGCAGAATCCTTCAGCCCCTTAATGAGCAGGAACCAAATAATACTGGTTACGGCGATACCCGCGAAGACACCAATCTTAATCGAAGAGCTTACAAGTCCGAACTTATGACCTTGGGCGTCCTTCGTGGCACCGCCCGAACGATAGGTAAAGGAGAACACCATTCGGGCAATCCACTGTACCAACGTACCCATGACAAAAGCAATGGCAACGCTCAGGAAGATACCCAGGACTACACTTAGGGCTTTCTCCGTATTAACGATATCTCCCAAGGAAAGGAGCACACCATTGGCATCCGTAGCCCCGGAAAGAATCTTGATGATAGCAATGGCGAACGCGCCACCCATGAGTTCGAACACCAAAGAAACGGTGGTGGACGTTGGCATGCCCAGCGTATTAAAGATGTCCAACAAGATGACATCCGTTACCATCACCGCCAAAAAGACGCACATCACGTCATAAAAAGAGAGATGCATGGGTGTCATGATGCCATGACGGGCCACATCCATCATACCATTGCTCATGGCCGCGCCTGCAAACACACCAACGGCGGCCACCAGAAGAATGGTCTTAAACCTTGCCACCTTGGCGCCGATAGCGGAGTTCAGGAAGTTCACGGCATCATTGCTCACGCCTACGACGAGGTCGAACACGGCCAGAACAATCAGGAATCCAACGATTCCCATAAAGAAAATACTACTCATAATTTGTATATAGTTTTATAATGTGTCTTTTAAAACCAGATGGCAACCTCCGCCACTAACTTGTCCGTTTCATTCCTGTCCGCACCGCCATGGGGATACCAATAGTTCTCATAATTCAACCTGATATCTGTGGGGAAATGAGGATTGCGCACGCTGAACGTTACGCCAAGCGTCATGCGATGACGCTCCGCGTCTGTTAATGCCAGACGACTGGTGGCGTTTCCTTGCTCGTCCTTCACAAAACCCTTCTTTCCATTGCTATGGTCTCCCATATAATCATAACGGCCAAGGTAGCTGATGCTTTGGATGAAAGAGTTCTCCTTCCTGATCTTCTGCTTGTAGATGAGCATGGCGTTTACGGCCGAACAGTCCTCGAAGGCCCCATTCATGTAACGCTTATGCAGATATTCTGCCTCCACATGCCAGCCGTTTCTTGCAAAAAAGACACCAAAGTCCAAGGAGGTGTAATGCGCCTGACGTTCGGCAATGGCATCATGTTGCAGCGAGGGAACAAGCGCCAGACCCTGAATCGGGAAAAACTGCAACCGGGCAGAGTAATTCACGTCTGTGTGCCAGGCGGATTTCTGTTGTGTGATGTTGGCGCCATTGAAGATACCGGCATCCAAAATAGCTACCGGCCTGCCCTTTTTATTCAAGAACGTATAACCCACCATGCCGCCAACGTCGCGCATATCACCCACCTGCTTGCCGATGAAACTGCGGTTGGCGAAATACTGGGAAGAGGGATTGCGGTGAGCGTCGATGGAAAAGGGCAGGCGCTGCTGGCCCAAGGAGATACGAAGCGTGCGCCAAGGAATCAGCCTTACCCATGCATCCTTGATCTTCATTTCGTTCTCGTCATGGAAATCCACCTCCAACTTATATTCCGAACGCAGCGGCATCTTGCCTGTAATGCCCACACGGGCATTGCGCAACTCAAAGCGCGAGGCCTTCATGTCTGTTGCGTATTCATATTTTCCACGTAAAACACCATGGAACTGAGGCATATATGGCTTTGACGTCTGCGCTTTAGCATAGAGGCCCAGCAACAACAACACTGCGACAAGCAGGATAATGCGTATCCAATGATAGATCTGTTGAATAATTTTCGCGTCTCTAAACTTCATAACTCACTGCTCTATAAATTCGATTACAAAGGTGAAACAACAATGTTACAATTTCGTTACAACGGTGTTACATTCTTGTTACTCCCATACTTTGTAACGGAATTGAAACAAAAATGATACAAGCATGCCGAACAAAAATCCGGTTCAACCTGAGGGACACAAGTTGAACCGGATAACGTGCGGAAAGAGGGGGATTCGAACCCCCGAACCGCTTTTGGCGGTTACACGCTTTCCAGGCGTGCCTCTTCAGCCACTCGAGCACCTTTCCGTTCTTTATGGTTGCAAAGATAGGCAATATTTTTAAAACAACCTCCTGGCTTAAGCAAAAACTTTCGGGAAGAGTCGTCTTACGTTCCCGCTTGTCGTGCTGTCCACCTCGTCTAATGCCTTATTCAGCGTCGTGGCCAGGCATTGTGCGGTGGCCATGACATAGGAACTTTCGTTGCGCCTGCCCCGATAGGGCACGGGCGCCAGGTAGGGCGCATCCGTTTCCAATACGATACGTTCCAAAGGCAACTGCCGAACCACCTCGGGCAGCCTGCTCTTTTTGTAGGTAAGCACACCACCAATACCCAGGCAGAAGCGGGGAAAGGTGTCCAAGAGTTCTTGCGCCTCTTCCAGCGTACCTCCGAAACAATGAAAGACGCCACTGAGTTGGTCCGCGGGGAACTGGCACAAGGCATCCACCAGTTCACGATGCGCCGACCGTGTGTGAATCACAAGGGGCAAAGCAAATTCCAACGCCCATGCCACCTGTTCACGGAAAGCCACAATCTGCTCTTGGGCGTAGGTAGTATCCCAATAGAAGTCCAGCCCCACCTCGCCCACAGCCACGTAGGGATGAGTCTTTTCCTCCAATCGGGCACGCATGCGGGTGAGCACCTCGGCATAATCCTCGCGCACATCCTCGGGATGCAAGCCCATCATGGGGAAGCAATATCCCGGAGCATCCTGGCACAGCTGTAACATCGGAGCGATGGAGTCCTGGTTGATGTTGGGCAACAGGATATGGCTGACACCTGCTTCGCGGGCACGCGATAGCATTTCGGAGCGGTCTGCGTCAAACTCGGGAGCGTAAAGGTGGCTGTGCGTGTCTATCATGACTGGCGGTTGAGCATATCACGGGCAAAGCTTAGGAGCACCTGCTTGCGCTCCTCGGGCAAGCGCACGGCACGCAAAGCCGTTTCCGCACGGTCATAACATTCGTTGATGCGTTGCTGTACCAACTGGGGAATACCTATCTCCGTATATAGGGCTGTTACGCGGTCTATCTTCTCCTGCGCGTCGAAATCCTTGGCTTCAATCCAGCTGATAAGTTCCTTGCGCTGCACCTCGCCGGCCAGTTGCAGGGCGTTGATCAGCATATACGTCTTCTTGTTCGACAGGATATCGCCACCGATGCGCTTGCCGAAGGTCTCGAAATCGCCATAGCAATCCAAGTAATCATCCTGCAACTGGAATGCCAGACCAATCTGCTCGCCGAAGCAATAGAGGAGGTCTGCATCCTGTGCGGGCGCGTCGGCCAGCAAGGCTCCCATCTTAAGCGCACAGGCCAGCAGCACACTGGTCTTGAGGCGTATCATCTCCAGATATTCCTCTTCGCGCACATCGCTACGAGTTTCAAACTCCATGTCGTATTGCTGCCCCTCGCCAATCTCAAGTGCCGTCGTAGTGAACAAATTCAGCACCTGAGGAAGATATGCGGGAGCGCACCGGCCGATATATTGATAGGCCATGACGAGCATACTGTCGCCGCTGAGGATGGCGGCATTTGGGCTCCACTTTACATGCACTGTGGGGTTTCCGCGGCGCACGGGCGCATTGTCCATCAGGTCGTCGTGCAGGAGGGTATAGTTATGGTAGGTTTCCAAGCCTATGGCGGCGGACATGATGTCCTCGGGCCGGTCCTTATACATATTATAGGCCATAAGCATGAGTGTGGGTCGCACGCGTTTGCCACCCAAAGAGAGTACATACCGGACGGGGGCGTAGAGGCTCTGCGGCTTGCGTTCGAAGGGCATGTCCTGGATACGCTGTCTGATGAGTTTCTGGATTTCCTTGCTTGTAAGTTGCATATTGAACGGATGATGGTGGAGTGAATCAAAAAGAGGCTACACGAGTTCTCTCGGGCAACCTCTTTCTTTATTGTTCTTCAAATAAATTCCCGAAAGGGTGTCTTAGCTCAGACGGAACATAACGGGCAGCGTGTAGCGCTGGCGCACGGGTCTGTTGCCTTGGCGTGCGGGCTTCCACTTAGGCATGCTCTTCACCACGCGCACGGCTTCCTTACCCAGTTCCTCGTCCGGCGTACGGACCACCTTCACGTCAACGATGCTACCGTCGCGGTTGATTACGAACTGAACGTTCACACGACCCTGAATACCCTGCTCACGACAGATTTCGGGGTATCTGATGTTCTTACCCAGCCAGGCATACACATCGCCGGGGAATTCGGCGCCTTCTTCGGGAACGTCCAGAATGCGGTCGTCTTCAACTTCCTCGACAACGGGAGCCGGAGGACCGGCCACAACGGCTGTGGGCGCACCAGTACCCGTAGAGGTGGTGATGGACTGGTTTACCTCCTCGGAAGTCTGAATCTCCTCCTCGGGCAGTTCCTGGTTGTTATCTACAAGATCCAAAATCTCGGGAGTCGTGGGAGCGGCTGCCGGAGGGGGAGCCTGCATCTGCTGCTCCTGACGGGTGATGGGAATCATGTCTTCCTCAACGGCCATGTCAAAAATGGGCTCGTTGTCCTCCTTGATCTTAATCTCGCGCGTTGTCCATTCGAATGCAACGAAGATGGCGGCCAATACCATCACGTAGCCAATGAGCATACTGGTACTCGACTGGCTAACCATTTCTTGATTTACAGCGTTCGCCGTATTTTTTGCTTCCATTATTTAGTGTTGTTTTAGTTCTATCCAACTCCAGATTGTTCGCAAATTTAGCACATTTTTTCTATGCCACCTAACAAAACACACCTTTTTTCTTCATTTTACCTGTAATTTCGTTTTTCCAAAACGTCCTCCCCTTTGTACGTCCAAGGAAAATCTGGCGGAAAGATATTTGATTCTCGGTGTTTTTCTTTACCTTTGTCCCGATTGCTCATTGATAATAACATTTTACGAACAATGAAACTGCGCCGTCTGTACCTCCCTCTCCTATTTCTTCCGGGTTCATCCCACTTGGGTGCCCAGGAAAGCAGCAGCGTATTCAATTTTCTCTCCCTGCCCTCCTCGGCCCACGGTGTCGCGCTGGGCGGTCGAAACATATCGCTCATCGAGGACGACGCCTCGCTCTCCTTCCAGAACCCCGCACTTTTGGGCAGCGTATCGAACAATACGCTGGGACTGAACTTCCTGACCTACATGCGAGGCACAAAGAGCGGCAGCGCCAGCTTCGCACGTCTGCACGGCGAACGCGGCACGTGGGGCATCAACGCGCAGTTCACAGGCTACGGTTCCATACGGGAGACGGACATCACCGGCGCACAGACGGGCAGCAGCCGCCCGCTGGACGTGGCGCTCAGCGGTCTGTACAGCTACAACTTAGGCGAGCGATGGGCCGGCGGTGCCGCGGGAAAACTCATTTACAGCAACTACGCCGGCTACACCAGTTTTGCCATGGCAGCCGACCTGGGCATCAACTATTATGACGAGGAGATTGACTTCTCGCTTTCCGCCGTTGCCGCCAACCTGGGCGGACAGCTGAAAGCCTTCGGCGACAAGCGAGAGCGTCTGCCCTTCAACCTGATGGTGGGCTTCACCAAACGACTGGCCCACGCCCCCCTGCGCATACACGTAACCATGAGCGACCTTACCCGCTGGAGCGCAAAATATTATTACAGTGCGGACGGCAACACCAAAGGCGGACGCATCTTCATGAACCACTTCACCCTTGGCGTGGACCTTATCCCCAGCGACCGTTTCTACATAGGCATGGGATGGGATTTCCGACGCGCCTATGAGATGAAAGCGGCGGGCAGCGGACACATGGCCGGTCTGAGCGTGGGCGCAGGAATGATGCTCAAGCGTTTCCAGATAGGCATTGCCTATGCGAAATACCACGTCAGTTCACCCACATTCAGCGTCAGCCTGAGCACACGCCTATAGCCAAGCAGTCGACGCAAGGAAACCTAACGAAGAAACCAACAAAACAAAGCAGTTGAAAAAGATAACGATAGCCATAGACGGATTCTCGAGCTGTGGCAAGAGCACGATGGCCAAGGACCTGGCCAAAGAGATTGGATATGTATATGTGGACAGCGGTGCCATGTACCGCAGTGTTACGCTCTACGCCCTGCGCGCCGGCTTTATAGCCGCCGACGGCACCATAGCCGCCGACCGTCTGGAGCAGGCCATGCCCGACATACGCATCAGTTTCAAGTTCAACGCCGAGACGGGACGACCCGACACCTACCTCAACGGCGAACTGGTGGAGCGCGACATCCGCACGCTGGAGGTCAGCAATTACGTCAGCCCCATCGCCGCCCTGCCTTTCGTGCGCCATGCCATGACCCTCCAACAGCAGGCCATGGGCCAGGAGGGAGGCATCATCATGGACGGTCGAGACATCGGCACCGCCGTATTCCCCAACGCCGAACTGAAGATCTTCGTAACGGCAAGCCCCGAGGTGCGCGCCCGACGCCGCTACGACGAACTGAAAGCCAAAGGCGAGGAACATGCCCTGGAGGACATTCTCAAGAACGTACAGGAGCGCGACTACATCGATTCGCACCGCGAGGTCAGCCCTCTGCGCCAAGCCGAGGATGCCGTGGTGCTGGACAACAGCCACATGACTATTCCCGAACAGAAGCAATGGCTTCTGGACATCGTCGCTCGGCACACTAAGGAATAAGGCCCATGCAAATCGAGATAGACAACGGCAGCGGATTCTGCTTCGGCGTTACGCGCGCCATCAACAAGGCGGAGGAGGAATTGGGCAAGGGGCAACAGCTCTATTGCCTGGGCGACATCGTGCACAACGGACGCGAATGCGACCGGCTGAGCAACCTGGGGCTGCAGACCATCAACCATGCGGACTACAACCACCTGAGCCATGCCAAGGTGCTCCTGCGCGCCCACGGCGAACCCCCGGCCACCTACGAACACGCGCGCCGCAACGACATCGACATTGTGGATGCCACCTGCCCCGTGGTGCTGCACCTGCAGGAGCGCATCAAACGCGAATACGCCGCCGACCCCGACCACCAACGCCAGATCGTCATCTTCGGCAAGACGGGACACGCCGAGGTAATGGGGCTGGTGGGGCAGACGGAAGGCACGGCCATCGTGATCGAGAACGAAGAGGACGCCCTGCGCCTTCTGGATTTCAACCGCGACATACGCCTTTACAGCCAGACCACCAAATCGCTCTCGGGCTTCCGGCGCATCGTCAGCCTCATCCAAGAGCGCATCAGCCCCCAGGCATCCTTCATCAGTTACGACACCATCTGCCGACAAGTGGCCAACCGCATGGGTGCCATCAGTGATTTCGCCGCACGCCACGACGTGGTGGTCTTCGTAAGCGGCAGGAAGAGCAGCAACGGACGCGTGCTCTACAACGAATGTCTGCGTGCCAACGAACGCAGCTATATGGTGGACAGCACCGCGGACATCGACCCTTCTTGGTTCAAGGACTGCCAAAGCGTAGGTATCTGCGGCGCCACCAGCACGCCCAAATGGCTGATGGAGCAATGCAAAGAACACATTGAAAAACTATAGGGAAATCGCCCTAATAGCAAGCCCCAAAAAAACATATAATAGTTTTGGACAAATCATATATTTGTTTTGTCCAAAACTATTATATGTTTTTTTTAAAACAACGTGTTGTTTTAATTCAGGGTTTGGGGAAGGTTTTTTAAACACTATGCCACCGCCCCTTCAGAAAGGGAACGTACCGCTATGGTCATGGGCTTCTTTTGTCAGAGCATTGCGGTGAGTGGCGGACGGAAGATGTTGCTCCGCCGAACGCCATTTGGATAAGAACAAGTTGTTTGCCTGACGTTCTCCGTGTACAGAGAACACTTGTAAAAAACTGATTTATTGTTTGTTGTGAATGAACTTTTTCATATCTTTGTTTTCAAATAAGCAGAAATGATTATGAAGAAAATACGTGAGTTTGCCCATGAACAAGGGTTTGAGGTTCAAGCAGCAGTATCTGATTTCTCACGTTGTTATGCAGACAAAGAAAATACTATAATTGTAAATTACAATGGGGATTTATTCAAATGCACTACTCGTGATTTTATGAGAGAGAAAAGGGAAGGGTTATTACATCAGAAGGAGAGTTAATTTGGAATACTAAGTATTCTGAAAGAATGGCTATAAAATACGGTAATGATACTTGCAAACAATGCTTAATATATCCACTATGCCATGCAGGCTGCTCGCAAGTCAAAATGGAAAGTGCCTCATTGGGTTGCCTAAGAGGATATACTGAAGCACAGAAAGAGCAAGTTATCCGAACGAGAATTGATTGGTTAATTGAAAATCAAAAATAGTTTTTCCATGCGACATTTTCTTATCCTTTTTGCCCTTACAATTTCATTGGCAGTCCAAGGGCAAGAAACGTGGAAAGACAGTATCTATGTTTATGCACGTTTCATTGATAATTTTACCTATGAAATGCTGCGTGAGGGCAGCGTAGTGTTAACCGATGCCGAGGGCGGTGTCCTCTGCGCAGAGTCTATGAATACTTATCGCAGCAACGGGAATGAGTATAATTTTACACAGCGGCTGCGCCGTGGCACTACACAGCTACATTTGCGCATTGAAGCAAAAGGCTACGAGGTGTTGTCGCAGAACATAAGAATAAAAGTAGGGCGCAGGGAACGCTACGTCTATTTGCCCGACATCAAGATACGGAAACTTCCGCAGCGTGGTCTGACAGAAATGAAGGAGGTCGTGGTTGAGGCAACGAAAATCCGAATGGTGGTGCGCAACGACACGATTATCTATGATGCCGACGCGTTTCAGTTGGCACAGGGTTCTATGTTGGACGGACTGCTGCGCATGTTGCCGGGGTTTGAACTTGAAGGCGGGCGTATTCTCGTGAATGGCGAGTTTGTGAGTTCGCTGTTAGTGAACGGCAATGATTTCTTCAAGGGAGACCCACGTGTGGCACTGGAAAATCTGCCGGCCTATATGGTGGATAAAGTAAAGGTGTTCCGCAAAGAACCTGACCATGCTTACATCACCAAACCGCAGAATAAGGACGAGTTGCCACTGGTGGTGGATGTAAATCTGAAACGCGAGTATGCTGTTGGCTGGGTAGCCAATGCAGAAGGAGGATACGGCACGCATGACCGTTATATGGCTCGCCTCTTTGGATTGCGCTTTACAGACCACTCACGTTTGGCATTCTTTGGCAATGTCAACAATACGAATGATACGCACCAGCCTGGCACATCGGGCGATTGGACACCATCGGGCACAGCATCGGCACGCACAAGAATGCAGACGGCGGGATTGGATGCGTTGATAGATGATAAACGACGAATCTGGAAATATCAAGGAGAAGCGCGCGTGCAGCATCAACGCATAGTGGCATCCACACTGACCGCTAACGAGACTTTCCAAGGAGCCACTCATAGCACCTTTGTGCGTCAGCAGAGCGAACAACTGTTGCGTAACCTGCATGTAAACACCCATCACACGCTGAGTTTGCGCCGCAAACGCCACTATACAACGTTTACGCTGGGCGGCAGTTATCGCCATGGTAAGAACTACGGCGAAAGACTACACGCAGAATTTACGGAGAATCCGATGGATGAAAGTCGAGGTGCATCGCTTGATACGCTGTTCCGACTGGCAGGCAGTCCGCGATTAGATGCGTTGCTTATCAATCGCACGCTCCAACAGAGCCGCCAATGGGGCGATACTTGGCATGGAGATGGTTCGTATTCCAGTTTTATCAGCGTACCACATACGCGTGATTACATCATCCTGAAAGCAAATGCAAATTATGAGCATCGTACCAGCACACGCTTCAATGACTATCAACTACATTATGCTGCGGGCGTTACGGATCGCCGCTATCATTATGCAACTCTGCCCGAATACAAATTCTCTGCCTCTGTGGAAGCAAGTTACGACTATCGTGATAATTGGGGGAGTTTGAAGCCTTATGTCAGTCTGAATGAGCGATATGCCAAGGGAGATTATGCGCTTTATCGGCTTGACCAGTTGACCCCATCGCCAGATTTTGGTGTACTGCCTTCTACGCTGCATAGCGTGTTGGACAATGCCAATAGTTATATGTCCGAAAGCAATAACTGGACTACTGTGGCGGGGGTGGAAACCGTAATCTTCCTAAACAATGGCAAGCAGAATATCCTGCTTCGCCCAGAAATGCAATGGCGCGTGGATAGACTCAATTACCAACGTGGCACGTTGGACGTGCGCCCTCATCGCAGCAGCATACTTTTTTCACCCACAGCCTCTTTCCGCTTTGATAACTTCAATCTCACCTATCGTCTGATGCCTACTGACCCCGATTTGCTTAGTATGCAGACCTATCGCGATGATGCCGATCCGCTGAACCTGCGCATTGGCAATCCGAATCTACGTCGCAGTATTCAGCATAGTCTAAGTGTCAACTATTCTATTTTTTCCGCCTCAGTGCAAAAAAAAGGAATCAACGGGCGCATTGAAGGCTATGCTCGTTTAGTGCAACGTGCCTTGGCCAATGCGATGGATTATGATGCAACGACGAGCGTGCGTACCTATATGCCACGCAATGTGAATGGAAATTGGGCTGTGGGGACAGCGTTCAATTATTCGCAACCCGTGGATACCGAAAGGCGATTTGTGGTAAGCAATACCACAGCAGTGGATTATCAAAATAGTGTGGATTATGTGTCTGCGCGCAGCGTGGTGCGCAACTTGAACGTACGCGAGCAATTAAGCGCAAATATGAAATGGAAGAAAAATTTGCTCACTACAAAAGCAGGCTTACGCTATTTGCACGCAGTAAGCGCACAAGGCAACTTTGCCAACATCAATAGTTTTGATTTTATTTATGGCCTTGCTTTTCAGCGTCCCCTCTGGTACGGTATCTCCTTTGCTGTTGATGGAACGCTCTATCAACGCGTAGGTTACAGTGATCAGTCTTTGAACGACCTTCATTTTGTAGTCAACGCTCGTCTGGCAAAGGCACTGCTCAAGGAACGATTGCAACTCACTCTTGACGTTTATGATTTGTTTCATGGCCAAAGCAACATTACAAAGACATTGAATGCACAGGGACAAACCGAAACCTGGAACAATAGTTTGCCTAATTATATCATGTTACGCTTGGGGTGGAGAATAAGTAAGCAGCCTAAAAAAAGAAATAACTAACATGGGTTCTCCGAATTTAGAATAGAGCAAGCTGTGTGCCTGATGTACTTTGTACATTGACACACAGCTTTTTCCGAAAAACATTGGTGTTTTACCTTTTATTTCGGTACGGTGATTAACAGGTCTCGGGAAAATCCATATCAGGGTTTTGGGAAAGTTTTTTTTGAAAATAAAAAAATACCCCAATGGCGTTCAGCGGGACAGCACCTTCCGTCCGCCACTCACCGCAATGCCCCGACGGGAAGAAGCCCATGGCCGGCCGCTAAGGTCGCAAGGCCGCGCAAGAGAAGCGGGTGAGGCAGACAAGCGCGGAAGAGCGTCCGCAATACCGCCGTCCTCGTACAAGACGTTGTCGCCTACCGAACAGCGCATCAATACCCGATTATAGCCCACTGGCAGATAGAGGTTGCAGACGGGGCCGTTCAGTGCACCCACGCCTTCCACCCACAGGTGTTCGTCCTGACCCTCACGCCGAATCGTCAACGTGCGAAGCCGCCTGCCTTGATTCTCCAGCGTGGCCACGTTGGTCAGCGTATAATCGCCGGTGCCTACTCCAAAAAGATAGTCAAACAGATGCAACGAAGCGCCCGGAGAGGAAGTGAAGTCATAGATCACCTCCGCCTTCTCTTGTGTGGGAGGAACGGCGAACACCCGCTTCCCTTCTTCGCGCAACGCACCTGCATAGGACACCGTCCGCCCGTTCCTGCTCTCCTCGCAGCACATCCATCGTTTGTAGGTCTCCCCACCAATCAGCGTGTCACCCTCGAAGTAGTAATAGTACAAGACATAGGCCGTAGACCAATCTCCCGTAAGCTGACCCACTTTCCACACTTTGCCCTCTTCCACAAAGGGGCGGTAAGTGTTCTCCGTCTGCGCCATGCCACATAAAACCGACAAGAGCGACAGACACAACAGACATACTCTCTTCATACGCTACTCCTTTCGTTAAATAATTATATATAGATAACCGAATGGAAATTAACCGACTCAAATACACCGGTTAATTATGATTGCATATTGCGAAACCTTATTGTCCCGTCTTAATCTTCGAGGAGTCCACGTTTACCGTTCCGCCCTGCACCACATAGTTAAGGGCACGGATGGCGCGTGCCTTTGTACCGGTGGCCGTCAGCGTAACGGTTCCACCCTGAACGGTCAGGGTCGCATCCGTCTTTATGCCCACGCAACGGTGAGGGTCGCTTACATCCTCGGGGGCATTGCATACGGGTCCCTCGGCACTGATGGTAATGTTGGTCTCGGCATCGGCCGCGCTGATGGTGATGTCGGCATCCGTCTGAATACCACGGCTGCCGGGTCCTTTGGCGGCAATATTGATGGTTCCTCCGCTAATCAGAATCTCCTTGTCAGCCTTGAGACCCTTGTTGTCCGTTCCCGCAATCACCGCCTGAATGGAACCGCCTTTTACAACCAGCTGTCCCGTGTTCTCGGCTTCAGGCTTCGGGGTAACACCGTCGTCCAGCATTTCCTGTTCAGCCTGAATACCGTCTCCCTGCGTCTTTGCGTCAATCACGATATTGCCGCCGTTCATCTGGAAATATTGCCCGCAGTGGATGGCATCCTTGACAGCACCACCGATGGTGATGGTGCCCGTGCTGCGCTTCAGTTGCAGGTATTCGTTGGAGGCCAAGGCATGGCCGGTGTTTCCCGTAACGGTCAGGTTGCCGCTGCCCTCCACCTCCAAGTGGCCGCGACAATAGAGGGCTGCCTTGTGCGTGCCTCCCGCACCATCCACGAAAGTGTTTTCTGTGCCGGGGGTCAGTACGAGCGCCACGCGCTTGCCACACTGGATATTCAGGGCCGCACCGCCGGGATTCGTCAGCGCAACGCCATTCAAGCGCAGCGTACACTTGTAGCTGCCGTTGTACAGGAGGCTGCCGTTGTCGCTGCGGCCAGAGACGTTGACTTCAATTTCGTTACTCGTGTTGTTGTTCGTGATGGTTACGTGCGCACCGTCGGTGGCTACGGTTACATCCTGCCGGATGGACTTGGGCACACTGACGGTGGCCGACGTGCCGTTGTAAACGACGTTCACCTCCGGCACCACAATCAGGCTGTCGATGTCCGTAACATTGTAGGTGGTGCCCTGGATGGTCAGGGTGGATCCCTGGAAGGTCAGGTCTCCCATCTCGCGGATGGTGTAGCGCGTGTCGTTGCCACCCTGCCACAGTTTCATATAGGTTTGCGCCTGCAAGCCAAAAGTGGCGCAGCACGCAAGCAAAGCCATGTAAAGTCTTTTCATACAATACCCTCCTTAACTTATCTTACAAACTTGATGGTTTCCTGACCCAACTGAATGATGTACAGGCCATGAGGCAGCGCAGAGGCAGAAATCTGCTCACTGCCATTCACCCGACGCAGGCTTACCAACCGTCCTTCGCTGTTATAGACGCGCAACAGCCCCTTGCCATGCACGATGATGGTGCCTCCCTGAACGCCAAGGTTACGACTTTCGGCACCCAAGTTGGCAATGGCAGTAGGCGTAGCGGTGAAAGAGATTTTCTGCATCTCGCTCAAGGGCAGCGTGAGGGTCTCCTCGCTGGTCTGAATCACCACATGCGCCTGGTCGAAGGTGATCTTCTGTACACTGGCAAGCTCAACGCTTTGTTCCCGGGAAGCAAGCGTGGCGGTCAGATAGCCATCAGCCTGTGCCCCGAGTGCGCAGGCCAAGAAAGCCGCTATCATTAGTTTCTTATTCATAATGCTCGCTGTTTTTTCTAAAATTTATAACTGTAATTAAGATCAAGAGCATGCAGCAGTTCCTTGTCGCCATCCTCGTTCTCGCGCGTAAGGATATAGGCGGCACCCACGCTGTGGTGGCGGTTGAGCTTGTAGTCTGTGCCCAAGGCCGTGCGCAGTTTGCGCAGGTGCATCTTGGATTGCAGATTATTATGGGCTTCGACGCTCACGTAGGGCGACCACTTCAGTCCCTTCTTGTCAATCTCGAACTTCAGGCGGCTGCGCAGCACATGCTTGTGTTCTCTGGCATCGCTCATCATTTCATGCTTGGTGCGGCCTTCCATCAAGGTAAGGTTGCCATCCACATCACGATAATAATAAGAGGAGCGCATATAGCGGTCGACGGGCGTGAAGGTGTATTGATAGCGTTCGCGCAGTGAGATGCGCAGCAAACGCCCCACCTTGATGTCGGGCGAGATGTCGAAATAGAAACGGTGATGGTTTTTCCAATCGTCGTCCGTTACCCGTTTTCGCTTGTCCCACACATTATCCTCGGTGCCGTCCTTCCATTTGTCTTTCTTGTAGTTGTCCAAAAAGACATAACCGAGCGTGAACTTCACGTATTTGTTCCATTTATAGGTGGCATCCACGCCAACACTCAGACGGTTGACGCTGCGGGAATTGTCATCCATACGCAGTTCGGCATTCGCACCGACCGAAAAACGCGACACACCCAGATTCTTTTTGGCACCCAATTCCAGCCAAGTGCCGAAATCGCTGTCGTAATCCTGTTGGGCGACAGCGGGCATCAACGCCAACGAAAGCGCAGTTACTGATAGAAGTTTCTTTATCATCTGTTGTTCTTATTTTAATTTAGGAAGGCGGCCCATCTCCTGGATGCTGCTGCCTTTGTCCGAATCCTCATCATAGAAGATACGCAGGATGACACTGTCCTTGAGGAAGTCAATCGTCCCTACCTCTACCTGCAAGATTTTCAGACCCGTGCGTTTTTCCAGATCAGCAATCAATTCGCCACGTCTTTCGGGAGTTACCAGAGCGACATTGTCGTAATTGATATACTTTGAACAATGTTCATTCAGAATCTTGCTGCTCTCGAACATCCAGGCCAAGCCGATAAAGATGAGGTTGCTGACAATCAGTGTCATCAGTCCGATACCCTCGTGATAGCCACCATGCTTGCGGTGGAACTCATAGCGCACCATGGCGTTTATCACACTCAGGCTGACCAACATGAAAAGGTACGTCATCTCACGGATGGGGATGGCCTCGGTACGGAAACGCATGATACCGAAAATAGCGAAGAGACCCAGAGCGGCACCAGTGTCCAAGCCGTCGCCCATCAGGCTCACAAGCAAGAAGATGCTCATGGCCATAATGATGAAGATGAACATATAGTCGCGACGACGACTGTGAGGATAATAGAAGCATCGGGTAATGATGCACACCACCACAAGGGTAATGATGAAGCGCACGAAAAGCGACATAAACTCCATGGGTTCAAGGAAATTGATGCCCAGTGTCTTTACAAAGGAGTCATTAAGGGACTGGATGAGTTCTTCCATTGTTAGAATTTAGGATTGAGTGTTAGGTATAAAATAAAGGGTTATAAGCGATGACCCACCAGATGGGCTATCCTGGTCAGTTTGGGTTTGAACAGGTTTATCTTCAGGTCCGGGTTGGTAAGCACGCTTCCGATGCAATATTTACTGAATCCCGAGGGCTTCACCCGTAATTGGCGCAGGATATTGAGCACGGGACTGGGCACATTGCCATCACGCTTGAGCTCGATGATTACCAAGTTGCCCGTACCTGTCTGCTGCCCCGTTTCCTTGTTGAGAAACTGTACGTCAAAATCAATGGTCAGGCGTTCCGTCTTCTGCTTGTTCACCAAGGTGATGCGATGGAAATGATTCCGCACCGTGGGGATGATATCGTCCAATGTGCGCTTGGCACGCTCGGCAAGAAAACCACTGCCGCTTTCCAAATCCTCCTGGCTGGGCACTTGGATGCGTTTCTTTTTCGTTCGCCCGTGATTGTTCTTCGTTTTCACCTCCAAAAAGGTAATGTCGCTGCCCACATAGGTACGCACGCGCACTTTCTGGCGCGGAGAGCGCCCGTTATGGTGCTGGTAATAATAGAAATGGTCCGGCGTATCCCAATACTGGGTAACATAGCTTGCGACATAGGTGCCGTCATTGAACTGCGCATAGTAATGCCCCTGAGCCATCAGCAGCAACTGAACCAAGGTTTGCTTGTTCGTAACAAACTTCGTGTCCGTCCTGTTCATCAGTTTAATGCCGGACATTTCCTGTAGCGTAATGGGATCCAAAGCCTCCACACGCTGACGAATCAAGTCCTCGATGTTTTTTTCCTCGTTCATGGCATTTGTGAAGATTTCATGACATTTTCGATACAAAGATATAGATTTTTTATTGAAAGCAAGGGTCTTTCTTTGCGAAAAAGAAAAAAACAATTACATTTGCCTTGAAATAAAAACAAAATTGAAATCTAACACATCCTATCTATGGCAGAAGTTAAGGAAATACTCGCTCTTGCAGAGGAGAAAATGGAAGAGGCCGTAATGTACCTCGAGGAAACATTAAGCCACATCCGCGCCGGCAAGGCCAACGTGAAACTGCTTGACGGCATTCGCGTGGACAGCTACGGCAGCTTGGTGCCCATCAACAGTGTGGCGGCCGTAAACGCCCCCGAAGCCCGCACCATCACCATCAAACCCTGGGACAAGAACATGTTCCGCCCCATCGAGAAGGCCATCATCGACAGCGATCTGGGACTCAACCCCGACAACAACGGCGAAATCATCCGCCTGACCATCCCCCCCTTGACAGAGGAACGCCGCAAGCAGCTCCTGAAGCAGTGTGGCAAAGAAGAGGAACAGGCCAAAATGAGCGTACGCAACGCCCGCCGCGAAGCCATCGACCAGCTGAAGAAAGCCGTAAAGGACGGATTGGCGGAAGATGCCCAAAAGGACGGTGAGGAGAAACTGCAAAAGATTCACGACAAGTACATCAAGCTGGTGGAAGCCCAATTGGAAGCCAAGGGCAAGGAAATCATGACCGTGTAAGCCCATGCTACGCGGAACAATCATTAAAAACACAGGAAGTTGGTACGTTGTCCGCACGGACGACGGCCAACTTTTTGATTGTAAGGTAAAGGGGAATTTCAGAATCAAGGGCATCCGCAGCACGAATCCCGTGGCTGTGGGCGACCACGTTGCCATCATACCCGGCGAAGCGGGAACAGCCCTCATCAGCGAAATTCTGGACCGCCGCAACTATGTCATCCGGCGTGCCAGCAACCTGAGCAAGCAGAGCCATATCATCGCCGCCAACGTGGACCAGGCCATACTGCTTGTAACCATCGCCCACCCCACTACCAGCACCACCTTCATCGATCGCTTCCTGGCCTCTACGGAAGCCTATCGTGTACCCGTTTCCCTGGTGTTCAACAAGACAGACCTCTATGACGCAGCGGAACAGGCCCAGATGAAAGAACTGATGGTTTTGTACGAGGGGTTAGGCTATCCCTGTCATGCGATTTGCGCGCAAAAGCCCGAGACGGTAACGCCCCTCATCGAGGCCCTGAAAGACAAGACAAGCCTCTTGAGCGGCAACAGCGGCGTAGGCAAAAGCACACTCCTGAACGCGCTTATCCCAAATGCCGGAGCGCGCACGGCGGATATCAGCGAGAGCCACGACACGGGCATGCACACCACTACCTTCAGCCAGATGTTCACCCTGCCCCAAGGCGGCGAAATCATCGACACGCCGGGTATCAAGGGTTTTGGCACCTTTGACATGGAGCCGGAGGAAGTGGGCCATTTCTTCCGCGAGATCTTCGAAACCAGCGCCGGCTGCCGCTTCTCGAACTGCACACACGTCAACGAACCCCATTGCGCCGTGCAGCAGGCTGTACGCGAAGGGCGCATAGCCATGAGCCGCTTCGAGAGCTATCTGAGCATGCTCGACGACAAGGAAGAAGGCAAGTACCGGGCAGACAAATGGGAATAATCAGAGATTGACGCCCGCACCTATCATCACCGTGGCCTTGGGCATCGAGATGCCGTTGGCGAGAGAATAACGCTGGCCCAAGAGATTATCCGCACGCAGGAAGACATGGAAAACAGACAGCGTGTGATAAGTGAAGGCGAGGTTTACAAGGGTGGCGTGCTCTGTTGCCTCTGTGTTGCCTGCCATCGTATGCAGGCCACCCAGGTATTGCAGGCCCGCCGATAACTGGAAACGCCAGAATAGCACATCTCCCTCCATGAAGAATTTATGTTTGGGAGCCAACAGACGTGCACGCGAAGTGCCCATCACGCTATAATTGGCATGCACTCCAAGCCAATCAAAGGGCATAACATTCACCTCGGCCTCTAATCCTCCATGCTCGGCCTGCCCGGTGTTCCAGGCTTGCCAGCGGTCGTTGACACGCGTCATCTCCACCAAACGGTTGGCCCGGAGATAGAAAGCCGTAACTGCCCATCGCATCCTGCCACCCAACAACGACTGGCGCACGGCCACTTCGTAGTTTGTCAGACGCTCGGCCTGCAAGGACCTGTTCTCCGCGTTATATACAAATTGTTCTGCCAGCGTGGGATTCCGATGCCCCTTGCTGATATTGCCCGTCAGGCGCAACTTGAAGGGCAGAGCAAGTTCCGCTCCCACACAGGGCGACCACTCACTGCCCATCCTGCTATGACTGTCGAAACGGATGGCACCGTAGAGACTGAGACAGTTCAGCAACTGATGGCGTGCCTGCGCCCTAAAGCCCAGCTCGTGTTCCTTACGTCGCAAACTATCCTGGGGAATGGAACTGTAACGAATGCTATTGTCCCATCCGGAATAGTCGGCAGCCAGAGAAAGTGTGGTGGACGGTCCCAAAGGAAAGGTCTGTTGCAGCGTTGCTCCCAAGCGCGAACCCCTGGAAGCGCCATCACGCCCGAAATTAAAATACACGCGCGCAGCACCGTGGCTGCGGTCATAACTGTTATACAAGGAAACGTGTGCCAAGCCCGTACGTCCCTTGATGTCCTTGTTTTCCCATATCTGGCGCAGACTGCCGGGATTGCTGTCCTCGCAATAGGACAGCAAAGCCAGCCCCTGCAACTGCCAATGCTTGCCGACATTTACGCCCACCTTGGCAAAACCGCCCTCCTGCATAAAGCGTGTGTCGCTGCGATGGCCGTCCGTGCGACCCAGCAAAGCACCCGCTGAAGCAAAAAAATTGGCCACCTTCACGGATGAATGTGCCGTTACCTGCATCGTTCCGTAACTGCCCGTATTGATTTCCGCGGTGGTCTCTTCTCCGCTCTCTGTCCGCTGACGGGACAAGAGATTGATGCTGCCTGCCATACCACCGTTGCCTACGAAGGAACCCTCCGGGCCGCGCACCACCTCTGCCCCATCCGCCATCATGGCCATCATGGCATTGGCAGCGTTCTGACCATAGACTCCCGTATAGGTGGGCACACCGTCCACAAAGAGACGTGTGCGGTCGGCCCCACCGATGCCACGTATGGAGAAAAGGTTGCTGGTCGTTACGCCCGTACCATAGCCCATGACGCTACGCTCCGGAGCCATCAGCCCGGACACTCGTTCGTTAAGCGTAGAAAGAGCATTCGGGCGATACATCCAGGTAAGGTCTTCTCTTTCAAAGTGCGAGCGTGCCTGAGGCATGCGAAAGCGGTGTGCTACAAAATACGCATTCTCCCCTGCAAGCGAGGGGGCCTTATCTCCCTCCTGTGCCCAAAGTGTCTGGCTGCTGACCAACATGGCCGCCAAGAATGTACGGTAGTGCATCATCTCGTGTGCTTATAAATTAACATGTACGCCCGCCATGACGGTGGCGCGCGGCATATAGTAGCCTTTCACCGTTTGGTAACGCTGCGCCAAGAGGTTGTCTCCCTTTACAAAGAGCGTTACAGGCTTGGCCACCTGATAAGATGCCGTCAGGTGGAGCAAGGTGTAGGAGTCCGTGTCGTTAGCGTCGCCCTGCGTCAGCACGAGTTTGCCAACGTATTGCAAACCGCCCCCTAAACGTAAGTTCCCGTAACGCCACTCGGCGCCCACGTAAGCCTTATGTTTGGGCGTGCTCTCCTGTGCCTGGGACATGTGCAGATAACTGTAATTACCCGACAAGGTCAGGTTGCGCAAACGATAGCCGGCATGGGCTTCCATTCCATAGTGTTCCGTACGTCCCGTATTGACATTACGGGGTCTACCTTCCACACGGACTGTGGCAATAAGGTTATCTGCCTTCAGGTAGAAAAGGTTCACGCCCCAAGAGAAACGTGAGTCCAACAAATCCTGACGCAGCGCCAATTCGTAGTTCATCAGCCGTTCCGGCTTCAAATCCGGATTCTGGGAAGGGAACATGAACAGTTCGCGGATGGTGGGATTGCGAAAGCCCTGCCCGACCGTAGCTTTCAACGTAAGCTGATGGGGCAGAAGGAAGGTGAGACCACCGCGAGGCGTCCACTCAGCGCCCACATGTTCGTTTTTTGTATAACGTACAGCCGCATTTGCCGTCATCCGGGAAGTGATGCGCTGCTGCATATCCACATAACCTGCCAGTTCGTAAGCCGTCGTGTCCTTGATGGTGTTGTGCTGTCCTGTTGCCAGGACACGGTTCCAGGCATTACCGCCGAACCAACTGCCGTCAAAGCCAAGGGTAAGATGGTTGCCCTGCCACAGACGGAGGGTCTCATAGGCAGAGAGCATGGTGATGCGGTCGTCGTGAAGATAGAGAGAGGTACGGGGAGTTGCGCCCATACCGTAACCATCGTTGATATGATGGTGACCCCAGTTGTGGTTGACACGCACGGCACCCGTAGCACGGTCATAACTGTTTGTTATGGACAGATTCGCCATGCCGCGGGTAATCTTCATGTCATTTTCCAGAAGAGGTTTCACATCCGTCCCCGGATTTGAACTCTCGAAGTAATTCACGTTGACCTGAACGTCCAAGTTCCAATGCTTGTTGAAATCGCAGCCTAATTTGAAGAAACCACCCGCCTGCTCAAACTCGCTGTGCGGACGATGTCCCTGCGTGCGATTATATTCCGCACCCGCAGCACCCCACCACTTGTTCTTGCGCCAAGTATTGGATGCCGCAGCCTGAAAGGTCCCGAAGCTACCGGCCTGCAAATTGATGTCAGTATGCTGTCCGTTGGCCTGCTGACGGCGCGTAACAATATTTACCACGCCTCCCATGGCATTTGACCCATACAAAGTGCTGGCAGGACCCAGTACAACCTCAACACGCTCTGCCGTCATGGTCTGCAACACATCCGCAATGGGATGGCCATACAGACCTGCATACTGAGGCAGGCCGTCGATCAACACCAGCGAACGCGCCATGCCGCCAATTCCGCGCAGTTTGACGGCACCCGTTCCTCCCGTACTGACACCATAACCGATGATACCACGCTGCGTAGTGAAAAGGCCGGGTATCTGTTCCGTAAGCGTGGGCAGCACGCTCTGACGATAGTCGGCTGTCAGTTCCATGCGATGCACCACATGCACGGTCTGCGGCAACAGCCGCACCTCCATAGGCTGACGCGTGGCTGTAACCACCACCTCGTTCAGCGTGTCCTGCCGGGCCATTGCAGTGCCAGAAATAAAAGCAAGCGCAAACGCAAGCAGGCTCACACGCATTTTTACGCTGTTCATTCTCACTTCAGGTAAACCAATTTATACGTCTTCTTGCCCAAGCCGATCTGCTCGGCATAATCCACGATGTAAGTGCCGTGCTGTCGGTTGATGCGTTGGATGAGGGGTTTGTTATCGTCGCCCTCGCTGGCCTGGTGATTGAAGATAATATCCAGGCAGGCCTTGTCCAAGGCTACGGGGTCTGTGCTGGCAAGAATACCCACGTCCTTCATTTTGGGCTCGGCAGGGTGGCTGTCGCAATCGCAATCCACGCTCATATTGTTCATCACGTTGATGTAAACAATATTGCCCTCGCCAAAGTAATCATGTATGCTTTGCGCGGCAGCTGCCATGGACTCCAGGAAATAGTCCTGGGCAGGCAGGTTCTGCCATACCTCGCGTTGGCTCTGTACCTTGCCTGCGCTATGGATGTATGCCTTGCCATCCGAACTGGCCACACCGATGCTGGCATTCTTCAACACACCGCCAAAACCGCCCATGGCATGACCCTTGAAATGCGCCAGATTGATCATGAAATCATAGAAGGGCAGATGGCTGCCCACGATATTGTACTTCAAATGTTTCTTATCACGGACAGGGATGCGCAGATTGCCTTCCGCATCCATCAGATCAACGGCAGCAATGCTGTCAAAGCCATGCTCGCCCACCACCTTCCAATGCTCTGCGGTAGAATTGCGACGTCCGGGGTACGCCGTGTTACATTCCACAATCGTACCATTCACCTTGTCCACCAAATTACGGATGAGCGTAGGCTTCAGGAAATTATGCCCGCCTGCTTCGCCCGTACTTATTTTCACGGCCACACGTCCATGCGCTTTCACGCCCAACGCTTCATAGATTCTCACCAAAGCCTCAGGACTAATCTCCCTCGTCATGTACACCTTGGCCTGAGCCATCAGCTGGACGCCTGCCAAGCAAAGCACAGTCATCAAAAACAGTTTCTTCACTTCCCTATCCTATTAAATGATCATATTACACCCACAAAGATAAGGCTTTCAACTCACAATTCCTTTAGTCCAAGACGCTTTTCTCCCAAAAACAGACAGATTCCATCCGGCTTTTCCCTATCTTTGTAAAAAGACAATAAAATAATGAGACAAATCATAACCCACTTTACGGACGACGACCTGTATAAATTCACCATGTGCTGCGCCATCATTGATAATTTTCCACGGGCACAGGTGAAATATGAATTCAAGGACCGCGACCATCTGGTCTATCCCACGGGCTTCGCTGACGAACTAAACCGACAGATTGCCCTCTTGGAGAACGTTGTCATCACACAGGAAGAAATCAATTTCTTCGAGCGCCGCTGCACCTATATCCCCCATTGGTTTCTTACCTATCTCAAAGGCTATCGCTTTCGTCGCGAATGGGCACGGGCGTGGCAGGATGAAGCCGGCCATCTGAACGTAACCTTTGAAGGAAGCTGGGCGGATACCGTGCTCTTGGAAGTAAAGGTACTGGCCATCATCAGCGAACTATATTATATGATGACCGGACAGGACGGACAAGTTGACTATACAGCATGCTACGCCGAAGCCTACCGCAAAGCCGAACGTCTGCTGGAGGCAGGATGCGTATTCAGCGACTTTGGCACGCGCCGCCGCCTTTCCTTGCAGGCGGAAGACACCGTTGTGCGTGCCATGAAGGATTGCTGCGGCAGCAAACAATGGAGGGGACGGTTTACAGGAACGAGCAATGTCTATCTGGCCATGAAATACGACCTATTGCCCATAGGCACCATGGCGCACGAATTCACCTGCGCCATCGGCGGCATGTACGGCCCACAGATGGCCAACCACATTGCCATGGAAACGTGGCGCCACACTTTCCGGGGTGCCCTTGGCACTTACCTCTACGACAGTTTTGGCTGGGAAATATTCTCACTTAACTTCAGCGAGGATTTTGCCAACCAATTCAAGGGACTGCGCATTGACTCCGGCGACAACCGCGACCAGCTGATGCGCATCGTCGAAAAGTATCGCAGCCTTGGCATTGACCCACGCACAAAACAGATTATCTTCAGCAACGCGCTGGACACAGACCGCGCCATTGAAATCCAAAGCTACGCTACTGACTATTGCCAACCCCTCTTTGGCATTGGCACCCATTTCACGAACGACTTCCCGGGTATCAAGCCCATGAATATCGTCATCAAACTGGTGGCAGTGAAAATCACGGAATCGTGGGACTATTACAACGACACCTGTAAATTGAGCGAAGACGCAGGCAAGCATATCGGCAAACCAGAGGTGATCGAACGCTTCAAGGCCATGGTTCACATGGTCTAAGGCTCTGTCTCGCCCTCTACGTAATTCTCAAAATAAAGGTACTCGCCATCATAGACAGCATAAGAAAACAAGCGCACCCAATCGCCCAAGATGATCATGCGGGTCTGCTTGCTCAGCATGAGGTCCAGTTCTATGTGCCGATGCCCGAAAAGCATGTAATTCACGTCGGGGTGTGTCTTCATATACTCCTTGGCATAGAGAACCAGAGGTTCCTTGTCCTCGCCCTGATAAGGAGGTTCTCCGCTGTGTATTCCATCATAACTTTCGTGCTTAAGCCGGCTATGCTTGGCCCAGTTCAAGCCAAAACGCACGCCCAAATCAGGATGCAGCCAACGGAAAAGCCATTGGCACGCCTTGTTATGAAAGATGGAACGGATAAAGGAAAAACCCAAATCGCGGACTCCCAAACCATCGCCGTGTGCCAAATAAAAAGTCTTATCTCCCAAAGAGAGGGTCATGGGACCATGGTGGACGATACATCCGCATTCCTTCTCCAGATAATCCCACGCCCAAATGTCGTGGTTGCCGGTAAAGAAATGCACTTCCACACCCTTGTCCGTCAGTTCGCTGATTTTGCCCAAAAAGCGCGTACAACCACGCGGCACCACCTGGCGATATTCAAACCAGAAGTCGAACATATCGCCCAGCATATACACGGCCTGCGCCTTGTCTTTAATATCATCCAGGAAGCGCACCAACCGGCGTTCCAGGTTACGCCCATGCTTGAGGGCAAGGCTGCCCAGATGGGCATCAGAAATGAAATAGACCGGTTTCATAATAGTCCCATATCCAATTTGGCCTCTTCGGTCATCATATCCTTGTTCCATTCCGGTTCAAAGACCAGCTGCACATCCACCTTCTGAAGCCCCTCAATGGCTTCGAGCTTGGTACGCACATCCTCCATGATGAAATCCGCGGCGGGGCAGTTGGGAGCCGTAAGCGTCATGTCCACCTGCACCTCCGTGCCCTCTTCATTGAGTTCTATGCGATAGATGAGACCTAAGTCGTAGATGTTGACCGGTATCTCGGGGTCATAAACTGTTTTCAACACTTCTATGATTCTCTCTTGCATGGCTAATGTATCCATTGGTATGTATTATATTTTTCCTTCGTTATTATAGCTGTAATAGGAATTCTCAGTAATGATTAAATGATCAACAAGGCGAATGTCCATTGTGCGCGCCGCCTCGGCCAGTTTTCGCGTCAGATGGTCGTCGTCGCGGCTGGGAGAGGCATTGCCGCTGGGATGGTTATGCGCCAGGGCGATAGCGGGCGCCTGAGCCAGCAGAGCGTGCTTCAGGACGATGCGCACATCGACGGTCGCACCTGCGATACCCCCACGGCTAATCATTTGGGAACCGATGATGCGCAGGTTCTGATTCAGGAGCAACACATGACATTCTTCCACATCCAATTCCCCTATCTTGGGCTGGAAATAGGCAAAAATATCATCCGACCCCGTTACCTTGGGCTTCTCCTTGGCATCCTGTTCTTGTCTTCTCCGACCCAACTCACAAGCCGCCTTGATCGTTACAGCCTTTGCGGGTCCCAAGCCCTTGTAGCGGCCGGTCAGTTCCTCAATGCTCATCAAGCCCAACTGGCGCAGGTTGCAACCACAATCCGTATAGACACGTCGCATCAGTTCCACCGCCGTTTCATCAGCGTTACCGCTGCCTATCAGGATGGCCAGCAGTTCGGGTTCCTGCAAAGCCCTTTCTCCAAGAGCCATGAGTCGCTCCCGCGGACGGTCTTGCAACGCCCAATCCTTGATGTTCTGTTTCTCTGCCATCCCGCTTACTTATAGAACGTGTGCCGGAAAGCCTGCAACTCCTCGTCGCGACCCATCACACAACGCAGCCACCAAGCGCGCAAGAAGCCTGTACCATAACCTATCAACTGCACAAAAGCGGCCGCTATGCTTAGCAGCCCAATACGCAGGCTTCGGTTCCGGACAGCGCTGTCCAGGCAGACCAAAAGGCTGTAGAGCACCAAAGGAGAAAGCACGAGCGGAATCCAGCAGCCTTGGCCAAACACCGCCAGCACAAGAGCGAGCACCACCAGAGCGAAAACGCCCAACGTGAAGACCGCAGGCAGAAGGTGCACCAACTTCAGACTCTCAGGGTAACGCTTATAGAGATTGATGCGGGCAATACCGCTGTTGTGAACCTGACGGAAAAACTTCCGCAGATCCGTGCGCCTTTTGTGCCACACCCATGCCTCGGGGAACAGACGACACCGCGCTCCGCTCTTGAAGATACGGATACTGAAGTCTATGTCCTCGCCGAAACGCATGTCGCTGAAACCTCCCAATTGCTGATAGAGCGGACGGCTGACACCCATGTTAAACGAACGGGGATAGAACTTATCCATCTTCTTCTTGCCACCACGGATACCTCCCGTCGTGAAAAAGGAGGTCATGCTGTAACTGATGGCTTTCTGCAAGGGCGTGAAATCGGGGTGAGCCGCATCGGGACCGCCAAAGGCATCGGCAGGCCCATGAGACAATTCCTCGTTCACTGCCATCAGATAGCCCTGAGGCAAAACGACATCACTGTCCAGTATCAGGAGATAATCGCCCTGAGCCTCGCGCGCACCGAAGTTACGCGCCTTGGCCGGTCCTCCGTTCTCTTTCGTAAGATAACGGATAGACAGACGGTCCGCATAGCCGGCAACCACAGCGTCGCTGGGCTGCTGGCTGCCATCCTCCACCACCACCACCTCAAAATCACGCTCCGTCTGGCATACGAGGCTCTCAAGCAGTTCACTCAACTCGTCGGGCCTGTTGTACACAGGAATCAGTATGGAATATTTCATGCGCGCTATCTTCTTTCTTTGTTCTATAGTAATGCAAAGATAAGGGAAAGGAAAAGTAGAACAAAATCCGAGAGGATGTTTTTGGGCTTAGCGGCACAGCAAACATGCACAGAGAGGATTCTTTTGAGCAAAAATATTACCAACAAATGTTAAATGACATATTGGATACCGCTTTGCAATGCTGAATATGGTCGTTTTTGACTAACTTCACAGAAGATTTGACCAAAGTTATGAATGCAGACGAACTATTCGAGGAAGGCAACCGCTGGCGCCAGGCAGGCAATCTGCAACGCGCCATGGAATTTTACCTACGTGCCACGGAGTTGGCGCCCCACCATCCTGCAGCTACGGCATTGGAACTTCTGAGAAACATTTACGCCTTCCGCAACACGGATATGATCAACCCATAAAAAGAAAATGGCAAAAGGAAGAATTGAGATAGACAGCGAACGATGCAAGGGATGCAACCTATGTGCCGTGGCCTGCCCCCAGGATGTAATAGAATTGGCGCACACGCAGGTTAACACGCACGGCTATTCCTTTGCTCAGGCCAAACAGCTTGAGCGTTGCGTGGGATGTGCGGCCTGTGGCATCGTATGCCCAGACGCCTGCATCACCGTCTTTCGTGAAACAAGAGAGATAAAATGAACATGGAACAGGAAATCATGCTGATGAAAGGCAACGAGGCCATCGCCCACGCTGCCATACGATGCGGTACCGACGGTTATTTCGGTTATCCCATCACCCCCCAAAGCGAGATTATAGAGACCTTGGCACAACTGCGTCCGTGGGAAACCACAGGCATGGTGGTTTTGCAGGCCGAGAGTGAGGTGGCCAGCATCAATATGGTATATGGCGGAGCCGGAGCCGGCAAGCGCGTACTGACAAGCAGCAGTTCCCCAGGCATCGCATTGATGCAAGAGGGCATTGCCTATATGGCGGGTGCCGAATTGCCTGGCGTCTTTGTGAACGTGCAGCGCGGCGGCCCTGGCTTGGGCACCATACAACCTTCGCAAAGCGACTATTTTCAGGCAACGCGCGGTGGCGGAAATGGAGACTATAATGTTATTGTACTGGCTCCCGCTTCCGTACAGGAAATGGCCGATTTCGTGGACCTGGCCTTTGAACTGGCCTTCCGTTATCGCAATCCCGCCATGATTTTGAGCGATGGCGTCATAGGGCAGATGATGGAGCGTGTCGTACTGCCCCCGATGAAGCCTCGTCGCAGCGAAGAGGAAATCCGACGCGAATGTCCCTGGGCAACCATTGGCCGGAGCAAAGACCGTCCTGTGAATATCATCAGCTCTCTGGAACTTGATTCCCAAGAGATGGAGAAGCGCAACCTGCACCTGCAAGAGAAATACCGCACCATCCGTGAGCACGAAGCCCGCTACGAGCTGACCACCACCGAGGATGCGGATATGCTCATCGTAGCCTTTGGCAGTGCAGCCCGAATCGCCCAAAAAGCCATTGAGCTGGCAGAAGAGGAAGGCATGAAAGCAGACCTCCTGCGCCCCATCACGCTGTGGCCTTTCCCCGCAGAGGCATTGCGTGAGGCGGCCAAAGGCAAGCGTGGCATCCTGGTGGTGGAAATCAACGCCGGCCAGATGGTGCAGGACGTACGCCTCTGTTTGGAGGGAAGCGTGCCCATCCAACATTTCGGCCGCTTGGGCGGCATCGTTCCCGATTCCGAAGAGATCGTAGGAGAACTGAGGAATTTCAAAAAACAATCATCATGACCCAAGAAAATATTGTTTACAAGAAACCAACGCTGATGAACGACACGCCCATGCACTATTGCCCGGGCTGTAGCCACGGCGTGGTACATAAACTGGTGGCAGAGGTCATCGAGGAGATGAACATGGAAGAGCGCACCATCGGTGTCAGCCCCGTGGGCTGTGCCGTCTTTGCCTACCGCTACATCGACATCGACTGGCAGGAAGCGGCTCATGGGCGCGCACCGGCCGTAGCCACCGCCATCAAGCGTCTTTGGCCCGACCGTCTGGTGTTCACCTATCAGGGCGACGGCGACTTGGCCTGCATTGGCACGGGCGAGACGTTGCATGCCCTGAACCGTGGCGAAAACTTCACCATCATCTTCGTCAACAACGCCATCTACGGCATGACGGGCGGTCAGATGGCCCCAACCACCCTGCTGGGCCAAAAGACTTCCACCTGTCCTCATGGCCGTGATCCCGAGTTGCATGGCTATCCTCTGAGCATAACGGAACTGGCGGCACAATTGGACGGCACATGCTACGTTACGCGCCAAAGCGTTGAGACCGTAGCGGCCATACGCAAGGCAAAGCAAGCCATACGCAAGGCTTTCGAAGCCTCGATGCAGGGCAAGGGATCTTCGCTCGTAGAGATTGTCAGCACCTGCAACGCCGGCTGGAAGATGAGTCCCCAACAGGCCAATGAATGGATGCAGGAGAACATGTTCAAGAAATACCCCAAGGGGGACCTAAAAGACACACTATGACCACAGAGATAATCATCAGCGGATTCGGTGGCCAGGGAATCCTCTCCATGGGAAAGATCCTGGCCTACTGCGCACTGATGGATGGCAAGGAGGCTACATGGATGCCCGCCTACGGACCCGAACAGCGTGGCGGCACAGCCAACGTAACGGTAATCGTGAGCGACAAGCCTATCTCCTCGCCCATTCTCAGCCGCTACGACATAGCCATCGTCCTCAACCAGCCTTCGCTGGACAAATTCCAGCACCGCGTAAAACCAGGAGGCACACTCATCTATGATTGTTTCGGCATTTCCTCGCCTCCAACACGCACGGACATTCAGGTTTTCAGTATCGACGCCATGGCCAAGGCGACGGAGTTGCAGAACGCCAAGGTATTTAACATGGTTGTTTTGGGCGCACTCCTGGGAACTCATCCCATCACGAGCACCGACGCCCTGCGCCGTGTACTGGAGAAAACGCTACCCGAACGCAGCCACAGCCTCATCCCCCTGAATCTTCAGGCGGTGGAAGAGGGACGCAAAATGGTAAGCCAGGCATAAGCGAAAAGGCAAGTCCTAACTTTGCAACCGTGTTGCACGCGCTTTGCGCTACCTTTGCTGTACGAAACAAAAAACAGTAAAGAATATGCGTAAAAAGATTCTGCTTATCATCGCGGCGGCCCTACTGCTGGGCGCAGCCTACTGGCTTACAGAAAACATGACGATGCCCTTGTGGGCCCAACTGTTGGTTTACCTTGTGCCCTACCTGCTGGTGGGGCATGAAACCTTGCACGAGGCCTGGGAAGGCATCTGCGAAGGCAAAGTCTTCGACGAGAATTTCCTGATGGCCATCGCCACGCTGGGTGCTTTGTTCATCGGCTTCCTGCCCGGTGCCGAGGCACAATTCCCCGAGGCCGTCTTCGTCATGCTCTTTTTTCAGGTAGGAGAAATGTTCGAGCACTATGCCGAAGAGCGCAGCCACAGGTCTGTTTCGGAACTGATGAATCTCCGGCCGGACGTGGTACATGTCCGGCGCAACGGGCAGTGGGTGGACACCCACCCCGAGGAAATACAAGTGGGCGATATGATCCTGGTAAAGCCTGGTGAGAAAATCCCTTTGGACGGAGAGGTCTGCCAAGGGGAAACCACCATCGACACCCGCGCTCTGACGGGCGAAAGCTTACCCCAACGAGCCACAGAAGGCAGTGCCTTGCTTTCGGGGACTATCAACCTAAGTGCCGTAATCACCTTGCGGGCAAGCAAGGTCTACGGCGAGAGCACGGCGGCACGCATCACTGACCTGGTGGAACATTCCATGCAGAATAAGGCAAAGAGCGAGACCTTTATACGTCGGTTTGCACGTGTGTACACGCCTGCTGTGGTTTTCATCGCACTGTCGCTGGCCTTCCTTCCTCCGTTCTTCACCGACTCCTATTTCAATGCCTTTCCTATTTGGCTCTATCGTGCGCTCACCTTCCTTGTCGTCAGCTGTCCCTGTGCGCTCGTGGTGAGCATTCCGCTAACTTTCTTTGCGGGCATTGGCGGTGCCGGCAGCAAAGGAATCCTTATCAAGGGCGGCAATTTCATGGAGGCTTTGTCCAAAGCGCGCACGGTGGTCTTCGACAAAACGGGCACACTGACGCATGGTGTCTTTCAGGTAACTACGGTTCATACCAACCGCCTCTCCTCCGCAGAACTGATAAGTTTGGCCGCCAGCGTTGAGCATTTGTCCACCCACCCCATCGCCTTGGCCATCACACGCGAAGCCACCACATCGGAGCACATACCCGTGCCACTCGTGGCCACGGACATTCAGGAAGTGGCAGGCAAAGGCATCGTGGGCCTTGTCATGGGGCAACGCGTTGCCGTGGGTAATGAAAAAATGATGCAAAGCGAGGGTGCACAGATACAAATGTGCAAGGAGTGCGAAGCAAATGTAGGAACCATCGTCCACGTGGCGGTTGACGGAACCTACGAGGGGCATCTGGTTATCAGCGACCAAATCAAAGCGGATGCCACAGATGCCATCATCCGCCTCAAACACGAAGGCATAGAAAAGACGGTCATGCTCACAGGCGACAACGAAAAGGTGGCCGCCACCGTTGCCGGCGAACTCAACCTCAATGCCTACCACGCAAGCCTGATGCCTGCGGACAAAGTAGCACAGGTGGAGCACATGCTTCAAGAACAAGCCACGGGTGGCACGCTGGTCTTCGTTGGAGACGGCATCAACGACGCTCCCGTACTGGCACGTGCCGACGTTGGCATTGCCATGGGTGCCCTGGGCAGCGATGCCGCCATTGAAGCGGCCGATGTAGTGCTCATGGACGACAAGCCGTCAAAAATAGCCCTCGCCATCCGTCATGCACGCCACACCATAAGCATCGCCCGGCAAAACGCTTGGACGGCCATCGGCATCAAGGTTGCCATCCTTCTTGGCGTTGCCCTGGGACTCTTCGGCAGTTATGCCATGCCCCTGGCCGTCTTTGGCGATGTGGGCGTCATGGTGCTCTGTGTGCTGAATGCCATGCGCGCCCTGCGCGTGTAGTGCGAATTACCTGCGCTGACGGAAGAACTGCTGCATAATGGCACGGCATTCTTCCTCCAGCACGCCACCCGCCACCTCGGTACGCGGATGCAGGGCTTGGGGAGCATAGCGCTGATAGCCGCGCTTTTCTTCGGAAGCTCCGTACACCACACGACGTATCTGGCTCCACCCCAAGGCTCCGGCACACATCACGCATGGCTCGATGGTAACGTACAGCGTGCAGTCCGTCAGGTATTTTCCTCCCATGTATTCCGCAGCGGCCGTAATGGCCTGCATCTCGGCATGAGCCGTAACGTCGTTCAGCGTCTCTGTCAGGTTATGGCCACGGGCAATAACACGCCCGTTGCTTACCACCACCGCGCCGATGGGTATCTCGCCCGCATCGGCAGCCGCCTGCGCCTCGGCCAGTGCCTGACGCATAAATTTTTCGTCTTCCGTGTTCATTCGCTGGTTCATTATTTCACAAAGTTACATATTTTCGCTAACTTTGCTTGAAAGCACGCTGCATTTTATGTCCGAATATGTCCTTTCCCCTCTGCCGGGCCTCAGGGTTGTCGAACTGGAGGAAACCGCCTCCACCAACGATTATGCGCGCCGGCACGCCCCTGAACTCAGGGACGTGCTTACCCTCGTCATTGCTGAATTTCAAAGCAAAGGACGCGGAGCCACAGGAGGTTGGGAGTCGAAGCCGGGAGAAAACCTCCTCTTCAGCCTGCTTACGCATCCCACGCAGCTGCCGCCCACCCGGATGTTCCGTCTCAGCGTGGCCGCCTGTCTGGCCATCTGCCGCGCATTGTGCCGGTTCGCGCCCGGCTGCCGCATCAAATGGCCCAACGACATCTATCACGGCGACGGCAAGATGGCGGGCATCCTTATTGAGAACGAACTGCGGGGCAAGCAAATCACGGACAACATCATAGGCATCGGCATCAACGTGAACCAACAACAGTTCGAAAGCGATGCACCCAACCCCACATCCCTGGCCCTTGTTCTGGGACACAAGGTGGAGCGCAGCCTCGTCCTGGATGCCGTTGTCCGCGAGTTCCATATCCTTCATGTCATGGTACAGGGGGATGCCTGGCCGGAGGTGTTCGCCGAGTACAAAAGCCTGTTGTACCGCAAGGAGGGGATTCATCCCTTCCGCGACAGCGACGGCATCTTCCAGGCCAGCATAGTGGACGTGGAACAGGATGGCAACCTCGTGCTACGGACCACTTTGGGCGAGACACGCCGCTACGGCTTCAAGGAGGTGCAATTCGTCATCTAAGAAACAGAACAACAATACAAACATAAAAACTATGGCACAATTCAAGCGTATCCTGCTCAAGCTCTCGGGCGAGAGTCTGGCAGGCGAACAAAAACAAGGCATCGACGTCGAACGGCTCAACCAGTACGCACAACAGATCAAGGAGATTGCCCAGATGGGCGTTGAGATTGGCATCGTCATTGGCGGTGGCAACATTTTCCGCGGGCTGAGCGGCGCAGGCAAGGGATTCGACCGTGTCAAAGGCGACCAGATGGGCATGTGCGCCACGGTAATCAACTCACTGGCCCTAAGCAGCGCACTGGATGCTGTCGGGCAGAAGAACCGCGTGCTGACTGCCATCCGCATGGAACCTATTGGTGAGTTTTACAGCAAATGGAAAGCCATCGATGCCATGAGACAAGGCGAGGTGGTCATCATGAGCGGCGGAACAGGCTGCCCCTATTTCACCACAGACACAGGCTCCAGCCTGCGGGGCATCGAGATTGAGGCCGATGTCATGCTGAAGGGTACGCGCGTGGACGGTGTCTACACCGCCGACCCTGAGAAAGACCCCACCGCCACGAAGTTCGAGGAGATTACCTATGACGAGGTTTTACGCCGCGGACTAAAGGTGATGGACGTTACGGCCACTGCCATGTGCCAGCAAAACAACCTGCCCATCTATGTCTTCAACATGGACATCGTAGGCAACCTGAAGAAAGTGATGCAGGGTGAGGAGATTGGCACCCTGGTACACCCCTGAAAAAACATATAAGAAAAAGACACGTATAAATGCACATGCCATGCCCGACGGGCATGGCATGCTTATATTATCTCATTTTCAGTACGATACATTTCTATCGGACACGGCGTTTTCACGCAATCGCCTTTCGGCCTATCTGTGATCCCCCATGCGGATGACTCTGCCTCCGGGATGCCCACCTCCGGACCGTCCTCCTCCGGGACGGTCGTACGGGCCACCAAAGCCGGGTCCCATCATGTTGCGTGCCTCACGATTGCCGACGAGGTTAAGCCGATATATAAGGTGAAGCATCACATAGCTGTTGATGCTGTTGTTATAACTGTCGCGACGCATGGTGGCGCTGATGCTGCGGCTGATATTACTGCGCTCTCGCAGGATGTCGTACCATTCAAGGCTGACGGTGAGGTCGTGATCGCCCAGCCATTTCTTCATGTTCTGGCTCAGCGTGGCGTTCCAGATAAGTTCGTCGGTGTTCATCGTGGCATCCTCATAGCCGCGACGGCTTTCCTTACGGATGTCTGAAGCCAGCGTCATGTTCCAGGGCGTGGTAATGGTGGTATTGCCGCCATAGGAGAAACTCCAGGTGTCCAGATTGGCGTTCTGCTGAACATTGTTGCGTGCGTGCATGTAGTTCATATCGCCCTCCAGACCGAAATCCACGCTCCAATCCCCATTGGCTCCCAACTCATTGCGATAGTTCAGACGCAGGTTTTCGCTGACGGAGGTCTGCTTGGTGGTCTGCTTGCGGATAAGCCCCATGGCCTGCTGATAAGCGAAAAGTCCGTCCAGGTCAACGCCTCCGCCAACGCCGCTGCTTAGGAACATACGGCTGGCATCGTCCATGTCGCCGCTCTGATAGCCCACGTTGTTTGAAAGGTTCAATCCCGTCCGTGTGCTGATGTTAAACAGTTTCTTGGATCCCATGGCCGTGTTGAAGAACACGTTCATGTGGGTGTTCCAGTTGCCGTCGATGTTCAACGGACGCGTGTATCGCCCACCGGTTTGTGTATCATAAATGGTAGCAGAGGAGATGCTGCGGCGTGTGTTGTTGAACATCATGAAAGTGCCCCACCCCATCTGCTTCTCGGTGATATAGTTGTTGTAAAAGAATTGCAGGCGGTCCGTCCAGGAACTCTTCAGCCCGGCGTTTCCAATGGAAATGTTCAGCGGGTCGCTGTTGTCGATGACCTCGATCAGGTTTGTCATCGAGGGCTGGGACATCGTACCGCGGTAGCGAAGGTTCAGCTGGCTGGTATTGGAGATTTTCCAACGGATACGCATCGTGGGCGACCAGTTTTCGGTGCGGCGCACCACGGTGGTGTCAATATTGCCTCGCTGATAATCCATGTGGGTCTTCTGAGGCTGATAGCTGAGCCCCACGTTCAGGTTCAGATTCTGGTCATTCTCAAACTTGGCCTGGTATCGCAGCATGATATTGGCGTTGTGGTTGAGTTCCTTGTAGGTGGCATACTGAGAATTCTGCATGTCCTGAACCAACTGGCGTGCATCCAGCCCCCCCAGATAGCCCGTATAGAGCTGCTCTGCAGTGTAACTGCCGTACCCCAAGGAGTCAAGGGCATGAGCCAGGTCGGCATAGGTGAGCATCGTGCGGTTCTGGTCCTGGAAACGACGCTGCGCCTGATAACTGAGCTGCAGGTTGGCTCCCTTGAAAATAGGTTCGCTGTAGCTCAGGCGACCCTGATAGGAGTAACTCTTGTTGGGAGTGGTATTGCGCTGATAGGTGTCCAGATTGCCACGACCGCCTTGATAGTAAGTAACCAGCGAGGTGCTGTGGCTCAGATTGTGGCTCTTGGAATAGTTTCCGCTGAGGTCCAGCGAGATATTGCGCCCGCGGCTGTTCAGACGGCGGTTGACGGTCAGGTTGGCCCCGCCATTGTTGCTATAGCGGTCGCTCAGACTCATGCGGTCATTGGCATTGACACGTATGCCGTCCACGTCGCTCATCGTGCCGTATTGTGCCAAAGGATCGCTGAGCCCGGCGGCATAGGGGTCGCTGTTGAAGGTTACACTTTGCGAGATACTGCGGCTATCACCTTCAGAATGTCCGAAATTAGGGCGGAAATTCAGTGTGGTCATTGTATCGGGCGACCACTCCAGTTTCATATCCACGTTTACGTTATTGCCGTGCGAAAGGCCACGTGAGAGGCTGTTGGAGAAAGTGCTGGCGGTGGATGTCAGGAAGGTTTCGCTGTTGGAGCGCGTAAGCGTGCTGTTTCGGTTGCCGTTATAGCGCACGCTTCCGCCCAATTCAAGATAACCGGCCTCTCTTTCCTTCTTGCCGTTTTCCCAATTGATGTTGGCACCGCCCATGGTGCTGGTCGTAATTCCGTTGCCGCCACCGCGGCCGCCCCATCCCCGGTCGCCCACATTATTGCGCGAACCCATGACGGACACTTGCAGGTCCTCGTCGAAATGATGGACATTAAGCTTGCTGGTGTAGCGGTCCTCCGTGCCTCCGCCCAGATCGGCCTCTACAAGCCATCCCTCGCGCATGCCTTTCTTCACGCTCAGATCCAGGACGGTACTCTCCTCGCCGTCGTCGATGCCCGTCATACGTGCGTAATCGCTCTGGCGGTCATAAGCCTTGATTTTGTTCACCATCTTGCTTGGCAGGTTCTTCATGGCCAACTGGGTATCTCCTCCCATGAAGTCCTTGCCCTCGACCATGATTTTCTTTACTTCCTTGCCATTGATCTTGATGGTTCCCTCCTCTGTAATTTCGGCACCGGGAAGTTTTCGCACCAATGCCTCCAATGCGCTGCCCTCGGGCAGACGAAAGGCTTCGGCATTATAAACAAAGGTGTCGGCCTTCATCTCCACCTGCGCCAGTTTGGCCGTTACAGTGGTCTCCTTCAGCATCTTCGCGTCCTCGTGCATCGTAATGGTGCCCAAAGGCAGAGTGCGCGTCCTTTTAGTCAGCGTCAGACGTTGGTACTGGGTAATATATCCAATAAAACTAAATCGAATCAAAAATGTTCCTTCCTTATTGACGGGTAAAGAAAAATGACCGTCGGCATTGGCCGTAACACCCGCTATCTGAGTGCTGTCATTCACATTTAACAGCGTAATGGCAGCGCCCGTCAGAGGTTCGCCAAGGGCACCGTCCTTCACGGTGCCGCTAATGGTGTACTTCTGCGCCTGCATGTTCAAAGAACACAAAAGAAGCAGCAGTAGAAAGTTTATTCGTTTCATTATATAATGTATGGAGTGTATGATTTCCTCTTTTTATTATGTTTTGACACTGCACAAAGGCGATGGTTTAAACAAGATATAAAAAAAAACGGTTGCATCTTGTAAATGTGCAGGAAAAACACTAATTTTGTTTTGATTATGAAGAAACAAGAAGTTATCCTTAGCGAAAACATCCGCTCCACACTGAGCGCAGCCATAGACAAGGTCGCGCACGACCGCCTCTTTGTACTCACGGACGAAACCACCCTCCAATTATGTTGGCCTGTGGTCAGTACCTTGCCGCAAATGGCAACCGCCCGAATGATAACCATCGGCCCCTCGGACGAACATAAAACGTTGGAGACGCTTGCCGGCGTTTGGACTGCCCTGCAACAAGGAGGTGCCACACGACACAGCCTCATGGTGAACCTGGGCGGTGGCATGGTAACGGACTTGGGAGGCTTTGCCGCCAGCACTTTCAAGCGCGGTATCGCCTACATCAATGTACCTACGACATTGTTGAGCATGGTGGATGCCAGCGTAGGGGGTAAAACGGGCATCAACTTTGGAGGTCTGAAGAATGAAATCGGCGTGTTCAACTGCTCCGAGAGCGTCATCCTGGACGGAGAGTTCCTGCGTACGCTGGACCTTGAAAACATTCTCTCTGGCTACGCCGAGATGTTGAAGCACGGGCTTATCAGCAACCGCAGCCACTGGGCAGAACTATTAGACTACGACTTTCAGACCTTGGACCTGCGCCGCCTGACGCAGCTGGTGGCAGCGAGCGTACAGATAAAAGAGAATATCGTGGCAGAAGACCCTACGGAACAGGGTATCCGCAAGGCACTGAACCTGGGGCACACCATAGGGCATGCTTTCGAAGCCTTGGCGCTGGAGCAGAACCGCACGGTACTGCACGGCTATGCGGTGGCATGGGGATTGATATGCGAACTGTATCTGAGTGCCAAACGCTGCGGCTTCCCCACGGAGAGGCTGCACCCAACCGTTCAGTTCATCCGCCAGCACTATGGTGTCTTTGACTTCACCTGCGACCACTACGACCGCCTTTTCGAGTTCATGACACACGACAAGAAGAACACTGCCGGAGAAGTGAACTTCACCCTGTTGGCTGACATTGGCGGAATACTTATCAACCAGACAGCCACGAAAGAGGAAATCTTCGAAGCCTTGGACTACCTGCGCGAAGGATAGAAATCCATTTACATCCAAATATAACATGATTAAAAAGCACCTTCTTCTGAGCCTTGCAATCGTCCTAAGCCTGCCCATCTGCGCAAAGGACAAGACCACACGCACCAGCGGCAATCCCATCCTGCCCGAGTTTCACGCAGACCCCGAAGTTCTCTTCAGCAACCAAACAGGCAAGTTCTATATCTACAGTACCACGGACGGCGCTCCAGGATGGGGTGGCTACTATTTTACGGTCTTTGAAAGCCAGGACCTGACGAATTGGCAACACCGTGGCATCATGCTGGACTTGCAGACGCAGGTGTCATGGGCGAACGGCAATGCCTGGGCACCCTGCATCATCGAGCGCAAGGAGGCAGACGGGAACTACAAGTACTACTTCTATTATAGCGGCCACGACACACAGCGCAACCGCAAAAGCATCGGCGTGGCAGTAAGCGACACACCCGTCGGCCCCTTTACGGACAGCGGTCGGCCCATCGTAAACAGGCTGCCTCAAGGCGTTGGCGGCGGCCAGGAGATTGACGTGGATGTCTTTCAAGACCCTGTAAGCGGGAAATACTACCTCTATTGGGGAAATGGCTACATGGCCGGAGCCGAACTTAGCGAAGACCTGTTGAGCATCAAGGAAGAGACAACCAAGGTACTCACGCCCAAAGGAGGCTCGCTTCAGGACTATGCTTTCCGCGAAGCACCCTATGTGTTCTTCCGTCAAGGCAAGTATTATTTCCTTTGGAGCGTGGATGACACGGGCAGCCCCAATTATCATGTTGCCTATGGCACCAGCGATTCTCCCCTCGGCCCCATTCAGGTTGCCCGGGACCCCATCGTCCTGATCCAAGACCCCTCGCAAGAAATCTATGGCCCCGCTCATAACAGCGTGCTGCAAATCCCCAATCGGGACGAATGGTACATTGTGTATCATCGTATCAACAAGGACTACCTCAAACCCACGCCCAACGGTCCGGGCTTCCACCGCCAAGTGTGCATCGACCGCATGTTCTTTAATGCCGACGGCACCATCCGACGCGTACAACCCACACACACAGGCGTAGCACCGCTAAAAGGAAAAGTAAAACGACAGAAATAAAAGAAACACCGCTATTGTTAGCGGTGTTTCTTTTGTTGGGCTACCCGGACTCGAACCAGGAAAGGCAGGACCAGAATCTGCAGTGTTACCATTACACCATAGCCCAATCAATTTTTGGAACTCCCCCCACGGGGTTTTATTTCCGAGTGCAAAGGTAGATAAAGTTTTCAAACCAACAAAACTTTTCAAATATTTTTTTGTTTTTTCCTACTATAAGGAACATTCTAAACATATACTTGCACAACAGGAATCACAAATAACAAAAAAGCTTAAAGCAGCACACTTTTCAATTAACCCCTTGTATTTATCAAGAATAAAGGTGTAACTTTGCAATCAATATGGAACTAATTGATACGATTATTCAAAGCCTTCAGGACAAGAAAGGTTTGGACATTGCTGTAGTGGACCTCAGCAAGATTGGAGATACTATTTGTCAGGCATTTGTCATCGCTACCGGCGGCAGTCCCGCCCAGGTGCAGACCCTGGCCCAAAACGTGGGCGAGGAAGTTCGTGCCAAGTTAGGACAAAGCCCTGTGGCCGTGGACGGCATGCGCAACGCACAATGGGTGGCCATCGACTACGGAGAAGTGATGGTACACGTCATGCTACCCGATGCACGCGAATATTATGACATCGAAAATCTTTGGGAAGATGCCGACCTGACCCTCCTGAGCAACGACTATTAACCCTACGAATATGAGTGAACAGAACAACAAAAACCGCATGCCACGCTTTAATTTCGCATGGCTATATACTTTTGTAGCTGCGGTCATTGCCTTCATTATATTAGGAGGAGACACCAGTGCCATCTTCCCCAGCGACACGGAGGAAGCCAGCTATCAGGAATTTCAAAGTTATGTCCACCAAGGTCTGGCAAGCCATATCGAGGTGTTCAAGGACATTGAGAAGCTGGAAATGAAGCCTGTGCAAGGCAAAGAGAAGCAAGTCTTCAAACAAAATGCCAACAAGGGTATCCAAGCACTAAAAAACATGCGCCTGGAAGTGAAATACCCAGATACGCAATCGCTTAGTAAATTCTTGGAAGAGCAGCAGCAACAGGGTCATTTCCACGGTACGGTAACATGGACCAAGGAGGGTAGCAGCACATGGGTACGCATGTTCTGGAGTTTTGCTCCGCTGATTTTCTTCATCGTTTTCTGGATCTTTATTATGGGACGCATGGGAGGAAAGGGCGGTCCCATGGGCGGCATTTTCAACGTAGGCAAGAGCCGCGCCAAGATGGTAGACAAGGACGAACCCGCAGCCAAGGTTACCTTCGCCGACGTTGCCGGACAGGACGAGGCCAAGCGTGAGGTGCAGGAGATTGTTGAATTTCTGAAGAACCCCTCCCGATTCACGGAGTTGGGCGGTAAGATTCCTAAGGGTGCTCTGCTTGTCGGCCCTCCGGGAACGGGTAAGACCCTACTCGCAAAGGCCGTAGCGGGTGAGGCCAACGTACCATTCTTCTCGATGTCGGGCAGCGACTTCGTAGAGATGTTCGTAGGCGTGGGTGCCAGCCGTGTGCGCGACCTCTTTGCCCAAGCCAAGCAGAAGGCTCCCTGCATCATTTTCATTGACGAGATTGATGCCGTAGGTCGTGCCCGCAGCAACCGTTCCAGCATGGGCGGCAACGACGAACGGGAAAGCACTCTCAACCAGTTGCTGACCGAAATGGACGGATTCGGAACAAACAGCGGTGTGATTATCTTGGCCGCCACCAACCGTGCAGATATTTTGGACAGCGCACTCTTGCGCGCCGGACGTTTCGACCGACAGATTCATGTCGATCTGCCCGAACTGAACGAACGCAAGGCCATCTTCCAGGTTCACCTGAAGCCACTGAAGACCGACGATACGATGGATCTGGATTTTCTGGCCCGCCAGACACCTGGGTTCAGCGGTGCGGACATTGCCAACGTATGTAACGAGGCTGCCCTGATAGCTGCGCGCCACAACAAGAAGAGCGTAGGCAAGGAGGATTTTCTGGCTGCCGTGGACCGCATCATCGGCGGATTGGAGAAGAAAACCAAGGTGATGACCTCGGACGAGAAGCGCACCATCGCCCTGCACGAAGCCGGGCACGCCACCATCAGTTGGCACCTGCAATATGCCAATCCGCTGGTTAAGGTTACCATCGTACCGCGTGGACGCGCCCTTGGTGCCGCATGGTATATGCCCGAGGAGCGACAGATAACCACACGCGAACAGATGTTGGACGAGATGTGTTCCCTCTTGGGCGGACGCGCTGCGGAAGAACTGTTCACGGGACATATCAGCAGCGGTGCGATGAACGACCTGGAGCGCGTTACAAAGCAGGCTTATTCGATGGTGGTTTATCTGGGCATGAGCGACCGACTGCCCAACCTCTGCTACTATAATAACAGCGAATACCAGTTCGACAAGCCTTACAGCAACGAAACGGCGCGCATCATCGACCAGGAGGTACAGCAAATGATTGCGGAGCAATATGCCCGTGCCAAACAGATTCTCACGGAGAAGGCAGAGGGTCATGGACAGCTTGCGCAGCAACTCTTTGAAAAGGAGATGATCTTTGCTCAGGACGTGGAAGTCATCTTCGGCAAGCGTCCTTGGATCAGCCGCACCGAAGAACTGTTGCAGGAGGCGGAACAAAGCCAGCAACACGAAGACGTGCCGGAGGACACCAAGATCCAGGAAGGCGACGACGAGATGACACGCCAGGTAAAAAGCTTCATCCAACGCCAGCTGAACGCAGAAGAGAACAACGACACAGCAAAAAACAACCAAGAAAAGCAGAACGATGAGCCCGAAGCTGAATAACATGTTCGTACGTGCCCTCACGGGTATCGTCTACGTAGCCCTGCTGGTAGGAAGTGTCATCTATGGCCCCCTGACGATGTTTCTCTTCTTCGCCCTTGTCAGTGCGGCAGCCACGTGGGAATTTGCCACGCTGATGAACCGACACAACGGACTGGAACTGAACCGTCCTATCCTAAGCATAGCCAGCGTTTTGCTTGGCGGTGCAATATGGTGCTACCAGATGCAGGCCGCAACAGCAGGCCAGCTCTTTGCGCTCTACGGATTCACCATGCTGTATCTGCTTGTCAGCGAGCTTTACCGACAAGCACCCAACCCCCTCGCCAACTGGGCATTCAGCTTCGCATCGCAGTTCTACGTGGCAATGCCACTGGCACTGCCCTCCCTGATAAGCGTCGGAGCAGACACCTACCATTGGATTTTCATCCTTGCCACCTTCGTATTCCTTTGGGTCAACGACACGGGGGCTTACCTCACAGGCAGTGCGCTGCACAACGTATTCCCCGCCAAACTCTTTGAGCGTATATCGCCCAACAAATCATGGGTGGGCAGCATTGGCGGTGGTATCCTGACGGTTCTTGTCAGTCTTGTCTTTGCCCACTACGACCCAACGCTAACACGCCTGCAATGGGCAGGCATGGCATTGGTGGTTGTGGTGTTCGGCACGTGGGGCGACCTTGTCGAAAGCCTGCTGAAGCGTCAGTTGGGCATCAAGGACAGCGGCAAAGTGCTGCCCGGACACGGCGGTATGCTGGACCGCTTCGACAGCGCCCTGCTCTCCATCCCCGCCGTCGTGCTCTACTTCATCTTTATCGGATAAGACAACAACACAAAAAAAGAGGCATAAGTCATTACACTTATGCCTCTTTTTTTGTGTCTATAAATGAAATCAATACCATTTGGGCACTCCGCTGCCCGTGGGGTAAGCGGCTACAAGGCTAAGGCGGAACTGGAGCGTGCTGTAAGCGGGAATGACGTCCTTAGCAGTGGCACCATAGCCCAACTGCTGGGGAATATAGACCAGCCAATCGTCGCCCTCGCGCATGTATTGCAGAGCGGTGGAGAAACCGGGTACGGTAGCGCTTACAGCCATCAGGCTGGGCACTGCCGTTTCGGGGTTATACGAACCGTAATAGGTCTGTGTGAACACCTCCTGCATCAGGCTATCCACCTGCACTCCCTGCGCATTGATACGCTTATAAGTGGCCGGCATCAGCCATCCGCGGAAGTTCAGACGCACAGAGTCGCTGAATGTGGGGCTGTAACCGGTTCCACGTCCGAGGATACGGACGCAGATGCTATCGGTATAAAGGCCGCCGGCATTCTGCTGCTTCAGAAGAGACTTCAGCTGGCGCCACTGACAATGGTCCTCCCATTGGTCGCCATACTGCGCCTTGGCCTGGGCGATTGCCGTGCGCGCACTGTCGGTTACCTGTAGGTACCAGGCTGCATTGCGCGCTTCCCAGTTGGTGTAGGGGGTATAGTTCTCCTCGCTCTCCTTGCATGCGACAAGGGAGGCTGCCGCCAAGAGGCCGAAGGCGAGGGAACGGAATAGCCGATTGTGTTTCATTGATTATTTTTGTTTTTTCAGGAGAGAGGTAATGCTGGCTTGCTCCAATACGATAGCGCGCAGCTCACTGATGGCCACACGACGCTGTTCCATGCTGTCGCGGTCGCGAAGCGTAACGGTGTTGTCCTCCAGAGTCTGCTGGTCAACGGTAACGCAGAAGGGGCAGCCGATAGCGTCCATACGGCGATAGCGCTTGCCGATCTGGTCCTTCTCCTCGTACTTCACATTGAAATCAAAGCGCAGGTCATCCACAATTTCCTGTGCCTTCTCGGGCAAACCGTCCTTCTTCGTCAGGGGGAATACGGCAAGCTTCACGGGAGCCAGGGCAGCGGGCAGATGAAGCACGGTACGTGTCTGGCCGTCCGCCAGCTGCTCTTCCTCGTAGCTGTGGCACATCACGCTCAGGAACATGCGGTCCACGCCGATTGAGGTCTCGATAACATAGGGAGTATAGCTCTCGTTGGTTTCGGGGTCGAAGTACTCGATCTTCTTGCCGCTGTACTTGGCATGCTGGCTCAAGTCAAAATTCGTACGGCTGTGGATGCCCTCTACTTCCTTGAAGCCGAAAGGCATGTGGAATTCGATGTCCGTAGCCGCGTTGGCATAGTGAGCCAATTTGTCGTGGTCGTGGAAACGATAGTTCTCGCTGCCGAAGCCCAAAGCCTGGTGCCATGCCATACGTGTTTGCTTCCAGGTCTTGAACCAATCCAGCTCGGTGCCGGGCTTCACGAAGAACTGCATCTCCATCTGCTCGAACTCACGCATACGGAAGATGAACTGACGTGCCACGATCTCGTTGCGGAAGGCCTTACCGATCTGAGCGATACCGAAAGGCAACTTCATGCGGCCGGTCTTCTGGACATTCAGGTAATTCACGAAGATACCCTGTGCGGTCTCGGGACGCAGATAGATTTTGCTGGCAGCCTCGGCCGTCGAACCCATCTCGGTAGAGAACATGAGGTTGAACTGGCGCACGTCGGTCCAGTTGCGCGTGCCGCTGATGGGGCAGGCAATCTCCTCGTCGACGATAATCTGGCGCAGCTCCTCCAGGTTGTTATCGTTCAGGGCATTGGCAAAACGTTCGTGCAAGGCATCACGCTTCTGCTGGTGTTCGATGACGCGGGCATTGGTTGCGCAGAACTGCTGCTCGTCGAAGCTCTCGCCGAAACGTTTGCGGGCTTTCTCCACCTCCTTCTGAATCTTCTCGTCGTATTTGGCCAACTGGTCTTCGATGAGCACGTCGGCACGGTAGCGTTTCTTGCTGTCCTTGTTGTCGATGAGGGGATCATTGAAAGCATCCACGTGGCCACTGGCCTTCCACACCGTAGGGTGCATGAAAATGGCGGCATCAATGCCCACGATGTTTTCGTGCAGCTGCACCATGCTGCGCCACCAGTATTGCTTGATATTATTCTTCAGCTCCACGCCGTTCTGTCCGTAATCGTACACTGCGCCCAAACCATCATAAAGCTCGCTTGAGGGGAACACGAAACCATACTCCTTGCAGTGCGCAATGATTTTCTTAAACACGTCTTCTTGCTGTGCCATGTCTTTAATTCTATTTTTTTTGAGTGTATTTAAGGGCAAAGGTAACGAAAGCCTCCCACACTACAAAACGAAGCAAAACCAAAATAATAAAAATCACGCGCGAGGCTTTGATTTTTGCTCCGTTTGCACTAACTTTGTAAGGAAAATAGCTTCATTAAGGAATGACAGACGACGTTACTTACCAGGATGGTGCCACGCACCATCTGAATGATATGTACCAAAATTGGTTCCTGGATTATGCCTCGTACGTAATCCTGGAACGTGCCGTGCCGCATATCGGCGACGGCTTCAAACCCGTGCAGCGACGTATCATGCACAGCATGAAACGCATGGACGACGGGCGATACAACAAAGTGGCCAACATCGTGGGCCACACCATGCAGTTCCACCCTCACGGCGATGCCAGTATCAAGGATGCCCTGGTACAGCTGGGACAGAAGGACCTTTTGGTGGACTGCCAAGGCAACTGGGGCAACATCATTACGGGCGACGACGCGGCGGCAGGCCGATACATCGAGGCACGCCTGAGCAAGTTTGCCCTGGACGTCGTGTTCAATCCCAAGACCACGGAATGGAAACTCTCCTACGATGGCCGCAACAAAGAACCCATCGCCCTGCCTGTCAAATTCCCCTTGCTGCTGGCACAGGGTGCAGAAGGTATTGCCGTAGGCATGAACTGCAAGATTCTGCCTCACAACCTGAATGAAATCTGCGATGCCGCCATTCAGTACCTCTACGGCAAACCTTTCGAGCTATTTCCCGATTTTCCCACAGGCGGCAGCATCGATGTCAGCAAATACAACGACGGACAGCGCGGCGGCAGCGTTCGTGTGCGCGCCAAGATTGAGAAGCGCGACAACAAGACGCTGGCCATCACGGAGATTCCCTACGGCATGACTACGGGCACGGCCTCGAAACCCTCCACCTTCATCGAGAGCATCCTGAAGGCTGCCGAGAAAGGCAAGATCAAAGTGCGCAAGGTAGAAGACCTGACGGCCGCCCAAGCTGAAATATTGATTCACCTGACTCCCGGTGCCAGTCCCGACAAGACCATCGACGCCCTCTATGCCTGCACCAACTGCGAGGTGGGCATCTCGCCCAACTGTAGCGTCATCAAGGAACGCAAGCCCCAGTTCCTGGGCGTGAGCGATGTCCTGCGCTACGACGTGGACACCACATTGGAACTCCTTCGCAAGGAACGCCTCATCCGCCGTGGCGAACTGACGGAGAGCCTGCACTTTGCCTCCCTGGAACAGATCTTCATCGAGGAGCGCATCTACAAGGACAAGGAATTCGAGAACGCCAAGAGCAACGACGAGGCCTGTGAATGGATCGACGAGCGGCTGACCCCCTGGTACCCGAAGATGGTACGCGAGGTAACGAAAGATGACATTCTCCGCCTTCTGGAAATCAAGATGCAACGCATCCTGCGCTTCAACAAGGACAAGGCCGAGGAGAACATTGCCAACATCAAGAAGGAAATCAAGCAAATCGACAAAGAACTCTCCAACATGGTAGAGGTAACCGCCGATTGGTTCCGTTTCCTGAAGGAGAAGTACGGCAAGGACCACCCCCGCCTGACGGAAATCAAGAACTTTGACACCATCAGCGCCGCCACCGTTGTGGAGGCCAACCAGAAGCTGTACATCAACCGCAAGGAGGGCTTCATCGGCACCAGCCTGAAAAAAGACGAGTTCGTTTGCAACTGCTCGGACATCGACCTCGCCATCCTCATCTACGAGGACGGCACCTACAAGGTGGTCCGCGTGGCAGAAAAACTGTTCGTGGGCGAAACCGAGCGTTCAAAGGCCGAAGGACGTAAAGCCAAGATCCTGCATGTGGGGCTCTTCAAACGAGGAGACTCACGCACGATATATAACCTGGCATATACGGACGGGGAATCAGGCGCCACCTATATCAAGCGGTTCAACGTAACGGGCGTCATCCTCGACCGCGAATATGACGCTACGCGCGGAAACGAGAAGAGCCGCATTGTGTACCTGAGCGTGAACGGCAACGGTGAGGCCGAGGTTGTCAAAGTAACCCTGAAACCCAATCCCCGCCTCAAGCGCGTATTCTTCGACAAGGACTTCAGCGAACTTCCTATCCGCACACGCACGGCCACAGGTTTCCTGCTTACCAAGCTGCCCCTGGCGAATATCCGGCTCAAGAGCCATGGCACCAGCACCCTGGGCGGACGCAAAGTGTGGTTCGACCCCGTTGTGCTGCGCATCAACTATGACGGACAGGGCGACTATCTGGGCGAATTTGGCAATGAGGACCGCATTTTGGTGATTCTGGAAAACGGCGAGTTCTACCTCTCGACCATCGATACGAACAACCACTACGAGGACAACATCCGACGCATCGAGAAGTGGGACCCCGGCAAACCCTGGACCGTCGTCCTGATTGATGCCGACCAACAGAACTACGCCTATCTGAAGCGCTTCACGACGGCGGATGCCAACGCGCGCCACCAGCAATGTATCAGCGACAACCCCAACAGCCGCCTGCTGCTCTTTACCGACACACCCTTCCCCAACCTTCTGGTCAAGATGGGCGGTGGCGACTCCTTCCGCGACCCCATGCAAGTGGATGCCGAACAGTTCGTGGCCGTCAAGGGCTTCAAGGCCAAGGGTAAACGCCTGACAACCTTTCAGGTTGAAAGTGTCGGGGAACTGGAGCCCCTGCGCCAGCCCCAAACCGAAGATACGGCCAGCCCTGACGAAGACATGTCCGATGACAGCGCAGAGAATCTGGACCCCGACAAGGGCAAGAGCCAAGACCAAGTGGCGGATGAGCTGAAAGGTCAGCTGCGTATGTTTGACGAATAGCCCCACCCGTCTGCGTATGTACGCCCTCGTGTTCCTGTTATTACTCCTCGCCCTGCCGGCGCACGCCCAAACGACTTGGCTCTTTGGTGTGGGCCGCGCGAACATTTACGACACCTACCTCTCTCCCGCAAACTACAAGGGTCCTCAGATGCACATGGAAGTGGCTACGCTGCGTCCGCTGAAGAGAAACGAAAAGCTATGCTTTGAAAGCAATACCCGCCTCCATCTGGCTTATACGGAAAATCGGGCGCAGACGGCGCATGAACCCGACTTCCTCCTGACAACCGACCTGGGATGGACCCGTGCCTGGCGAGAGGTCCTGCCCCACACGGACGTGCGGCTGGGCGGACTGTGGGGCATGGACCTCGGAGGAACCTACAATACGCAGAACGGAAACAATCCGGCCCAAGCACGTCTTGCCACGCGCTTGAGCGCTACCGTAGGAGCCACCTGCCGATTCTCCCTCCGCCAACGTACGCTGCGCCTCAGCTACCAAGCCTCCCTGCCACTTGCAGGCATGATGTTCTCGCCCCAATACGGACAGAGCTACTACAATCTTTTCCATCAGGGGCATTGGAATCACAACCTGCTGGCCACCCACCCCGGCAATGCCCTCTCGCTCTTCCAACGCTTCACGCTGAGTATTCCCTGCCGACGCCGCACTCTGGTAGTGGGTTACGAAAGCATGTTGCAACAAGCCCTGCCCAACCACCTGCGCCAGCATCATTATGTACGGTCATTCATCATCGGATGGCATCTGTAAAAAAACGAATTATCGTTCTGACAAGAAAACCCCGCAGAAACCTGTCATTATGATATTCCAAAAGGAATTGCTTCCGGCATCCAACCAGCCAAAAAACGCACCCTACAAGGTGCTTTTTTTGTTCCTTTTATTTGTTTTGATGAAAACAAATACTTGTTTTCATCAAAACATCTATATGTTTTTGCCTCATCATACGCGTATTTCAGCGGCCCCTGTGGCTTGAGGCAAGTCCCAGATTCCATGTTTCAGGGTATAAAAACAGGATTATTCAGCCCTTGATTTTCACAGTCAGCTGACAATCAGCCGACTCAAAACCATCAAAAATCAAGGGGGAGAACAAAGAACTTTTTGGGAATTGCCAAAAAACGCATTTCCCCAAATACAGAACGAAAGCAAAAACCCTGTTTTCGGTTTCTTTTTGATAATCAGGAAAAGGGCACAGCCAATATAAAAAAACATCCGACAAGAACATTACTGCTTCTGTCGGATGAACCTTGTTTTGCGCTTCAGGATGGGCTTGAACCAACGACCCCATGATTAACAGTCATGTGCTCTAACCAACTGAGCTACTGAAGCAATCCAAAAAAAATTGCGCTTCAGGATGGGCTTGAACCAACGACCCCATGATTAACAGTCATGTGCTCTAACCAACTGAGCTACTGAAGCGGATTTTATGCTACCCTTGAAAACGTGTTTCTCAGATTTGCGATGCAAAGGTAGAGGAATTTTCAGAAATAAACAATATCTTTGCAGAAAATTTTCACTGGAACATGAAAAAAATACTCGGAATAGGCAATGCCCTAGTGGACGAACTGATGCTCATCACATCCCCCGCCGTGCTGAACGAACTGCATCTTCCCATAGGCGGCATGACCCTTATCAGCGATGACGCATACGATTCCCTGAACGCCGTCAGAAAGGAATACCCTCCCCAACGCGCCACCGGAGGCAGCGCAGGAAACGCCATCAAGGCGGCCGCCGAACTGGGCGCCCGGTGTGTCTTTATGGGGCGCGTCGGCGAAGACGAGACGGGAAGGTTTTATCTGGGCGAACTGAAGCGCACAGGCATCGAAGACCGCCTCATACATGCCCAAGGGCGGAGCGGCGTGGCAAGCACATTCATCACGCCCGACGGGGAACGCACCTTCGCCACCTATCTGGGAGTAGCCTCAGAACTGCGGGCCGAGGATATTCCCGCAAATGCCTTTCAGGATGCTGACATCGTACACGTGGAAGGCTACCTGGTTCAGAACCATGCCTTGCTCTCACGTATTATCGAGGTAGCGCGCGCAGGCAATGCACGCGTAAGCCTGGACATGGCCAGCTTCAACGTGGTGAAGGAAAACCGGGATTTTCTGCACGACATCGTGCGCGATGGCGTGGACATCCTCTTTGCCAATGAAGAGGAGAGCAAGGCTTTCAGTCGTGAAGACGACCCGGAAGCCGCCCTGCGGCACATGGCTGCCCTATGCCCCATCGCCATCCAAAAACGCGGAGCGCAAGGCAGCGTTGCCGTGAGCGCAGCGGAGCGCGTAAGCGTACCGGGCATGAAAGTCAAGGTCGTGGACACCACGGGCGCCGGCGACTATTATGCGGGCGGATTCCTGTGGAGCCTTGTCCGGGGAGGGACGTTGAAACAATGCTGCCAGACGGGCTCCATCCTGAGTGCGAATATCATCCAGCACCTGGGCGCGACGCTCGACACACAGACATGGGATGAAATAAAGTTAAAAGTAAAAGAAATAATGGGGTAATCTTATTCCATTTGCTTAACTTTGCTCCCATGAAGAGAAAGATTTACCATTGCCTCCTTGCAACCCTCCTGTTTCCATTGGCCTCCGTGGCCCAACAGAGAGGGACGCATGACGCCGAAGTGGCACGCAACCTACAGGTGTTCAACAACATCTATCGCATGCTGGATATGTACTACGTAGACACCCTGTCCGCCGACACCACGATGGAATGGGCCATCCAAGGCATGTTACGCCGCGTGGACCCCTTTACGGAATACTACCGGCAGGACGACCAGGAACTGCGCCAACTGGCCAAGGGCACTTATGCAGGCATAGGCAGCATCATCCGTTACAGCAAGCGGCTGGGCCGAACCACCATCAACGAGCCATACACGGGCACACCCAGCATGGAAGCGGGCCTGATGGCCGGCGACGTGCTTATCAGCGTCGACGGCAAGGACACCAAGGGCATGGCCGTAAGCGAAGTAAGCAAGATGCTGCGTGGCGACGCGGGCACTACCCTTACGCTTAAAATCCAGCGACCCGGCGAGAGCGATAAGATCCGCACCGTTTCGCTGACGCGCAAAAACATCCAGTTGCCCCAGATACCCTACTATGGCATGATGGAGAACAACACGGGCTATATCCTCCTGTCCGGTTTCACGGAGGGAACAGCGCTGAAGATGCGCCAGACTTTCAACGAACTGAAGGCGCAAGGCATGGAACGCCTTGTCCTGGACCTGCGCGACAACCCCGGAGGCGTGATTGACGAGGCGGTGAACATCGTCAACATGTTCGTCCCCAAAGGGCGCAAGGTGGTATATACCCGCGGCAAGGTGGCGCAAAGCAACCGCGAATACTTCACCACGAGCGAGCCGATAGACACCATCACGCCTATGGTGGTACTCGTAAACGGAAGCAGCGCCTCCGCGTCCGAAATCCTGAGCGGTGCCCTGCAAGACATGGACCGCGCCGTCGTAATGGGCGAACGCACCTACGGCAAAGGCATGGTGCAGAGTATCCGCGAGCTGCCCTATGACACGAACCTGAAACTGACCATCAGCCGTTACTACATCCCCTCGGGCCGTTGCATCCAGGCCTACGACTATCGCCACCTGCGTCCCGACGGCAGTGTGGGTACGGTACCAGACAGCCTGACACGCGTTTTTTACACGGCCGGCGGACGCCCTGTGCGCGACGGCGGCGGCATCAAGCCCGACACCATCGTCCGCCCCGACAGCCTGCCCTCCTTCGTTTATGACGTTGCCAGCAGCGAAGAGATGTTCGACTACGCCACCAACTATGTCCTACGCCACAAGACCATCGCCCCCGCCGGCGAGTTCTCCCTCTCCGATGCCGATTACGAGGCCTTTGCCGATTACGTCCAAAGTACGGGCTTCACGGCCAACCGACGTACGGAGGAAGTGATGAAGGTGCTCAAGAGCGCCGCACAACTGGAAGGCTATTACCCCGAGGCGGAAGCGGAATTCAAGGCCCTGGAGGCAAAACTGAATACCGACGTGCGCACGGGCATCCTGCGTATGAAGCACCAGATCAAGCACTACCTGGAGGCAGAGATTGTCAGCCGCTACTACCACGAAAGCGGCGCACTGCGCCAGCAGCTGAAGAACGACAAAGTCTTCAACCAAGCCCTTCATTTGGTTGCCGACAAAGACGAAATGAACAAAATCCTAAAGCCATGAGATACCAAAAAGACCTGCAACGCCACAACCGACGCATGATGTGGATGAACATCAGCCTTGGCGTGCTCGTGATCATTATCGCTTTGGGCTTCCTATATCTGGCTGGAGGCCTGAAATGAAACCAAGAAAAGTAAGAAAAAATTTGCATGGGGGATGAAAATTGCCTAACTTTGCAAATGATGAATAGTGAGGGGCCCGAAAGAGTTCCTCACTATCCTTTATAAACACATCTTATCAGTAAGAATGATTGACAAAAAAAACTTAGAAATTGTTGTTAACGAGTGGTTGGAAAAGACCGACTATTTCCTTGTAGACCTAAGCGTTTCTTCGGACGACCGCATCGTGGTGGTGATTGACCATGCCGAGGGTGTCTGGATCGAGGACTGCGTAGCGCTGAGCCGCTTCATCGAGGAGCGGTTCGACCGTGAAGAACAGGACTACGAGCTGGAAGTAGGCAGCGCAGGACTGGGACAGCCCTTTATGGTACACCGTCAGTGGGAAATCCATATCGGCGACCCCGTAGAAACCCAGATGAAGGACGGACACAAGTACATGGGCGAGCTGACTGCGGTGGATGAAACGGGTTTCAACATGCTGGTAGAGATGAAAGTGAAGGCCGAGGGCGCCAAACGCGCCAAGAAAGAAATGGTGGACGTAAGATGCGCGTTCGCCGATGTGGCCTACACCAAGTACCTGATAAAAGTAAAATAATAATATATCCAAAATGGCAACGAAAAACATCGATACCATCAATTTGTTTGAATCGTTCAACGAGTTCAACACCGAGAAGAAGATAGACAAGACCACCTTGGTAAGCGTACTGGAAGAGTGCTTCCGCGCCGCTATCGCCAAGACCTACGGCAGCGATGACAACTACGACATCATCGTAAACCCCGACAAGGGCGACTTCGAGATCTACCGCAACCGTACCGTGGTTCCCAACGGCGAGGTGAAGGACGACAACCGCGAGATTTCACTTGCCGAGGCACGCAATATCGAGGAAGACTACGAGGTAGGCGAGGAAGTGAGCGAGCGCATCCCCTTCGCCAACTTCGGCCGCCGTACCATCCTTACGCTGCGCCAGACTTTGGCAAGCCGCATTCTGGAGCTGGAGCACGACACGCTCTACAACCAGTACAAGGACCGTATCGGAGAGGTGATCGGTGCAGAGGTTTATCAAACCTGGAAACGCGAGACGATGCTGCTGGACGACGAGGGCAACGAACTCTCCCTGCCCCGCACGGAACAGATTGGCGGCGATTTCTTTCATAAGGGCGACACCGCGCGTGCCGTTATCGAACGCGTGGAAAACACCAACGGCAAGCCCAAGATCATCCTGAGCCGTACCAGCCCCATGTTCCTCCAGCGACTGATGGAGGCTGAGGTGCCCGAAATTGCCGACGGACTGATTACCATCCAGCGCGTAGCCCGCATCCCCGGAGAGCGTGCCAAGGTAGCCGTAGAGAGCTATGACGAACGCATCGACGCCGTTGGCGCTTGTGTGGGTGTGCGTGGCAGCCGTATCCACGGTATCGTCCGTGAGCTGCACGGTGAGAGCATCGACGTTATCAACTACACCCAGAACGACCAACTGCTCATCGCCCGCGCCCTGAGTCCTGCCGAAGTAAACAAGGTTATCCTGGACGAGGCCGCGAAGAAGGCCGAGGTGTACATGAACAGCGATCAGGTAAGCCTTGCCATCGGTAAGGGTGGTTCAAACATCAAACTGGCAAGCATGCTCTGCGGCTACACCATCGACGTGTTCCGCGAGTTCGACGGTACAGAGCTTATGGATGACGAGGAAATGCCCGACGACTTCCGCCTGGATACCTATGACGAGGTCATCGAGCCTTGGATCATCGAAGAACTGAAGAAGGCAGGCTACAACACCGCCAAAGAAGTGCTTGGCGCAGGCCGCGAAGAGCTCGTGGAAAAGGTGGACTTGGAGGAGGAAACCATCGACGATGTGCTGGGCGTGCTGCATGCCGATTTTGAAGACGTAAATAATGAGGGATAACATCCCCACGTTGTATTAACAATTATAAAGCGAGAATGACTATCAGATTAAGTAAAGCAACCAAGGAATGCAACGTGGGATTGCAGACTGCAGTGGAATTCCTGCAGAAAAAAGGCTTCAAGGACATTGAGCCTAATCCCAACTCCAAGATAACCGAGGAACAATACCAACTACTCCTGAACGAGTTCACGGCCGACAAGGGTCTGCGCAACGAGGTAATTCAGTTGCAGCAACAACGTCAAGAGGAGAAAGAAAAGGAGAAGGCCGAGCAGCAACGCAAGAAAGCCGAGCAGCAAGTCATCAAGGCTTCCTCCGAGAAGCTGGCAGGTCCCAAGATTTTGGGTACTATCGACCTGGACGCTCCCGCCAAACAGGCAGAAGCCCCCAAACAGGAGGAAAAACCTGTTGAGACCGTTGCTCCGAAGCAAGAAACAAAGCCTGCCAAGGCAGAGACTCCCGAACAGGAAAAGCCCAAGGCAGTGGAACCCAAGGCAGAGACACCGCAAAAGGAAGCTCCCAAACAGGAAGCTCCCAAAGCAGAGGCACCCAATCCGGAAAAACCGAACATTCCCGAGGAGTCCGCAGAGGCTTCCGCGGAAACGATTGCCGCTCCCGGCGGTGTAGCACATACCGTTGGCAGCGACGGCGTATTCCGTCCTACGGTGGGTAACACATCTGCCGGTCCCAAGGTTTTGGGCACCATCGACCTGAGCACGCTGAACCAAAGCACTCGTCCCAAGCGTAAAAGCAAGGACGAACGTCGCAAGGAACGCGAAAGCCGCCAGCGTGCGGGACAGAAGGTGGACGTAAACGCCATCATCCAACAGGGTGGCGGACAAAACCGTCCCAAGACCCAAGGCAACGGAAAGAACCAAGGCGGCAAGGGGCCGCAGAACCAACAGGCACAGAACCAACAGGCGCAAGGCAAGAAGAAAAAGAAAAACCAGCCCAAACAGGCCGTACAGCCTGCTGAGGTAAACGAGGAAGACGTTGCCAAGCAGGTACGCGAAACCCTGGCACGCCTGACGAGCAAGGGATCCAAACTGGGCAAGGGCGCCAAATACCGTCGCGACAAACGTGAGGCCATCCGCGAAAGCATGGAGGAGGAAATGAACGCACAGGCAGCCGAGAGCAAAACGCTGAAGCTGACGGAGTTCGTTACCGCCAACGAACTGGCCACGATGATGAACGTACCCATTACGAAGATTATCGGCACGTGCATGAGCGTAGGCATCATGGTATCCATCAACCAGCGCTTGGATGCCGAGACCATCAATCTGGTGGCCGAGGAGTATGGCTTCAAGACGGAATATGTCAGCGCCGAGGTCAGCGAGGCCGTTGTAGAGGCAGAGGACGACGAGGCAGACTTGGTGCCCCGCGCACCCATCGTAACCGTGATGGGCCACGTCGACCATGGCAAGACCTCTCTGCTCGACTATATCCGTCAGACCAACGTGATTGCCGGTGAGGCCGGCGGTATTACGCAGCACATCGGCGCCTACAACGTAACGCTTGAGGACGGCCGCCACGTAACCTTCCTGGACACTCCCGGACACGAGGCATTTACCGCCATGCGTGCCCGCGGTGCACAAGTAACGGACGTTGCCATCATCATCATCGCTGCCGACGACAACATCATGCCTCAGACCAAGGAGGCCATCAACCACGCCATGGCTGCCAACGTGCCCATCGTGTTTGCTATCAATAAAATTGACAAGCCCGCCGCCAACCCCGAGAAGATCAAGGAGGAACTGGCACAGATGAACTTCCTTGTAGAGGACTGGGGCGGTAAATACCAAAGCCAGGACATCAGCGCCAAAAAAGGTATCGGTGTGCCCGAACTGCTGGACAAGGTGCTTTTGGAGGCCGAGATGCTCGACTTGAAGGCTAACCCCAACCGTAAGGGAACGGGTACGGTGATCGAAAGTTCGCTGGACAAAGGTCGTGGCTATGTTGCCACCGTCATGTGCTCCAACGGTACGCTGCGCATGGGTGATATTGTTTTGGCCGGCACCAGCTATGGCCGCGTGAAAGCCATGTTCAACGAACGCGGACAGCGCGTGCAGGAAATCGGCCCCAGCCAGGCGGCCACCATTCTGGGCCTGAACGGAGCGCCCACCGCCGGCGATACTTTCCATGTAATGGATACCGACCAGGAAGCACGTGAGATTGCCACCAAGCGCGAACAGCTGGCACGCGAACAGGGACTGCGCACCATGAAGCGCGTCGACCTGAACGAACTGGGCCGCCGTATCGCATTGGGCGATTTCAAGGAACTGAACATCATCGTCAAGGGCGACGTGGACGGTTCTATCGAAGCCTTGAGCGACTCTCTGCTGAAGCTCTCTACCGAAAAGATTCAGGTGAACGTGATTCAGAAGGCTGTGGGTCAGATCAGCGAAAGCGACGTGAACTTGGCTGCCGCCTCGGATGCCATCATCGTTGCCTTCCAGGTACGTCCTTCTGCCGCCGCACGCAAACTGGCAGAGCAGGAGGGTGTGGACATCCGTACCTACAGTGTTATCTATGATGCAATCGAGGAAATCAAGGATGCCATGGAAGGCATGCTGAGCCCCGAAATCAAGGAAGAGATAACGGCTCAGGTTGAGGTGCGTCAGGTTTACCGCATATCGAAGGTAGGTACCGTTGCCGGTGCTTACGTTATCGACGGCAAGGTGGCCCGTTCAAACAAGGTGCGTGTGGTGCGCGACGGTATTGTGATTGCCACCGACGAAATCAACGCCCTGAAGCGATTCAAGGACGACGTGAAAGAGGTTACCACCAACTTCGAGTGTGGTATCTCACTGGTTAAGTTCCAAGACCTGAAGGAAGGCGATATTCTTGAAACCTTCCAGGAGATCGAGGTAAAAGCAAAACTGTAAGAAAACCTGAACCCAAATGATGGAGTGGTTGAAATCACTCCCTTTGATAGAGGTCGTTAGCGGCTTAGCGCTGCTATACGGCCTCATCAAAGGGTGGATGAACGGACTGATAAAAGAATTGTGTTCTACTGCTGGCTTTGCCGTGGGGTGTATCTTGGCCTATTTGGCATACACCCACTACGGTTTGGGCTTGGGGTGGACACTTTTAGTATGTATCGCTTTCCCGCTGGCGTTGGGGTTGATGGCTTCCTTGCTATCCTCCGTCGTGGAACACATTTTCGTGGTGGGAAAACTGAACAAACTGCTGGGTGCGCTTGTGGGTTGTGTCAAATACGGCCTGCTTATAGGATTCATCCTGCTGCTAATAGATAAGGTTGAAGAATGGAAGAATCTCCTATTTTAAATAAGAAACAAAACGACAACGAATACGTCCGGCAGGTGGCCCAGCAGCAGTATGCTTTCGGATTCACCACCGACGTAGAGACCGAGGTCATTCCCAAAGGACTGTCCGAGGATGTCGTACGCCTCATCAGCCGGAAGAAAGGAGAACCCGAGTGGCTTCTTGAATTCCGGCTGAAGGCCTATCGGCATTGGCTCACCATGACCGCTCCCACTTGGGCTCACCTCAGAATGCCCGAGATCGACTATCAGGACATCTCGTATTATGCAGACCCAACGGCCAAGGCAAAGAAAAAGGACGGCAAACCGGAGGATATAGATCCGGAACTGATGAAGACCTTTGACAAATTGGGTATTCCCCTCGAGGAACGTCTGGCATTGAGCGGTACTGCCGTAGATGCTGTGATGGACAGCGTAAGCGTGAAGACCACCTTCCGCGAGAAACTGAGCGAGAAAGGCATCATCTTCTGCTCCATGAGCGAGGCGGTACGCGAACATCCTGATTTGGTACGCCAGTATCTGGGTACCGTTGTAACCTATCGTGATAATTACTTCGCCGCACTCAATAGTGCGGTATTTTCGGACGGCAGCTTTGTTTTCATCCCCAAGGGGGTGCGCTGTCCCATGGAACTCAGCACCTATTTCCGCATCAACGCCCGTGAGACGGGTCAGTTCGAGCGCACACTGATCGTGGCTGATGATGACGCTTACGTAAGCTATCTGGAGGGATGTACAGCCCCCATGCGCGACGAGAACCAGTTGCATGCCGCCATCGTAGAGATAGTGGTCATGAACCGTGCCGAGGTGAAGTACAGCACGGTACAGAACTGGTATCCCGGCGACGCCCAAGGCAAAGGTGGCGTACTGAACCTGGTAACCAAGCGTGGCGACCTGCGCGGCGAAGGCAGCAAGCTCTCGTGGACACAGGTAGAGACGGGATCAGCCATCACCTGGAAATATCCCAGCTGCATCCTGCGCGGCAACAACGCCCAAGCGGAGTTTTACAGTGTGGCCGTAACGAATAACTATCAGCAAGCGGACACAGGTACCAAGATGATTCACATAGGAAAGAATACCAAGAGCACCATCATCAGTAAAGGTATCAGTGCGGGCAAGAGCGAGAATTCCTACCGCGGACTGGTGAAGGTAAGCAAGGCGGCCGACAACGCGCGCAATTATACTTCGTGCGACAGCCTGCTTCTGGGCAATCAATGCGGCGCCCACACCTTCCCTTATATGGATGTACAGAATCCCACGGCCGTCATCGAACACGAAGCCACAACAAGCAAAATCAGCGAAGACCAACTCTTTTATTGCCAGCAGCGCGGTATTGCCACCGAAGATGCCGTGGGGCTGATTGTCAACGGCTATGCCAAGGACGTAATCAACAAGCTGCCTATGGAGTTCGCTGTAGAGGCCACCAAACTGCTCAGTGTTACGCTGGAGGGAACGGTGGGCTAAACTAATAACGATACAACTATGTTGGAAATAAAGAATTTGCATGCCACCATCAATGGCAAAGAAATATTAAAAGGGATTAACCTGACGGTACGCGACGGCGAAGTACACGCCCTTATGGGACAAAACGGTGCCGGCAAGAGCACCCTCTCGAATGTCATCGTAGGACATCCCGCCTACGAAGTTACGCAAGGCGACATCCTGTTCAACGGGAAAAGCATTCTGAGCATGAAACCCGAGGAGCGCGCCTGCGAGGGTATCTTTCTCAGCTTCCAACAGCCCGTGGAGATTCCCGGCGTGTCCATGGTAAATTTCATGCGTGCGGCTGTCAATGCCAAGCGCAAATACCAAGGTCTGCCTGACATGTCGGCGGGCGACTTCCTAAAAGTCATGCGTGAAAAGCGCAAGCTGGTTGAATTGAACAGCAAGCTTGCCAATCGCAGCGTGAACGAAGGCTTCTCCGGCGGCGAAAAGAAACGCAATGAAATCTTCCAGATGGCTATGCTGGAACCCACACTCAGCATCCTCGACGAAACGGACAGCGGACTCGACGTGGATGCGTTGCGTATCGTAGCGGAGGGCTTCAACACTCTGCGCAACGAGCAAACCAGTGCCTTGGTCATTACCCACTACCAACGCTTGTTGGACTACCTGAAACCCGACATCGTACACGTGCTGATTGATGGCCGTATCCTGAAGACAGGTACGCCAGACCTGGCATTGGAGATTGAAAACCGCGGTTTCGATTGGATTCGAGAGGAGGCAGGACTGTGAGCGCACAAGAGCAATACATCGAACTGTTCCGCGAGCAGCGAACGCTCATAGACCGGTATGCCGCGCCACTCATGAACGACCAGCGCGATGCAGCCTTTGAGTCGTTCCTGAAACAAGGTCTGCCTACGCGCAAGACGGAGAAATACAAATACACGGACATGCAACAACTGTTCGCGCCCAACTATGGCGTGAACCTGACCCGCGTCGACTTTCCCGTCAATCCCTATGACAGTTTCAAATGCAGCGTGCCCAATCTGAGCACCTTGCTCTATTTTGTCGTGAACGACCAGTTCTACACCAAGGCCCTGCCTCAGGCACAACTGCCCGAAGGCGTTATCGTAGATTCGCTGCGGAGCGTGGCTACGGAGCGTCCCGAACTGCTCAAACCCTATTACGCCCAGCTTGCAAAGAGCGATTTGGACCCTGTCAACGCCCTCAACACCATGTTGGCTCAGGACGGTCTGGTCATCTTCATTCCCCGTGGCGTTCGCATGGAACGCACCCTGCAAGTGGTAAACATCCTGCGCAGCGACGTTGACCTGATGGTGAACCGTCGCGTACTCGTCGTCGTAGAGGAGAATGCGGAAGCCAAACTGCTGTTTTGCGACCACGCCTCGGACGACAGAGATTTCCTTGTAACCCAAGTTACGGAGGTATTTGTTGGCGAGAATGCCCACCTTGAGCTTTACGACCTGGAAAGCACACACGCCAAGAGCCATCGCATTGCCAACACCTACGTGCGCCAGGAGCGTTACGCGACAGCCAACGTTACCACCATCACCATGCACAACGGCCTTACACGCAACCAGACAGAGGTACAGCTGGCCGGCGAGAACGCAGAGATTTCCTTGAACGGATGCGCTGTGCTCGACAAGCGTCAGCATGCCGACAACAACACGCTCATCCACCACATCGTGCCCTCGTGTCAAAGCAACGAGCTATATAAATATGTATTGGACGAGCAAGCCGTTGGCGCCTTCGCCGGCATGGTATTGGTGGATGCCGCGGCACAGAAAACCCTCTCGAACGAGGTGAATGCCAATCTGTGCACCAGCCCCGACGCCCACATGTACACCCAGCCCATGCTGGAAATCTATGCCGACGACGTAAAATGCTCACACGGCAGCACCGTCGGTCAGCTCAACGACCAGGCCATGTTTTACATGCAACAGCGCGGTATTGCCAAGGAGGATGCCCGCATGCTCCTGAAGTTTGCCTTTGTAGGTCAGGTCATCGACAGCATCCGACTGGAGCCTCTGCGCGACCGCCTTCACTTCCTCATGGAAAAGCGATTCCGTGGCGAACTGTCCAAGTGCGAAGGTTGTAAGGTATGTAACTAACAGACCCACATGATGTACGACCTGAAAGCCGTACGCAAGGAGTTTCCGATCCTGGAGCGTACCATATATAAGAAATACCCGCTGGTGTACCTCGACAACGGTGCAACAACGCAGAAGCCGCGTCAGGTGGTGGAAGCCATGACGGAGGAATACTACAACGTGAATGCCAACGTGCATCGCGGCGTTCACTTCCTGTCCCAGCAAGCCACCGACCTTCACGAGGCGGCACGCGAAACCGTGCGCCGCTTCCTGAACGCCCGCTCTGCAAACGAGATTCTCTTCACCCGCGGAACCACGGAGAGCATCAATCTGGTGGCGCAATGCTTCTGCCAGGCCTTTATGCAGGAGGGCGACGAAGTAATCGTCAGCGAGATGGAACACCACGCCAACATCGTTTCGTGGCAGCTCGTCCGCCAACGTATGGGTATCCGCCTGCGTGTCATCCCCATTACGGACGAAGGCACGCTGGACATGCAGGCCTATGAAGCCCTCTTCAACGAACGCACCCGCATCGTCAGCGTAACACACGTCAGCAATGTGCTGGGGACAGTGAATCCCGTTGCAGAACTCGTCCGCATCGCCCACGCCCACAACGTGCCCATCCTGGTGGATGCGGCGCAAAGTGTTCCGCACATGGCTGTCGACGTACAAGCCTTGGACTGCGATTTCCTGGCCTTCAGCGGACATAAGATCTATGGTCCTACGGGCATCGGCGTACTCTATGGCAAGGAATCGTGGCTTGACCGCATGCCTCCCTACATGGGAGGCGGAGAAATGATCAAAAACGTTTCCTTTGAACATACCACCTTCAACGCACTGCCCTATAAGTTCGAGGCCGGCACACCCGACTATGTGGCCTCCACAGGACTGGCACAGGCATTGGATTTCGTAACCAGTCTGGGGATGGACAACATCCTGGCCCACGAACAGGAACTCACACGCTATGCCATGGAGCAGATGCAAACCATCGAGGGGATGCGCATTTACGGTCCCCACGACGTGAACATTCACGATGCCGTCATCAGTTTCCAAGTAGGACAAATCCATCACTTGGACATGGGAACCCTCTTGGACCGCCTGGGCATTGCCGTACGAACGGGCCACCACTGCGCCGAACCGCTCATACGCCGCTTGGGCGTTGAGGGCACCTGCCGTGCCAGCTTCGCACTCTACAACACCAAGGACGAGGTGGATGCCCTGGTGGCAGGTATCAAAAGGGTGCAACAGATGTTCCAACACTAACCAAACGAATATGAAAAAGACATTCCAAAAGACGCTCGTTGCCCTTGCATTGCTGGGCAGTGGCAGTTTAGTTACCAGTTGCAGCGAAGACAGCCCCTGGCTGAGCGGACTCGTGAACGTTATCTCCAACGTATTGGGCATCACCAATGCCGACAACACTTACCAGTTCCAGGGTACGGGCAACCTGACAATGTACGCCTACAATATCAGCAACAACACCTATAACCCCGAAACCGCCCGCAGCGTGAATCCCACGCTTACCATCAACGTGCAGACCGAGGCTGCCGCATCGGCCAACGAGAACGGTTACATCCAATTCACCATTTCCACGCCCTTCGGCGTTGACGGCACCAACATTCAGAACCTCGTGTTCACCACTTACCTCAAGGACGGAAAGATTGATCCCGACGGCGGCACCTACCTGACCGGCGGCACCTGTACCTACAACGGAACGGCGAACACGGCCATCAACGCAGCCTGCTTCGAGGGCACCATCACGGACAGCCAGCTTAAGCTTACCAATATCTATTTCCAGGTGGGCGACAAACTCTTCAAGGGAACCTTCACAGGAACCATCGTGAACAAAACCCTCTAAGAATTTCCCTGAACCATAGACAACACAACCTTGCTAAAAGCGTATCTCCTGCCAAACAGCATCGAGGCCGGCCTTGACGAAGCCGGCCGCGGCTGTTTGGCAGGACCTGTTTATGCCGCCGCCGTCATTCTGCCTCCCGGTTTCAGCAACGAACTGCTGAACGACAGCAAACAATTGTCCGAAAAGCGGCGCTACGAACTGCGCGAGGTCATTGAACGCGAAGCCCTGGCATGGGCCGTAGGCGTGGTGGACAACGAGGAGATAGACCAAATCAACATCCTTCGGGCCAGCATCCTGGCCATGCACCGCGCCGTGGACCAACTGAAGGTACGTCCCGAACACCTGCTGGTGGACGGCAACCGCTTCTACACCTATCAGGACATTCCCCACACCACCGTTGTCAAGGGCGACGCCAAACTGATGAGCATCGCCGCTGCCAGTATCCTGGCCAAGACCTATCGCGATGATTTCATGCTGGAGGCACACCGCCAATATCCCCAATACCATTGGGACTCCAACAAAGGCTATCCCGCCAAGGCCCACCGCCTGGCCATTGCCCGGTATGGGACCACACCACTTCACCGCCGTTCGTTCAACCTCCTGGGCAGCGGTCAAATGGAGTTTGATTTTGACTAAACCATGTATTAAACATCCCCCCTAAACCAATTCTATGAAAAAAATCCTATCTCTGTCTCTGTTCTCCTTGTGCGCCACCATCGCCCTGGCCGAACAAGTAAGCACCACCGGCCCGGACGGAAGGCTGCGTCTGCAATGTAGCGTTGAAGGCGGACGTGCCGCCTACAGCATCACCTACGACGGCAAACAGATGGTTACCGACAGCCCCTTAGGTTTTACTGCTGACGCAGGGAACTTCCAGGACGGACTACAGTACGTAAAGGCCGACTCCGGCGTAAGCCAGTCGGGCACCTACTCCCTGACACGCATCAAGGCCAATCAGGTGAGCTATGCCTACAACCGCCTCGTGGTTACGGTGAAAAACGCCAAAGGGCACAACTACGACATTGAATTCCGGGTGGGCAACAACGACGTTGCCCTGCGCTATAATCTGCCCGCCTGGGGCAATTTCCCCAACGGACAAAAGATGAGCATACGCATCCTGGAGGAACGTACCTCGTTCACCCTGCCCCGGCAGGCCACCTCGTTCCTCACGCCACAAAGCAATGCCATGATAGGATGGAAGGGCACCAAGCCCAGCTATGAGGAGGAGTACAACTATGACGCCCCCCTGAGCAAGCCATCGGCCTATGGCAAGGGATACACCTTTCCCGCCCTCTTCCGGGTGGGCAACGACGGATGGGTCTTGCTCAGCGAAACCGACGTGGACAGCCGCTACTGCGCCAGCAGGCTGAGCGAGGTGCAGGACGCATCGCGCTTCCAGATAACCTTCCCCATGCCCGGGGAAAACAATGGCAACGGCACATCTGAACCAGCCATGTCCCTGCCCAACACCACTCCCTGGCGCACCATCACCGTAGGCAAGACGCTGAAGCCCATCGTGGAGACCACGGTCATGTGGGACCACGTGGAACCTCGCTACGAACCCACCCAGAACTACCGCTTCGGCAAGAGCACATGGAGCTGGATCGTATGGCAGGACAACAGCATCAACTACAACGACCTGAAGGAATTCATCGACCTGGCCCACACGATGGGCTATCCCTACAGCCTCATCGACTGCGCATGGGACGTCAATCTGGGCAAGGAAAAGATGGAACAACTGGTGCGCTACGGCAAAAGCCGGGGCGTAGACCTCTTCCTTTGGTACAGTTCCAGCGGATGGTGGAACGACATCACCCAATCGCCCATCAACATCATGAGCAACGGCATCAAGCGCAAGCAGGCCATGCGATGGCTGCAACAGATCGGCGTGAAGGGCATCAAGGTGGATTTCTTTGGCGGCGACAAGCAGGAAACCATGCGTCTCTACGAGGACATCCTGAGCGACGCCAACGACCACGGCCTGATGGTCATCTTCCACGGATGTACCCTGCCCCGCGGCTGGGAGCGCATGTACCCCAACTTCGTGGGTGCCGAGGCCGTGCTGGCCAGCGAGAACGTATTCTTCACCCAGGCCGCCGCTGACAACGAGGCACGTGCAACGGCCACCCACCCCTTCATCCGCAACACCGTAGCCTCCATGGACTGGGGAGGCAGCTTCCTGAACCGCACCATCAACAAGGGCAACGACCCCACGCGCAACGGCAGCAAGCGCCGCACCACCGATGTCCACGAACTGGCGCAGGCCGTGCTCTTCCAAAGCCCGGTCCAGAACTTTGCCATCACGCCCGAGAACCTGAATCCCGTAGAGCAGAACGGTGCGCCCCGGATTACCCTTGACTTCATGCGCGACGTGCCCACCACGTGGAAGCAGACACGCTTCGTGGAGGGCTATCCCGGTGAATACATAGCCCTGGAGCGAGTAAGCGAGGACAACGTCCTCTACCTGGCCGCCACAAATGCCGGCAGAGAGGCCAAGACCCTGAAGCTGACCCCCACGGGTATCCAGAAGGGACAAAAGGTGCTTGTCTATAGCGACAACAAGAAGACCCAGGAGCCCGAGCTGCACGAGGTGGTTTACAAGGGCAAACCCATCCAGGTTTCCTTAGCCACGGGCGGCGGTGCCGTGTTGGTTGTAAGGTGAATCCTATATCACACAAAATCAGGTGCTTTCGGAACGCATCGAAAGCACCTGATTTTTTACTACGAATGTTTCAAAAAACTATATAGAAGAAATGACCAAATCAAATATATGTTTGGATGATTTCTTCTATATGTTTTTTTTCGAACCTTCACTTGTTCGCTACAACGGAAAATACTATCTTTGTAAAACGAACCTTAAACAAAAAACCAGATGAAGAAAGAACAAAACAAGTGTGCAGGATTTTCATGTATGCGCTATGTCCTTCTGGGCGCAGTCTCGTTGTTCTGCGGCTTGGCCAAAGCGCAAGAATGCAAAATCCGTGAGATGGAATATTACGCCAGACCTTTATTCGCCCTTTCAAGATTCTATGAGGACTGTAACGCAAGGAAGTATGAAGCAGAGGCGACGTGGAGTTTCTCCGTGCTCCAAGGAGGGAAGGAAACAATGTTTGAGCGACTCACACCACAAAAGGCTTCATTTGAAGTGGAGACCGATCCGGACACCGTATATGATTGCAGCACGAAAAGATACCACGCTGCTGATAGTCAAGTCTGCATTCAGTATTCCTTTTATGCCTATGCGGACGCCCTGATCATAAAAATTGGCGATCGGACGTTTGAGAATTCTACCATCGACGGAGGCTGCGACATTCACCTGGGTCAGCTTTGCCAACGATTCAGGACCAAAGACGGAAAGGAGACTCTTGTACTCACTGTCATCGACGACATGAAACTTTACGAGAGAAAAAAAGGTGCAAAGCGTGTGGAAGAACTTGAAGACCTGACTTTAAAACGTGGAAGCACATTTGCCTTTGCGGTTAAACTGAATACGGACTAAGTATGCTGCGAGGCAGCCTAAGAAGACCAGAAACAGATAGAAAAACAATCGTCTGAAACCATGAAAAAAATATTTGCTTTGGTCGGAATGATAACTATGTTTGCGCTCAAGGCAACGGCGCAAGCATTTCCCGTGGACACCTTGTTGCTCAACAAAGCGTATGCGGAACTGATGGCTCATCCAAACGATTA
>JAQYEW010000072.1 GCA_028723455.1 Prevotellaceae bacterium | reverse complement strand
ACCATTCTTTTTCGTGTGTGTACTACCACACACTTGACATCTCATCTTAAACATACAAACCTTGTTTTTGAGGCACCTTAAATGCCTACAAAGGTAGTATTCACCAAGGGTAGAATGGTGTTTTAGCCTGCAAAATGAGCTGTTGATCATTAAAAAACGTTAATTTTGTGCTCAAGCTAGCTTGAAGGCGTATGACACTAGGGAATATCAAGGAAGAAGGAAGGTTTCAGCCTGCAATTTGAGCTATAGGTCTATATTTTCAGTTAAAAATGAGTGACGAAGTCAGGAAAAAGCATGAAGATGCTTCAATTCATTGCCAAGACTTATTCTGATACAAATTCAAAGCAACTCAACGACAGAAAAACGACCACGTGAAATGAATCATGTGGTCGTTTTTCCTGTTGGTTGGACTATCCGGATTCGAACCAGAACAAACAGAACCAAAACCTGTTGTGCTACCATTACACCATAGTCCAATCCTAAAAAAGCTGTCCTTATTTATTCAAGAAACCTAACAGCCGGGTTTCTGAGGTGCAAAGATAGGGAAAAAATCTTCACTTCACAATAATCAGGAAATATTTTTTCTTGCCTTGTTGCGCCAAAAGGTACTTTCCGTCCAACAGGTCGGCCTCTGTGAGCGCCTGATTGGCGTCCGCAAGCTTCTCCTTGTTGACGCTTACGCCGCCGCCCTGCGTCAGCTTGCGCATCTCGCCCTTCGAGGCAAAACACTTGGCATGTTCGGCCAGCAGGTCGATGGCCTTCACGCCTTCGCCCCGGAACAAGGTGCGCTCCACTTCAAAACGGGGCACACCGTTGAAAACGTCCAGCAGGGTCTGCTCGTCGAGCTTCGTGAGGCTCTCCTTCGTTGCCTTGCCAAACAGGATGTTCGAGGCTTCGATGGCAGCGTCCAGATCCGCCCGGCCATGTACCAGGATGGTTACTTCCTCCGCCAGACGCTTTTGCAGCACGCGCTGACCGGGATCCTGGCGATGCTCCTCTACGAGCGCATCAATCGTCTGCTTGTCCAGGGATGTGAAGATCTTGATGTAACGCTCGGCATCATCGTCGGCCACGTTGAGCCAGAACTGATAGAAGACGTAGGGGCTGGTGTAGCGGCGGTCCAGCCAGATGTTGCCCTGCTCCGTCTTGCCGAACTTCTTGCCGTCGGCCTTGGTGATGAGGGGGCACACGAGGGCGTAGGCCTCGTTGTCGTTGCCCAACTTGCGGCGGATAAGTTCGGTGCCTGTGGTGATGTTGCCCCATTGGTCCGATCCGCCCATCTGCAGCTTGCAGTTCTTGGTCTCGTAGAGATGGAGGAAGTCATAGCCCTGAAGCAGCTGATAGGTGAACTCCGTGAACGACATACCGTCCTGGAACTCGCCGTTCAGGCGGCGTTTCACGCTCTCCTTCGCCATCATATAGTTCACGGTAATGCACTTGCCCACCTCGCGCGCAAAGTCCAGGAAGGTGAAGTCCTTCATCCAATCGTAGTTGTTCACCAATTCCGCTGCGTTGGGCGCACCGCTGTCGAAGTCGAGGAAATGGGCGAGCTGTTCCTTGATGCAAGCCACGTTGTGGCGCAGTGTCTCTTCGTTCAGCAGTTTGCGCTCCTGGCTCTTGCCGCTGGGATCGCCAATCATGCCCGTAGCGCCACCGATGAGTGCCAGAGGCTTGTGTCCGCAACGTTGCAGGTGGCGCAGCATCATCACGCCACAGAGGTGTCCGATATGCAGGCTGTCGGCCGTGGGGTCAATACCCACATAGGCCGTAACCTGTTCGCGGTTCAAGAGCTCTTCGGTTCCGGGCATCATCTGATGAATCATGCCTCTCCATTTCAGTTCTTCTACAAAATTCATTCTATATAGAGGTTTAGTTTTTATTTAAGAGGTTTCGTTGATTGTGAGTCAACTAAAGTGCAAAGTTAGGACAAAGAAAGGAGGGAACAAAATTCATGTGAATCTTTTTATTCTCCGCCCGCTTCGATGTTGCGCCTCAGTCCGGCATACTTGGCACGCTTCACGGCACTGCGGCGGAACAGATCGCGAAACTTCGCTTCGTCCATCGCCGCCCAATCGGACGCTTGCATGCGCAAGAGTTCGTCGCTGGCTTGAAAGGCGGACAAGGGAGCCTCATCGGGCGCATGCAGATGTGGACAGGCACGCAGGCAACGGTCGCAACCGTAGAAACATTCCTTGAGGAAGGGTTTGGCTTCCTCGGGAATGGGGCCACGCTGCTCGATGCTCAGATAACTGAGGCAACGCTCGGCACGCATGGGTCCCTGCGCTTGCAGCGCCTGCGTGGGACAGGCTTCCACACAGCGATGGCAGCGACCGCACAGGTTATCGAAATAGTGAGCCGTCAGGGGACGGTCATAATGGTCCGCTTCCTCCTGCACGATCAGTTCGGCAATGAAGAAGGCACTGCCCAGGCGAGGCACCACCAGTTGGCCATGACGCCCGATGAAGCCAAGGCCGGCACGCCAAGCCCAATAGCGGTCCAGCACGGGAGCGGAATCCGTAAAGGAACGTCCCGTAAGCCGGCAGACATCCATCAGCCGGTTCGTAAGCGTGTGCAGGACGTCGTGGTAGTCCTGCCCTTGGGCGTACCACGCCAAGGCGGGCTGCGTAGGCTGCTGACCCGGATGATAGTTCATCAGGAGGCTGACAACGGTGCGCGCCCCATCCACCAGCAACGTGGGGTTGAAACGTTTTTCAAGATGATTCTCCAGGTAGTGCATCTCTCCCTGATGGCCATCGCGCAGCCACGCCAGATAAGCCTGGCGGACGGCTTCGTCCACCGGTCCCGCAGGGCTGCATCCTACGGCAGAAAAGCCGAGACGCAGGGCCTCGGCTTTCAATGCCTGTATGTCAATCAAAGACCTTGAACTCATAGCCTTCTTCCTTGAGCCACGCAAGGGCATCGGGCAAAATATCACGTAGTTTGTCGATGCTCTTGAGGCTGTCGTGAAACGTAATGATGCTGCCCGGACGCGTATAATGCTTCACGTTCCACAGCACATCCTGCGCCGTAAGGCGGTTGCTGTAGTCGCGCGTTACCAAGTCCCACATCACCACGCGCCATCCCGTGGCCCGCATCACGCGGTATTGGAACGGCCCCATCCATCCGTGGGGCGGACGGAAGAGGCGGCCCGTGCGCAGGATGTTCTCGGCCTTACGCACATTGCCCAGGTATTTCCATGCGCTCCAGCGCAGTCCCCCGATATGGTTGTATGTATGATTGCCTACGCGATGACCGCGCCGGCGCACCTCGTCCAGCAGATGGGGGTATTTCGCCGCGTTGTCGCCCACCATGAAGAAGGTGGCCTTGATACCGAAGCGGTCCAGAACGTCCAGGACGAAGGGAGTGGCTTCGGGAATGGGGCCGTCGTCAAAAGTCAGATAAACCACCCGCTCGCGCTTCCCCATGCGCCAAAGGGCATGGGGATAGAGCCAACGGAGGAATCTGGCAGGTTGTTCTATGATCATGCTTGTGGCTTATTGGGCGGCATTGCGCAATGCGGGATACTTGGCAACCACCCGCATCTGCAGGTCGGCATACTTTTTAGCCCACAGGTCGCCCTTCTTCTCGTCGATGTCATACATCAACTGCGTAACCTCGCGCATGATATACATCTGATAAGCACACTCTCGCATGGAACTTTGGGCATAGCGGCCGCTTTGCTGAAGATAGTAGTTGACGTACTCCTCCATATCGCGCAGCATGGCAACGCAGATCTGTTCCGCCTTCTGCTTCTGTCCCAAGCTAAGCCAGACGGCCGCCAGTTGCAGGCTTCCGCCCTGATAGTTGTGGGGAACGGTGGTTGCGGGAAGTTCCTTTTCCGCCTTCTCCATGAGCTGCCTGGCCTTATCCATCTTGCCCTCGCGCACCAGTTGCTGGCCCAACTGAGAGAAGAGGCGGCGATGGGTGTAACACATGCGCAGCACGGTTTCGTCCAAATAGACATCGGGATTGCTGACACCGCCATAGCGGAATCTGTTCATCAGATTGTCGAACATCTTCTCGCTATCCAGGCGCATGCCGCTCTTCGCGGTGTTGAAGGGCGTAACGCGGTTGACCAGACCCTCCTGAACGAAATTATCCCCCAGCGAGCCGTAGTTGCTGCTGCCCACGGTAACGGCTACGTAGAGAGGACGCTCCCAGTTACATTGCTGAAGCATCTCGAGCATCATGAGTTCGCTCTTGTAGATACTCGTGCGGCCCTTGAGCGAGATGGTCATATAATCGGGGATGCTGTCGCCGGCCATCATCATGCCGCTGCGACGCACGGCCTCCTTATCGATGGGAACGACGATAGAGTCCGTGGGAATGATCTGCATATCGGGATCCTCGCTCAGCACCCACTTCTCCATGATATTCTTCAACTCGTAGGGGTTCTCGCCCAACATTCCCTTCTGCGACTCGAAGTTGCCACCCGCCTGTTCGATGTAGTTCATCACCGTTTTCAACGCATCGGGCTGGATACGTATGCCCTCGCGCATACCACTGACATACTGCAAGCGGCTCCAATGAATGGGCACGGAAGGACTGTCGTAAGCCGGACGCTTCATCTGGTCGATGTACCAGTCGGTCTGCAAATAAGAGAGGTTGCAGACGCGCGCGTCGGTACGGAAGCCCTCCGTTTCCTGGGCATACCAGAGCGGGAAGGTGTCGTTATCGCCGTTGGTGAAGATGATGGGGTTGTTGTCCTTCGAGAGGCTCTCGAGATAGTTATGGCCGAAATCGCGTGCTGTATAGCGGTTGCTGCGGTCGTGGTCGTCCCAGTTCTGCGAAGCCATCTGCGCAGGCACCAGGAGGGCAACGCAAGCCAGAAGAGAACCTACGAGGGGACTCTTGGAAAGCTTACCCAAATAATGCGCCAAGGCCGCCACGCCCAAGCCACACCAAATGGCAAAGGCATAGAACGAACCCGCATAGGCATAATCGCGCTCACGGGGCTGCATGGGCGTTTGGTTCAGATAGACGACAATCGCCAAACCGGTCATGAAGAAGAGGAAGAATACGATCCAGAACTGCTTCACGCCCTCGGTGGCCACACCGCCCTCCTTGCCGTTCTTCTGACGGCTGTCGCGATCCACCTGCCAGAACAGACCCAGCAGGCCCAACAGCAGCGGCAGGGCGTAATAGACATTGTGTCCCTTGTTGGCTTTCAAACTGGTAGGCAGCGCATCCTGGTTACCCAGCAGCATATTGTCAATGAAGGCAATGCCCGTAACCCAGTTGCCATGTTCCGGCTCTCCATTGCCTTGAATGTCATTCTGACGACCCGAGAAGTTCCACATGAAATAACGCCAGTACATGAAGTTCACCTGGTAACTGATGAAGAACTTCAGGTTCTCCAGCATGGTAGGAACCTTCACCTGCTGTCCTCCGCGGTAGGAATCGCTGCTGGGATAGGTGTATATCGTGCCTTTGACGCCACCCATCCAATCCTCGTAAGCCTGCTTGTGCTCGGGACGGTCGCTGTACATACGGGGGAAGAGCATGTTCTGGTCATAGACATACTTGACATCGTGGCGCACCAGCTGATAACGGTCCTTCTCGTCGGCCGTCTTCTTCTCCTGACGCTGATAAACGGGTGCACCTTCCTTGCTTACGGGCACGATGTAGTCGCCCTTGGGCTTCATGCTCACCTGCGAGTTGTAGCTTTGGCCATAAAGCAAGGGGCGGTCGCCATACTGGTCGCGGCCCAGATAGGTGCCTAAGGTAAAGATGTCCTCGGGACTGTTCTGGTCCATGGGAGTGTTGGCCGTAGAGCGGATAACGATAACGGCATAGCTGCTGTAGCCCACCATGATGAGGAGCATGCACAGCAACGAGGTGTTCATCAAGCGTGCGCTGATCCAATAGCCCTTGCCAATGCGGCGCAGCAAGGCAAAGACAATAAGCGCCAACACGGCAAGACCAACGAGCACACTGGTCCATCCATAGCCATAGAAAGGAATACCCAAAAGCCCGACGCTGAGGGCGTAACTCAGTGCCATGCGCTTGCGGCTAAGCTGCTTCGTGCTCTCGTAAATGGCCCAAAGAACCGAGCTTACAAGGAGGAAGATATACACAAAGAGACCCGTATTGAACGAGAAACCAAGCGTGTTCACAAACAAAAGCTCGAACCATCCGCCCACCTTTACAATGCCGGGCACGATGCCATAGAGCACCACGGCAATCAAGAGGAAGCTTACCAAGAGGGCGACGATGCTGCCCTTGAGGTTGGCATTGGGGAATTTGCGGTAATAGAACACCAGGACAATGGCGGGCAGACAGAGCAGGTTCAGCAGGTGAACACCAATGCTGAGACCCGTCAAATAGGCAATGAGCACCAGCCAACGGTCGGAATGAGGCTCGTCGGCCTGGTCCTCCCACTTCAGTATAAGCCAGAAGACAAGGGCGGTGAACAGGGAACTGAAGGCGTACACCTCCGCCTCGACGGCCGAATACCAGAAAGTGTCGCTAAAGGTGTAGACCAAAGCGCCCACGGCACCGCTCGCCTCAATGGCTATCAGCTGCGCCCAGGACTTGACCTCGCCATTCGTGCCCACCAGTTTGCGCGCCAGATGCGTGATGCTCCAGAAAAGGAAAAGGATGCAGAGGGCGCTGAAGAGGGCACTCATGATGTTCACCATATAGGCAACCCGGGCGGGGTCGCCGGCAAACTGGGTAAAGAGGTTGGCAACAAGCATGAAGAAGGGCGCGCCGGGAGGATGGCCCACCTCAAACTTATAAGCTGTGGTGATGAACTCGGGACAGTCCCAAAAACTGGCCGTGGGCTCCACCGTGCTGCAATACGTGAAAGCAGCAATGGCAAATACCAGCCATCCCAAGAGGTTGTCAATCAATCTGAATTGCTTCATATCTGTTTTATTTGTTTGATTATTGCGTCGTAAACGAAATTCCACCATTCCATCGCTGTTTCTTGTCCCTGTAATGCGGCTTCGCGGGCTTCTTCCAGACGTGCGCAGAGCCAGGGTGCAAGACCGTCAAAACAAGTGAAGGCTGCCATGGCGGCCAAGCCTGACAGCAGAAGGAAGAAGCACCACGTGCCCCAGCGCGTACGCTGAAGGGTAAAATAATGGCCCAAGGCGGGGCTCATGCTAAGCAACATGGCGGGCAACAGTCCCGAGGCACGGTGGGGCTGAAGAATCACCAAAAGGGCGATGACGCCGCATTGGGTGATGAAGATATAGTGCAGGAGGCGCGTGCGCACCTTGTCCTGAAAACGGTTGCTGAGGTAGTACCACGCACCCATCAGGGTCATCAATCCTACCCATCCCCACGCCCAGCGCGAAGGCACGTCTATGGAACGGTAATCCGCAAGGGCGGGCAGCCTCCAGTCCGTCAGGTTACCAATCCATTGCTGCGCCAGTTCCCATCTGCCGCCGGTCAAGGCCACGCCAGCCCCCACCCAAAAGGGCAGCAGCAGGCCGATAAGGCCAGCCCCGAAAGCTCGGAGCGTAAGCCGGCGCAGATACGCCAGACAATACCAATAGAAGAGCGGAACGAAAACCGCATAGACAGGCACGCAGAGCACTCCCAAAGCCAGAAAGAGGAAGGTATGGAAGAGGTGGGCCTGAAGGTTGTCCGCCACATCAACCCTTAGCAAGAGACTGTAGGCCAGGCACAGCATCAGGACACCAAAGAAGGCTGAAGAAAAGCCATGCAGAAAGCCCATTGCCCCCAGCAGGAGCAGAAAGAGCGTGGAAATACTGCGCGAATAGACGCGGATGAGTGCGTTGCGGTTGGCCATCTCCATGATGATATAGGTCATCACCACGCAAAGGGCCAGGCCTATGAAGTACTCCGCGTCGAACAGCCTACGGGGCAACCACCACAAAACGCCCAGCAGCACCAACGCCACGGGCAGCAAGAGGCGGCTCTCGCAGATCCTGTTCTGTATTCGCTTTTCGTACATTATAAGTCAAATCCGATATCGCTACGGAAATATTTTCCTTCAAAGGCGATCTTGTTCGCCTCGCTGAAACTCTTTTGCAAAGCCTCATCCTTGTCGCTGCCATAACTGCTGACAGCAATGACACGGCCGCCGGCGGTCAGCACCCGTCCGTCCTTCATCTCCGTGCCCGCATGAAAGACGATGCTGCCCTCCACCTGGTCAATGCCCGTGATGGGATAGCCTTTTTGATAGGAACCGGGATAGCCGCCGCTCACAAGCATCACGCAAACGGCGCTGCGCTCGTCCACTTCCAGGCTGCACTTATCCAGCGTACCCGCAGCCACCCCTTCAAAAAGCTCCACCAAATCGCTCTTCAAGCGCAGCATAACACTCTCGGTCTCAGGGTCGCCCATGCGCACGTTGTATTCGATCACCATGGGTTCGCCCGCCACATTGATCAGCCCGAAGAAAATGAATCCCTTGTAATCGATGCCTTCCTGTGCCAGACCCTCCACCGTGGGACGGATAATGCGGTCCTCCACCTTCTGCATCCATGCTTTCGTGGCAAAGGGCACAGGGCTTACGCTTCCCATACCACCCGTGTTGAGTCCGGTGTCGCCCTCGCCGATGCGCTTATAGTCCTTGGCTTCGGGCAAAATCTTGTAGTGCATGCCATCGGTGAGCACGAAGACAGAACATTCAATGCCGCTCAGGAACTCCTCGATGACCACCTGGCTGCTGGCTGTACCGAACATGCCGCCCAGCATCTCGCGCAGTTCATGCCGGGCTTCCTCCAGACTGTTCAATATCAACACGCCCTTGCCGGCACACAGACCGTCGGCCTTCAGCACATAGGGAGCCTTCAATGTCTCCAAAAAGCGCAGGCCTTCGTCCAAGGTGGTACCGTCGAAGGTGCGGTAAGCCGCCGTGGGAATGCCATGGCGTTGCATAAAGCCCTTGGCAAAATCCTTTGAACCCTCCAGTACAGCCCCCTGCTTGGAAGGACCGATTACGGGAATCCCCTTCAGTCGGGCGTCAGACTTGAAGTAGTCATAGATACCCTTCACCAAGGGGTCTTCAGGTCCCACAACCACCATGTCAACGGCATTGCGGAGCACAAAATCCTTGATTCCGTCAAAATCATCCGCCTTGAGGTCAACGTTCGTACCCACCGTCAGCGTGCCGGCATTGCCAGGAGCAATAAACAGGTTGTCGACTTTCTTACTTTGGGCTATCTTCCATGCCAAGGCATGTTCACGGCCGCCGCTGCCAAGAAGCAATAGGTTCATTGTTATTTAGTGTTTTTTAGATAATCCTCGAAATAGCGCGTGATACGCTCGTGCAGATGTATCTGGTCGCGGCCAAACATATTATGGCCGCCGCCGGGATAAGTGAAAAGGTCGGGCTGAACGCCGCCGTCGATGGCCGCGCGAATGAACGACAGGGTATGCTGGGGCACACAAGTGGGGTCGTTCATGCCGTATATGATCTGCAAGCGCCCCTTCAGGTTTTTCGCTTTGGGCAGGAGGCTGCTGTTTTGGTAGCCTTCGGGATTGCTCTGCGGCGTGTCCATATAACGCTCGCCGTACATTACCTCGTAGTATTTCCAATCAATTACCGGACCGCCGGCCACGCCTACCTTGAAGGCATCGGGATAGGTACACATCAGGTTCGTGGTCATATATCCTCCGAAGCTCCATCCGTGAACGCCCATGCGGTTTGCGTCGACATAGGGCAGGGTCCTGAGGAAGTCCACACCCTTCATCTGGTCCTGCATCTCCACGTCGCCCAGATGTCGGAAAGTGGCTTGCTCGAAATCGCGTCCGCGCCATTCGCTGCCACGGTTGTCCAGAATAAAGAGCAGATAGCCCTTCGTGGCCATATAGGCTTCCCATCCACGCATCCCCCAGCGCCAGCTGGCCTGCACGTTGTGGGCATGAGGTCCTCCGTAGACATAAACCACGGTGGGATACACCTTCGTGGAGTCAAAATCAACGGGCTTCACCATACGATAATACAGCGGTGTCTTGCCATCGGCGGCCAAGAGGCTGCCGCTCGTAATCTCCGGTATGCTGTATCCCTGTTCCGCCCATTTGTCCGTTGCCGTCAGCAAGTTCTGCTTCTTGCCCGTAGCCACATTGATGAGGTTGATGCTATTGGGCACGGTGGGGCTGGAATACTGGTCGATCAGCTGCTGCCCGTCGGCACTCAGCTGTACGTTATGCACACCGTCGTCCACGCTCAACAGGCGACGCTTGCCTTTAAGGTCGACACTGTAAACACAACTGCGGCGTGGGTCGCCCTCGTTGGCCCTGTAAATAAGGGCCTTTTGCTTCGGGCTGAAACCGACAAACTGCTGCACCACCCAAGGGCCGCCGGTCAGTTGACGCAGCTTCCCGGTACGCAGATTGAGCAGATAAAGATGGTTGAAGCCGTCGCGCTGGCTCTGCATCACCGCCTGCGTATCATCCCAAGGCAGGAAACTGAGCGGATTGAGCGGCTCGACATACTTGTCGTGGCGTTCCTCCAGCACAACCTTCAGCTTTTCACCCGTCCGGGCATCATAGCTGACCAGCTGCATGTGGTTCTGGTCGCGGTTCAGTTCAAAGATGTACAGGATGCTCCCGTCGGGGCTCCAGGAAATATTCGTGTGGTAGTCGTCCTTTGCGCCGATGGTTTGGACCCAGGTGGTCTGTTGGGTCTGCACGTCATAGATACCCACCTTCACCTCGTGGCCGGCCTCTCCCGCCATAGGATAGTGGTCGGTGTAGGTTTGTGCGATGCGCTTGGTAATATCCACTTGGGGATAGGAAGGCACCATGCTCTGATCCATCCGATAGAAGGCCAGTTTCCGGCCGTCGGTGCTCCAGAACGTACCCTTGGAAATGCCGAATTCATCGCGGTGAACACTGGTGCCATAGACGATATTGTCTGTGCCGTCTGTGCTTCCGTCCTCGCTTACCTGTTGCCGCTTTCCCTCCTTTGTAAGCACATAAAGGTTGCCCTCCAGGGTATAGGCCATGTGAAGCGACTTCGGATGGAGGTCTTGGTTAGCGGCACCCTTCGGCTCCGTCTGGCTCCAAACGATTTCTTTGCTTGCCCAATCAATCAGCATGCGCTTGCCCTTGCCGCTTATCAAGGTCTGCGTGCGTCCGTCGGCATCGGGTCGGATAGCGTGGCCGTTGCGCAGGATGGTTTCGCCGGCAATCGTGTTCAGCTGCTCAACCGTAACGATGTATTCACCCGTCAGTGCGTTTTTAAGCCCTTCGGGCGTTGTTTCCGCGGGTATGCCGCCCCACCAGGCCATGTATTTCGTATCGGGGCGCAGGTTATGGAAATTGTCGCCGCTGTACATCACGTCCTCCAGCGTCAGCAGTTTTTGGCCGTGAGCGGCAGAAACGAACATGGCTGTCATGGCCATCAGCAGGGTCTTAATCCTCGTCATTCTTGAAACGGTCGTTGCGGCGGTCGTTGAACATACGGTTGTTGCGGCGGAAGCCCTCGCGTCCTTCGCCCTCGCGGCTGTTGCGCTTGCTGAATCCGTCACGCTTGCGGAAGTCATCGTCCGCACGGAAACGACGTTCACTGCGGTCATTGCCACGTTCGCTGCCACGGAAACCGCGACGCTCCCGACGCTCCTCGTCGTGGCGCGACATACGCAACTGGAACTCGTCGGCCGTCTCCTCCAAGCCCTGCTTAAAGCTGCGTTTTTCCTTGAAGCGACGCTTCTGGGCCATCTGCTTGCGGTCGTCGTTGCTCTTGATTTCCCTGCCCTCGCGGCGCGCGTCGGTGTACTTGCCGCCGAACATTTGGTACTTGCGCAACTCGCACTCCAGAGAGCCGTTGTACAAAGGCGTTTTCAACGAGGGCTTCAGGCCGATGGCCTCGAAACATTCCTCGCGGTAGCTCAGGATCCAGGCCGTGTTGTTTTGGAACTGATGCTTCAGCCGCTCACCGATCATGCGGTACAGCCCCAAGAGGTCGGGTGCGGAGATGCGCTCGCCATAGGGAGGGTTCGTAACGATGACGGCGGGCTGCTCGGGCTGTTTGAAGTCCTTGAAGTCCTGCAAGGCAATGCTTACGATATTGCTCAGGCCGGCAGCCTTCACGTTGTTCGTGGCAATGCCCACGGCCTCGCGGTTGTTGTCGTAGCCATAGATGTGATGGGTAAACTCGCGCTCCTGGCTGTCGTCGTTATAGATGCGCTGGAAGAGGTCCTCGTCGTAATCGCTCCATTTCTCGAAAGCATAGCCCTTGCGGTAAACGCCGGGAGCGATGTTACGGGCAATCAGCGCGGCCTCGACGGGCAAGGTGCCGCTGCCGCACATGGGGTCGATAAAATCCGTTTCGCCACGCCAGCCCGTCATCAGGATGATGCCGGCGGCCAGCACCTCGTTCAAGGGAGCCTCCACGGCTTCCTGGCGATAGCCGCGACGGTGGAGGCTTTCGCCCGACGCGTCCAGACTAAGCGTGCAGTCGTACTCGGCCACGTGGATATGCAGTTGCAGGTCGGGGTTCGAGATACGTATGTTGGGGCGGTTGCCGGTACGCTCGCGGAACTGGTCCACGATGGCGTCCTTCACCTTATAAGCCACGAACTTGGAATGGCGGAACTCTGTGCTGAAGACCACGCTATCCACCGCAAAGGTGGTGTCGTTCGTAAGGAACTGCGTCCAATCTATTTGCTTGACAGCCTCATAGACCTCGTCGGCGCTTGTGGCGCGGAAATGCTTGATGGGTTTCAAGATGCGGATGGCGGTACGCAGGGCAAAGTTGCTGCGGTACAGCAGTTCCTTGTCTCCGGTATAGCTCACCATGCGGCGCCCTATCTGTACATTGTTGGCACCAAGGTTGGTCAACTCTTCGGCCAGCACACCCTCCAGTCCCTGGAAGGTTTTGGCTATCATTTCAAATTCCATTTATCGTAGTTGTTTTTTTAGTTATGCTGTTGAAAGGGATGCCGTCTTGCGATTAAAGGCCTCCAAAGTCCTCGGGTCTCATGAGATGGCTCTTGCGTTTCTTGGCTTGCACAAGGTGCTCGCCGGGTTGCGTGCTTTCCGTCACCCACAGGTTGCCGCCCACAACGGTATCGTGCGCCAGGGTGATGCGTCCCAGGATGGTGGCGTTGCTGTAGACAATGACGTTGTCCTCCAGGATAGGATGGCGGGGGATGCCCTTGATGGGATTCCCGTTCTCGTCGAGCGGAAAGCTCTTGGCGCCCAGCGTAACGCCCTGATAGAGCTTGACGTTATTGCCGATGACGCACGTGGCGCCGATAACGACACCCGTACCGTGGTCGATGGTAAAGTGATGGCCTATCTGGGCGGCGGGATGGATGTCGATACCCGTCTCGCTATGCGCCATCTCGGTGATGATGCGCGGAATGAGGGGAACCCCCATCACCAGCAGCTCGTGGGCGATGCGATAGTTCGTGATGGCCTTGATGACGGGATAGCAGCTGATGATCTCGTTATAATCCTCGGCGGCAGGGTCACCGTTAAAGGCAGCCTCAACGTCCGTGGCAAGCACTTGGCGCAAATGGGGCAGGCGCGTGATGAATCTGCCGGCTATTTCCTGCGCATGCGCCATGGTGCAATGGTCGCAATCGAAGCCCAGTCCGGCACGTATCTGTTCGCTCAGCAATCCGAACAAACGCTCCACGCCCACGCCGATGTGATATTGCAGGGTGTGGCTGTTCACGATGCTGTTGCCATAATATCCGGGAAAGAGGATTGCACGACACAGATCAATGATCTCGCTCAGTTTGGGGCCCGAAGGCATGGGATAGCCGTCTCGATGTTCGTGAAACAAACCTTTCAGCGAACTGCTGTCCGACAGTTCGCGTATCGTAGCCCCCAGCCGGGCGTTCAGCGTATCCGTACTCATTGATCTTTTCTGTGTGTAGATGATACAAAGTTAGGGCTTTAGCCTGAAACCCGCAAATGAAATGGTCTTTTAATAGTTATAATTTGCTAATTCCGCACAGGCCAAATGTTTTTTGCGTACTTTTGTGCCACCAAAAGAAGACGATGCGCACACGAATACCATTCACCTTGTCCTTGCTCTTGCTGCCCTTCTGCCAGAGCCTGGCGCAGGATTTCAGCCGAGATCCCGAAACGGGCCAACCCTTTGTGTCGGCCCGCAACCAGACATGGTACTACGTGGGGCGCGACTATGTCTACGAGGGCGATACCATCTGGACCGTGCTGATGCCCGAGATGCCTGTCTACGCTCCGCTGCGCTTCAAAAGCAAGAAAGAGGCGCAACGCTACAACCGCCTTGTTTACAATGTCAAGCGTGTCCTGCCTTTGGCACAGGAGGCCAACCGCATCATTCGGGAGACTTACCTGGTGCTGGAAAAGCTGCCTACGAAAAAGGAAAAGGACGCGCATATCAAACTACTGGAGAAGGAACTGAAAGAACGCTATACACCGGAGATGAAGAAGCTTACCTACAGCCAGGGCAAGCTGCTCATCAAACTGGTGGACCGCGAATGTCACCAAAGTGGCTTCGAGGTGGTAAAGGCCTTCCTGGGTCCCGCCCGCGCCACTTTCTACCAAGTCTTTGCCTGGACCTTCAATGCCAGCCTGAAAAAAGAATATGATGCCGAGGGCGACGACCGTCTGATAGAGCGCATCGTAGTGCAAGTGGAGGCCGGCCTGCTCTAAGGTCAGCCTTTCCGCCTCCTTCTCTCCCACTCTTCCTTGGTACGTTTCCAACGTTTGTGGGTCCAAAGCCAAAGATGGGGCGTAGTGCGTATGTCCTGCTCCAGAAGACGCGCATAGGTGTCCGTAAGCTGATAGTCGGGGATGTCCTTCGTGGCGTCCGTAACGAACCTTACCTCGGCGCGGTAATAGCCGCGGCGCGGACGCGTAACATGGAGGTAATAGATCTCCGCGCCCAGCTGCTTGCCCAATTTCTCCGTACCGATGAAGAAGGACGTTTCGTGGTGCAGGAAGGTACACCATTGGTGCATACTCTCCCACTTGGGGCTTTGGTCGGCAATGAAACCCACCACCTGGCGCTTGCCCTGCTTGCGCAGGCCCAGGATATGGCGCAGCGTTTCCTTCATGGGGATACACTCGCCGCCGAATCTGGAACGCATATCCAGGAACATACGGTCGACATCCCTGTTCCTAAGCGGGTGATAGATCTGCGCGCCTACGAAATCCTTTTCCAAAAAGGCGGGGAAAGAAGCCAGCCACTCCCAGTTGCCCAGGTGGCCGATATACACGAAGGCAAAATAGTGGTCCTGAAGGCGCATGCGTTCCTGCAGGGCATCCAGGCCCACCCACTCCACGTGGCGGGCCACACGGGCGGGGTCCATGTTGCGCAGCTTGATGGTCTCGACGATATAATCGCAGAAAAAGCGGTAATACTGCCGCTCTATCTTCAGACGCTCCATAAGGCTTTTCTCGGGAAAACTCTCCTTCAGCTGGCGGAAAACGAGCTTGCGGCGATAGCGCACGACATGGAAGGTGATGGGGAAGAGCAGGATATCGGAGAACAGGTACAACCACCTCAGAGGCAGCGACGACAATGCGTGCCACACAGCGGAGAGCATCCTGGCATAGATTCGTTGCTTCATTTTTGCGTCTTTTTACCGTCCCGTATCCATGCAAGACATTGTTCTACATCCACGCCACGCTCCCGGGCATAGCCCTCCGCCAACAATGCCAGCTGCCAGGGCTTGTAATCCAGGCGTTCCACCATGTTCTGGCATCCTTCCTTCAGGCCCACATGATGGAAGCGGATGCGGTTGAGGTCCACAAGCTCCACTTGCGCCTCGCCCCCGGCATCCAAGCCCAACAGCAGATTGCCGTTATTATAATCCTTGTGCAGCATGCCCGCCATGTGGAAGCGCGCCGTAAAACGGCCCACGGCACGCAGAAACTGCTCCATCAGCGGGCGGGGCAGGGCCTCCCCGGCCACATCGGCGTAGGTATAGGGCAGGCGGGAGCGCAGGCTCACATAATAACTGCGCAAGAGGCAGATGCCCAACAGGCGTTCCTCCAAATAGGCCACGGGACGCGGCGAACCCAAACCCTCGGCCCGCAACAGCCGGGCATAGAGAAACGAGCGCTTGGCTTTGGAGCTGCGCAACAGCGCATACACAAAACGGTTCAGAAGGTTGGGCAGCGCAAAACGCTTTACCACCACTTCCTCCTCGCCCATGGGAAGAATACGCAGCTGGTTGCGCCTGTCATGAATCAGTTCGCCCTCGCCTTGCGCAAAACGGCGGGGCAGGTCCCAAAACTCGGGAACATGACCCACATAGCCGGCATCCACCACCAAGCGATAGGAGCAGCATCTGCCCCTCAACCAACGCCTTAGGCTGATGTCATTCTGTCCGACCTGTCGTTTCATGCTTCCCATTCCCCTTTTTGGCTTATATCTTGTCCAGTCCGCCCCAATACTTACGCCAGTAATATTTCAGGGGGTTGGTGTATTTCAACTGTTTCCACGGACGGCTGCCGTGGGGCCTGTGCAGCACGGGCAAGGCAGGGCACATGAAATTGTGCAGCCCGGCCTTCAGGCTGAGGTGCGAGATGGTTACGTCGAACCAATTCTTCTCCGGGTTCAGCTGTCCGAAATCCACCCGGCGCAACAGGGCGGGCGTCAGCAGCGAGCAGCAGAAACTGAGGTGATGGCGCGTGTCCACGACGGGCTCTCCCTCGTACACGGCGGCAAAGGCATAGGGATAATTCATCGCCCCCTGCCGGTCCACCGTAACGCTGGCCACAATGCCCGCATCGGCGTGTTCCTGCGCCACCCGCACCAGCCCGTCCAGCGTACCCGGACGCACCGTAACGTCGCTCTCCACAATCAGAAGCGCAGCGTTTTCCCGAAGGCAACATGCCTGCTCGCGCTGCAATACGAAGAGGTAATTGGGCGAAGGGTGGTCCGTCAGGTCGCTCAGGTTCATCAGCCGAACCCCCAACTCCCGGCACAGACGCTGCAGCCGGAGGGTGTTCTCCGGCGTGCTGTTGTCGTTATAGACGGTGTATGTAAACGGAAAATCGGGCGGCAAGGCCATAATCGCCCTCACCGTGTCCGTAGCAGTGTCAATGGAATCCTTGACAGGAGTTATGATGTGCAGTTTTTCCATTATTTATGTCAGCACACAAAATTAAGTATTTCTCGGCATATAGGCAAAAGTTCTCAACAAAAAGCACTACTTTTGCACATATTGGACAACAAATACCCTCCAAAATGACCCATACATTCCGTCATTCTCCGCTATCCTCCTTGCGCTATCTGCTCTCGTGGCACGCAGGCGGGCTCCTGATGCTTTCGCTCGTCCGCCTGGCGCTTTTCGTGGCCGGCAACCATTTCTTGCAGCTGCCCCGTCTGGCACCGGAGGCTTTCCTGCGCGGCCTGTGGTTCGACAATGTCATTGCCTGCTACATCAGCGTGGTGCCCCTTGTGGTGCTTACGCTGGCGCACACCTTCGGACGCTTCACCCGTTTCGCCCTGCGCCTGACGCGCTGGTGGTGCCTGACGCTGTGGAGCATTGCCGTGGGCATCAGCCTGGCGAACATCCCTTATTTCCTGTATTTCTTCAAGAACCTGAACTCCAGCATCTGGAACTGGACGGAGTACGGCGCCACCACGTTAGGCATGCTTTTCGGCGAGCCGGCCTATTATCCGCCCATGCTTGCCTTCCTCCTGCTGGTGGCCGCGATGGTTTGGCTGAGCCGTTTCCAGCCCAAGCAGCCTGCGGAACGCCCCACCCTGCGTACGGCAACCGCCGTCCTGGCCGGCGGACTGTGCCTGACCGGCCTCTGCGTGTTCGGCATCCGCGGACGCATGGGATACAACCCCATCAAGGTGAGCGCGGCCTATTACTGCGACGACGCCTTCCTGAACCAGTTAGGCATCAACCCGGCCTTTAACCTGCTCACCTCCACCCTGGACGACCGCCGTCCCGAGAACCGCCGCCTGGCGCTGATGGAGGATGCCCAAGCCCTGGGCGAGGCGCAACGCATGCTGGGTCGCAAAGGCACCGCGCGGCAACCCCTGCTGTACAAGCTAAAGGGCAACAAGGACTGTCCCACAGCGGGCTTCAACGTGGTCATCATCCTCATGGAAAGCATGAGCAGCGACCTGATGGGGCAAGGGCAAACGCCGTTCCTGGACAGCCTGGCCCGACAGAGCGTTTATTTCCCCAACACCTTCAGCGCAGGCAACCACACCAACCACGGACTCTACGCCACGCTTTACAGCTATCCCGCACTCATGTTCCGCAACATGATGAAGGGAAGCTACACCCCGCGCTACAGCGGACTGCCCACCGTCCTGCGCAAGCACGGCTACGAGACCCTGTTCTTCATGACGCATGAAAAGCAGTACGACAACATGGAGGCCTTCTTCCGCACCAACGGATTCAGGGAGGTCTACGGACAGGAGGACTATCCGCGCGACAAAGTGGCCAACAGCTTCGGCGTGCAGGACGACTTCCTTTACAGCTATGCCCTCCGGCGGCTGGACCAGACCGACGCGCCCTTCCTGGCCACCCTGCTCAGTATCAGCAATCATCCGCCTTACGTCATCCCCGCCCACTTCAAGCCCCGGAGCGAAAAGCCCGAACTGCAGATTGTGGAATACGCCGATTGGAGCCTGAAGCAATTCTTCCGCGAAGCCCGGAAAAGGGCTTGGTTCGACAGGACCATCTTCGTGCTCCTGGGCGACCACGGCAAACTGGTGGGCCAGCCCGCAAGCGAGATGCCCGACTGCCTGAACCACATCCCCCTGATCTTCTTCAGTCCCGCCCTTACGCCCCAGACGCGCGGCCAATGGGCCCTGCAGATGGATGTCCAGCCCACCCTGCTGGCGCTCTTGGGCATGGAGGCCGGGCAGAACAACTTCGGCACGGACCTGCTCAGCCGGCAGCGTCCCTGCGCTTTCTATACCAGCGACAACCTGATTACGGCGCGCGACAGCCTGCGTCAGTTCATCTATAACCCCCACACGCGGCAAACGACCCTGCTGATGAACGGAGCGCCCACGCAGCAGGCCGACACGGCGTTCCACGCCCTGCGCCATTACGTCTTCAGCATGCTGCAGGCCGCCGAAGCGATCACGGAAAAGGAACTGACACAATGAAAACAAAGCAAACCGTCTTTCAGGCCTTGCGCTTCGTGGTGGTGGGCGCCGCCGCAACGGCATTGCACTGGGGGCTTTACCTGCTCCTGATGCGCCGGACGAGCGCCAACATGGCGTATGCCATAGGTTATGCGCTGAGCTTCCTCTTCAACTTCCTTGCCACCGCCTGGTTCACCTTCCGCATGCCTCCCTCGTGGCGCAACCTTATTGGGATGGCCGGGGCGCATGGCGTGAATTTCCTCCTTCACATGCTTCTCCTGAACCTCTTCCTTTGGACGGGCGTTCCCAAGGCTTGGACACCCCTGCCCGTCTATGCCATCGCCGTTCCCACGAATTTCCTGCTCGTGCGACTGGCTTTTTTACAGCGTAAAAATAAAAAAACAAAGCGTTGGTTTTCCTGAAACAAGCAGTTAATTCTTAAAAACAAACCGTTGATTCATGCTATACATCGTTCTACCCTGCTACAATGAAGAGGAAGTCCTCTGCGACTCCATCGCCAAACTGACCGCCATGCTGGACAAGGAAATGCCCCAGGAAGCGGTGCGCCTGCTGTGCGTCGACGACGGCTCGCGCGACCGTACCTGGAGCCTCATCCAAGAACTAAGCCAAAGCAACCCGCGCCTGTTGGGGCTGCGTCTGGCGCACAACGTAGGCCACCAGCAAGCCCTGTGGGCCGGGCTGGAGGCTGCCCTGCCCCATGCCGAGGCGGTGATCAGCATCGACGCTGACTTGCAGGATGACATTCAGGTGATTCCGCGCATGATGGCGGACTTCCGGGCGGGTTCGGACATCGTCTATGGCGTAAGGCGCGAGCGCAGGACAGACACGTGGTTCAAACGCACCACGGCCCTGGCCTTCTACAAACTGATGCAATGGATGGGATGCGAGAGCGTGTATAACCATGCCGATTTCCGCCTCCTCTCGCGGCGTGCCCTCGCGGCTCTGCTCTCCTATCCCGAACGCAACCTCTTTCTGCGCGGCATGGTGGCGCAGCTGGGCTTCCGGACCTCCATGCAGTATTACGACCGCAGCGAACGCCTGGCCGGCGAAACCAAGTATCCGCTCAGCAAGATGCTCAGCTTCGCGCTGGATGGCATCACCTCGTTCTCCGTACGCCCCATACGCCTCATCAACCTGCTGGGCATATTGTTCATCCTGGTGGGCCTGGTGGTAAGCTGCAAGGCCCTGGCGGATTTCCTGCGGGGGCAAACCATGCCGGGCTGGACGTCGCTGCTCATCAGCCTATGGCTGATCGGTGGCGCGCTGATGCTGGCGGTGGGCATTACGGGCGAATACATCGGGAAAATCTACACCGAGGTGAAACGCCGCCCGCGTTATTTTGAGATGGAGCGCGCGGGGGACAACTGGGAGAACTCGTAAAGTTCCAGGTACCGCTTGGCATCGCAGCTCTTGTGGCGGCTGCGGTAAACGCGGTCCAGCGACACATGGGGGTTCTCCAAGAGGAACTGCTCCACATGGTCCTCACACAAAAGGATGTAGCCCTCGCGCAGCGTGCCGTCCCAATAGCCCAGGCCGTCGCGCAGATAGAAATTGACCGTGAAGAAATGCGCCCTGTTGCCGGGGATGTTCCAGGCCAGATAACTGGTGAGGGGCTTCTTCAATTCCATGTCCCTGATGTCCCGGGCAATGTCGCGGTCGCTCTTGCTGCGCATCAGCAAGGGCACGACCACGCCAAAGGCCAGCACCCACAGGCTCAGCACCACGGCGAAAGCCCAACGGCGCACGCGCAGGCTCCACTGCCTGAGCGCAATCGCCATCAGCCAGCCCACGAATGGATACATGGGCAGGAGATACACGCCGCGCTTGCTCTTGGGGATGCAGTAAAAGACAAAGATCACCAGGGCGGCCACGATGCTGAAAAGGGTTTCGGGGCTTAGGCGCAGCCATTGCCTGGGACCTCCTATCTCCGCCCTGCGCTTCCACGCCATCCATCCCACGGGCAACACCCAAGGCAACAGGCCCGCCGGCAGCATGACGAAATAATACCACAGGTCGTTCTCGTGGCTGGCATAGGTCATCTTGCCCAGAAAGCGGTCCACATTCTCCTCCTTCACCAGGCGCCAGAATTCCCCGCCGCCCTGCTCGCCCGCCGCCCAATACCATAGGGCGGGCAATACGAGCGCCAAGACTCCGCTCAGTGTCAGCCAGCCCACCACGGGCATCAGCCTTTCCCTTCTCAGGAGCAGATACAAGCCCGTGGCCGCACAAGGCAGAAGGATGGCCACGGGACCCTTGGACAAGGTGCCGACGCTCATCATCAGAACCGCCAGCCACGGCAAGCCACGCAGTCCGCGCTCGCTCCATTCAAAGAAAGCGAACAGGGCGCCCACGATGCCCAATGCCAGCATCATGTCCACACGACAGGCGAAGGCGGCGCGATAGACCTCGAAGGTGCTGAACGTCAAGAGCACCGCCAGGAAAGCCGTATCCCCGTCCCTGCGCCTGCTGTAAAGGCGGAACATCCACAGCAGCATGATGATGGCAGCCAGCGCACTGGGGGCGCGCGCCGTCCATTCCGTAACATGGCCCAAGGGCAGGCTGACCAGGGCGATCATCCAATGGAAGAAGGGCGGCTTGAAAGCCATCTCGCCACCGTTGTTGCGCGCCAGGATCCAGTTCCCCTGGTCCAGCATCGTCTGCGCCACAATCGCCTCTCGAGGTTCGCCCTTCGTATAAAAGTCCGCCACACCCAGCCAGGGCAAGGTACACAGCACCAAAATGGCTGCCAGCACCCAAAATAAACGTCTGTTGTCATTCATAATGGGCGAAGATAATGCTTTTTTCGGAGATTTGATACACCCGGGAAACTAAAAAATCAGCGCAACGTTTGCGCCTCCCGCTCCTTTTCCCTACCTTTGCTTCAGAACTCAACCCTAAAACAAAGAAATCTATGAAAAAAATCCTGAAATGTACGGCACTGGTGGCTTTGGTGCTTGGTATGGGCCTTACGGCATGCGACTCGAAAAGCAAGTCCGGCGGCGGAAAAAAGGCAGACTATCCCCTTTACAGCAGCAAGGACCACGCAAATAAGATCGGCGCCCAGCTGAAAGTGGAGGTGCTGGGCTTCAGCGACAAGGTGATGGACGTTACCAAGGGCGAGTTCGCAGGCAACACCACCCTAAAGGAACTACACTTCGGCAAGATGGTGAACATCGCCGAGGAGGCTTTCAAGGGATGCACCTCCCTGGAGCGTATCCACATGAGCCAAACCGTGGATGTCATCAACGACTATGCCTTCGAGGGATGCATCGCACTCAAGAGCCTGGACGGCGACATCCGCACCATCGGACTGGGCGCCTTCAAGGGCTGCACCGCACTGGACAGCGTGCGCACGCGCGACAACATCTATTGGGTGCGCGAAGGCGCATTCGAGGGCTGCACCAACCTCAAGAGCGTGCTCATGGGCATGACGCTCAGCAAGTACGAGGACGGAGCCTTCAAGGACTGCCCCAATATCGAGGAAATCAGCGTACCCAGCGCATGGCGCCGCCACATGTTCAATGAATACAAGGACATGAAGAACCTCAAAAAGGTCTATCTCCTCGTGATGGAGCACTA
>JAQYEW010000071.1 GCA_028723455.1 Prevotellaceae bacterium | reverse complement strand
GATAAAAGATACTTATGCAGTGGAAATTTGCCCTATGTATCATGGTACTGAAATCTTTATCGGTGCGAGTCGTGAACCGAAATTCGGACATCAAGTGCTCTGCGGCTTAGGTGGTATCTTTATTGAAGTTCTTAAAGATGTTCAAGCTTCACTTGCCCCTATTTCAGTAGAAGAGGCACATTCAATGATTAAGAATCTTCGCGGATACAAGATTATCAAAGGGGTACGTGGTCAAGAGCCTGTTAATGAAGACCTCTTTGCAGAAGCTGTGTCACGCATATCTGCACTCGTTACAGTGGCTCCGGAAATCGCCGAGATGGACCTTAACCCTCTCCTCGGTTCCGCTAATGCCGTTGTAGCCGTCGACGCCCGCATCCGTATCGAGAAATAATAGATCAACACATAGTTGATTGCACTAAATAAAAAAGCGTCACCTTGATTATATTTTCAAGGTGACGCTTTTTTATTAATAAAATTAGTTTTTTCTTTTCTAGACAAATAACATCTTTCATAGATTTTGCATCATTCACTGCATTTTCAAGTTTATCTGGATCAGAATAATTATTGTTACCTATGACTAATGCAATGATTCTCATATAAAACTCTTGTTATACACAATTTATGGGAATTTAATCGACAATCACCCAAATCCCATCATTATCCTTGCCTTCATGCTTCAAAACACCAATCTTTTGCAAGGCGGAAAGGTCGCGCTCGATGGTGCGCTTGCTCACCGACAAAGTCTCCGACATTTGTTTTCCGGTGATTGTCGGAGATCCTTTGATAAGATTGAGTATTTTCTGCTGACGCTCAGTAAGTTTCGTCTCCGTCATGTTTCCGTCATAGTCTCCGACATTTTGTGTGTCTGAGGTGGCATAAATGATGGTCTGGAATTGTGTCGGAGTAGATTTGAACACAGGCTTCAGTTCGTCCTTATAACCTTCCAATGCTTTGGTCTCATTGCAGATGCGTGTGAGTCCGCTACCTCGCTTCTCCATGTAATCAAGTTGAGCCATCACGTTTGCAAGTATAGGATTACGTCTTTCAGAAGACACATCTTTGATGTCCAAATCCTGTATAAGCATTCCATTGTACATACCACCAGGAGAGGTTATCGCCAATCTATCATCATAAATATCCAAATGCACCTCGCTACCCATCACGGTATAGTCACGATGAATGAAGTGGTTAACTATTGCTTCAAGAACGGCACGCTCTGCATACTCAGGTTTATTTTTTCGTCCATCGGGTAGTTTCTCCCAGCCTTTCTTTGTGTTTGACTTCACAAAGTTCATGGCTTCTCGAAGCAGCATGAGGACGTTGCCGGTGAACTCTGCATCATTGATGGCATCACCCTTTTCCGTTCCGTCCCATCGTTTGCAATAAAGACGAGATTGCCATAAAGGACAGTCATCAGCAAACAATGCGCCTGCATTCGTAAGGTTCCCTGCACCTGTTACAAGACCAAATGATAATAGGTACTTCTTGTCCCATTCTTGTTTGGTGCGGTCTTTGAAAGTATTTGCCAATATCGTGAAAGCATAGTCTTCAACCTTATAATCCGTGTGAAGGGAATCGTAGGTTTTATTAGAACCTTTCAGTACCAAGCGTACCATTTGCTCTGCCGAGGCAGGAAGACTCTCATCACCGACACGGACAAAGGCAATGCGCTGACCATCACCAACGTAGTAATATGGTGTGTAATGCCCTGCATCGACTTTGAGCTGTAAAATACGCAAACCATCTACATCATGAGGAATCATTTCCACCTCTGGCAGGGGATCCGTGTAATCACGAATCTTACTACTGATAACTTCGCTAACATGCTGTACATCATCGAGACCTTTGACGAAGCCATTGTTATCTATACCGAAGAAAAGAGAACCACCCATGCCGTTGGCAAAAGCATTTACGCTTTTCAACCAACTCTTAGGCTTCTTCTCTTCAAGCATCACCTTGAAATCGTATGCAGTACATTCTGCTATCAAAGTATTTAATTTCATTCTAAAAGATTTGCCTATAATTATGGTTCCTGTACATTACCTTTCAAAGGTACACGTTTTTCTTGAGAAGAAGGAGTAAAATCATTGTTTCACGCATAATTTAAGCAAATAATATCAAAATTGATTGAATCTATTTCATCCGGTTTCTACAAAGATAATTCATATTTCCGGAACCAAAGACATGAGCGTAAGCGATTTTTTAATAAATTTGCAAACATAAGCAAAAACGACCTCCACGCAGAATCGACAAGACAATATGCCTAAGAAATTCTACACCTCCCTTCCGGCCGGCTATCCCGTCTGCGAACACCGCACTTGTCCCAAGGCAAGCTCCTGCCTCCACCAGACAGCCTACTCCGCCATGCTGAAGAAGGATGATTACCTGACCCTACTCAATCCAAGCAGATGCAGCCGGGATGCCTCCTGCCGCTTCTATCGGGACAACGAGCCTGTCTCCTATGCCCGAGGATTCACCGGTATGCAAAAGCGGATGCTGCCCGGCCAGTATAAAACCTTTATGTTCATCCTCATAGGCGAATTTGGCCGCAACGCCTATTTTGAACGCAGAAGAGGCGAAACAGCCCTTTCTCCGCAAGAATAAGCCGTCGTCCTGGAGGCCTTAAGGCAGGCGGGGATAAGCGAAGAACTGAAATTCGACAAGTATGAGGAGTGCTTCAACTGGTATGATTAGGCCGGTACTTTGCGTGAAGTACCGGAGTAATGCACCCGAAGTACCGGAGTAATCCAAGGCAAGTACTTTGGGGGTAACACGGTAAGTACAAAAATGTGCAAGGTTCGGTTTGGGCATTAAGAAAAATAGTCTTACCTTTGTCCCTTGAAATTGCACATTAGCATCAAGGCATGAAACTTATTCTATTGTCAAATCCTAATTTCTTTGTTGAGGAGGACAAAATCCTTACCACCCTCTTCGAGGAAGGGCTTGATATTCTTCATATCCGCAAGCCGGGAAGCGAACCCGTCTATTGTGAGCGTCTGCTCACGCTCATCCCGGCGCAATATCACAAACGCATTGTTGTCAACGATCATTTCTATCTCAAGGAGGAGTTTGACCTCCTGGGAATCCATCTGAGCCATCATAACCCCACGGCCCCCAAAGATTACAAGGATGCCGTATCGCGTACCTGTTATACATTGGAAGAGGTGAAAGAGCTGAAGCCCAAAAGCAACTATGTCATCCTGAAAAACGTGTACGACAGCATCAGCGAACCCGAATACAAAAGCCTGTTTACAACCCAGGAACTACAGGAAGCAGCCCGCCAGGGCATCATTGACCGCCACGTAATGGCACAGGGAGGCATCAGTCAGGAGAATATCCTGGGAGTCCGCGAATTGGGCTTCGGCGGCGTAGTGGTTCGCGGCGACATCTGGAAACGCTTTAACATTCATCAGGGATGCGACTATAAGGAGCTTATCGCCCATTTCCGCAAGCTGCGCCGCGCCGCGGATTAGGACGTACCTCATGACTAAGGAAAGAAGACGACCAATTAAACCCCTATAAAACAAAATGAGCGACAAAAAGAATTTCATGGTATTCTCGGGAACGGCAACCCAGTACCTGGCGAAAAGGATTTGCGACAGTCTGGATTGTGAACTTGGACAAATGTCTGTAACCCATTTTGCAGACGGCGAGTTCGAGGTTTGCTTTGACGAGAGTATTCGCGGCAAGGATGTTTTCCTTGTGCAGAGCACCTTCCCCAACGCCGACAACTTGATGGAGTTGCTGTTGATGGTAGACGCAGCGAAACGCGCCTCCGCACGCACGGTGAACGCCGTCATTCCCTATTTCGGATGGGCACGCCAAGACCGCAAGAGCAAGCCCCGCGTGAGCATCGCAGCCAAGTTGGTTGCCGACATGCTGAGCGTTGCGGGTATCAACCGCCTTATCACGATGGACCTCCATGCCGACCAGGAGCAGGGATTCTTTGACGTCCCCGTAGACCACCTTTACGCCAGTGCCGTAATGGTGCCCTACATCGAGAGCCTGAAACTGGAGAACCTGGTCATTGCCACGCCTGATGTGGGAGGCTCAAAACGCGCCAGCGCATACAGCAAATATTTCAAGTGCCCCCTGGTGTTGTGCAACAAGACGCGCAAGAAGGCCAACGAGGTAGACGAAATGCAAGTGATCGGTGATGTTCAGGACGCGAACGTCATACTGATTGACGACATCGTGGACACGGCGGGCACCATCACGAAGGCTGCCGACCTGATTATCGAAAACGGAGCGCGCAGCGTGCGTGCCATCGCCAGCCACTGCATCATGAGCGGTCCCGCCAGCGACCGTGTACAGCAAAGTTCGTTGGTGGAGATGGTATTCACGGATTCCATTCCCTACAACGGAGGTTGTTCAAAAGTAAAGCAGCTGAGCACGGCCGACCTCTTCGCGGAAACCATCCGTCGTGTGCTCAACAACGAGAGTATCTCTGACCAATACCTGCTGTAAGAGAGAGAACGGAAAGACAGAAAAGCGGACAGCACAAGGCAATGAGTCTTGTGCTGTCCGCTTTTCTGATGCTATCTTAGAGGCATCTTGTCGATACGTGCCTGATGGCGTCCGCCTTCAAAGTCGGTGGAGAGGAACTCGTCCATGATGGCTTTCGCCTCCCGCTCATCAATAAAACGGCCGGGCATCACCAGCACATTGGCGTTGTTGTGCTGACGGACAAGATGGGCAATCTCGGGCATCCAACTGAGTCCGGCACGTATGCCCTGGTGCTTGTTCAGCGTCATGGCTATGCCTTCGCCGCTGCCGCAGATGGCTATGCCGGGATACACTTCGCCCTGCTCAACCGCCAAAGCCAGCGGATGGGCATAGTCGGCATAATCACATGATTTTTCGCTGTCCGTGCCAAAGTCCTTCCAAGCGATACCGCGCTCGCTCAGGTATTTCTTGACATACTGCATCAAAGCAAAACCGGCATGGTCGCAAGCCAATCCAACTACTTTAATATCCATATTCTTTCTGTTTTACCCACGGATTGCCTGATATGGACAATCCGTGGGCATAAGGTTTGCAATTCTTTACAGGATAGCCTTTACCTGATTATAGACATTCTCTGCGGTGTAACCCAGCTTCTCGTCCAGTACCTTGTAAGGCGCGCTGAAACCAAAACTCTCCAAGCCCCAAACGGTGCTCTTGGGATCCGCACCAATCAGGAATCCCTGCAGGTTAACGGGCAGACCGGCAGTCATACCAAACACCTTGGAGCCGGCAGGCACAACGCTCTGCTGATACTCAAGGCTCTGGTTGCGGAACACACCTTCGCTGGGAACGCTCACGATACGTACTTTAACGCCATCCTTCTTCAGCAGTCCGGCACCTGACACGAGGGTGGAAACCTCGGAGCCGGTGGCCACAAGTACGACATCGGGGTTCTCGTCGCTGCCTGCCACTACATAACCACCCTTGCGCGCCTCTTCATAATCATTGCCTGCGGGCAGATCCTGAATGTTCTGGCGGCTAAGAATGAGCGCAGAGGGCGTATCGGTGTTCTCCATGGCCATTGCCCAAGCGACGGTTGTCTCGTGGGCATCGGCGGGGCGAAGTACAAGCGTGCTGTTCTTGCCGTGGTGGTTCTTCAGTTTCTCCATCAGGCGAATCTGCGCCTCCTGCTCTACGGGTTCATGCGTAGGCCCGTCCTCACCCACACGGAAAGCATCGTGCGTCCAAACGAACTTCACAGGCAATTCCATCAAAGCTGCCATGCGAACGGCAGGCTTCATATAGTCAGAGAAGACGAAGAACGTGCCACATGCGGGAATGACACCACCATGCAGCGCCATACCAATGCAGCAGCAAGCCATCGTAAGTTCGGCCACACCGGCCTGGAAGAAGGCACCGGAGAAGTCGCCGGCTCGGAAGGCATGCGTTTTCTTCAGGAAGCCATCGGTCTTGTCCGAATTGGAGAGGTCGGCACTGGCGCAAATCATGTTGGGCACCTGCTCGGCAAGAACGCTCAGGCAGGCGGCACTGGCATTGCGCGTGGCGTCATTGTCCTTTTGAACACACTTGCTCCAATCAATCTTGGGAGCCTTGCCGCTGAACCAAGCCTCTTGCTGCTTGGCTTTCTCGGGGTTAGCCGCAGCCCATGCCTGCTCTTCGGCATAACGCCCGCCAACGATAGTTGCCAGTTCCGCCTTGCGGTCGGCATACAATTTCTCCACCTCGGGGAAGATATGGAAGGGATTCCCGGCATCGCCACCCAGGTTTTTCACCGTATTGGCATAGGCATCGCCACCGAGAGGCGCGCCGTGTGTCTTGCAATTACGTTCGTAGCTGCTGCCATCGGCCTGCAAGGCACCCTTACCCATCACACACTTGCCGATAATCAAGGTGGGCTTGCCCACTACGGCTTTGGCCTTGGTGAGCGCCTCGCGAATCTCCAGGGCATCGTTGCCATTGATTTCAAGCACCTCCCAACCCAGGGCGCGGTACTTGGCAGCCGTGTCCTCGTTCATTACCTCGGCGGTTTCGGTGGAGAGCTGGATGTCGTTAGAATCGTAGAACATAATCAGGTTGTCCAAACCCAAAGTGCCGGCCACACGTGCCGCACCCTGGGAGATTTCCTCCTGAACGCCACCGTCGCTGATATAAGCGTAAATGGTCTCCTTAGCGAAGGTGGGGTTGCCCGTGTGCGCAGCCAGGAACTTGGCCGCAATGGCCGCACCTACCGCAAAGCAATGGCCTTGTCCCAAGGGACCCGAAGTGTTCTCGATGCCACGTGCCACCTCGAACTCGGGATGACCCGTCGTAGGACTGCCCCACTGACGCAGATTCGCCAGTTCCTCCAATGTAAAATGACCCGTAAGCGCCAGCTGGCTGTAAAGCATGGGAGCCATGTGTCCGGGGTCGAGATAAAAACGGTCGCGACCTGCCCAAGCCGGGTTCTTGGGGTCATAATTCAAAAACTCACTGTACAGCACGTTGATAAAGTCCGCACCGCCCATAGCACCACCGGGATGGCCGCTCTTGGCCTTCTCGACAGCGCTGACTGCCAAGATACGGATATTGTCAGCTGCCCTGTTCAATAATTCAATGTCGTTTGCCATATTACTAAATGTTTTTATTTTCTATGCTTTATTTTCTACGGCAGCCTTTTCAATGGCCAAACCGCGCCGGTAATTCTCCAGGTATTTGTCGAAGCCAGCCACATCGGCAGGGTCGGGATCAACGCTGGTTCCCGTGTTGCCGGCAAAGACGACCTCGTCCAGCCAAGTAGGCAGATCCAGTTTTCCGGTATTATTCACCTCGTAGGAAGCCAGAAGGGCAATGCCCCATGCGCCGCCCTCGCCAGCGGTTTCCATCACGCTGATAGGACTGTTGAGGGCCGCCGCCAACATCTTCTGACCAACCACGGGAGTCATGAAATAACCGCCATGACCTGTGATTCTGTCCACACGCACGTGCTCCTGCTTGAAAAGCACGTCATTACCGATTTTCAATACGGCAATGGCTCCGTAAAGCTGGGCGCGCATGAAATTAGCCAAACTGAACTTGTCGCTGGCAGAGCGCACAAAGAGTGGACGGCCGTCCGCCAAACCCGTTACAGGTTCTCCACTGACGTAATTATAGGCGATAATACCACCACAATCGGGGTCGCCCTTGGCGGCATGGGTGAACAGGTTGGTATAAAGGTCGTCGGTTGAAAGCTCGTGGCCATTGAGGACAGCGAACTCACGGAAAATGCCTGCCCAGGCGTTGATGTCGCTGGTGCAGTTGTTGCAATGCACCATGGCAACAAGAGAGCCGTCGGGGGTGGTTACCATATCTATGACCTCATAGGGGCGAGACAGTTCTTTCTCCAGGACTATCATGGAGAAGGAACTGGTACCGGCACTGACATTACCCGTACGCTGACGAACGGCATTTGTAGCCACCATGCCCGTACCTGCATCGCCCTCGGGAGGACACAAAGGCACTCCTGCCTGCAAATGACCGCTGACATCCAAACGACGGGCGCCCTTTTCTGTCAACACGCCGGCAAATTCGCCTGCGCTCAGACTCTTGGGCAGAATGTCCAAAAGTTTCCAGGCATATCCTTTGGGAGCGACCAAACGGTCAAACTTCTCCACAGCCTTGGCGTCGTAACTTTTGGTCGCAGGGTCGATAGGCATGATGCCGCTGGCATCACCAACGCCCAATACCCTTTCGCCCGTCAACTGCCAATGGATATAACCCGCCAACGTCGTTTGGAAATCAATGTCCTTTACGTGGGACATATCCTCCAAAATACATTGATACAAATGGCTAAGGCTCCAACGCAACGGCATGTTGTAGTTGAAAAGCTCGCTCAATTCCTTGGCGGCGGCACCCGTATTGGTGTTACGCCATGTACGGAAAGGCACAAGCAATTTCTCCGACTTGTCAAAAGCCATATAGCCATGCATCATCGCACTGACGCCAATGCCTGCCAACTTTTCTATCTCTACGCCATACCGGGCTTGAACATCCTTACGCAACTGGGCGTAGCAGTCCTGAAGACCACCCCAGATAGCCTCCTCGCTGTAAGTCCAAAGACCATCCAGAAGCTGGTTTTCCCAGGTGTGGCTGCCTTGTGCAATAGGTGTATTTTGGCCATCTATCAGTACGGCCTTAATACGGGTAGAGCCAAACTCGATACCGAGTATGGCTTTACCCTCAATAATAGTCTGTTTGGCACTCATAAGCTTAAAGCTGTACAGCACGGTTTAGCATGTAATACACTTCATTCAGGCGCAACTCGCGCTTGAAATCAAGGATATTGGTATCCTTATTGATATGTACCATCTCGATGCCGGCAATCTCGGCATAGTCCTGCCAGTACTCGGGCGTGATGACGTATGACATCGCGCTGTGGTGTGTACCGCCGGCCAGAATCCACGCCTCCGTACCCACTTCAAAGTTGGGCTGAGGAATCCACAAAGCATTTGCCACGGGCAATTTGGGCAGAGGCTTGGGAGAGATACACTTCACATCATTAACAATCATGCGGAAGCGGTTGCCCAAATCGATAACGGTTGCCGTTACGCCGTCGCCTGTCTTGCTGTCGAACACAAGGCGCGCCGTCTGGCTCTTACGGATACCGATACCCAGGAAATGAACTTCCAAACGTGGCTTTTCGGCAGCAATGAGAGGACAAACCTCCAACATGTGGCTCTGAAGAATAGAACTGTTCTCGCCGTTGAAGTTCAGCGTATAGTCCTCCAGGAATGAACAGCCCTGTCCCTGGCTCATCACCCATACCGTGCGGCAAAGGGCGGCGGTCTTCCAATCGCCCTCGGCACCAAAGCCATAACCCTCGGCCATCAGACGCTGAGAAGCGAGGCCGGGAATCTGGTCGAAGCCCAAGAACTTGGGATCATTGATATCAGCTCCGCCCAGATCGTCGAAGTTTGTCGTAAAGGCTTTAGCACCCTCGTCCTTCAATACACGACGGATGGCGATTTCCGCTTTGGCTGCATTCTTTACCTTTTCCCAATATACTTCTTCGCCGCTCTCGTCAATCTTTATGGTGTACAGCTGTTTGTATTCCTCAACAAGAGCATCGGCCTCCTGGTCGGTAACTTTCTTGAAATACTCCATCAGCGAGCTTACGGGATAATAATCCACGTGATAGCCCAAACGAACCTCTGCCTCTACCTTATCACCGTCTGTTACGGCCACATTATTCATTTGGTCGCCGAAACGCAGGATGCGCATATCACGGGCATCGGCCCAAGCGGCAGCAACACGCGCCCACACGGCAATACGCTGCTGGGGCTTCTCGTCTTTCCAATAACCGCTGACAACCTTGCGGGGCTTACGCAAATGGGCGCAGATGTGTCCGAACTCGCGATCGCCATGAGCGCTCTGGTTCAGATTCATAAAATCCATGTCCATGGTATCCCAAGGAATCTCTGCATTGTACTGTGTGTGGAAATGCAAGAGAGGCTTCTGCAATGCCTGCAAACCCTTGATCCACATCTTTGCGGGAGAGAAAGTGTGCATCCAGGTGATGATACCCACACACTTGTCCTCGTTATTGGCGGCCTTCATGATGGCCTCTACCTCCTTAGAGCTATTGGCTGTGCCCTTATATACGATTTTAACGGGAATGTTGCCGCTGGCATTCAAGCCGGCAACCATCTCCTGTGAATGACCGTCCACGATTTGCACGGTCTCACCTCCATAGAGCAACTGCGCACCAGTTACCCACCAAATCTCAAAATTCTCAAACATATTATTTTGTTTTTGTTTGTAAATTATACATAATAACATAGTCGTCCGAGCAATGCCGGAGAACTACTTTTTAATCTGCCCATAATAGGCGTTAGGTCCGTGCTTACGCTGATAATGCTTTTCAATAAGCAGAGGATTCATTGACAAGTCGGGGTTTATGCCAAGTGCAATATAGGCCATTTTGGCACACTGCTCCATTACCACCGCATTATACACTGCTTTGTCCGGACTCTCTCCCCAACTGAAGGGACCATGATTCTTTACTAAAACGCCAGGCGTAGCGTTAGGATTGAAAGAGCGTAAATTCAGGAACTCGTCAACGATTACGTTTCCGGTTTCCAGTTCATAACTGCCTTTCACCTCTGCTTTCGTCATATCGCGCGTGCAAGGAATATCACGATAGAAATAGTCCGCATGTGTCGTTCCGACATTAGGAATATCACGACCTGCCTGTGCAAAGGCAGTGGCATAAGTGCTGTGAGTATGTACTACGCCCCCAATATTTGGAAAGCTACGGTAAAGCACCAAATGTGTCGGCGTATCGCTGCTTGGATTTAGGGTTCCCTCAACCACCTCGCCGGTATTAAGGTCAACAACCACCATATCTTCCGCCTTCATCACATCATACTCAACACCACTGGGCTTGATAACCACGAGTCCCTTGTCTCTGTCTATACCGCTCACATTTCCCCACGTAAAAATCACCAGGCCGTGCTTTAGCAGGTCCATGTTTGCCTTATACACTTTCGCTTTAAGTTCCTCAAGCATAGCAAATTTATAATTTGAATTTATTGAAATTCTTGAACTCCTCTGCATTATATCTATACAATGCGGCTCCACGCTTGCTGTGAATCTTATCAACAAGTCCCGTCTTTTCAATGAACGTCATATCAGCCACACGCTTGCGGAAGTTACGCTTGTCAAGCGTAACACCCAAAATGGCCTCGTGAAGCGTTTGGAGTTGTGAAAGCGTGAAGTTCTCCGGCAGCAGATAGAAACCGATAGGTTTGCGACCAATGAACATGCGGAGATGGAAAAGGGCGGTACGCACAATCTCTGTGTGGTCGAAATGCAATTCGGGCAATGAGTCAACATCCACCCAAACACCATGATACTTCTTTACCTTCTCGTCGTCGCAACGTGCCTTGTCCAAAAGACAATAATAAGCCACAGAGACTACGCGGGCACCGGGGTCGCGGTCTAAGCGTCCGAAAGTACCAACCTGAGTAATATAGACGTCATGCACACCCGTGCGCTCAAACAACACACGCTCCGCGGCAGTGTCTACATCTTCATTTTCTTGCACAAAACCACCTTGTACGCTCAGTTCACCAGAAAAAGGTTCAAAATCGCGCTGTTGAAGGAGGACCTGCAATTTGCCATCGGCAAAGCCAAATATTACGTTGTCTACCGCAACGTAGAATTTAGGATTTTGATTATAGAATGAAGCATCTTGTACCATAAATATATAATTTTAGTTTATCTCTTACATTATAGAAGATTACCAGAAATAAGCATAGAATGCCACTGTAATCCCCAGAATTATAATCGTGTGAATCACATCCCATTTGTTCCAGCTGGCACGAGTGGTTGCACGCTGTTCGGGTGTAGCGGAACCAAACACCAGACCCTTGATCTTTTCCGGTTCAGGAGCCTCCGTAAACAGACTTACCACAACAACGATCAGGCAGCACACAATCAACATCACGCCACAGAAATACAACCAGTTGAAATCAAAGAAGATTTGCTTGAACCAGTTGTCGCTTGCATCCGCTACATTGCTGTAGTAAACCTTGGCGCCCAAACGAGTAAGTCCGATAATGATGCCGGAGAGCAAACCCCATTGACCACCCTTCGCGCTTGCACGCTTCCAGCAGATACCCAGCAAGAATACGGCAGCAATACCAGGAGCAAGTACGCTCTGTACATCCTGGAGATAGTTATACAAAACATTGCCTATGCTGCGCATGATAGGAATCCACAGAATACCCAAGACAACGATAACTACGGTTGCCATCTGACCCACGCGCACCAATTTCTTTTCCTCTGTATCAGGACGGAAGCGTTTGTAGAAGTCGATGGTGAAAAGCATGGCTGACGAATTGAACAATGAAGCCAATGAACTCATCAAAGCAGCCAAGATACCACAAACAACAAGACCCTTCACGCCAGCGGGCAGCAGCTTGGCAACCAGCGTGGGGAAAGCGGCATCGCTATTCAGCACCTCACCATTCAGAGGCAGGAACGAACCCGTCTTGACATGGATGGCATAGGCAATCATGCCGGGAATCAAGAAAATGAAAACAGGCAGCAGTTTCAGGTAAGCACCAAAGATGGTACCACGACGGGCTTCCCTCTCGTCCTTGCCGGAAAGCACACGCTGTACGATATACTGATCGGTACACCAATACCAGAAACCGATAACAGCCGAACCTACCAAAGCACCCAACCAGGGGTACTGAGGATCACGGAGATCACGGATAAGATCAGTCATCTTATCACCATACTCATTGACAGGCTTGGCAGAACAGTACTCCAACATTTGGTCCCATCCGCCTACTTCCTTCAGACCCAACACAAGGATAATAATTGAACCCAAGAGCAGAATGGGAGTCTGCAAGACGGAAGTGTAAAGCACGCTCTTCATGCCACCAAATACGGTATAGAGAGCGGTAATCAATACCAAGCCAATAGCAGCGATCCAGAAGAAGTCAATACCCCACAGTTCGTCGATACCAAATACCTGCTGGAACACCAAGCCGCCGGCATAAACCGTAACCGCCACCTTCGTCAGTACATAACTGATAAGTGAGATGATACTCAAAATCGTACGGCTTTGGGGGTTATATCGACGCTCCAAAAACTCGGGCATCGTGTAAACCATAGAACGTGCGTAAAAAGGTACAAAGACCCAACCTAAAATCAGAATCATCCAACCCTGAATTTCCCAATGGGCCATTGCCATACCCGAAGAGGCACCGGCACCGGCCAAGCCGATCAAGTGTTCGGAACCAATGTTCGAAGAGAAAATAGAAGCGCCGATAGCAATCCATGTGGCATCCTTGCCACCCAAGAAATAATCGGCAGAGTTGTCGTTCTTCTGGCTTACCACCCACAGCACAATGCCAATGAGCGCAAGACAGAAAGCGCCAATGACAATCCAATCTAATAGTAACATAAGTTGATTTTAAGATATTTGTTTTAGTAATTATTCATGTATGGTGAACTCATAGATACATACGCTTTGGTACTGTTCGCCTGGATTCAAGTGCGAGGAGGGCCAATGGGGATTCTGAGGTGCATTGGGATATTTCTGCGTCTCGAGGCAGAAGGCGGCATTCTTGGGATAAGCCACCCCACCCTTACCGATAACCGTTCCGTTTTGGAAGTTACCCGTGTAGAATTGAATACCGGGTTCGTTGGTGTAAACATTCAGTTGAATACCTGTAACGGGACTGTAGACTGTGGCACAAACCTGCGTCCAATCTCCCTTGCCGTCCTTGTATGTATTCAACACCCAGTTGTGGTCATAGCCCGTATGGTCTTCGCCATTTTCAATGGCCACCAATTCCCGGGCAGGATTGGCACCCGTGAAATCCTTGCCGATGGCCTTTGGCTGGGTAAAGTCAAAGGGCGTACCCGCAACAGGAAGAATTTCGCCCGTAGTCATGTAGGTATTGTCCGTGGGCGTAAAGTTATCAGCATTGATTTGGGCGATACAGTTTGTAATAGGCTTCGTAGGATCCCCGTTCAAGTTAAAATAACTATGGTTCGTCATGTTCAGCACGGTAGGCTTGTCCGTCTGTCCGCTATAAGTGATGGTAAGCGCATTGCTGTCTTCGGCCAATTGCATTCTTACTGTAACCTTTACCTCGCCGGGGAAATTATTCTCGCCGTCGGGAGCGGTGAGGCTAAGCAACAAAGTACGGTCATCTTCCTGAGTGGCATCATAGACCTGATACATCCATCCATGCAGTCCGCCATGCAGACAGTGGCCATAGTTGTTTCGTGCCAACCGGACCGTATCACCGTTGATGGGCAGCAGGCCGTCCTTGATTCGGTTGGCGTAGCGGCCCACACTTGATCCGAAATCGCTCTGATTGTTCTCGGGGAAGTATTCGGCAGCAGTGGGGAAACCTAACACCACATCCGTGGGCTTACCCTCCTTGTCAGGCACAACGATGCTCACAATTCGTCCGCCAAAATTCGTAATGCACACCTCCATGCCCTTGTCATTTTTGAGGGTAAACAGCCGCACGGGCTTTTCTCCCTGAATGGAATCGACATAGGTGGTGTCAAAGTCGGCAGGATTCAAGCCCGAGGCTGTCAGTTCCCGAGAAGTTTTCTGACCTGTACAAGCGTTCATGGCAACAACTGTAGTACAGGCAAATAGCATAGATTTTAAAGTTTTCTTCATCGCTATTATTGTTCTTATTAGGTTAGGTTCGCCATATATTATACGCAAATATATATATTTTTTTTATTCCATGTGTACTATTCACACTATTTTTTTGACAATGATATACACTTTTTCTTTATGCAGCCTAAAAAAGAAGCCTTTTAGAAGGCAAAAAGAGGCCAACGCACCATGGCGTTGACCTCTTTGTCGCTGTAAAAATTCAGGGAGCTCCGGTTTACTCTTCCTTACCCAAGAGCATTTCCATGACATCACATGCGCTCTTGGCAACAGGAGTTCCAGGGCCATAGATGCCGGCAACACCCGCCTTATAAAGGAAATCGTAATCCTGCGCAGGGATAACGCCACCACAGGTAACCATAATGTCCTCGCGACCCAACTTACGAAGTTCCTCAATCAATTGGGGAATCAGTGTCTTGTGGCCGGCAGCCAGCGAACTGGCACCTATACAGTTCACGTCATTCTCCACCGCCTGACGCGCAGCCTCGGCGGGTGTCTGGAACAAGGGCCCCATATCCACGTCAAAGCCGCAATCGGCATAACCCGTCGCTACAACCTTGGCACCACGGTCGTGTCCGTCCTGGCCCATCTTGGCAACCATGATTCGGGGACGACGCCCTTCCTGTTTGGCAAACTCTTCGGTCAACTGGCAAGCACGCTCAAAGTACTTGTCGTTATGGCTTTCACTGCTATACACGCCTGAAATAGTTCTAATGATGGCTTTATAACGGCCTACGACTGCTTCGCAGGCATCGCTTATCTCTCCCAATGTGGCACGGTGGCCGGCGGCCTTCACCGCCAGATCCAGCAGGTTCTGCTCGCTCTTCTTGCCTTCGCTGAACTCACGGACACAGGCTGTAATGGCTTCCAGGTCTGCCTTCACCAGCGCCTCGTCACGAGCCTCGCGCAACTGCTTGAGGGCCGCCTCTTGCTCAAGGCGCACTGCGGTGTTGTCAATCTCCAGAATATCAATGGGGTCCTCGTGATCCAGGCGATACTTATTCACACCCACGATGGTCTGAACACCACTGTCGATACGTGCTTGGGTGCGTGCTGCCGCCTCTTCAATTCGCATCTTGGGCAGCCCAGTCTCAATGGCCTTGGCCATACCGCCTAACTTTTCAATCTCCTGGATATGCTCCCATGCCTTGGTGTAGAGTTCCTGGGTAAGTTTCTCCACATAATAAGAGCCCGCCCAGGGATCGATGTGCTTGCACACCTGGGTTTCGTTCTGAATATAGATCTGCGTGTTACGAGCAATACGTGCGCTGAAGTCTGTGGGCAAAGCAATGGCTTCGTCCAGGGCATTGGTATGCAGGCTCTGCGTATGTCCCAAAACAGCCGCCATAGCCTCGATACACGTGCGGCCTACATTATTAAACGGGTCTTGCTCCGTAAGGCTCCAGCCCGACGTTTGGCTGTGCGTACGCAAAGCCATGGACTTGGGATTCTTCGCACCGAAGCTCTTTACAATCTTCGCCCACAAGAGACGGCCTGCACGCATCTTGGCAATCTCCATGAAATGGTTCATGCCAATCGCCCAGAAGAAGCTGAGACGGGGAGCAAAGGCATCGACATCAATGCCTGCGTTGATACCCGCCCTGAGGTAATCAATGCCGTCGGCCAAGGTGTAGGCCAACTCGATATCCGCCGTAGCACCCGCCTCCTGCATGTGATAGCCGGAGATGGAAATACTGTTGAACTTAGGCATCTTCTGGCTGGTGAACTCAAAGATATCGGCAATGATCTTCATCGAGAACGCAGGAGGATAGATGTAAGTGTTGCGCACCATGAACTCCTTCAAGATGTCATTTTGAATCGTTCCCGCCATTTCCTCCAACTGCGCACCTTGCTCAAGGCCTGCGTTGATGTAGAAAGCCAGCACGGGCAAAACGGCTCCGTTCATGGTCATCGACACGGACATCTTGCTCAAGGGAATACCGTCAAAGAGGGTTTTCATGTTCTCTATCGAACAGATGCTGACGCCAGCCTTGCCCACATCACCCACGACGCGCGCATTGTCGGGGTCATAGCCGCGGTGAGTAGGCAGGTCAAAGGCTACGGACAGACCTTTCTGGCCACTGGCCAGGTTGCGGCGATAGAAGGCGTTACTTTCCTCTGCGGTCGAGAAACCTGCATACTGGCGGATGGTCCATGGGCGGAAAGGATACATCATACTATAGGGACCGCGGAGGAAGGGGGGAATACCGGCCGCAAAGTCCAGATGCTCCATGCCTTCAAGGTCTTCCTTGGTGTAAACCGGCTGAATACTGATTTGTTCGGGAGTCTTCCAGTTGGCAGTAATCCCGTTGTCTTTTTGCCATTGCAAGCCGTTCTTGACTTCGATACCGGCAAAAATATCTATGTTATTAAATGATTTGCGTGCCATAGTCGTTTAGATTCCCAATTTAGCGTTATACTCTTTCAGTGTCTTCAACTGGTCCACACGGACGTGAATGAAGTTCTCGATACCGGCGGCCTTCAGCTCGTCGGCACAGGCGGGAGCGCCTGCCACAACGAACATCGCGCGACCGTCAAGGTACTTGAATGCGGGAACGGCGTATTCGGCATATTCGTCGTCGCTGGAGCAAAGCACCACAATATCGGCACCGGCCGCCAAAGCTTTGTCCACGCCTTCCTCTACGCTTGCAAAACCCAGATTGTCTATCACCAGATAACCCGCAGCCGCCAGGACGTTGCAGCTGAACTGCGCCCGCGCCTGACGCATGGCCAGATTGCCGATGGT
>JAQYEW010000070.1 GCA_028723455.1 Prevotellaceae bacterium | reverse complement strand
TATTATATGTTTTTGTGGAAACAAGTATATATTATATGTGTGTATGGGGGCTTACCGTTCTTGCGTTATCTTGATGCTGGCAAACTGATTGTCCACCATTGCAAACACATTGTAACTTCGTTTTTTGCCTGTTGTGTTGGGTTCTGCAATCACCTTGAACTGACATTCTCCCCATTTGTATTTAAGCGTTAGCCAATCCTTGGTTATGATGATTGTGTCATCCTCTCCTTCAACCGGGGTATTGTATTCATTACCATCGTTGTCGGACATGGTTAGGTTATAAAACGATTCGTCTCCCGTGCATATCTTTGTGCCGCCGTCTCTTCCGAATGACATCTTGGACGGATAGCCAAAATTATCAAAAAGAATACATCCTATGAGCAGGAAGGGTAGCAGTAAAAAAGCGGAACGGCCGATTATCTTTTTCATTTTCATAAGTTCTTAGGATGGATTTTTATAGGTTATTATCCGTATGTGTCTGTTGTAGTTGGTTTTTTTGTTTTTTCCTCCAGGGTTATCATACTCATTTTGGTCGCTGTTGAGTTTAAATACCTTGTCAACATAGTAGCCATTGCAAAGTCCTCCCCATCCGAAATCGCAATGTACCATGCGGCAAGTGTCTGGTTTAGAGACAGTGTTGGTTAAATATCCCTTTCTAAAATGTTTCGTAATCTTCTGTCTTACTTTCGTTTTATACCCATCGATAATCCATGCATGACTTTTTCCTATTCTCCAACCAGGGATGGCGTAGATAATCACGGGACAACCATTGTTTATCATCGAAGTAACCCTGTCATAGCGATAATTAAGTCTTTTCACGTTGCAATATCCCATTTTTTCTAAGAAAGAGGAAGCCTTTGACGGAAAAGTAAAAGTTCCCTGATAGAAATACATGGATTTGCAGCCTTCTGCGATGCCTTTTAGTAAGGCTGCGACAGATTGCTTGCCAAGTGGGGAATATATGTTATTTACTGCATCCCAATCTACGGTATAATTACTATATGAGAAGTTCTTGGGCTGTCTGAAATGTGTCATCACTTTGGCAATCGACAGAGGAAAGCATCCTGCGGGTGCTTTTCCCTTCTCCCATACCTGGGGGAAATTCCTCTTTACGGGATACAAATCGTTGAATGGAGTCCTTTGGTTCCACCGTACATACGCACTTAAGATGTTATTTGTTTGCTGCACATCTACCCAATCTGAATATGTTGTTGTTGTTGAGTATTCGGATACAGAAACATTACTGCCATCTTCGTATCGGGCTAATTCGTTCCATGCGTAATCTCCACATCTAAGTAAGGCGAATTCTTCGATACCACCTTCTGTATTGGCTATCGCTCTTGTCGTAGGTTCGTGGTCTTTCTTTGAAAACAAACCTATCCAGTAGTCATTCTGTGTTTCGTCATAGGCAGAAAAAGTGTTCGGATTCAGGAACAACTCGTTTGGATAATCTTCTATTGTATATAACCCATTACCCGTAGTGGGATAGCGCTGGTCGATATAATCCTCCTTATTTGTAAATATTGATGCTGCTGCATCTATATCTTCTTGAGTCAGATTTCCTTTATCAATAATTGCAATAACTTTCTCTGAAACCCTGTTATCTGCTGCTAAAATAGCAAAACCTTTGTCGTCTGAGAAATTAGCGATGTACATTACGTTGTTTAAGTCCGTTGCTCGCGTGGTTCCTTTTCTAAGTTTCATTGATAGTACATCCCTCACTTTTGGAAGAGAGGCATTAGCTCTTGTTTGACCATCTTGAAGAAAACGTTCAAGATTTTCTAATGCCTCATCGATGGAAATCGTGTGTGAGTTTGAGATACTCCGAGTCGGTGGTGTGGCTATAGCCTCTTCGCTTGCGTCTTGACAAGCAATTAAATTAAACGAAACTACGACAGCTAACGATAGTTTCAAAAGCCATTTTGTGTACATAAGATTTAATGTTTAAAATACGAAAATTAATATTACCGTTGCCTTACTCGCTGATTGTTGTCTTTTGTAAAATGTGTTCCGTGAAAAGCGTTAATCTGTAAGTGCAAATATATAAAAAGGACGTTTATTTTACGAAAATAGTTGGGGCTAATTTCAAGCTCAATCGTAAAAAATCGCTAACTTTGTGCGGAATTATGCAAATACATTTCTAAATACGTTTTATGGCAAAAGTAATCAAATTACGTAAAGGCCTGGACATCAATCTGAAAGGTAAGGCGGTAGCAACAGTTTCCGCCCTTGCCGGCGCAGCGGAGTATGCGCTGGTGCCTGACACTTTCCCCGGTTTGAAACCCAAGGTGGTGGTGAAGGAGGGCGATGCCGTGAAGGCCGGCGATGCACTGTTCGTGGACAAGCAGCATCCCGAGGTGAAGTTCGTGTCGCCCGTCAGCGGCACCGTGTCGCTGGTTGAGCGCGGCGACCGCCGCAAACTGCTTAGCGTGCGCGTGCAGAGCGACGGCAAAGGCGAAGCGCGGGTGTTCGACACCAAGGGCGATGTGAAGGCCCTGCTGTTGGAGAGCGGCCTGTTCGGCTTCCTGCGCCAGCGCCCCTACGATGTGGTGGCCAACCCCGAGGACAAGCCCAAGGCCATCTTCGTAAGCGCATTCAACAGCATGCCCCTTTCGCAGGACTTCGAGGTGGCCCTGAAGGGCAACGAGGAGGCTTTTCAGGCGGGCATCGATGCGCTGAGCAAGTTGGCCAAGGTGTATCTGGGCGTTAGCGTGAAGCAGTCGGCCAGCGCACTGAAGAGCGCACAGCACTGCGAGGTGAACCTCTTCGAGGGTCCGGCCCCCGCTGGCAACGTGGGTGTGCAGATCAACCACATCAGCCCCATCAACAAGGGCGAGGTGGTGTGGACCTTGGGCGCCGAGGAGGTGATCTTCGTAGGCCGTCTGATGCTTACGGGCCGGGTGAACCTGACACGTACCATCGCGTTGGCGGGCAGCGAGGTGAAGGCTCCGCAGTACTATACCACCCTGGTGGGCACGCCCATCAGTGCCATCGTGGCGGGCAGGCTGAACGAGAGCGACGACCAGCGCATCATCAACGGCAACGTGATGACGGGCTTCAAGACTACGGCGGACGACTTCCTTGCCGCCCACGCCACGGAGGTGAACGTAATCCCCGAGGGCGCGCATGCCGACGAGTTCCTGGGCTGGATCATGCCCCGCCTGAACACCTTCAGCGCCTATCGCAGCTATTTCAGCTGGCTCCTGGGCAAGAAGAAGGAATATACCCTGGACGCACGTGTCAAGGGCGGCGAGCGCCATATCATCATGAGCGGCGAGTACGACCGTGTGTTCCCCATGGACATCTATGCCGGATTCTTGGTGAAAGCCATCATCACGGGCGACATCGACCGTCAGGAGGCCTTAGGCATCTACGAGGTGGCTCCCGAGGACTTCGCCATTGCCGAGTTCGTGGACAGCAGCAAGCTGGAGCTGCAGCGCATCGTGCGCGAGGGTCTGGACACGCTGCGTAAGGAGAATGCGTAAGGAGCGTTACAACTAAACTACATTACAGACAAATGAAATTTCTAAGAAAATTCCTCGATAATCTACATCCTCTGGTGAAGGAGGGCGGCAAGCTGCATGCGCTGCGCTCCTTGGTGGATGGTTTCGATACGTTCGCTTTCGTGCCTAACACGACCTCCCGCGCGGGTGCCGTGAATATCCACGATGCCATTGACAGCAAGCGCATCATGAGCAATGTCGTGATCGCCCTTGTGCCCGCCATGCTGTTCGGCATGTACAATGTGGGCTATCAGAACGCCCTGGCTGCCGGCGCGCAGGAGCAGACAGGCTTCTGGAGCTTGTTCTTCTACGGTTTCCTGGCTCTGCTGCCCAAGATTTTGGTCAGCTATATCGTGGGCTTAGGCATTGAGTTCACCGTGGCCCAGTGGAAGAATGAGGAGATTCACGAGGGCTTCCTCGTGAGCGGTATCCTCATCCCCCTCATGGTGCCCATCACCCTTCCCCTTTGGATGCTGGCCCTGGCCACCGCCTTCAGCGTTATCTTCGCCAAGGAAGTTTTCGGCGGTACGGGCATGAACATCTTCAACCCCGCACTTATTGCGCGCGCGTTCCTTTTCTTCTCTTACCCCACCGCCATGACGGGCGACAACAGCGTTTGGGTTTCCGGCGGGAAGATCCTGGGCTTGGGCTATGACGTGGCCGCTGACGGACTCACCGGTGCCACGCCCTTGGGTCAGGCTGCGATGAAAGGCTTCCAGGGCCTGGATGCCGACACCATCTGCAACGCCGTTACGGGTCTGATTCCCGGTTCTGTGGGCGAGACCAGCGTCATCGCCATCGCCTTGGGCGCCGTCCTGTTACTTGTTACGGGTGTTGCCAGTTGGAAGACCATGCTGAGCGTGTTCGTGGGCGGTGCCGCAACGGGTTATCTCTTGCAGGCTACCGGCCAGTCGGCCATTCAGTGGTACGAGCACCTGGTGGTAGGCGGCTTTGCCTTCGGCGCCGTGTTCATGGCCACCGACCCCGTTACCTCTGCGCGCACCGAGTGCGGCAAGTATATCTACGGCTTGCTGATTGGTTTTGTGGCAGTGCTGGTGCGCGTCCTGAACCCCGGTTATCCCGAGGGCATGATGCTGGCTATCCTGCTGATGAACCTCTTTGCTCCGCTCATCGACTACGGTTTCGTGCAGAGCAATATCAACAAGCGTGCTAAACGTGCAATCAAATAAGGAGAAAAGATATGGCAAAGAAATTTAAATGCAATGTCTGCGGCCAGACGTTTGAAGCAGACGCCATGCCCGACAAGTGCCCTATCTGCGGCGCTCCTGCATCCGAGTGCGTGGAAATTGAAAGCGAGAACAGCCAGCCCAAGAAGAAGGGGCTGAACACCAACGGCAACGGCTATACGGTGGTCTACGCCGCCGTTATGGTCATCATCGTAGCCTTTATGCTGGCCTTCGTGTCCTCTGCCTTGAAGGAGACGCAGGACGCCAACGTGGCCAACGACACCAAGGGACAGATCCTTACCGCCCTTCGCTTCGAGAAGGAAGGGCTGAACGTGCAGCAGACCTATACCGAGACGGTGAAGGACATGCTGTGGCAGGACGGTAAGTTAGTGCCCTATGAGGGCGAGTTCCTCACCTCCTATGGCCAGGCTATCAAGGACGGCCGGCTGCACGTCTTCGTGGCTGACACGAAGGACGGCCTCAAGTATGTCATTCCCATGACGGGACGCGGCCTGTGGGGCGGCCTGTGGGGCTATGTGGCATTGAACGAGGACAAGCAGAGCGTTTACGGCGCCTACTTCTACCACGAGAGCGAGACGGCAGGCCTGGGCGCCCGCATCGGCGATGCGGATTTCCAGCAGCTGTTCCGCGACAAGCGGATTTTCGCGCAAGGCGGCCGGGACGTTGCCATTACGGTAGTGAAGGCAGGTACGGTGAAGAACGACGCTTATGAGGTGAACGGCATCACGGGCGCCACGCTGACCACCGTGGGCGTGGCCAATATGCTCAAGGACGGCCTCGAGGTCTATGGCTCTTTCCTCCGTGACACGGCGGCTGTGGTCCAAAAGCAAGAAAAATAATCAATGAAAGGAGAAATAAGTAAATTATGAGTAAACTGTTTTCCGACGAGAATATGCAGGCCCTTAGGAAGCCTTTGAACCTGGACAACCCCATCGCCGTCCAGGTACTGGGCATCTGCTCTGCGCTGGCCGTTACCAGCCAGCTCAAGCCTGCCATCGTGATGGGGCTTAGCGTAACGGTGATCACCGCATTCTCTAACCTCATCATCAGTCTGATCCGCAAAACCATCCCCAGCCGTATCCGCATTATCGTGCAGCTGGTGGTTGTGGCTGCCTTGGTAACCATCGTCAGCCAGCTCCTGAAGGCCTACGTCTATGACGTCAGCGTCCAGCTCAGCGTCTATGTCGGTCTGATTATCACCAACTGTATCCTGATGGGCCGCCTGGAGGCTTTCGCCATGCAGAACGCCCCCTGGCCCTCGTTCCTGGACGGTATCGGCAACGGTTTGGGCTATGCCTGGGTGCTGGTGGCCGTAGGCTTTGTGCGCGAGCTCTTCGGCTTCGGCACGCTCTTCGGCTTCCCCGTTTTGACGTGGGCCGAGCAGTACGGCTATCAGAACAACGGCATGATGGTAATGCCCGCCATGAGCCTGATTATCGTGGGTTGTGTCATCTGGGCTCACCGCTCATTAAACAAGGAGGAGAAAAAGTAATATGGAACATATGCTAAACCTTTTTGTCCGCTCTATCTTTGTGGACAATATGATCTTTGCTTTCTTCCTGGGTATGTGTTCTTACCTGGCCGTAAGCAAGAATGTAAAGACCGCCCTGGGTCTGGGCGTGGCCGTAACCTTTGTGTTGCTCATCACCCTGCCCGTTGACTACCTGTTGCAAACCAAGGTGCTGGGTCCGAACGCCATCGTAGAGGGTGTCGACCTCACCTTCCTGGCCTTCATCCTGTTCATTGCCGTGATTGCCGGTATCGTGCAGCTGGTGGAGATGGTCGTGGAACGCTTCAGTCCCTCGCTCTATGCCAGTCTGGGTATCTTCCTTCCCTTGATTGCCGTAAACTGCGCCATCATGGGTGCCTCGCTGTTCATGCAGCAGCGCGTAGGCATGGAGCCTACGAACGCCCAATATATCGGTTCTGTGGGTGATGCCGTGGCTTACGCCCTTGGTTCGGGTATCGGCTGGCTGCTGGCCATTGTCGGCCTGGCTGCCATCCGCGAGAAGATGGCCTACACCGACGTGCCCAAGCCCCTTCAGGGACTCGGCATCACGTTCATCACCGTCGGCCTGATGGCGATGGCCTTTATGTGTTTCTCCGGCCTGGAGTTGGATTTCAGCAAATTTTAAGAAGACAAGACAATGGATATCAATTTGATTTTAACCAGTATCGGTGTCTTCTTAGGCATCATCTTGGTGCTGGTGGCCATCCTGTTGGCTGCCAAAGGCTACCTCAGTCCCAGCGGTAATGTAAACATCAACATCAACGGCAAGACGAACGTCAGTGTGCCCCAGGGCGGCAGCCTGCTTTCAACGCTGGCCGAGGAGGGCATCTATCTGCCCAGCGCATGCGGCGGCAAAGGCTCGTGCGGCCAGTGCAAGGTGCAGGTGCCTGCCGGCGGCGGCGAGATCTTAGACAGCGAAAAGGGCCAGTTCTCGCGCAAGCAGATCAAGGACAACTGGCGCTTGGGCTGCCAGTGCAAGGTGAAGGGCAACCTGGAAGTGAAGGTGCCCGAAAGCGTAATGGGTGTGAAGGAATGGGAGTGCACCGTGATCGGCAACCGCAACGTGGCCACCTTCCTCAAGGAGTTCAAGGTGCAGCTGCCTCCCGGCGAGCACATGGATTTCGAGCCCGGTTCGTACGCGCAGATCAAGATTCCCGCATTCGAGATGGACTATGACAAGGACATCGACAAGAGCCTGATCGGCGACCTGTACATGGGCGCCTGGGAAAGTTTCGGACTCTTCGGCCTGAAGTGCGTGAACCCCACGCCTACCGTGCGTGCCTATTCTATGGCCAACTACCCCGACGAGGGCGACATCATCACGCTTACCGTGCGTATCGCCACGCCTCCCTTCAAACCCAAGGACCAGGGTCCCGGCTTCATGGATGTGAACCCCGGTATCGCCTCTTCGTTCATCTATACGCTGAAGCCCGGCGACAAGGTAACGATGTCAGGCCCCTATGGCGAGTTCCGTCCCAAGTACGGCACGGGCAGGGAGATGATCTGGGTCGGTGGTGGCGCAGGTATGGCTCCTTTGCGTGCCCAGATCATGCACATGCTCAAGTCGAAGGATACGCGCGACCGCGAGATGCATTATTTCTACGGCGCACGCGCCCTGGACGAGATTCCTTTCCTCAACGACTTCCTGCAGCTGGAGAAGGATTATCCCAATTTCCACTTCCACCTGGCGCTGGACCGTCCCGACCCCAAGGCCGATGCGGCAGGCATCAAGTACACGGCAGGCTTCGTGGCTCCCGTGATGGGCGATACGTACCTCAAGCAGCATGAGGCTCCCGAGGATTGCGAGTACTACCTCTGCGGTCCTCCCATGATGGCCAAGACGGTGCTCGACCTGCTCCACTCCCTGGGTGTGGAGGACGATATGATCGACTTCGACGACTTCGGAGGCTAAGCTTTGCGAAGCGTATAAACAACAAAGCGTGCCAATCTGCGG
>JAQYEW010000069.1 GCA_028723455.1 Prevotellaceae bacterium | reverse complement strand
GCGGAGATGGCTGTCCGTCTGGTGGATGCGCAAACGCCCCATCGGCTGAGTGCCTATGGCATACGCGAACCGCAGGGCGAGGATTTCACGGCCTACGAAACCATCGACCTGATTCTGGTTCCGGGCATGGCCTTTGACGCTGAAGGACATCGCTTAGGACGTGGCAAGGGGTATTACGACCGCTTTCTGCCGCTTTGCAAGCGGGCATGGACCTTGGGCGTGTGCTTTCCTTTCCAACGTGTGGACAGCGTGCCTGTGGATGCCATGGACCAGCCTGTGCACGAGGTGCTATAAAAGAAAGACCCCTTACGCGGATGCTGTTTGGTCAGCACGTACGTAAGGGGTCTTTCCTTTTTATTCGTGTTTACTTGGCAACCTCCTCCATGAACTCCTTGCAGGGCTTGAAGCTGGGGATGTCGTGAGCGGGCACGATAAGGGTGGTATTCTTGCTGATGTTGCGGGCGGTCTTCTCGGCGCGGTGCTTAAGGCCGAAAGTGCCGAAGCCGCGGAGATATACGTTCTCTTTCTGGATGAGCGTGCTCTTCACGGTGCTCATCAAGCCCTCTACAACAGCCAGTACGGTGGGCTGGTCAACGCCAGTCTGCTGAGCAATAGCTCTAACCAATTCTACTTTAGTCATTTTTTACCTTAAATATTATGTTAGTGTGATTTTTTAGCAAGCGCAAAGGTAATTCTTTTCTTTCTTATTACCAAACTTTTACACGACAATTATTATTTTGTCCATTTTAGGCGCAGGCTGTTCAATACGACGCTCAGACCGGAGCATGCCATCAGGGCCGACGCCCACATGGGCGTGATCTGGAAATCTATGCCGATGAGGTGCAAGGCTCCTGCCGCCAAGGGGATGCTGACGATGTTGTAGATGAAGGCCCAGAAGAGGTTCTGCCAGATCATGCTCACGGTTCTTCGGCTCAGTGCAAGGGCTTGCGGCAGGGCGCGTAGGTCGTCGCCCATGAGCGTTACCTGTGCCACGTCCATGGCCACGTCCGTACCGCGTCCGATGGCTATGGACACGTCCGCCAGGGCCAAAGCCTGGGTGTCGTTGATGCCGTCGCCCACCATGGCCACCGTCTTGCCCTCCTGTTGCAATCTGCGCACCAGGTTCTCCTTGTCCTGGGGCAGCACCTTGCTTTGGTAGTGTGCGATGCCGGCCTTGGTGGCCCAGTAGCGTGCGGCCTCGTCGTGGTCGCCGCTCATCATGTACACCTCGATGCCCTCCTTTTGCAGCTGCTGCATGGCTTCGCGGGCGTTGGGTTTCAGTGTCTCACGCTCCTCGAGCGGGAGGTCGCCGGCGCGTGTGAAGTCGATCTGTTGGTTGGGAATGGTCAGCGTACCCGTCTTGTCCGTTACCATGACGTTCACGCGCCGCATGCGCTCCAGGGCTGTGGCGTCCTTGATGAGTATCTGTTGGTCGGCGGCCTTGCCGATGCCCACCATCAGGGCGGTGGGAGTGGCCAGTCCCATGGCGCACGGACAGGCAATGACCAATACGGAGATGGCCGACAGGATGGCTTGGGGCAGCAAAGGTGTGCCGCCGATGACGAGCCAAAGGACGAAGGTAAGCAGTGCCAGCAGGCATACCACGGGCACGAAGATGCCGGCTGCCTTGTCCACGATACGCTGCACGGGTGCCTTGCTGCCTTGGGCTTGCTGTACCATTCTGATAATCTGTGCCAGCGCCGTTTCCTCGCCGATCTGCCGGGCACGGATATGAAAGATGCCTTGCGAGGGTATCGTGCCGGCCAGGGCACGGTCGCCCGCTTTCTTTTCCACGGGTAGGGGTTCGCCCGTGATCATGCTTTCGTCCACATAGGCCGCTTCGGCGTTCATGAAGCTTTGCGCCCGGGTAACGATGCCGTCCACGGGCACTTTCTCGCCCGTACGCACTTCCAGCTCGTCGTCCACCTCTATGGTGGACACGGGCACTTCTCTTGTCTTTCCGTCCTCGCCTACGATGTGTGCGGTTTTGGGCGACAAGCCCATCAGTTGGCGGATACTGGAAGCCACGCCGTCGCGCGCTTTCTCCTCCAGCATGCGTCCTGTAAGCACAAATGTGATTATCATCACGCTGGCATCGAAGTAGGTGTTCCACGCCATGCCGCGGGCTGTCCATACAGCGTCTCCCAGGAAGGTGTTGAAGACCGAGAAGAGGAAGGCAATCAGTGTGCTCAGCGCCACAAGGGAATCCATATTGGCGGAGGCGTGAAGCGTCTGCCTCCATGCCGAAACATAGAACTGTCGGCCGCAAATCACCATATTCATGACGGTTAGCAGCATGGCCGCAAGATTGGACGGGAAGGCGTTGCCCAGGGGGATCCAGTGCATGGAGACAGCCATCACGGCCACGGAGAAGCCCCACGAAAGCAGGGTTTGTCGCTTGAGCCTTTGGAACTCCCGGCGTTCGATGGCGGCTGCCGACGTGTCCTCGTCGATGATCAGGTCATAGCCGATGTCGTTGATGGCGCGCTTCATCTGTGCCGGCGAGATGGTCTCCGGGTCATAGTCGATCCATGCGGAGCGCCCCGGCAGGTTCACCGATGCGCTGTGAACGCCCTCGAGCGAATTCAGTTTCTTCTCGACGTGTGCGGAGCATGCCGCACACGCCATACCCACAACGGGCAGTGTCCTTTTCATTCCGCCTCGTCGGTCAGCAGTTCGTAGCCCGCCTCCGCTACTTTCCGTGCCATGGCCTCGGGGGTGATCAGCGCGGGGTCGTAGGTAATGGTGGCCGTGGCGTTGGCCAGGTCCGTAAGTGCCTGGCTGATGCCTGTGGTGGCGTTTAATGCGTTCTCTATGCGGGCTTGGCATTTCTTGCATCCCATGCCCTTGACGGGAAATGTCCGTGTCATGATTATTTGTTTTTGTTATTGTTTGTTTTTGCGTTTGTTCTGCCTGCGCACGCGGAAAAGGTCGCGCAGGTTGCTGAATTCCTTCTTCAGTTGCAGTCCCACGCCTTGCGTCGTCAGGCTGGATTTGGTGAAGTACCTGTCGTTCGTTTCGCTGTAGGCTTTCAGGTTCACATTGCCCGAGGGCGTCAGTTTGTATTGCACGTCGAAGTCGCCCACGAAATTGCTCTGCTGTTGGTTGAAGGAATTGTCGCGGTAGCCGAAGTTACCGTTGATGAGCAGCCTGTTGTTCAGCAGCGAACCTTGTATGGCTCCCTCCACGTCCAGGTCGCTCCATCCCTGTTCGCCCGTATTCAGGTTGGCCCCCACGTTCCAGTTGCTGCGTCCGATCATGTTCTGGAATATCTGGTTCAGCTGTCCGCTTAGCGTGCTGGAAAGCAGGCTGTTCATGGCCGTATAGCTCTGTGTCTGTTGGGTGTTCTCGTAGTTGTAGGTATAGAAGCGTCCGATTCCCAAGAGATAGATTACCTGCATGTTGCGCTCCTCCTCTGTGCTGATGAGCGAGCGTATCATCCGTTTCTCGTCCTCGTTCACGTTGGGGATGTCCAGGTCAAAGGCGATCTGCGGTTGGTTGGCCTGGCCTGTGATGTTCATCAGGCAGTTGACGCGCGCCGACGTGCTGCTGAAGGTGGCGCGTGCCGAAAGGTCGTTCAGCGACACGCCCGTAACGGTGTGCACGGCCGTTACGTCCAGCTGTCCTTGCATGGGATTGCCCGCAAAGGTGATTCTGCCGCCCGGTGCGATGGTGAAATCCTTTCGGATGAAGTTTTGCAGCGTCAGGTTGTAGGAACCGCTGTTGATGACATACGAACCGTAGAGCTGAAAGCCCTCCTTATTGTAATAGCGGGCGCGCATGCGTCCGCTGCCGTCGACGCTGATGCGGTCGCCGGCACGCGTGTCCATCAGGAGGTTCATGCGTGTGTCCGGCGTGATGTCCAGGTCGAAGTTGATGGTCAGGTCCGAACTCTCGGCGATGGGGGGCTGGACGGGTTGTTTCGTGCCCGTGTCGGTGCTGTCGTCCGCAGGCAGGGCGGGGAGCAGGCTGTCGGGATGCGAGACATAGCTCACGAAGTCGCTTTCGCGCAGGTGGTCCGGCGCGGTCATGTTGTAGGTGAATGTGGTGCCGCGCAGGGGGCGTGCGTTGATGTCGATGCCCACCTTTCCGGGTTTGCCCAGGATACGTACCTTGCCATCCGCAAATACCGTGCCATAGAAATTCATGCCGGGGGGCGGTTCCTTGAAATCATAGCCCAGGATATTCTGTCCCTCCACTTGGATGTCATAGCTCAGGTTGCTGAAGTTGCGGTGGATCAGGTGGCCGTCGATGCGTGCGCGGTGGCCTGCCGTGCTGGGTCCGCCTAAGGGGTCGTAAAGCGTGGCGTTCTTGAAGATGATGTTGTCGGGGCGCAGCTGTACGCTGTCGTTCTGAAGATGGTAGCGCACGCCTGTGTAGGGGATGCCGAAGGCCGCCTCGTCCACCACCACGTCGCCCTCGATGTTCAGTTGCTTGAAGGGGCCGAAGAGGCGTGCGTGGCCGCTGGCCCGCCCTTGCAGGTTGTCCAGGACGGCTTTGGTGAATTTGTTCAGGAAGAACATATTCAGTCGGTTGGAGCGTATGTCCAGGTCCAGTCCGTGGTGGCTGACATCCTTCTTGGGAGTGATATAGCCCGAGACGATGCCGCTGGCGTTGTTTTCGAAATCCGTGAGGATGCCGTCCAGGAAGATGCTGTAAGGGCGGCGGCCCCAGTTGCCGTAGATGTCCAGCAGTCCCATTTCGCCGTTGTTGATGCTGAAATGGGGTATCTGTAGGAAGGCATCCGCCTTGGGCGCGCCCATCAGCTGCGTGGCAAGGATACGTCCCGAGGCCTCGCCGGCCAGTTCCACGGCATCGAAGTTGATGAGCGAGAAGATGTACTCCAGCTTGATGCGTTTGAGCTGCGCCCTGAGGGTGTCCGTGGGTTCCTTGCCGGCCACGCCGCTCACCTGGATGCTGTGCCCCATGCGGCCTACGTGAAAACTGTCCACGCGCACCTTGCCCTCCTCGTAGCAGAAAGCCCCCGGACGCAGATGCCACAGGCTGTCGGCGATCACGATGTCGCTGGGCAGGATCCGGCCTCTCAGTGCCGCCTGTCCGTGGCGGTCGTTGTAGAAGTCCGCCACCATGTTGATGTCGCCTTTCACGGCAGGCTGACGGTTGTTGTCCCATTGCAGGTGGTTGTGCAGCTGTTCGCCCACGTTGTTGGTCTCCAGCCGTATGTCCATATTGCTGTTCTTCAGCATACGGGTCAGGGAGAGCGTGTTGTGGAGGGTGTTTTGGGCGGTCTCCAGCCTGACGTTCACATTGCGCAGGCGTTCGCTGCCGTAGTCCACCGCCGGCGCGTCCACGTGCAGGTTGAGCATGCTGTTCGCCGCGTCCATCCGCAGTGCCAACTGTGTCGTGCCCTGTATGCTGAGGGGCAGGCTGAAGAGGCGGTTCAGGGGACGCGCGTCATGCAGTCGCAGCTGCACCTGCGCGAAGTCGTCGGCGTGTTTGCTTGCCGGTGCCTTGATGGTGGGGATGTAGGTGTGCAGGATGGCCGCTACGTTGTCCCGGAGGGCTTGGAACCGGAATTTGCCGTCCGCCTGCGCTTCCAGGAACGGACTTGTCAGGCGCAGGTGGCGCCCGCCGTTGTCGGGGAACGAGCTGAGATGGATATCTCCCACGTTGAGTACGCTGTCGGGTCCCCAGATGCGCAGGTCGTCCAGGTGGACGAAGCCCTCGGGATTGTCCCACGTGGTGCCTTGGATGTCGGCATTCAGTTGTGCGCTCAGTATGTCGCCGGCCTGTCCCAGCCTCACGCCTATGGCGTGCGGGGCGAGGCGTTGCAGTTCACCCCGCATCCGGAGCATGTGTCGTTGGGGATTCACGACCGCCTGGAGGCTGGCCAGCAGATGGTCGTCGTCCACTTCGATGTGGGCGCTGATGTCCTCGGCCTGGTTGCGTTGCGCCTTCAGCCTGATGTTATGGAAGGCCGTTGTGCCGCTCTTCAGGAAGGGGATTTCGGCTTCCAGGCTGATATCCTTTTGGGGGTCGCCCTTGGCATGGGCCGTCAGGCTCACCAGTTCTATGGGCACGTTGGCCGTCCCCTGCAACAGTTCCCTGAGGGCGATGTCCTCGGCTTGCAGGGTAACGTCCGCCCAACCCGTATGTTGGCGGCTGCCGTTCAGCTGTATCCTGCCGCGTGCCGTGTGAAGGGACAGCCGGCCGCCCGCTTCGCGGCCGTTGTAATAGACGGGTCCGCTGATTTCCGTTGTCCCCAACTGCTCCAGAACGGGCAGGCGGAACAGGGGTGCCAAGGCGTGGGCATCCACCAGCAACTGGTGGAGGTCGGCCTGAGCCGCTAATTTCTCCTTGCCTTCTCCCAGGTGGTTCACGGATCCCGTCAGTGCCAGCGTGGCGATGCCCGATGCCTCGTCGATGCGTAGTTTGCGCATGCTCAGCGTACCTTCGTCCAGCCGCGCCCGCAGTTGTGGGTTGAGCGTAAGCGGGAATCGCTTGAGATCGGGCAGGAAGAAGCGCAGGTCGGCCAGCCGCACCGTGCCGTAAAGGTCCACGTCCGCATGACGTGGCAGGCCGTTAGCGTCTGCCTCACGGCTGAGGCGCAGGGTGGGAATGGTCAGGGTGGAGTGGGGCAAGGTCAGTTCCGTTTCGCTTAGCTTCAGTTCTTTGCGGTTGCCGGTCAGCAAGGCCTGCGCACTTTTGAGGCGGAAGGCCGTGCTGTCCGTCGTTTGTTTCCCCTTGCCTTCGCCCAGGAAGAAGTCCAGGCGTTTCAGTTCGGCATGGAGCGTGTCGGGGCGGAGGGCTTCCAGTTCTACCGTGGCGTTGAGGCTGTTCAAGGCGATGTGCGCGGGATTGAATCTCCCGGGCGAATCCGGTATCCATTGGCGGTCGAAGCGGACGTGGGCGCGGCGGATCAGCAGCTGTCCGATACGCAGGTCGAGGGTGGAGGGAGTGGTGTCCCGGCTGGCGAAGGCATCCAGTACAAACTGGAAGTTCGTAGCCGTATCGGCCCGTGTCTGGCTCAGCCGGGCGTTCAGTCCGAAGAGCTGGGCGTTGCCGATGCGCACCCGTCCGTTGAGCAAAGCCCAAAGGCTCAGTCTGACACCCACGCGGCTGGCTGTCAGCAGGGTGTCGCCCTGCCGGTCTTGGACATAGAGGTCGTGCACCACCATGCGCCCGTTGATGGCAGCCTCTACGCGCCCCAGCGAAACCTTGGTATGCAGTTTGTCCTCCAGCAGCCGTGCCAGTTCGCCCCCCATGCGTTGCTGTACGGCGGGCAATCGCATGGCCAGTCCCGTGCTCAGCACGAGACCCAGCAGAAAGCCCACTGCGAGGCGTATGACGAGGCTCAGTCTTCTCATTTCTTTTCCCTAAACATACAAAGGTAGGAAAAAGGTGTGGAATAGCGAAAACGCCACGGGAAAACATACACAATTTCATCATGAATGTTTTGCGCCGCTCTCACCGCATATTCATTCTTTGAAAATAAGTCCGAAGCACTGCCAGTACATTGGAAAGACGACGCTTGCCGTCTGGGGCGGCAAGTTTCAACTGGGTAGTGACGCTACCCGGTTCGTTTCCTTCCTTTTTCCGTCGTCTTGCGTGGGGGAAAAACATATAATAGTTTTTGCAAAATCAAGTATTTGTTTTGGCGAAAACTATTATATGTTTTTGTGGAAACAAGTATATATTATATGTGTGTATGGGGGCTTACCGTTCTTGCGTTATCTTGATGCTGGCAAACTGATTGTCCACCATTGCAAACACATTGTAACTTCGTTTTTTGCCTGTTGTGTTGGG
>JAQYEW010000068.1 GCA_028723455.1 Prevotellaceae bacterium | reverse complement strand
GTCTGAAACCATGAAAAAAATATTTGCTTTGGTCGGAATGATAACTATGTTTGCGCTCAAGGCAACGGCGCAAGCATTTCCCGTGGACACCTTGTTGCTCAACAAAGCGTATGCGGAACTGATGGCTCATCCAAACGATTATGCCAAACAAAAGGCGTTTTTTGACGCTTTCCCATCCAATTGGAATGAGTTTAACATGCTGTACCAATTCGCCCCTTCTGATTATTTGTATTCCAAGTACGACCTGGCCATGTATGAAGTCGCACACAAACATATTGGTGCGCTAAAGGACAACATGACGCTGATCAACGACACGCTGTATTGCAGAAAGCTTGTCCATGTCAGTGTGGGAGGAGTGTATGAGGCAGATGCCCCGAATTACCTGCGAATGGTTCTACAAAAGGCAATGGTGGGGAAGACGGACGTGATGCTATACGTCATTTCGGAGATGCGGCTTGCATACCAAATGCAGTTTTGGCAATTCTATTGGTCTAGCGTAAGGCGACTTGAGCATCGGGTTAAGGAACATTCCCTACTGGAAAAGAAGTATAAGGACGCATACCCCGAGGAGGTGAAAGTGATGACTATTGCCTACGACTATTTTTGTGGGGGCGTGAACATCGGTGATGCGTATCTGAAATAGAAGCATTTCCGTAAAACTGAAAGCGCGAAAATAATGCTGCCCGAATCCCGCTAAAAACGGATTTCAGACAGCATTGTTCATAAAGAAAATATCATCAGTAACTCTATAACACGGGGAATCCGCGGCTAATTGACACGAACGGCAGAGGCTACCTCCTGAATCTGCTTCAGCTTGTCGCAGATATCCTTTACGTCCCGGGCATCATGAACCTCCAGCAGAATCTCTCCCTGGAACAGTCCGTCGCGCGCATCAATGCTCAGATGACGCATATTCACGTTGAGTTGGCTGGAGAGCACGCCCGTAATCTGGTGCAGGACGCCTACGTGGTCGATGCCATGCACACGGATTGTGGCCTCGAAGAAGAGCTTGTGGTGCGTGTCCCAGTTGGCAGACAGGATACCGTTGCCCTTGGCAGCCTTCAGTTTGTCCGCCACCGCACACTGACGCTTGTGGATGGTAATGCGGTTCGTGGCATCCAGATAACCCAGGACATCGTCGCCGGGGATGGGTTTGCAGTAGGGACACAGGAGATAGCGGCCGATTGTTTCCTCGTTCAGGATAAGGGGCTTCTTCATGTCCAGATGAAGCACGGGAGGCACCGCGGGCTTTTCAGCAGCCGCATCCGCCACTTCAACCTTCTTGTTCCTGCGGTTGAAAATATTAAGATAACCCTTCCATGAACTACCGTCCTTGCGTTTTTTCCCGCGCACGACGTCCAGATCGGCCTCCACCAACACCATTTTTCCTTCCCCAATCGCCACGAACAAATCCTCGCGCGAGGGCGATTCATGCGCCTCGCACAAGCGGTCGATGTTCAGGCTGTTGGCCTGCAGTTCGTTCCTTTCCAGGAACTCCGTGAGCATCTTCTCGCCCTGCTGCTGTTTTTCTCTGCGCTGCTTGCGCAAGTAAGCCTCCACCTTGGCTTTGGCCTTTGCCGTCGATATGCAGTTGAGCCATTCGGCGCTCACATGAGGTTCCTTGCCCGTAAGCACCTCCACCTGGTCTCCGCTCTGGAGTTTGTAGCTCAGGGGCACCAGGTTGTGGTTCACCTTGGCGCCAATGCAATGGGTACCCAAAATGGTATGGATACTGAAAGCGAAGTCCAGAACCGAACTGCCTGCGGGCATCGTCTTGAATTCGCCCTTGGGCGTAACGACGAAAATCTCGTTGGCATAAAGGTTCAGCTTGATGGCATCCAGAAAGTCCAACGCGCTGGGCTGCGGGTCGTCCAGGATTTCCTTGATGGTATAGAGCCATTTGTTCAGTTCGTTCTCGCTGTCCTCGCTGGTCTTTCCGCCGTCCTTGTATTTCCAATGGGCGGCAAAACCCTGTTCCGCAATCTCGTCCATGCGTTTGGAACGTATCTGCACCTCTATCCACCGTCCTACCTTACTCATCAGGGTGGTGTGCAAGGCCTGATAGCCGTTGGCCTTGGGGTGATGAAGCCAGTCGCGCAGACGTTCGGGGTGGGGCTTGTAAATCTGCGAGGCAATATTCAGAATGTGGAAACAATCGTCGATTTCCGATTCGTCGTCCTTGGGCTCAAAGACGATGCGCACGGCCAGAATGTCGTACACCTCCTCGAAAGGCACGTTCTTGATCTGCATCTTGCGCCAGATGCTGTAGGGTGTCTTAACGCGCTTCCGGATGGTATATATTACTCCTCTTTTATCCAGCTGCTGGCGGATGGGCGCAACAAAATCCTCGAAGATCTGGTCGCGGTGTTCGCGCGTATCCTCCAGTTTTGCTTTGATGGCTTTGTACTCCTCGGGGTGTTCGTAGCTGAAACTCAAATCCTCCAGTTCCTCCTTAATTTTATTCAGGCCCAGACGGTTGGCCAAAGGCGCATAGATATAGAGCGTTTCGCCTGCAATCTTGTATTGCTTGTTGGGACGCTGGCTGCCCAGCGTGCGCATATTGTGGAGGCGGTCGCTGATTTTGATCAGGATGACGCGGATGTCATCGCTCATCGTCAGCAGGAGCTTACGGAAACTCTCGGCCTGGGCACTGGCCTTCTCGCCGAAGATGCCTCCGGAGATCTTCGTCAGTCCGCTCACGATTTGCGCGATCTTGCTGCCGAAGATGTTTTCAATGTCCTCTACGGTATAGTCGGTGTCCTCCACGACATCATGCAAGAGGGCGGCACAGATGCTGGTGCTGCCCAATCCGATTTCCTCGCAGACAATTCTGGCCACAGCGATGGGGTGCATGATGTAAGGTTCTCCGCTCAGACGGCGCACGCCCTTGTGAGCCTGCCGCGCAAAGTTGAAGGCCTTGGTGATGCGCTCCACATGCTTGCGGTGGCGGCTTTGCAGATAGCAATCCAGCAAACCCTGGAATGCCTCCTGTATCATCTTATCGTCGCGCTCCTGGCGCGTCATCTCTGTTTCCATAATCCAACTCAGAACTTAACGGACGCGAATCTTCTTGCCCGCACGGATGTTATTTCCCCGGATGCCGTTCAAGGCACGCAACTTGGCCACCGTAGTGCCATTGCGACGGGCGATTTCACTGAGGGTATCACCTTTGCGCACGGAAACGCTGCGCGATGCACGCGACTTGCGGGCACTGCGTACATTCTGGGCATGGCCGCTCTGCTTCGCCGGCTCTGCCTCGCTCACTTCGGCCTCGCGACGGGCAAACAGCTCGCCGGCACGGTGATTATACACGCTGTCGCCTAACTCCAAGAATCTGGAAATCGCCTGCTGACTCATGCGCAAGGTGCTGGGACGGGCAGAACCGGGCACAAGGCTGGTACGGTACTGCGGATTCAGCGCCTTCAATTCTTCCATGCTTACGCCGCATAATTCCTGCACCTGCTCCAGTTTCAGATCGCGGTGAATCATGATGGTGTCCGTGGCGGCAGGCAACTGCATGTTTACGGGACAGATATTGTGCTCGCAATAATAGGTCATGATGTAGTTGGCTGCAATGAAGCCGGGCACATAGCCACGTGTTTCCGCAGGCAGATAGGGATATATCTTCCAGAAGTCCTTTTCTCCGCCGGCACGCTTGATGGCCTTGTTGACATTCGCAGGACCACAGTTGTAGGCTGCGATGACCAGTGTCCAGTCGCCAAAAATGCCATAGAGGTCCTTCAGATAGCGGGCAGCGGCATTGGATGCCTTGATGGGGTCGCGACGCTCGTCAACGAGGGAAGTAACCTCCAAGCCATACCGCTTGCCCGTCGTTACCATGAACTGCCACAGACCTGCCGCACCCGCACGGCTGGTGGCTCCGGGATTCAGGGCGCTTTCGATAACGGGCAGATACTTCATTTCCAGAGGAACTCCATAGGCTTCCAGCGCATCCTCGAAGATGGGGGTGTAGAAGTTGCCGGCACCCAGCATGACACTGACCGTGCGGCGCAAGCGACCGCTGTACTGGTCGATATAGTGGCGGACAATGTCGTTATAGGGCATCTCGATGACATTGGGCAGACGCTGCAGGCGGCCGATATAATCCTCCTTGGTGAAATCGGGATTGCCGGCCTTCGGGTCGCAATCCTCGTTGGTGGTAATATAATTGCGTACGTGCCAATCCTGGAGCATGCGGTCTGTCTCGCTCTGCGTCATGCCCTCGGGCATACCAAAGTCCTCAGGGTTAACAGCGGTTGTATCCTCGCTGACGACAATTTCCTGGTCTTCCTCATCGCCCAAGACGTCCTCCTCTGTTTCTACTTGTGCCAGTGCGGCCATGGGTACTGCGGCCCACAACAACAAGGCCAGTGAAATATGCTTGAATTCCTTCATCATGCTATATTGTTTCTTTTTTTTATTTTAATACCTCAGCGCTACCTGAATACCGTAGCTGTTGCCTCCCATGCCGCCCATTTCGCCGAAAGCCTGCGTACGGATGACAGCGGGCTGCAGTTCCATACTGAGGGAGGGACTAATGTCAAAGGTGCTTAGTTCCGCATCCACATAGGCGTCAACAACGCTGAGGGCATAAACACCAATGAAGGCAAAGACACTCATGTCGCGATAACGGCGATAGCGGTCCTTGCGGTTTTTGAATATGGTCTTGAAGCGGTCCTCGCGCCCCGTTATGTCGTAGTTGGGCGGCAGCATCTTCAGATAGCTTGCCGTTCCCGGGTCGTCATCCATAATGTCCAGATAGGCCTGACTGTAATCGCGCAACATCAGGTTGTTCCACGTCAGCGCATACATACATCCCAAAAAGCCGCCATAGAAAACAGGCAGTTTCCAGTACTTGCGGTTATAAATCTGCCCTCCGCCCGGGAAGACTAATCCGAGCCACATGGCGCGAATGGGGTCGGGCTGGAAATGGTCTGTGCCGCGTCCGTCCAAGTTCACCTTGAACGTGGGCACACTGTCGGCCATGAAGCTTTCATCCGCATTGCGCCAAAGCGTGTCGCCACGCTCCGTAACGGGCACCGCATGACGCCGGCGCTGCTGCTCCTGAGCGGAGACAGAGACACAGAGCATCAGGCCAACAACCCAGAAGCCCAACAGGCGTTTTATGAAAACCGGTGAGTTCAACGCTTCAACTGGTCAAACATTAACATCAAACGCTCCAATTCCGACTCGCTGGCGAAGGGAATCGTAATCTTGCCGCGCCCCGTCTCACTACACGTAAGCTGCACCTTGCTGCCAAAGAGGGTGCTGAGGCCGTTACGCAATTCCACATATTCCGTACTCAGGCGTGTTTTCTTTCCCTTGAGCCGCTGGCCGTCCTTCGTCTTTACGCCCTCTCCGTCCAAAAGGCTCTTCACGATTTCCTCCACGCGGCGCACGCTCAAGCCTTCCTGTTTGATTTGCCGGAACACCTGGTTTTGCAGTTGGGGGTCGTTCAAGGCCAACAGCGCACGCGCATGGCCCATGTCCAATTCCTTTGCCTCAAGGGCAATCTGGATATTGGCGGGCAACTTCAGCAGACGCAGATAGTTGGTTACCGCACTGCGACTCTTGCCCACACGCTCCGACAAACGCTCCTGTGTCATCTCGTACTGCTCCAGCAGATGCTGATAGGCCAGGGCTATTTCCATGGGGTTCAGGTCCTCGCGCTGGATATTCTCCACCAGGGCCATTTCCATCATGTTCTCGTCGTCGACCGTGCGGATATAGGCAGGCACGCTCACGAGGCCAGCCATCTGACTGGCGCGCCAACGGCGCTCGCCTGCGATGATGACATAACTGCCGTCGCCCATATCACGCAGGGTAATGGGCGTTACAAGACCTATCTCGCCGATGCTGTCCGAAAGTTCTTGCAGCGCCTGCGGATCAAACTCCCGGCGGGGCTGATTGGGATTGGGGCGTATCTTGTCCAACGCAACATTATTGATGCTGCCGGCTCCCTGGGTCCTTACCTCCTCGGTTTTTATCAGTGCGTCCAGGCCACGGCCCAGCGCAGGAAATTTCTTATGTGTAGGCAATTTCGATTATGTGCTAAGGGTGAATAAAATGGAAACTAAATCTCCGGATGCTTATCCACGATCTCCTGGGCCAGCGAGAGGTGGTTCTTGGCTCCCTCAGAGTCGGCGTCATACAAGATGACCGGCAAACCGTGGCTGGGTGCCTCGCTTAACTTCACATTGCGCTTGATGACCGTATCGAACACCAACTCCTGGAAGTGGTGCTTCACCTCGTTATAGATCTGGTTGGCCAGACGCAAACGGCTGTCGTACATCGTCAGCAGGAAACCTTCTATCTCCAAGTCCGGATTCAAACTCGACTTAATGATACGGATGGTATTCAACAGCTTGCTGATGCCCTCCAAGGCAAAGTACTCACACTGGACGGGGATAATCACGCTATCGGCCGCCGTAAGCGCGTTCACGGTAATCAAGCCCAGCGAGGGGCTACAGTCAATGAGGATATAGTCGTACTCTTTCTGAAGAGGCTCCAACATCTGCTTCACCACACGCTCGCGATTCTTCAATTCCAGCATCTCAATCTCCGCGCCAACCAAATCGATGTGCGAAGGGATAATATCCAGGCCGTCAATGTCCGTTGTATAGATAGCCTCGTAGGCATCGGCCTTATCAATAAGGCAATTGTATATGGAGCAATCCACTTTCGACACATCCACACCCAAACCGCTCGAGGCATTGGCCTGGGGGTCGGCATCGATTAGCAGCACTTTCTTCTCCAACGTGGCCAGCGAAGCAGCCAAGTTCATTGTCGTGGTGGTCTTGCCCACGCCGCCTTTCTGATTCGCTACTGCAATGATTCTTGCCATTAACTTCTTTGTATTGATTCTACTATGCAAAGATAATAAAAAAGGCAATGTAGTCCTTATCCATTAAGTAATCTTTGCATTTTTATGTTCATAACTCACATAAAATGTTCATAACTCACAGGAATTGTTGATAACAATACCCAATAACCAGTAGTTTTTGAACTAATCTTCAAAGAAACTACAACTTTGCGTTTTTTTTACTAACTTTGTCTCAATAACCACTTAATTAACTCATCTAATGAAAAACATCAAACACCTGGTTTCCGTATTCGCCCTGCTCTTTTCGATGGGCGCACAGGCTCAGGATTGGGACCGAGAACGATACCCGGACTACAATCCTTCTTTCAGCAATCCTGATTCCGTCCTTTTAAAGTACGGGAAACCTACCACACGCAAAAAGGCCAAGGCCATGGCAAAAAAAATGGGGCTGCCCGACCATGTCAACAACGCCAACACGCGATACTTCCCTCCCGTTTTCAACCAGAGCGGAGGCAGCTGCGGATCGGCCTCACGTATCGGCTATATGTTTACCCATGAGCTCAACGCCTATCGAGACGCCAACGGCAGCGACCCTCGCAACCAGTACCCCACGCATTTCGTGTGGTTGCTTACTAACGGCAACTCGGGCAAGGACGCATTCGTAACCAACGTAGGCGTGCCCAGCGCGGCCACCTACGGCGGACAAACTTACGGCCGCCTGTATGGACCCAAAAACGAGACCGACAACGACTTTGGCTGGATGACGGGCTACGACAAATGGTTCGAGGCAATGGGCAACCGCATGAACAAACCCACGACAAACCCCTTCAGTTTAGGCACCGAGGAAGGACGACTGGCCGCCAAGGCCTGGCTGTACAACCATGCCGGAGACGACAGTTTCCGTGCGGGTGGCCTGATAGGATTGGGCGTTGCGTCGGGCGGTGAATGGGACTATATCCCCTCCACAGAAACCAATGACGCCATCGGAGTAAGCGACATGTATTACGTGAAGCGATGGGGAAACAGCGTAGACCATGCCCTGACCATGGTGGGCTATGACGACCGCATCGAGTTTGACCTCGACGGCAACGGAGTCTATGGCGAGGAGAGCAAGGACGAGAAAGGCGCTTGGATCATCGTCAATTCATGGGGCAAATGGTGCAACGACGGCTTCATCTATTGTCCCTATGCCTACGCAGGAAGCCATTTCAACAAGGACAGCAACGGCAATTACTCTTGGAGTGGCAACTGGTGGTATGGAGAACTATACCACACACGCAAGGATTACCGCCCATTGCGCACCATCAAGCTGAAAATGAATTACAGCCGCCGCAGCGAGATTCTCCTGCAAGCGGGCATCAGCAGAGACCTGACGGCCGACAAGCCAGAAAGTATTATCCAATTCGACCACTTCAAGTATGCCGGCGATGGCAATCATGGAAACACCGTGCCTGCTCCCGAAGTGCCCATGTTAGGCAAGTGGGCTGACGGACGGATGCACAACGAACCCATGGAATTCGGCTATGACCTGACAGACCTGACCAGCGGATACGACCGCAACCAACCCCTGAAGTATTTCTTCATCATCAACACGAAGTCCACCGCAGTGGGAAATGGCAATATCTATGCCGCTTCCATTATCGACTACGAGAATGACCTGCAAGGTATCGAAACTCCCTTCAACCTTGGCAATACGGGCAAGGTGGAGGTAAAGAACGCCGGCGAGCAGACCATCATCAGCGTGATTGTCTACGGTGCGGCCTTCCATCCCGTGCAGAACCTTAGTGCTATTGACGGCACACTCACCTGGGATGCTCCGCTGAACTCTGCCCACACCCTGGAGGAATATCTTATCTTTAAGGAGGGAAAAGAAATTGCCCACCTGAATGCCAACACACGTTCCTTTGCCTGCCCCGAAACGGGTACTTACAGCGTGGTAGCCTGTTACGAGAACGGAGGCAAGAGCAACAAGGAAACCGTGAGCACAACCGTACAGCGCCAGACTCCCAACAAAGTCATTAACCTGGCTCACGGCGGTTTCAAGATTCCTGACATCTTCAACACCTCTTACCAAGAGTGTACCATCGAATTTTACATCAAGCCCAACTCGCTTGCCAACTGGAACAACGCCTTCGGACCGGGCTGGGGCTCTTTCTTTGCCCACTGCAACGCCAACGGCATGTACAATGTGGGATGGAATACCAACGGCAACCGTATCGACAGCCAGACGAAGCTGACCACGGGTGCCTGGACCCACATCGCAATCGTGGTGAAAGGCAAACAAATGTCGCTCTATATGGGTCGCACTTTCCAAGGCGCTGTTTCAAGCAACGAGTACAGCGGCATCGGCGGCTTCGGAGACCTTGTCTTCATCAGCAGTGAAGGGAACAACCATTACCAGGATGCCCTTTACGACGAGATACGCATTTGGGACCGGGCCCGCACAGACGCGGAAATCAAGAATTCCTATAACCGAGAATTTTACGGTGATGTCATGCCTGACGGACTGCTGGCCTACTACAAGGGAGACATTATAGAAATGAACGGGAACAGCTATCTTCGCGACTGCGTGGGCGGCCATCACGCCTTGCTTACCAACGCCAACTTCACGGCCGAGGTACCTGCTACGCAGCCCACCCTGTTCCGTCCAAAGGACACAGAGAACATCCTCAGCATCAACGCTCCTACGGAAACGGTTTATGCAGGCATACCTACAACGCTGACCACCACCCGTGGTGATGGTATCCGCACCCTGTCATGGGAAGCTCCTGAAGCAGGACTCCAGAACAGCAAGGTAACGAAGCCCAGCCTAACCTTCCCCGCAGCCGGCAACTATACCGTTAAGGTTACCGGCAGCGACTATGAGGCAGACGGAACAACGGGAGTGCCCCGCGAAATCAGCCATTCCCTCACGATCAATGTACAACCTGCACCTCAATTAGACGCAAGCTTCACCTGCACATCCAATCAGGTGGGTAGCGGAGACCGCGTCAATTTCCACGTTACCAACCCCGTCAAGGGATACGCTTACGCATGGACAATGCCCGGAGGTGATGTCGCACAGGCCACTACGCTGAGTGCCGCTACAGCTTACCAGGCGGCGGGACAGTACGAAGTTACACTCACCGTTACCGACCCGCAAGGCCAAAGCAAACAACAGACCCAACAGATTACAGTGAGCGAAGTGGCACCCGAGGCCGACTTCACCCTTAGCGATGGTGTCGTCCTGAAAGGACAGCCCGTATGCCTGACAAGCACTTCGAAACACCAACCCACCGCACTGGAGTGGACGCTTTCCAATAAAGTGCAAAACACCATCATACAGCAAGGAAAGGCAGAGCAACACTTCACTCCCCAATCGCCCGGCGTCTACAACATCACCCTGAAAGCCAGCAATAACAGCGGAACAAGCAGTAAGCTTCAGGAGCGTGCACTCATTGTCTGCAACGACGACAGCAAGAACGGACTCTCCTTCAACCAAAGCGCAGCTCAGGTAACCTTGAGCAAACCGCTCTTTGAGGGAGGTTCTACCAATGCGCTGACCCTGGACTGGTGGATGAAACCCACGAAACTGGTCAACTACTGTCTGGGTATCGGAGAAAGCACCAGCACTTTCATGCTGCGCACAGACGCACAGGGAAGAATGTTCTTCCACAATGACATCAGAACGGTCTCCAGTGAACCCGCCTTTGTCATTGCGGACGAGTGGCATCACTATGCCGTAGCCTTTGGTAATGACTACGTTCGTTTCATTCGAGACGGCAAGGTGATAAGTACCGTAAGTGGTGCAGGCTCTACTCTGAAATGTCCCGCCTCATTCAGCATCGGCACCTCATCTGCTCAGATGACAGGCAGCATTGACGAGTTCCGCGTATGGAAATCCATCGTAGGTGATAAATACCAACAGACGTGGAACAATGAGGAAATGGATGATCCGGAACTCTATATTACTGGTGAGAAGGCAAGCTACAAACTGCTCCTTTACTACAAGTTCAACCAGAATAGCGGCAACGTGGTGGATGCGACCACGAATGGCAATACGGGCATCCGCACAGGATTCGGCCCTGACGGAGACGCCTGGGATCTGTCAAAGGGAGTCTTCTGCCTCAACTACAGCAGCCAGCAGCCGGACGAAATAATAAACACCATCCAAGACGTCAATGCGTCATCAACGGCGACAGTCCGCCAAGGCACCTTTGACCTCAGCGGCCGCAACGTCAGCAAGCCGGCTGTCCACGGCGTTTATATCATCAACGGCAAGAAGGTGATACGATAAGAATCAAGGATAAGATAAAGTTCCCACAGAAAACCAGAGTCGCGTGTCGGCTCTGGTTTTCATAACTTAAACAATGACTCATAAAGATTATGCTACAGACAAAGAAATTGATATTGGTGGTTAACGATGATGGCTATCTGGCACAGGGCATAGAAGTCCTGGCCCAAGCGATGAAACCGCTCGGCGATGTGATTGTGGTGGCTCCCGACGATGCGCGATCAGGTTCCTCCTGTAGCATCAGCTCCACGCTTCCCATTCACCTAAGAACCATCAGCGAGGAGCCGGGACTAAAGATAATCGCATGCAGCGGTACTCCGGCAGACTGTGTCAAACTGGCACTGGAATATGCCTGCCCCCGTCAGCCTGACATGGTAGTAAGCGGAATTAACCACGGCGACAATGCCAGCGTCAGTCTTCATTACAGCGGCACAATGGGAGCCGCCCTTGAGGCCTGCATGAAAGGTCTGCCAGCCATTGGCTTCAGTCTGCGCACTCACAGTCAGCACTGCAACTTCCAACCCTATCTGGAAACGGTAGTGCGTATCTCAAAGCAAGTGCTCGAGCATGGGCTGCCCCAGGACGTCTGTCTCAATGTCAACTTTCCGGAAGTGGAAACGCTGCAAGGAAGCCGCGTGTGCCGAATGGCACGCGGCCGGTGGGTTGCGGAATGGCAACCGGCCCAGCATCCGCACGGAGCCGATTTCTATTGGCTTGCGGGACAGTTCTCAAATCTTGAACCTGAAGCAGAGGACACGGATATGTGGGCTTTAGACCACGGTTATGCCTCCATCGTACCCATCCGGCTGGATATGACAAGCTACGAAACCCTTAGCACCCTGAATTTCTCATGAAATATTACCTGATTGCGGGAGAAGCCAGCGGCGACCTGCATGCCAGTCATTTGATGCGCGAACTGAAAGCCCGCGATACCGAAGCACAATTCAGGTACATCGGGGGAGACATGATGCAGCAAGCCGGTGGAACACTCGTCCGACACTACCGCAATCTGGCCTATATGGGTTTCTGGGCTGTACTGACCCATCTGCCCGGCATCCTTGGGGCTATGTCGCAATGCCAGAAAGATATCTTGTCATGGAAGCCTGATGTGCTCATACTGATAGACTATCCCGGCTTCAACCTAAGAATGGCGAAATATGTGAAAACACACACACGGATTCCTGTTTTCTATTACATTGCGCCCAAACTGTGGGCATGGAAAGAATATCGGATAAAGGATATTCGCCGCTATGTCGACAAGCTCTTCAGCATCCTGCCCTTCGAGGTGGACTTCTTCGAGAAGAAGCATCATTACCCCATCCATTACGTAGGCAACCCCACGGTGGACGAAGTAGCGGACTTCCAGCACAAGCATCCGCGCGACGAGCATATCTTCCGTATGAGAAACGAGCTGGACGGGCGGCCGGTGATTGCGCTGCTTCCGGGAAGTCGCAGACAAGAGATTCGAGACAACCTGAGTCGTATGGCTCAGGCAACATCATCCCTGAAGGAAGACTATCAGCTGGTGGTAGCTGGCGCGCCTGATATGGATGCCGCCTACTACGCCCAATGTGCGCCTGACCATGATATCAAGGTCGTATATGACCAGACCTATGCCTTATTGCAAAATGCCACAGCGGCACTTGTAACCAGTGGCACAGCCACGCTGGAAGCGGCCCTTTTCCGCGTACCCCAGATAGTATGCTATTACATGCGTGTGGGACGTTTGGCCAATTTGCTCAAGCCGCTGCTCCTGAAAGTACGATTTGTCTCGCTTGTCAATCTTGTGGCAGGGCGGGAAGTAGTGCCCGAACTGATTGCGGCTCAGATGACACCAGAGAACGTTCTCCTGCATCTCAGGCATATTCTGCCGGGAGGCAAAGGACGGGAAGCGCAGCTCTCCGGCTACGAAGAGATTGCACAAATGCTGGGACAGCCTGGCGCACCCGGACACGCCGCGAAAAAGATGATAGATTTTCTGAATAAATAGAATGACCCTCGCCTATCTTATCTCCGCCCATACCGACCCCTTGCAGTTGGCACGTCTTGTCCAGGCCTTGGATGACGACGCGCATTTCTTCGTCCACGTTGACAAGAAAACGGATATCCGTGCGTTTCAACAGCTCTGCCCGCAGCCCAACGTGCATTTTCTGGAGCAGCGTTTCGACGTTCGTTGGGCCACTTACCTGCAAGTGGACTATCAACTGGCACTCCTGCGGGTAGCCGCTGCCTACCCCCTGCACTTTCACAGACTGATCATGCTGAGTGGCTTGGACTATCCCATTCGCAGCAATGCGGAGATTCGCGCATGGATAGAGGCACAAGGAAAGCGCGAAACGCTCTGGACCTACTGCTTGGATACGCCCCTGCTTCCCGAGAATCAGCGCCGGCTATATAGCGTACCCCGTTTGCTCCTCCGCCGCTTTCCCACAAAATACGCCACATGGATCAGCATTCTATGTCGCCGGGCCATGGAGCGGTTCAATTACCGCCGCCCCCTGCACTTGGATGTGGATGGAAAGCAATGGCCGGTGTACAAGGGCAGTTCGTGGTTCTGCATCTCAGAGGCACTGGCCGGCCATATCCTATCCACTTACGACGCCCACCCCACCATCCACCGTTTCTTCGAGCACACGTTTGGTCCCGACGAGACCATGATTCCCACCATCGTCATGAACAGCCCGCAATGGGCCACACACTGCACGCTATGCGAAGGGGAATATCCGGGATTAGCCGCCCTTACGCCCATCCACTTCATCATCTACGAGCCAGAAATCCGTGTAATGAAAATGGAGCATCTCGACCTGCTTAGGCAAAGCAAGAAGCTCTTTGCACGCAAGTTTGTAAGCGGACAAAGCGACGAGCTGATCGACACCCTTAGGGCAACGAACGAGAAATCCTAAAGGAAAGCAATATCATCGGTATGGTTTTCCGCTCCCGGATTCTTGGGCAGTTGCATATAGTCGCCATAGCGGTAAGCCAAACATTTCTCGGCCTCGTGCATGATGGGAGCCGTAGTGTGCTCATAGGACACGCGTCGGACAGGCAGATAGTCGGAAAGCAAAGAATGTTGGTAATACGGAATACCCAAAGCAAAATCATAGTACCTTGTAGGCGTGAGGCATCCTAAGATGCGCAATATGGGAAACACCACACGGCGATGAAAGGCTGCCCAACGACGCACGCGCGGCATTGCGGCCATGGGGTTCTGCGCCGTACGCAACATTTTATAGGCATGGCCGAATGAAAGGTTCGACAGACGGTGTGCCCAGACGGGAACACGCTCCAGCGGAAAGATGTCAACGAAGATACCATGCTCGCAAAACACACGGTCATAGCCATTGCGCTCAAAAAGCCGGCTACGCCTGTCGCGCACTTTGGCAAACTGGAAGAAATAATTGGGGTCTGTGGTATGCCACTGCAAGGCCATATGCTCAGGCAGCTCGCGCGGAAGCAGCACCATCAGCCGCTCGAAATCGGGACGCAGAAGTTCTATGTCCAAATCATCGTCCCAAGGGATGAACCCTTCATGACGTACGGCTCCCAACATACTGCCGCCAGAAAGCCAATAGGGAATGCCGTGGCGCTGACAGATGTCATCAATGACCGTCAGCAACTCCAGCATCCGCATTTGCATACGGTGCAGCATGGAGCCTTCAGGATTGTATCTTGCACGCAATGCGGCGTGTAATGCTTTGTCCATCATACATTAGGAAACTTATTTCATCGCTCGTCCGCCACCCTTTTCCACCGGCCGCTCAGCCAAGGAACGGATTCGATATAAGGCACCAGCCAACTGCAAATGGCAAACAGCGTTGGCAGAAGGATGATGGTATCATCCCAACGGCCAAAAATGCTACGGCCAAAACTGAGATGTGTGAACTTATAAAAATAGAGCATGGGGTAGTGGGAAATGAAATACACCATGCTGTGCTCGCCAATATATGCCAGGACAGGTACCCTGGGTACATTCAATGCAATCAGCAGGCCGCTCAGCCCGCACAAGATGGTGCAGGAATTGACAATCGTTGGCAGGAAATCTCCCTCGAAGCGGTTTCCGCTCATCGTATATTCCCCGTGCCAAACAATATTGCCAGCAATGAAGGCGACAGTCAGCAAGGCACTGACAGCAATGGTAACATGCCTTGGCAAGCGGTCTACGGCCTTGCGCCAGACACGTCCCAAGAACAAGAAGAACACACCTATGAAAACGTTATTCAGGCCCATCCACAAGGGGTTGCCCATGCGAAAGAGAACATAGCTGACGGCAGGGAAAACAAGCGCCACCCAATGTACATGGCGCACTTTCTCCAACAAATGCGCCACGACGTACGAGGCGAAGAAACTGAACAAAAACCAGTTGGGATAGTTTCCCAACGACCCGCCACGCTCCCACAGCATGCTCCATTCCAAGGGTTCCACGGGATGGCCGTAACGATTCACCAGAATAGGCACGAAAGCGAAATAGATAAGATCGCCAAGGATACAGCTGGAAATGTATGGGATCAGGAGTCGCTTCGCCTTATCCATGACATAAGCCATCGTATCGCCCTGAAGACCCTTGTTGAAATAGCCCGACTTGAAGAAGAAGAAAGACATGAAAAAATAGGTCCATCCCATAAGCTCCTTCCACCAATCTACCTGGGCATGCCCCGTAAACTGCATCACGTGCAGGCTGATCATACGAACAATGCACAAACCGCACAAAAGGTCGAAGGCATGGCTGCGTTGCTTCATAGGCATTGTCTTAGTGGTATCATCCAGTCCTGATTATCGGGCACGTGCAGGCTGGGAACACCCATATGCCGGGCAGCCTGGACATTTGCCTCCGAGTCATCCAAGAAGAGACACTCCTCTGCGTTATATCCGCCAGCCTTCAGCAAGCGTTCAAAGAAAAGCGCATCGGGCTTGTAAGCCTTCAGTTCGTAACTGTACCAAAGACGGTCAAAAAAATCGCCTATGCCCTTTCCTTCGGCCGAGAAAGCGGCACTCTCTGCCCAACGTTGCAGAAAGGGATTCGTATTGCTCACCAAGGCCAGGTGATAGCCTTCCGCCCTTAGTTCCCGCAAACATGCCAGGCGGTCGGGAGGAGTGGCATGAACAAAACCGCGCCAAGCCCACTCTATGTCGGCGAAGCCGGCACGATAGCCCGTCAGTTGTTCGTAAGCCTCCAGGAAAGCCTCTGCAGAAAGGCTGCCGTCCTCCACCTGACGAAAGATTCCACGCTGACCCGTACGGCCGAAGTATTCCCCGGCCAACTGAGGCGTGAGACCCAGTTCGCCAAAGCGACGCACGGGCTCCGTCATCGGCCGCATGGGCAGAATGACTCCTCCCATATCAAAGAGCAGGTTTTTTATCATTCCTTTGCCTTTTTGGCGTTAAGCATCAGCAGGCTATCCACGTTGATTCCCTCGGCACGCAAGGCCTTCAGAAGCTGTTCGCGAGGCGTTTCCACCAAATCGTATTCCTTCAAGATCTTCATCATCTTGCGGCGGTGGCGCTCGCGCTTACGCTCGCTGAAAGCAAAAGGGTGCATAATCTGGTCCGTAAGCTTGGCGCCCAGCAGATCGCTCAGAGAGGGAATACGCAGCGGCTTTGCGGGCTTGCGGACAGGTATGGGGATACGGCCGTCGGCAGTAACAATCACCGAGCGCAGGGTATCGTCCCGCACACTGTCGGGTAATGCCACAAAGCTCGCAGGATCATTTTGGCGCAAGGGATGCCCCTGAAGCAGATTGGATGTCAGGAGCATAGCGAGACATAGCATTGCCCCTTTGATTGTTTTCTGCATAATACGATTGCTTTACGAGATACAAAATTAGGAACAGAATAGCGAACGGCCAAAGAAAAGATGCAAAAAAAGCACAAAAAGACTTGTCTTCTCCCTTGGCTTTTACTAACTTTGAGTCCATGAATCCCTTTTCACACCCTCTTTACGTCATGTTGAAGCCCACAGGGGCCAACTGCAACCTTGCCTGCCATTACTGTTATTACCTGGAAAAAAAGGAGCTTTACAACCATACACCCAAGCAACTGATGAGCGAATCCTTGTTGGAAACGTTCATCCAACAGTACATTGAGGCCCAGACGACCCACGAGGTGCTCTTTACCTGGCACGGCGGCGAAGCGCTCATGCGCCCGCTGAGCTTCTACAGGCGTGCCGTCGAGCTGCAACGCAAACATGCCAACGGACACGTCATTTCCAACGCCCTGCAGACCAACGGCACGTTAATTACGGAGGAATGGGCGCGCTTTCTAAGGAAAGAAGCATGGCTGGTGGGCGTTAGCATTGACGGACCGCAGGAAGCCCATGACACCTTTCGCCTCACAACGCAAGGAAAGCCTACATGGGCCCGCGTAAGGAAGGGCATCGACCTCCTGAACCGTTTTTCTGTGGAATGGAACGCCATGGCGGTGGTGAACAGCCTGAACGCTGAGAATCCATTAGGATTCTATCGTTTCTTCCGCGACGAACTGAAATGCCGCTATATCCAGTTTACGCCCATCGTGGAGCATGGCTTGGACTGCAACGTATCGCCCCGGCAATGGGGACGTTTCCTCTGCGAGATCTTTGACGAATGGGTGCGCCACGACGTAGGCTCCACCTTTGTCCAGATCTTTGATGCCACACTGGCAAACTGGATGGGTGTGGAGCCAGGCTTATGCACCATGGCACGCGAATGCGGACATGCCGGCGTAATGGAATGGAACGGCGATGTCTATAGCTGCGACCACTTCGTTGACAAGGCACACCTTCTGGGCAATATCCGCGAAAAGACCATCGTCGAGATGATGTATAGCACACAACAAAGGGACTTTGGCCGTCAGAAGAGCGAAAACCTAAGTCCCCAATGCCGTCAATGTGAATGGCTCTTTGCCTGCCACGGCGAATGTCCCAAGAACCGTTGGGAAGGTGGCTTGAATTATCTGTGCGAGGGCTACAAAACCTTCTTTCAGCATGTAGCCCCCGCCATGGATCGCATGAAATGGCTCCTGCAACACGGGCAGGCACCGGCCCTGATTATGGAAAAGGGCTTACTTTAACTCCTCCTCTATCTTGTCGTCATATTGCACCTGCAACCGGCGCAGCTGCTTGTGCAGCTTCTTCTGCACCCGCTCGTAGCCGGGCTTGCCGTAGAGGTTGTTCAGTTCCTGCGGGTCTTTCTCCAGGTCGTACAGCTCCCACACGTCAATATTACGATAGAAGTGAATCAGTTTGTAACGCTTCGTACGGATACCGTAGTGGCGCTTCACGGCATGCTCCGCAGGGTACTCATAGAAATGATAATAGATGGCATCGCGCCAGCGTCCTATCTCCTTCTCCCGTTTGAGCAAGGGTAACAGGCTGCGTCCCTGGATGTCCTCCGGAATGGGCGCGCCGGCCAAGTCCAGGAAGGTGGGGGCATAGTCGATGTTCTGCACCATTTCGTTTACCACGCCGCGTCGCTTGAGTCCCTTTGGCAAGTGCATCACAAGGGGCGTATTGAGACTTTCCTCGTACATGAAACGCTTGTCGAACCATCCGTGCTCGCCCATATAGAAACCTTGGTCGCTGGTATAGACAACGAGCGTATTGTCCCACAAACCATTCGCCTTGAGGTAATCCGTCAGGCGGCCGATATTGTCATCCAGCGAACGCGTAACCTTGGCATAGTCGCGCATGAAACGCTGGAACTTCCATTCCGCCTTCTCGCGGTCGGTTTTGGGTGGCATCTCGCGGTAAGCCAGCGTCAGGCTGTCATAGAACTCGAAATAGCGGCGGCGGTCCGCACTATCCAGACGGTTCACATAGTAGAGGTAGAGGTCCGAGAGGCGTGTCTTGTCGCCCGGACTATAAAGTTTGTTGTCATAGGCCAGGTCCATGTGGTTGTCGTTGGCGATGGACATCTCCTGCTGTTGGGCAGCCACACGCCCCTCCCATGTGTCCCCGAAAGTTTCGGGCAGGGGGAAGGTCTTGTCCTCATAGAGGCGCAGGTCCTTGAGGTCCGGCAGCCAGTCGCGATGACAGGCCTTGTGGTGGACAAAGAGGATAAAGGGTTTCTCCTTGTCACGATTCTCCAGCCAGTCAATGCTCTTGTCCGTAATAATATCCGTCAGGTAACCTTTCTCTACGTGCTGCTTTCCGTCCATGGTGATGAAGTCGGGGTTGTAATAATGCCCCTGCCCGGGCAGTATCTCCCAATGGTCGAATCCCGTGGGGGTGCTTGCCAGATGCCACTTACCAATCAGTGCCGTCTGATAGCCCGCTTTTTGCAAGAGCTTGGGCATCGTCTGCTGCGAACCGTCGAACACTCCATGCTCGTTGTTCGTAAAGCCGTTCTTGTGGCTATGCTTGCCCGTGAGCATACAGGCGCGCGAAGGGCCGCTCAGGCTGTTCGCCACGAAGCTGTGCTGAAAGCGCACGCCATTCTCCTGTGCCAGCGCATCCATGTGGGGCGTGGCAATGGGGCTGTTGCCATAGGCGGACATCATCTGCGCCGTATGGTCGTCGCTCATTATATATATGATGTTGGGACGCTCCTGAGACTGGGCCGCCAACTGCACGGCCAGGGAGAAAAGCGACAAAAGAGAGAAAGGTCGTTGCATCGAGCTCATAAGATTAGGGTTAAAGGTTGTTTGCATACAAAGTTAGTAATTTCCATCAAGTTTTCGTTGAAAATCATCATTGATTTTTCTGCCAAGACTGGCAAATCAACAATATCCTCAAAAAAACCGAATAAGTTTGTACGAATCGGGGAAATGTTCTATTTTTGCAAGGAAAAGGCAACCGGAAAAAAACCTAACCCGAACTATGAGAATCTCCAAAACCCTTCACTACATTTCCTCGTTGGCATTCTGTGCCCTTTTCCTGCTGGCATGCAAGGAAGACATAGACACCTCAGACCGCTTCACACTACGCAACGAGACCATCGCTTCGTACCTGAGCAAGCACCAGCAATTCAGCGAATACTGTAAGCTGCTGAATCAGGTGCGCATCAGTAAAAAATCGAAATCCACCGTGATGCAGCTGCTCTCGGCCCGAGGACACTACACCGTGTTCGCCCCCACGAACGAAGCCATCCGGAGCTACCTGGACAGTCTGGCCCACAGAGGCGTAATCAGCGAAGCCTCCTGGGACGCTTTCGCAACCACCAGACAGGCCGACTCCATCCGACAGACCATCGTGTACAACAGCATCATTGATCCGGGTGGTTTCGACAGCAACGGCAACGGCATCCTTTACTATACGGGATCCTTCCCCTCTGCCGAGAACGAAGAACTGGCCTCGCCCGTACTCTCCGACCGCAAACTTACCATACGGCGCGGACAAATGGGTCCCGACAGCATCTGGGTTAACAAGACGGCCCCCATGTCCATGCGCAACCGCGACATCCCTGCCATAAACGGCGTCATCCACCAGATGGATGGTGTGGTAGCCCTTGGCAACGATGCGCTGACGGACCTGCTGCGCAGCTTCCTCGACGAGAAGCGAGGCAGTTTCCAAGTGGCGGCCAAACTGGTGCTGGCTTGCGGCCTGAACGACACCTTAGGCAAGATTCGCGACGAACGCTATGAGGAACTGTACGAAACCGGCCGGCTGATCGACCTGAGCACCCACCCGACGGAAGGATCGATCGGTTATCTCCCTGAGCACCGCAAGTACGGCTTCACTCTCTTTGCCGAAACCGACGATTTCTGGCGGCAGGCCATTGGCAAGGACCCTACAGACATCTCCATCGAGGACGTGAAGCAATACCTCATCGGCCAGGGCGTGTATCCCAACGCCACGACCGATAACAAATACTCCGACCCCAAGAATATCGTTTACCAGTTCATCACCTACCACCTGCTGCCCTGCCGCATCCCCGTCGACAAGCTGGTTGTACACTACAACGAACAGGGCTACAACCCCAAGACGAACACGTTGGGAGTACCCATGTACGAGCTATATACCTCCATGGGAGAACGCCGGCTGCTGAAAATCTACGAAAGCCGTGAAAGCGGCGGCGTCTATCTCAACCGCTTCCCCAATCTGGACAGCGGCCGAAAGGGCACCTACGGGGAACTTTCCTGCGACCCCGACAAAACGGGCATATTCGTTGACCGCGACAAGGCCAGCCTGGAGGCTGTGAACGCCATCATCTATCCCATCAACCAACTGCTGTGGTATAGCGAAGAAACGCGCGACAACCTGCACCGCCAGCGGCTGCGCTGGGACGTGTCCAGCATGTTCCCCGAATTCATGAACAACGATATCCGAGGCCAGACCATCACCACGGCCCGCAACATGACCGTGGGCATACCCTCGGACAACGAGTACAAGTACTTCCAGGATATGGACATTCTGGAAGGCACCAAGTTCTACTACCTCCTGGGCCGTGAAAAGGGTTGGCCCAACTACCTGGGCGACGAGTTCAATGTGATCGGACGCTACGAAATCATCCTGCGCCTTCCACCCGTTCCCCGCAAAGGCACTTACGAGCTGCGCATCGGAACCTCCGTGGGCGTGCCCTACCGCAGTATCGCACAGGTTTATTGGGGCAGCAACAAGAACGCCCTGCCCGCCATCGGCATTCCTCTGGATTTCCGCATGAACGGCCTCTATGTGATGACCGACGGCGGTAACACCCCCAGCCCCGTAGGTTGGGAGGAGGATACCAAAGACGACGACCAGAATGCCGAGGTGGACAAGAAAATGCGCAACAACGGCTTCATGAAGGGCCTGAAGATCTACTGCGCGGGCAGTCCGCTGACTCCCATGTCGGGACGCGACCTTTACTACGAGATACGCCGAATCATGCTCACCGAAACCATGGATCCCGACGTGGTGTACTACCTGAAACTGAAGAACGTAATCGACAGCGACAAGAAACAGCTTTTCCTCGACTATATCGAGCTATGCCCCAAGGAGGTGTACAACAACCCCATGACTCCCGAGGACATTTGGTAAGCAGCCACACACGAAACAACCCTTACGGTTGGGATTACATTTTTACAAATAACACATCAAATCATAAAACTATGGACGCAAAAGAGAAAGTATTGGCAGCCATGAAAAATGCCGGGCAGCCTCTCAATGCAGGCGCAATCGCCGAACTCAGCGGTCTTGACCGCAAAGAAGTGGACGCAGCCATGAAACAGCTGAAAGCTGAGGGTGCCATCGTCTCTCCTGTTCGTTGCAAATGGGCGCCTGCAGAGTAACAGCAAAGGAACAGACGACCTGCTACTCACGACCACGGACAGTACACGCATCGAAGGTGCGGACGCTGTGAAGAACAAGATTTCCCGCCCAGATGCAGTATGTGGGCTATGATCATGGATCAGGAAGCAGAGACTTCCGACTGACAAAACAGCCAGCCCGATGATGTTTCGCACTCAACGGGCTGGCTGCCGTTTTTATCCGCTCTTTCCAGACCGTTTTTCCCGGGCCACCGTAGCCCCCGAAAAAACAAATATATGTTTTGGGCAAATTATCGGTTAGTTTTTGTAAAAATAACCGATAATTTTCCCAAAACTATACTATAAAAAATACGACCGTTTTAGCGTCGGTATTCGCGAA
>JAQYEW010000067.1 GCA_028723455.1 Prevotellaceae bacterium | reverse complement strand
TATATCTCTGTATTGACAACCAGAACGGATAATCTTACGGCTTCCGCACTCCGGACAGCACAATTTCTCTTTGCGAGTCTTGATGTGATGAATAGTTGGGTTACCTTTGTACTCAGTTTTGGTACATTCTTGGTGGCGAACACCAAATGCATGATATAGATAGCTGGGATTCATATTACTACTCTTTAGTTAGGGGTAACCAAAGGTAGAAATAAAATCTTAGCTATCTCTTTTTATACTCATTTTTCGGCATCGAAACTATGCATTTTTCGGATGAACCTCTTCTTTGGCGTGCTTTCGGACGGGAGCAAGACCTTCTTCCTCTCCGCAGGTATTTCCGCCTTGGTGGGCTATGAGACGGTCAATGGCGGAGAGAAACGGCTCTTTGACGGTGCTACATTACGCAATAAGGACGGCTTTCTTTATGGCGGAGCCGTCACCTTGCAGGCGGAGACCTATCTGACGGACAGGTTGGTGTTGCTGCTCTATGGCAGGGAGCGTTGTCTGTGGGGAGGCTCTACGGGGCGTTTTCATATGCAATACGGTGTCGGACTGAAAATAATGATTGACTGATGATGGAGGTAGAGAAGATGAGAGAAATTCCCATTGCGGACTTCCTAAACGCAATGGGGATTCATCCGACCAAACAAAAAGGAAACGCTTTGTGGTATTCCGCTCCGTACCGCACGGAGCGGACACCCTCATTCAAAGTCGATACCGCCAAGAATGTTTGGTTCGATTTAGGGATCGGTAAAGGCGGCGACATCTTCGACTTGGCAGGAGAGTTTATCGGAAGCGGTGATTTTCTTCTGCGGGCGGCTTACATCGCAAAGAGCGGAACGTGTCCGCTTCCCATAATAGAACATCCACAAAGGAATGAAGAGAAAGAACCCGTCTTCAATGATATTTGGGTGCGACCGTTGCAGGACGCCAAACTGCTGGGCTACTTGAAAGAGCGGGGTGTCAATGCCCACGTTGCCATACCCAACTGCGAGGAGGTTCGATACCGTGTGCATGGCAAACGGTACTATGCCATCGGCTTTCGTAACGATGCCGGAGGTATGGAGCTTCGCAACCGCTTCTTCAAGGGCTGCATACCGCCGAAGGATATTTCATTGAGGCATGACGGCTCGGACGTATGTTCTGTATTCGAGGGCTTTATGGATTACCTCTCCGCTATGCAACTTGGTATCATCGCTTCGAACTGGCTTGTCCTTAATTCCGTTTCCAACGTGGAGAAGGCGGTGAAAGCCTTACAGGGCTATGAAAGGATAGAATGCTTCCTCGACAATGACGATGCGGGGCGAAGGACTTTTCGGAGATTGTATGAGTGCTTCGGGGAGAAGGTCATCGACCGTTCCTTCCTGTATGCCGAGCATAAGGATTTGAATGAGTTTCTGCTTTCCAAGAATGCAGGGAACAGTGTATAACAACAAAACGATAACGAACAATGAGAAAGAAAATATTGAATACGATTTGGGTAATGGGAGTGCTTGCCCTCGCAGGGTTTTGTCTATCTGCTTGTGATCACGAGTTGGATATTCAGCAGGCGTACCCGTTCACGGTAGAGACGATGCCGGTGCAGAAGCGTATTGCCAAAGGGCAGACGGCGGAGATACGCTGCACGCTCAAACGGAAGAGACGGTTTGAGGATGCACGCTATACTATTCGTTATTTCCAGTCTGACGGCAAAGACTCGCTAAAAATGGATAACGGTACGGTCTTTAAGCCCAATGACCGCTATCCGATCATTAAAGAAAAGTTCAGGCTGTACTACACCTCCGCTTCCACCGACCAACAGACGATAGACGTGTATGTGGAGGATAATTTCGGACAGACGGCAAAACTCTCGTTTGAGTTCAACAGTCAAAGGGATGAGGAAAAGGAGAAACCGAATGAGAACAAGAAGTAAACTTGTCGTCTTGTGCCTTGTCTGCCTTTCCTGCTTACGGCTTTCCGCTCAGGACGGCAGGAATGCCCTGCTCTCATTGTCCCCGTTTGAGCGTGCCATTGTCTGCATCAAGCACTTCGTGGGCTTACATACTTGGAAGAACTATCCCTATGTGGGTTACGGACATCGGCTTCTGCCCGGAGAGCGGTTCACGGCGGCAATAACGGAACGGCAGGCGGACTCTCTACTTCGGGTAGACCTGATGAAGCGTTTTGCTTCGTTTCAAAGGTTTGGTAAAGATGCGCTCCTGCCCACCGTTCTATCCTACAATGTAGGCGAGTATCGCCTCTTGGGAAGTGGCAAGCGACCGAAGAGTCGCCTTGTCCGAAAATTGGAGTCGGGAAATAGGGATATTTACCGTGAATATGTCTCGTTCTGCCGATACAAGGGTAAAGTCCTCAAAGGTCCTGTCAAACGACGAAAGGTGGAGTTTGCCCTGTTTTATATACCCTGATTTCACAAAGTACGCCCTTTGCAAGTTTTATCCGCTTGCAAGGAGTGTTTTCTTTCTGTGTTATTCGTCCTTCTCGCTATGAATAAGTATCTTTGCAAATAAAATATCGTTACCATGGCATTTCAAAGGATTTTGGATAAACTTACGTGTTTCTTACAGAATTTTGTTTGCAGCAAGGACAAACGTCCTCATAAGGACAATGAGCAAAGCGTTCTTACTCCGACGGCTATTGATTTTAGAGACAAGGCGTATAAAACAGTTGAGGATATCGCCATTCGCCTTGACAAGATGGATGCCAAAAATATAGCAGTAACAGGACCTTATGGCTCTGGAAAAAGTTCTGTTATCTTAACTCTAAGAAAAGATTATCCGCAATATAAATATCTTCATTTATCCTTAGCAACCTTAAAGGCTTATCAACAAGAAAGAGAGAATTTAGATGTCGATAAAGATAATGACAAGAATAACGAAAAACTTAACCGTTTAATAGAATATAGTATTTTACAGCAACTGATATATCGGGAAAAACAAAGTCTTATCCCGAATTCACGCATAAAACGCATTTTTCATATAGATAAATGGACACTGAGAAAAATCACTTCGGTGATTATTCTTTTTTTTATGGCTTTTATTATTGTCTTTGAGCCACATGTTTTTTATGTTGAATGGATTTGTAATTTACTAAGCGGTAAATGGTTAAATATTATCGGAGATTCAATTGCCATCGTGTATATGGTATGTGCTTTATTCCTTCTTATATCATACTTTATCCAAGCCCTTGGAAATAGTAAGTTAAATGTATTGAATTTGAAGAATGGAGAAATAAAACTATCAGAAGCATCTATTTTTAATGAACATTTAGATGAAATATTGTACTTCTTTCAAGTTACAGATTATAATGTAGTTATAATAGAGGATTTGGATAGATTTGAGACATCTGACATATTCTTAAAACTTCGTGAACTGAATTTACTATTAAATGAATCTAAAGTCATTGAACGAAAAGGTGAAAGACCTATTGTCTTTATTTATGCAATCAAGGATGATATGTTTTTAGATTCCGAGCGGTCTAAATTTTTTGATTATATCACTACTGTCATTCCCACCATTAACCCTTCTAACTCGAAGGACAAATTAAAAGGAGAATTGGAAGCAAAGGGATATAAAGACATTGCAGATGTAGATTTAAAAGAAATGGGATTCTTTATTAATGATATGCGCTTGCTTAAGAATATTGCAAATGAATATCAACAATATAGAGAAAGGCTCTCGAAAGATTTACTGCCTCAAAACTTACTTGCAATGATTATTTTCAAGAATTACTATCCTCGTACATTTGCTGAATTGCATCGTTGTGAAGGCAAAGTATATAAGTGTTTGCAATTAAAGCCTATTTTTGTAGAACTTATAAATGAAGAAATAAGACAAAAAATAGACAAAGCAAAAGAGTTTAATGAACTTATATTGCAAAATCGTCATTTGTCAGAAAGAGAATTACGACAACTATATGTTGATGAATATCGGAACCGACTAAACCTGGGGGCGTCAAAAGTAAAAATTAATAGCAATTTATACGATTTTCAAAGAATAAGTGAGGAAGAATCTCTTTTTGAAACTCTCATATCTAATTCTAATATAGAATATCGATATACTGATTACTATAATAATGATAGTTCAGCATCTATAAGTATTTCTTTTTCGGATATTGAAAAGAGGATATGTAAAACTCCGTACCATCAAAGGTTAAAAGCAATGCAAATTAATTCTGAAGAGTTGTCAAAAAATATATCTGAATTAGAAATAGAACTTTCTGAATTAAACTCTTTGAAATGTTCTGAACTCATGCAGAAAGTTAATCTTCAAGAATGCAATGAGTATAAGGATTTAAAATTAGAACCAATGATAGAACTTTTCTTGTTGAGGGGCTATATTGATGAGAATTTCTATGACTACATTTCATATTTTTATGGGAATATGATTTCCCAAAATGACTGGAATTTCGTTTTAGGAGTTAAGTTGAATAGAAAGATTTCTTTTGACGCACACCTTGATAATGTTGAGAATTGCATTGCAGAGATTCCCGATTATGCATATAAAACGAAAGCTATATTAAACATATGGGTTCTACACTATTTAAGCAACTCGGAAAAATACGAGCAGAGAATGCGCCAAGTTGTCAAGACCACAATAAAAAATAAGGCTTGGGATTTTTTTGCGCAATATTATAATACTTTCAAAGAAGATGCCGATGTTGTATTCTCATATTTATTTTCGCAGAAGACTAATTTCTGGGAAGCTTTTATTAACTATACTGATGAATCTCGGTTAATTTTACTTGAAATTTGGATAAAGTATGCTGAAATTAATAAATCTACTGCGAACAGCAAGAAATGGTTTGCTGCAAACTATCCTTACTTCTTATCTTTGTTGCCAAAGGTTGGAATAGAACATCTTCAGAATCTCGTAAATGCACATAAATATCAATTTGTTGAGTTAAATAAAGAATCAGAAGAACTTCTTGATACTATTATTAAAACCAATTCGTATGAATTCAACCAGAAAAATATTTTGCTCATAGCAAACTATCTTTCAAAGAAAGAGATGCCAGCCCCCTCTTTAAATCTTACATTGGTATACGAAACAAACAATGACACATTTATTAAAAATGCAATCAATCATATTACAGTTTGTCTTAAGAACATATTTTCAGAACCAGCTTCAAAAGAAGAATCTCCAGAGTCTATTATTGAGCTGATTGAAAATGAATCAATAGACGAGGAAACAAAGAAGTCTTATTTGAAAAATCAATCAAATTCTATAAGTCTGAGCGAAATAGAAGATGAAAAGAACAAGGAGTTTGCTGTCAAACAATTTCTTATTGCTCCAACTTGGAATGAAATCTATGAATATTATTTATTAAAAGGTAACAGCGTTACAGAGGAATTAATTCGATTCATAGAAAACTCCATAGGCGATTTAATTAAGTCTCCTTTCGCATCTGAAGAGATAGAAAAAGACTTACTTCATTGTCTTATTGCCACTGACTCTCTTCCAATAAATGTATTTAGAGAAATCTTACCAGTATTCAAAAGGTGGAGATTTGGAGGAACGGATTTATCTAAATTACCCCATGACAAAATGGAGTTATTATTGCGAAATTCAATGCTAAAATACAATGAATTTAATACAAAGCAGCTATTGCCTTTTGGAGATAAAATTTTTGTACAGTATTTGTTAAACCAAAAGTCTGAATATCTAAAGACCCCATCGGATATTAGTTACTCAAAGGAATTAGTATCAATATTATTTAGTTCAACAGGTCTAACAATAAAAGAGAAAAGCTTGCTGATTCCATGTGTACAAGAAAATCATCTTGAGGATAATCAAGATTTAGCAGAACAGATTGTCATAGTATTACAACAAGAAGGTGTAGATTTGGATTATGCTGTGTTATGTGAAATATTGGCTAACTCTAAACAGATTGAAGAAAAAATCCAAGTTATAAATCAGACAATCCTTAAAAAGGATGATGTAACGGAAGAAGAGATAGATACTTTCCTCAAAACCCTTCCCGAACCTTATTGTGTGATAGCTAAAAGAGGGAAGAACCCAGCGATACCGAAGAACGATTATTCAATGCAATTAGTTGAAATCCTTGATAAGAAAAATTATATATCATCTTTTGTACCAGAAAAAGATATGATACGTATCTATACTAAGAAAACATAATACACCATTGTTTTTTTGTTACTTTTGAGCCGTCTCAACTCACTGTCAAAAGTAACGAGGTGTTTTTCATTGGGGTTTCTTTGCTCCTTTCTTTATCCGCTTAGGCTCACGAAAGAAAGGAGCGGTCGGCAAATCTGCCGACCGCATTACTCTGTCTCCTTTTCTTGAACGGTTATCTGTCCCGTCCTTACATCGGGGTGCGTGGAGAAAGCAACTTTGACATTTAATGATTACGCAAAGGATAGTGGGATAAGCACCCAGAGAGTGCGTTCCCACTATCTTTGCCCGACACATTGTCTTCGGCTCTGTTAGAACCAGAAGTTATCCATGTCGTGGCCACTGTTGCCAACAATGTTCCAGAAGAATTCCGCCACACCTTTGTGGAAGTCTGTCTCGCCGAAGGCATCCATCAGCGTACGTATTACATGACGGTCGTGCTCGCTGAATTCACTCTCTTCCTTGGTCAGTATCGCCTCATTGTCATAGTCCTCGGCTTCGAGTTCCAGGTCGGCGGTGCTGAGGTAGAGGTCAACGGGGATGAGAATGCTTGGCAACCATTCTGCCTTGGCGATTTGCTGCTCTGTAGGAGCGTAGAAGGGTGAGGGCTTGCCGTCTGTGAGTTTGTTGTTTTCGGCGCGCATGAGTTTCACCTCAAGGTTGAAGCGCTTGTAGGGTGCCAGGAAGTGGAAGTAGCCCTTCATGCCAACGGCGAGTGATGCGTCAACGAACTGCGCGCGTCCCGAGTGGTTGGTCTCGTTCCACGGGTCGGTGTCGCAATATTCGTAGTCGAAGAAATCGGGACCGTTGCTCACTTCTTTCTTCTCTATGTCTCCATAGCCGGACTGGATGTCTCTGGCTATAAAGAAATGCTGGTAGTGCTGGTTCTCGCCGCCTGTGATGTATTGTCCGGTGATTTCGTTGTTGTCTTTGTCGAAATAGTGTATGTCGAAAGCCGTGGCTCCCCCCTTGGTAGGATCGGCCAGGATGGTTACCTTTTTGTTCTCGGGGCTTGCCATCCACTTGTCTCCTTTCAGTTCGTAAACCAGTTTGTAGTTGGTGCCCAGATACTTCAGTTCCTTGGCGTGAGTGTTCTGGTGAAATTTCTTGACGCCGTGGAGATGACCTTCGTAGATACTGATTTCCACCCTTGCCGGCACAAGCATTTTGTTGGTTGTTTCCTTCTTGTTGATGATAGGGTCGTCTGAGTTGCACGAGATGATGCCGAAGGCTAACAATGCGCTTGCCATGAGGCTGAGCGCGGATTTTAATACTTTTGTTTTCATAATTAGCATTTACTTTTATGGTTATTGATAAATGAATTGATATGCTGACGTGGAGTTTTCTTTGACACCTTTTCCGCTATGTCAGCGGATGCCTGTCCTTGTCAGCTTACTCTATCCGCACCGGTACGGCAATGACAATGTCCCACAGCCCGGTGCTGAGGTTTGTTTTTGACGGCAGGTAGAAAGGCGATGGCTTGCCGTTGTCTTCGAGTTTTGATTTTGGCGCGTGAAGTAGTTCGATGTTGAGGTGGAATTCGGTATCTGGCTGCAAAAAGCGGATGAATCCCTGAAACCCCATCGGGTTTGTGTCGGCGATATAGTTTCCGTTGTATTCATCGGCATAGTTGTAGTCGAAGGGCAGGTTTTCTTTTTTTGTCTCGCGCCGGTTGCCCACGGTGCCGTCTGGTGCGATGATTTCCCTGTACACGCTGAAAAAGTGTTGGTGGATCTTGTCTTGTCCGTTGTCGAAGAACTGGTAGTTCATGGACGTTCCGTTCACGTTGTAGTAATCGAACTTCAGGGAGTAGACCACGTTGGGATGAGTCTTGAAGTCCTTCACTTTGAAACCTTTGTCCGTGCTGGTAATCTGCCATCCCTTTCCGGGAATTGTCTCCCACACAATCTGCTGTGCGGGCTGTACGGAAGACTTGAAGTCCGTCATCCTCGGGTTGGCATTGAATTGGCTGCCAGACAGTTCACCTTCCTGCAAGGTCAGTATCGCCTTAAACGGATCCTCGTGCAGCTTCTTGGTGATTTCGTTGGTCGGTTCATCGGGGCTGCATGCCGCCATGGCTGCCGTCATCAGGCCGCCTGTTACAAGTGCGAGTGCCGCCTTAAATGATTTTGTTTTTTTCATCTGTTTGGAGTTTTATGATGATACATGTTATTTTTTTTCTTTTCTCGATTTGTTTTCCGGACTGGATTGCGGAATGTCAGTAGTTCCATTTTACCATGCAGCGTATGTCGCGCCCCAAGTCGTGCGCATAGTATCTGCTGCGATTGGTATATTCTTTGTATTCGTGATTCAGGATGTTGTCGCCCATCAACGTTATCTGTAGGCTTTGCTTACCGCCAAGCAGCCACTCCAGTGCAGCCTCAAATCCCAGTAGGTTGTAGGCTCTGGGCGCGAAGTTGATGAGGTCTGTCTTGGGGTCAAAACGATTCTGGCGTGCCACAAAGCGATGGGTAATGCCCACGGAGGGTCGCAGCTTTCCGCGGCAGCGGGGATTCCATGTCAGCGTATGGCTCAGCCGTGCCGAGGGAATATAAGGGAGATAGTTGCCCGTGCCGCGCTCGTTGGCCCATATGGCGGCGCCCATCAGGTGATAGTCTATTGTGGCGATGGGCGTAAAGTGTACGTCGAGGTCGACTCCCCGGAAAAAAGCCTCGGTCTGCTTATAGGCGAATACGGGGAAGGCACCTGCGACCACCACGATGTTGCTATGGGTAGGCTCGTCGTAGATGTAGTTTTCTATCCATTGCAGATAAGCGTCGGCTCTGACACGGACCATCGGCGCCCGGTACTCGGCGGACGTAATCCACTTGTAACTATGCTCCGACTTGAGTGCCTTGTTTCCGATGACATACATGCCCGATCCCAATTCGTTGCCATTGCTATAGAGTTCGTAGACGTGCGGGGCCCGCCACGCCATGCCGAAGTTGGAGGTCAGTCGCCAGCGGGGGGTGGGACGATAGTGCCCTCCAATGCTGTAAGTGAAGTTGGTGAAGTTATGCCGTCCGCCATAGCGCTGTCCTGTCCAGTCATAGCCGTCGGCCTGGGTGTGTTGGTAGTCGGTGCGTACCCCCGCTTCGGCTCCCCATTTGTCGCCGGAATATTTCTGCACCGCATATCCGCCCACGGCCAGTTCTGTATAGTTGGGGATGATGGGCACCACACCCGTTCCCCGTTCGCTGTGGTTCTCGACGTTGAGCAGCTGCACACCAGCCTCGCTCTTCCATGCTTTGTGCCATCTGTTCCAGTTTAGCGTATTCTGTACCGATTGCAGCCGCAGACTTACGGTGGGGATGTCCGAGTTGTTCATGCGGCGAATACGGTTTTCGCGGCGGTTGTCGTGCTGATACGATGTCTGCCATTCGAAACTGCCCCAGGTAGCGGTGTGATAGGACAGCCTGAGAATGGCTGTATGGTGCATGACCTTCTGGTGAGGATAGCCTATGGTCCGGCTATATGGCGTAACGCTTACTGGCCGCCCCAGGCGAATACGCTCCTGCAGAAGGTTCTCATTACCCATCTGCGCGCTCTGCATCACACCGATCTTTTGGTCGAACAGGCTGTAGTTGAGTTCTGCACGCCATGCTCCCCTGTTGTAGCCGAGTGCTGTCGATACATTAGCCTCCCTGTAGCCCATGTTGTTGAGCAGATAGTGTGCCGTGCGCTGGTCGCCGCTGTTTCCGTATGTGCCGTGCAGTCGCCAGGCAAGGCCTTTGCTGCCGGGTATCTTTCCCTCCGCCATTCCGGCCATGGCGTAACGATGCCCGTTGTTGCCATACATGACACTGAGATGCCCCTGAGGTGTCGCAAGACCGTATGGGAGCGATTTCTGTTCCATGAGGATGATGCCCCCGAGAGCCTCCGAGCCGTAGCGCACACTCTCGGCTCCCTTCACCACCTCTATTTTCTGGAAGCTGTTCTTGTCTATTTCCGGTGCATGGTCGGCTCCCCACTGTTGTCCGGTGAGTCTGGCACCGTTGTTAATCAACAGGATTCTGTTGCCATACATGCCATGGATTACGGGCTTGGCAATGGTGCTTCCTGTCTGTATGGAACTGATGCCACTTACCTGTTCAAGCAGTGCGGCGAGTGTCTTTCCGATAGCTTTGTCTATTGCTTTCGTTCCCAGTGTGCTGTTCACGCTGTTGATGCTTGCCTTGTTACGTTCTGTGGCCACGACCACCTCGTTGAGTTGCTGGGTGGATATGATACTGTCTGTTGGCAGCGGCTTCGTCAGGGCATGGAGAACCCCCGGCAGACAAACGCCCATCATCACCATTACCGGAAAATGTGATTTACGCATATTTCTGTTGGTTTCTTTGAATCATGGTAAATGCAGACCCTGACGGATGCACGCCCCGTATGCTTCACGTCATGTGTGTCGCGGCAAACGGGCATTCGCTATCAGGGAAATCCTGCAAAAATCTCGTAAGGGAGTGGAGGCGTATTTTGTACAACGGACAAATACCGTGCAAGCTACGACTTGCACGACATCCACGACAATATAATGTAAGCAAGGCTTATGGCCTTACCCGTCCAACGAAACTACTCGCGGCAAGCGTACGGCTTGCGCGGTGTCTTATGCGTTATGAAATTTATGTCATGGCTACACGACTCCTCTATAGAAACATGGCTATAGGTGGAGCATGTGCTTTTACAGTGGCAACAGGCCTGAAAACAACCTGTGAGATGAATGTCTGGGGTTGGTCTGTGATTACATAAAGCCGGACGGGCACAAAATGAAATGTCTTTGCTTCGCCAAACTTATGTAATAAAATGTCGCAAATCAAGCAGTGTGCCTTCCATTCGCCATGGTGGTCAGCAGCAGTCTTGAACGCGTTATCCGCCAAGGGATGGGTATGGTAGCTCTTGACGAACAACATGGCCATGAATGTTACCAATAACATCCAGGCCTTTATCATTCTTGTCAGGTTGCTACGCTTCAACTACTTTGTATTTAAATACTTATAACTATGGTATTACGCTTTCACGAAAAAACTTCTGCGGTTTTTCTCATGATACTGAGTTACAAATGTAAACAAAACAGGAATATTTTCAATATAAAGCCATTGGGCTTTAACTATTCTTAACACGCCGGACCGCTAATGACAAGAGCAAAAAGCAAGTGGCAAGGTTAGTCAATTCTTCCTGTGGCTTCTTCGCCTCTTTTCAGGGCAGGCGGTGGTGGATGTAGGTGCGCATGATGTCGATGGCCTGTTTGTTGTGTCCGCCTTGGGGAACAATCAGGTCGGCATAGCGTTTGGTGGGTTCGATGAATTCCAGGTGCATGGGTTTGAGCACCTTCAGATAGCGGTCGATAACCTGCTGTGCGGTGCGTCCCCGCTCAACGACATCACGCTGGATAACACGGATGAGCCGTTCGTCGGGGTCGGCGTCTACAAAAATCTTCAGGTCCATCAGGTCGCGCATCTCTTTGCGCCAAAGGGCCATGATGCCTTCGATGATAATTACCTCGCAAGGCTCGATGTGAATGGTTTCCTTTTGCCGGTTGCTTTCGATATAGCTGTACGTGGGTTGCTCAATGGCCTCTCCGTTGCGCAGTTGCTTGATTTGCTTGATGAGCAGTTTCCAATCGAAGGCGTCGGGATGGTCGAAATTTATCTGCCGGCGTTCTTCCATCGTCAGGTGGGTGGTGTCGTTGTAATAAGAGTCCTGGGGAATGATGGCCACATTCTGGTTTCCGCGGAATGACTCAATTATTTTTCTTACTACAGTTGTCTTACCGCTCCCGGTGCCTCCTGCTATACCAATAATATACATGTGTTGTTTCCTTTAAACAATGTTACATTGTTTGCAAAGTTAGTAGTTTTTTCGTACTTTTGCGTGCTACTATTCGAAAAAAAGAAGAAAATTATGTTGAGAATTGCGGTTCAGTCCAAAGGTAGACTGTTTGAGGACACGATGGCCCTGTTGGCCGAGGCTGGTATCAAGGTACCGAGTAGCAAGCGCACGCTCTTGGTTCAGAGCGGAAACTTCCCCATTGAGATTTTGTATTTGCGTGACGATGACATTCCCCAAAGCGTTGCCACCGGTGTTACGGACTTGGGCATCGTAGGCGCGAACGAGTACGAGGAGCGTCAGGAGCAGGCCGACGTGGTTCGCCCTTTGGGTTTCAGCAAGTGTCGTTTGTCGCTGGCCATTCCCAAGGCCGTTGAATATCCCGGGCTGCAGTGGTTTCAGGGAAAGAAGATAGCCACGTCTTACCCCGGCATCCTGAACCGCTTTCTGCGTCAGAAGGGCGTGCAGAGCGAGATTCATGTCATTACGGGCAGCGTGGAAATCAGTCCGGGCATCGGTTTGGCCGACGCCATCTTTGATATTGTCAGCAGCGGCAGCACGCTGGTGAGCAACAACCTGAGAGAAGTCGAGGTGGTGATGGAGAGCGAGGCGCTCCTGATCGCCAATAAGAACCTTTCGCCAGAGAAGCGTGAACTGCTGAACGAACTGCTGTTCCGCATCGAGGCGGTGAAGAACGCCGAAGACAAGAAGTACGTGATGATGAACGTGCCCAGCAATAGGGTAGAGGAGGTGGTCAGCGTGCTGCCCGGTGCGAAGAGTCCCACCGTCATGCCCTTGGCAACGGAGGGATGGAACAGCGTACATACCGTTATTGACGAGAAGAACTTCTGGAGCATCATCGGCAAGCTGAAGGAACTGGGTGCCGAGGGTATCCTGGTGTTGCCGATCGAGAAAATGATTTATTGATGAACATAATCTATATCCCCGAACGTAGCGCGTGGAACGACCTCCTCAAGCGTCCCACGAAGGATGCCAAGGATTTGAATAACCTGGTGGCCGGTGTGCTGGCCGATGTCCGGGCACATGGCGACGAAGCCGTTTTGCGCTATGAGGCACAGTTCGATCACGTGGAACTTAGCAGCCTGCGCGTTGATGATGCGGAGTTTGCCGAGGCCGAGACCCTCGTACCGGCAGAGCTGAAAGAGGCATTACAGCTGGCGCACGACAATATCTATAAGTTTCATGCCGCCCAGCGTTTCCAGGGAGAGCCTTGTGAGGTTGTGCAGGGCGTAACTTGTTGGCAAAAGAGCGTTGCCATCGAAAAGGTGGGGCTTTATATCCCGGGCGGCACGGCTCCCTTGTTCAGTACCGTACTGATGCTTGCTGTTCCCGCAAAGATCGCGGGCTGCAAGGAGATTGTGCTTTGCACGCCTCCGCAGCGCGACGGCAAGGTGCATCCTGCCGTTTTGGTGGCTGCCCGCTTGAGTGGCGTAACAAACGTGTTCAAGGCGGGTGGCGTGCAGGCCATAGGTGCGATGGCTTATGGTACGGAGAGCGTACCCAAGGTGTATAAGATCTTTGGTCCCGGCAATCAGTTTGTGATGTGTGCCAAGCAGCAAGTGAGCCTGCATGACGCGGCCATCGATATGCCCGCCGGCCCAAGCGAGGTGATGGTGCTGGCGGACGCATCCGCCAATGCCTCGTTCGTGGCTGCCGATTTGCTGAGTCAGGCAGAACACGGAGTGGATTCTCAGGCATTGTTGCTGACCACCAGCGCCGATTTGGCTTGCCGCGTTGCTGAAGAGCTGGAGCGGCAGTTGCCTTTGTTGCCACGCAATGAGATTGCCAGAGAGGCTTTGAAACACAGCAAACTGATCGTCCTGAGGGATGAAGCTGAGATGATGGATATGGCGAACGCCTATGCTCCCGAGCATTTGATTATCGAAACGGCCGATTATATGGATTTGGCGGCGCGCGTCGTGAACGCAGGCAGCGTGTTTCTGGGCAATCTGACGCCCGAAAGTGCCGGCGACTATGCCAGCGGCACGAACCACACCCTGCCCACCAACGGCTATGCCACCGCCTATAATGGCGTTAACCTGGATAGCTATATGCGCAAGGTAACCTTCCAGCATATTACCTCCGAGGGTGTGAAAAAGATTGGTCCCGCCGTGGAATTGATGGCAGCCGGCGAAAACCTGGACGCACATCGTATGGCCATGAAGCTAAGACGCGAAGCTGTAGAGGCGGGTAAGGTATAATAAGGAAAGATTATGAAACCACTTCAAGAACTTGTGCGCCCCAACATTTGGGCGTTGACACCCTATAGTTGTGCGCGCGACGAATATAAAGGAAAGGCGGCCAGCGTATTTCTGGATGCGAACGAAAGTCCGTACAACGCGCCTTTTAACCGCTATCCCGACCCCACCCAGTGGGAGGTGAAGGAGTTGCTGGCCAAGATAAAAGGCGTTCGCCCTGAACAGATTTTCCTGGGCAATGGCAGCGATGAGGCCATCGACCTCGTGTTTCGCGTGTTCTGTTGCCCCGGCAAGGACAATGTGGTGGCTATAGCCCCCACGTATGGCATGTATCAGGTATGCGCAGACATCAATGATGTCGCCTATCGTCCCGTGCTGCTGAACGAAGACTTTTCATTAAGCGCGGACCGACTGTTGGCTGCCGTGGATGAAAACACGAAGGCTATATTCCTTTGCACACCCAATAATCCCACGGGCAACAACCTTGAAGCCAAGGAAATAGAAAAGGTGATTACGCATTTTGATGGCATCGTTGTCATTGATGAGGCATACGCCGACTTCAGTCAGGCTCCGCAGTTCCGCAACCAACTGGAGGCATACCCCAATATCATCGTGCTGAATACGATGTCCAAGGCTTGGGGCAGCGCCGCCATCCGCATGGGTATGGCGTTTGCCGGCGAAGAGATTATCGAACTTTTCAATCGTGTGAAATATCCCTATAACATCAATCTGCTCTCGCAACAGCAGGCGCTTGCCTTGCTCAAGGAAACGGGCAAGGTACACGATTGGCTGCGTATGATTTTGAACGAGCGGGCCAAGATGCTTCCTGCCTTTGCCGAACTGTCGGTGTGTAAGCGTGTCTATCCTACGGATGCCAACTTCTTCTTGGCGAAAATGACGGATGCCAATGCAATCTATCATTATTTGATTGAGCAGGGAATTGTGGTGCGCAACCGCAACAGCGTGCAGCTGTGCGGCCAATGCTTGCGTATTACCATTGGCACGCCCAGCGAGAACAATGCAATCTTGGGTGCTCTAAGACAATACAAATGAAAAAGATACTCTTTATTGACCGCGACGGTACCATCTTGCGTGAACCCGCCGACGAACAGATAGACAGCTACGAGAAATTCCAGTTCTTGCCGGGATGTATCGGTGCGCTTAGTTTTATTGCCAGGCATACGGACTATTTGCTTGTAATGGTCAGCAACCAGGACGGATTGGGCACAGCCAGCTATCCTGAACAGGATTTCTGGCCTACGCAAAACCTGATGGTTGAGATTCTGCACGGTGAGGGGGTGGAGTTTGACGCGATACATATCGACCGCAGTTTCCCGGAGCAGCACCTGCCGACGCGCAAGCCGGGCACTGCCATGCTTACGCCCTATCTGTCGGATGCTTTTGACATCGCCAACAGCTACGTTATCGGCGACCGGGAGAGCGATCGTCAGTTGGCAGAGAACCTGGGATGTAAGTATCTTTTCCCCGATTGGGAAAAGGTGCGTGAGGTGGTTTGCGCCGGAGAACGCACGGTAAGCGTTACACGCAAAACGGCTGAAACGGACATCCATGTTAGCGTGAATCTGGACGGTCAGGGAAAGAGTGATATTCAAACGGGTCTGGGCTTCTTTGACCACATGCTGGAGCAGATAGCCCGCCACGGCAATGTTGATCTTACGGTACGGTGTCAGGGTGATTTGCACGTAGATGAACACCACACCATCGAGGACGTGGCCTTGGCCTTGGGAGAATGTATCTTAAAAGCCTTGGGTGATAAGCGGGGCATAGAACGCTATGGCTATTGCCTGCCGATGGATGATTGCCTGTGCCAAGTGAGCTTGGACTTTGGCGGCCGTCCTTGGCTGGTGTGGCAGGCGGATTTCCATCGCGAACGTGTGGGTGATATGCCAACCGAAATGTTCCTGCATTTCTGGAAGAGCCTGAGCGACAGTGCGCGCATGAACCTGAACATTCAAGCCGAAGGACAGAACGAGCACCACAAGATAGAGGGTATCTTCAAAGCCTTTGCACGTGCCTTGAAGATGGCGGTGAAGCGTGATGTGGAACATTTCGTGCTGCCAAGCAGCAAGGGCGTATTATAAGCAAAAGGGATGCCACAGATTTCGTCAACACTGCTGCAACGTGCCGTAGATGAGTTTGCCAAACTGCCAGGCGTGGGTGAAAAGACTGCCATGCGTCTGGTGCTTCACCTCTTGCGCCAGGAGGTGCAGGACGTGAACCAATTTGGACAAAGTGTGATGCAGTTGCGCGCCAACGTGAAGTTTTGCAAGACGTGCCATAACATCTCGGACAATGACGTGTGTGATATTTGCAGCAATCCGCGTCGCGACCACTCTTTGATATGTGTCGTCGAGAACATTCAGGATGTGATGGCAGTGGAGAACACCCAACAATATCGTGGCCTGTACCATGTGTTGGGGGGCGTTATCAGTCCGATGGACGGGGTAGGCCCCGGCGATCTGCAGATTGAATCCCTGTTGCAGCGGGCGCAAGCGGAGGAGGTGAAGGAAATCATCCTGGCTTTGAACCCTACGATGGAGGGCGATACCACGAATTTCTATCTCTATCGCAAACTGGCTCCGCTAAATGTGGGTGTGAGTGTCATCGCGCGTGGCGTGGCTCAGAACGATGAGTTGCAGTATACCGACGAAATTACCCTTGGACGCAGTATTGTGAACCGCACGCAATTCGCAGTCAATATGTAATGGAATAATCGCTATGGACGAAGGACATTTTAAGCAAACCAACAGAACACTTTATTTTAGGGCTGTCGTCCTCTTGCTCTTGGGCCTGGGCATCGGTGTGTTGGGCGAATTGGATTTGATTCCCATGCTGGTCTTGGATAATGATACCATCTATCTTGTGCAGGTGGCTATGAGTCTGCTGACGGTGTGCTGCATCCCTTGGGCCTTGAAACTGATGAGCCTCCAACGTGTCCGCTTGCAGGTGTGCGGCAACTTGGACGCTTACAGACGCTGGGCGATGCTGCGTATGAGTCTGCTTTTCGTACCTGCGCTGACGGACTTATTGCTCCATTATGTTTTGGGAGACCCCAGTATGCTTTATCTGGCGGCTCTGTCTGCCTTAGCCTTGTTGTTCGTATGGCCTTCGCTTTCTCGTCAGGAAAGTGAAACCGCACCTGTAGAAACCCCTTAAATTTGTTTGCCTTGAAACTATCTGTCGTTATTGTCAACTATAATGTCAAGTACTATCTCTGGCAATGTCTGCACAGCGTCTTTGTTGCCGGACAGGGAATTGACATGGAGGTCTTCGTGGTGGATAATAATAGTACGGATGGAAGTGTGCCTTTCCTGCGCCGGCATTTTCCTCAGGTGCATTACATAGAGAATAAGGAAAACGTAGGTTTTTCCCGTGCCAACAATCAGGCCATCCGTCTTTCCAAGGGAGAGTATGTCTTGCTCCTGAATCCCGACACGCTTGTTTTGAGCAATACGTTCCGTGATTGCATCCATTGGCTGGATGATACGCCCGAGGCGGGTGCTGTGGGCGTGGCTATGTATGGTGCAGACGGACGTTTTGCTTTGGAATCGCGTCGTGGCCTGCCCGTGCCTTGGACATCGCTGTGCAAGATGACGGGACTAACGAAGCTGTTTCCCAAAAGTCGTCTCTTTGGTAGATACTATATGCAATTTCTGGACGAGACACAGATTTCGCGTATCGAGGTAATCAGTGGTGCCTTTAATATGCTGCGTCGCACAGCCTTGGACGAGGTGGGGCTGCTGGATGAGGACTTTTTTATGTATGGCGAAGACGTGGATCTTTCTTACCGCCTTTTGAAAGGCGGGTGGCATAATTATTATGTGCCCACGCCTATCTTGCATTATAAAGGCGAGAGTACGCAGCGAAGCTCGTACCGGTATGTCTATATCTTCTACGATGCCATGCTTATCTTCATCAACAAGCATTTTCGTCAGCGTTATCATTTCTTTACTTATCTGATTCAGCTCGCCGTGCATTTACGTGCCTTGATGGATTATTTCAAGCGTTTCGTGATGCGTTTGAAGTTGCGTTTTGCGCCAGAGCCTCCCGTTGAAAAACAGATTGACATGGCGGATTTCTGTCTCTATGACATTACGCCTTCTGATGATAATCAATCGTGTTTTGACCGTCTTATACAAGACACTATCCAACGTTGTGAAAAGGGCGACCAACGCCCTTTGGGCATTCGTTACAGTGAACAGAATCTCTTGGTTCTGCCCTGTGCTGTACTGGATGGTACGGCTAAGTAAAAAAGCTCGTTTAATATAGTAAAATTTTCCTGTTTTATTTGTCGATTATTGGAACTCTTTTATTAACTTTGTAAAAACAAAGGCTAATGTTTCTTAATTTTAGGTGTCATGAAAAATAAAAACTATCGTTTTTTAAGCCATTTGGGCAAGGGATTGCTTATGGTCTTACCCTTTTTTGCTTATTCTTGTATAGATGTCGATGACGAGTATGATTTGGAGAATATTGACATGCTGGTGCAGGTGGGTACAGGAGACGAGGAACTTGTGTTCCCAACGAGTAATGTGAATCCTATCTATTTGGATAATATTGTGGGAGTAACGGAGGGAAACATCCTGAGTTATATGAAAGACCCTCAAAAACAAGACGCAGAGCTAATCGTCATGTCTGCCAATGGTCATGACGAGCTTCCTTTTTTGGTCGTTGGCACAGGCTCTACTGTTACACTGAACGAAGTGGGCAGGATAGATCTCATGGAGCGCCCGTCGTGGATGGACCAGAATGCTGTCTTGGATGTTGTGAACCCCATGATATTCCTGACGTTCAAAAACAATGCGGCGGCCAACTTTAAAATGGACCTGACGATAGTCCCTTATGTAAAGGATAAGAACGGCAAGTTGCAAAGAGTGGAGGATGTGGTGAAGATGACGGGTGTGGAGGTGAAGTCCAATGGCATCTCTTATGCCTGTGTCTGTGATTATTTGGACGCTGATTTTATCCCTGAAGCATTGAAGGGCAAGGAAATTGCTGCCTTAAAGCCTCAGGACAACCGGGATGTGTGCGATGTCCTGAAACTGGAGGTGTTGGATGAGTCTACGGGAAAACTCGTGGAACGCGTTCCTGATCTGTTGAGCTTGGAATACAGCAATATCCGCATTACGGACGAGGGTCTGCCCAATGTTTTTGTTGAGAAGAAGCTGGTTATTGATACCCAACTTTATGCCCCCTTGCGTTTGGGACAGGATTTTAAGTTTGTTTACGTCAGCGACGAACTCTATGGCTGGGCTTCCAACTTGAAGGATATTGATTCTAAAACGTCCAATATTGATTATGTCCGTGCCAGCGGCAAGGTTTCCACCGATTTGCCCGTAAACGTAGAATTTGAGGCGAAGGCTATTGATGAGGCAGGTAATGTCATCGACGGGATTCAAATCAACACGCAGAAGGTACTTGCTAATGCCCAGGACGCTGATGTTCAGTTTGTGTTGAAAGCCAAAAATGGTAAGTTGAGCGATTATATTGGCAAGGGTGCCAAGCGTGCCTTGGATGGTCTTGTCTTGAATGTCATCATTACAGGCTCTGTGGACGGGGCGCCTTTGTATAAGAAAACCTACCTGCGTTTGAGCGATGTCAGTATCGCTTTGAAGGGAAAAGTAGTTCTGGATGCCAACTAAAAAGATAAATAGTTATGAAAAACAAATATAGATATTTCCTGAGTGCTGTACTGGTTTGTGGATTAAGCACGGCAGTTGCCCAGAATTTGAATAGCGCATATTTTATGGATGGCTACACTTACGGCCATCAGATGAACCCCGCGCACGGCTATTCCCATAAGGGATACGTTTCATTCCCCATGTTGGGCAATACAAATATCGGTGTTCAAGGCAACTTGCATTTGGGCGACCTTATCATGCAGCGGAACGGGAAAACGGTAACCTATCTGCATCCTGATGTCAGTTACGATGAGGCGATGGACGGATTCAGCAAAAGAAACAAAATGGTTTCCGATGTGCGGTTGAATATTCTCTCCGTAGGCTTTAGCACTAAAAAAGCTTTCCATACGATTGACCTTGGCGTGCGCTCTTTTGCGGGGTTCAATGTCCCGAAGGATTTCTTTGAGATGACCAAGGCTTTGCAGAACAAAGACTATGACGTGAGTGACCTGGGAGTGCGTGCGATGGCATGGGTAGAGTTGGGTTATGGCTATAGTCGAGACTTGAAGGCTGTTGAAGGCCTGCGGCTGGGCGGTAAGGCCAAATTGCTTTTTGGCGGAGCTTATGCCAATTTTTCAGGCAAGAATCTCTCGTTGAAGTTGAGTGGCAAGGATAAGTGGACCGCAACGGCCGACGCTTCACTGGACATCGCAGCCAAAGGCATTACTTGGGGCGAACCCAAGCAGGTGAAGCGCACGGACGCAAACGGCACGGAATATTATGAGGAGCAGATTGACTTTGAAAATGTCGATGTCAAGAATCCTGGTCTGGGCGGCGTAGGTATGGCTTTTGACCTCGGTGCAGAATGGGACATGCAGGAGATGCTGCCGGGATTGAAGGTGAGCGCTGCATTGCTTGATTTGGGTTTTATCAAATGGGCCGACCAAATCCATGCGGAAAATGTCAGCAAGACATTTGAATTCAACGGTTTCCATAATGTAAAGACCTTCGACAATCAGGGCAGCGGCGAATCTCTTGGCGACCAAGCGGATCGTTTGGGCGACGACATCGAAGACCTCTATGCCCTGCGTAGCGGCGAGTCGAAAGGAAAAGCCACGGCTCTGGGTGCCACCTTGAATTTGGCAGCCGAGTACAAGATGCCTTTCTATGACAAACTGTCTGTCGGTTTGCTCTCAACGACACGTATTCAGGGCGTGTATAGCTGGAACGAGGAAAAACTGATCGCGACCATCTCTCCCATCAAGCAGATTGATGTCGCAGGTAGTGTTGGTGTGGGCACAATGGGTGCGCGCTTGGGCTTTGCACTGAACATTCACCCCAAGGCCTTCAACCTGTTTGTCGGAACGGACTGCAACATCGGGAAGATAAAAATGACGAAGCAGTATGTGCCTCAGCACAGCAAGTTTAATATTGTCGCTGGCATCAATTTCCCCTTCGGATATACAGATAAGACGAAGGACAAGTATCGCCGATAATAAGTTTCTCTTTTAGCAATAAATAACACATCCCTTTTGGCAGGACAAGAGGAATGTGTTATTTTTGTGTCATAACAGATTCATTCAGAATTAAAAAAAAAAGGAAATGAAACAGAACAACATTGTTGCCGCTTCAGTGCTGGCATTGGGTATGATTGCCCTGGGATTTGTATTACGCTCGGCCGTCTTGGATTTCCAGCGGGGCAACAGAATCGTAACGGTAAAGGGTCTTTCGGAACGCGAGGTAAAGGCGGATAAGATTACGTGGCCGTTGACATATAAGGAATTGGGTAACGACCCTGCCGTGATGTACGATGTTTTGGAACGCAAGAATCAGTTGGTGGTAGCGTTTTTGAAACAGGGAGGCCTTAAGGACGAGGAAATCAGTATCAACCCGCCCACCATCAGCGACCGGCAAGCCGATAACTATTCCAACGGGACGGTTGCTTACCGTTTCAGGGCAACCAGCATTATTACGGTTACCAGCAAGGATGTGGACCGTGTGCGTCAGTTGATGCGCCGGCAGGGCGAATTGATGAAACAGGGTGTTGCCATTCTGGGTGAGGATTGGAGTACGGGCAGTGTGAACTATGAGTTTACGGGACTGAACGAAATCAAGCCGGAGATGATGGAGGAGGCAACAAAGAACGCCCTTCTTACTGCCCGGAAATTTACTGACAGCAAGGGAAGTCTTGTGATTCATAAAGCGTCGCAGGGACAGTTCAGTATCGAAGACCGCGATGCAAACACTCCCTACATCAAGCGTGTGCGTGTGGTGAATACCGTAGATTACGTAATCAAATAACTCCTTTGGCATCTTCTTTGTTAGTAAATGTTTCGTTAATGACCTCCTAACTATAAGGAATGCAAAACCCCTGCGCGCAGTGTTAAATACACGCAAAACCAGCGTTTAAGGCTTGCACATAAAGCGTGAAAGGGCTTATATTTGCATCACGAAACATTTAAAGCTAAGATATGAAGATGAAACAAACAACGAAAACATGGATGGGCCTTACTGCCCTTGTTTTTGCAAGCAGTGCTGTTACTGCCGGCGTAGTTCGTGGAACCATCAACAGTACTTCGGCTTCCGAAGCTCACGCTCCCTTGGCAGCCCCTGCCGTAACAGTCGGGACCGGCTTGGTGGACCTTACGGCAGCGGCCGAAAGTAGCGTGCATAGTGTGGTTAATATTCGCGTTACCGTTGCCGGCAGGACGCAGCGTCTCCAAGTGCGTGATCCTTTCGAGGACTTCTTCGGCGATTTCTTTGGCGGAGGTCGGCGAATGCCTCAGGAGCGCGAGTTCAAGACGCCCGACCAGCATGCAAGCGGCAGCGGTGTCATCCTGAGCGAGGACGGATACATCGTAACGAACAACCACGTGGTGGGCCAGGCCAATGAGATCAGTGTGAAGCTGAACGATGGCCGTGAGTTCAAGGGGCGCATTGTGGGTACGGACCAGACAACCGACCTGGCACTGATTAAAATTGACGCCAAGAACCTGCCTGCCATTCCTGTCGGCAATAGCGACAACTTGAAATTGGGAGAATGGGTGCTGGCTGTAGGCAACCCCTTTAACCTCACCAGTACGGTTACGGCCGGTATCGTAAGCGCAAAGGCACGTTCTTTGGGTGCCAATGGCGTGGAAAGCTTTATCCAGACCGATGCGGCCATCAACAGCGGCAACAGCGGCGGAGCGATGGTCAATGCGAAGGGAGAACTGGTAGGCATCAATGCCATGCTCTATAGCCAGACGGGATCCTACAGCGGTTATGGCTTTGCCATTCCCACGACGATTATGAACAAGGTGGTCAACGACCTGAAGGTCTATGGCGTTGTCCAGCGTGCCGTATTGGGCGTGAAGGGTCAGGATGTCAGTGTATATCTTGACCAGGAGGAGGCCAAGGGGAACAAGACTGATCTGGGTACCGTGCGTGGCGTGCGTATTCAGGAACTTACCGAAGGCAGTGTGGCCAGCGAAAGCGGTTTGCAAAGAGGTGATGTTATCACCGAGCTGGAAGGTAAGCGGATTGACAAGATGGCGGAATTGCAGGAAGCGCTTGCCCAGCACAAGCCTGGTGATAAGGTGTCGCTAAAGTATCTCCGCGACAAGAAGGAACGTACGGAAAGCCTTGTCCTGCGCAACAGCCAGGGCAGTACGAAGATACTGAAGGAGGTGGATATGGACCAGTTGGGCGTAAGCATGCGCGAGCTTTCGGAGAATGAACAAAGTCAGTTGAACCTCAATTATGGTGTGGTTGTTAATGCCATCCGAAACGGGAAGATGAAGCAGATAGGCGTAACGAAGGGTACCGTTATCTTGCAGGTCAACGACCGCCGTATGGAGAAGCCTGCGGATTGGGAAGAGGCTGTTACGGCTGCCAATCAGAGCACCGACCGCACCCTTTGGATCAAGGCCATTACACCCAGCGGCCGCAAGGTAAGCTTTGTGGTTGATCTGAATGAATAAGAACGCATTATTAAGCAATTTTTGCATTTGAAAGTTCAAAGTCCTGAAGTTTTTTTTGGGACTTTGAACTTTTTTGTTTAACTTTGGTGGTTGACAAACACTTGAATTATCGCATATTACATTTTTAAAAGCATTTTATGGCAAATAAGCATGTCGCCCTCATCACGGGCATTACAGGTCAGGACGGTTCGTATCTGGCAGAATTTCTGTTGGAGAAAGGATATGAAGTACACGGCACCATTCGTCGTTCTTCGGTAGATTTCCGCGAGCGTATCGCACATTTGGAGGGTGCCCCTCATTTCCATCTCCACTATGCCGACATGAGCGACTCCATGTCCATCCTCGGAGTAATTGGGAAGGTGCGTCCTACGGAGATTTACAATTTGGCGGCCCAGAGTCATGTGCAGGTAAGTTTTGATAGCCCCGAATACACTGCCGATGTGGACGCCGTGGGTGTTCTGCGTATCCTGGAGGCTGTGCGTCAGTTAGGTTTGGACAAGGAGTGCCGCATTTACCAGGCTTCCACTTCGGAGCTGTATGGTAAAGTCGAGGAAGTGCCTCAGAACGAGAAGACTCCCTTCCACCCTTATAGCCCTTATGCGGTTGCCAAGCAGTATGGCTTCTGGATAGTGAAGGAGTACCGCGAGGCTTATAACATGTTCTGCTGTAACGGCATTCTCTTCAATCACGAGAGCGAGCGTCGTGGCGAGACCTTTGTAACGCGCAAGATAACCCTTGCGGCGGCGCGTATCGCGCAAGGCAAGCAGGATAAGCTCTTCCTGGGCAACCTGGACAGCCTGCGCGACTGGGGTTATGCCAAGGATTACGTAGAATGTATGTGGCTCATCCTGCAGGCGGAGAAGCCGGAGGATTTCGTTATCGCAACGGGTGTGCAGCACACCGTGCGTGAGTTTGCCACCCTGGCTTTCCGATACGTAGGCATAGAATTGGAGTGGCAAGGCGAAGGAGAGAGAGAGAAGGGTATTGACAAGGCAACGGGCAAGGTGCTCGTTGAGGTGTCGCCCGACTTCTATCGTCCCACCGATGTCGTGAATCTTTGGGGCGACCCCACGAAGGCAAAGCAAACGCTGAACTGGAATCCCCTGAAGACTTCCTTCGAGGATCTGGTGAAAATCATGGTTGAGTACGACATGAAGAAGGTGGCCGCTGATGAAGCCGCAGCCAAGGTACATACCAACCTGGCGGAGTATCTGGAAAAGGGTATCGTGAAATAAGGCTGCCATGGCATTGGACAAATCAAGTAAGATCTATGTTGCGGGCCATCGCGGACTTGTCGGCTCTGCAATTTGGAACAACCTGTTGTCAAGGGGATACACGAATCTCGTGGGACGTACACACCACGAGTTGGACCTCACAGACCAACAGGCGGTAAAGGCATTCTTTGACGCTGAACAGCCTGACGCTGTGGTGCTGGCTGCCGCCTTTGTGGGAGGCATTATGGCGAACACGCTCTATCGTGCCGACTTCATCATGCAAAACATGAAGATGCAATGCAATGTGATTGAGCAAGCCCATCTGCATGGCGTGAAGAAACTGCTTTTCCTGGGTTCTACGTGTATCTACCCCAAGAACGCGCCCCAGCCCATGTCTGAGGACGCCTTGCTTACAGGCCCCCTTGAATATACCAACGAGGAGTACGCCATCGCAAAGATCGCGGGCCTGAAGATGTGCGAGAGCTATAACCTGCAATACGGCACCAACTACATCGCCGTTATGCCTACGAACCTCTACGGCCCGAATGACAACTTCCATCTGGAGAACTCGCATGTCATGCCTGCGATGATGCGTAAGGTCTATCTGGCAAAGCTGATTCACGAGGGCGATTGGAGTGCCATTCGCATAGATATGGACAAGCGCCCCATCAATCCGCCCACGAAACTGGCCGCAGTGATAGGCAATGACAATGTGGACGGCAACAGTTCCGAGGAGCGTATTCTTGCCGCCCTGGCCTTCTTCGGCATTTCAGACAATCGCGTCGAGCTGTGGGGCACCGGTTCGCCCTTGCGCGAATTCCTGTGGAGCGAAGATATGGCAGATGCCAGCGTTCACGTCCTCCTGAATGTTGATTTCAGCGATATTATCGGCGTAGAGAAATACAGCAGCGTTCATTATGGTACGAAGGCTGATGGTGTCGTAGACCGCAATAATAGTGAAGGGCGCGGCGGTGCCATTCCCGCTTTGGGCGAAATACGTAATTGCCACATCAATGTGGGTACGGGCAAGGAGTTGACCATTAAGGAACTTGCGGCCTTGGTCGTAAAGGCGGTGGGCTTTCAGGGCGAGATTGTATGGGACGCGACGAAGCCCGATGGCACGCCTCGCAAGCTTATCTCTGTTGACAAGCTCCATTCCTTGGGTTGGACGCATCAGGTGGAAATCGGGGAAGGTGTTGAAAAACTGTACCATTGGTACAAAGACAGCTTGAGGTAAGGCAAATGTTCCGAAAAGCAAGAATCCGGAGGGGCGAGACAATCGCCCCTCTTTTGTGCCGTATGGTTGCGGCCTGACAATTCAAAAAATCTAATGCCCTTTTTGTAATATCTTGATTTTTCGTTACCTTTGCAGGAAATCAAAGAAAATGGTAAAAAAGGTTTTTCTGCTTTTGTTGCTCACGGGGTGTGTGCTAAGCGCGTACGCCCAGAGTGCCCGTATGCAGCGTGTCTATATGTTTGGTTTTGCCGCTTCTTTAGGCGATTCTGTTGCTTTCCTTACGGATGTCCAGACGATGGATTCGGCTTATGTCCATTATAATGGTTTCCTGGCCGACCGTTCGATGTATTCGGCCCAGTTGCAGCAGGCGATGGCAACGCGAACGGGGAAGGAGAATATGACCTGTGCCGTTTTCTTCGGCACGAAGAAGAATCAGGTGGAAAAGAAGTACCTGAAGCTGAAGCATCGTTATGGGCGGAAGAATGGGGTTGTTGTGCAAGCCTTGGGTTTGGACCAGTTCCGTTTTCTCCCCGTTGCCTATGTAGAACCCACAAGCGAAGCGAAAACTACGAAGGAGGCTAAATGATGAAGGAAAGAATCTATCGTATTGCAGGCCACGTTGTGCTCTTGCGTTTTGCGGATTCGCACGACGCTCCCGCGCTCCTGCCCTCCTATGAGCCTTTTGCTTTGGAACGTATTCCCGACGGCGAGGAACCCGTGCTGTCGGTGGACATTGACGATGCCTGGGAGTTCCATCCCGTGGGAGTTGAAATCGGCCAGTTCGATTGCGGAGGCAATATGTATGATGTGGCGCAGTTGCCCGGTGGAGACTATCAGTTCGTTGTTCACGCAGGCGATGGCGAGGTGTGCTGCATCATGCAAAGTGATTGCAGTTTCCACCATTGTCATGTTGCGGTAAAAGCCACTGGCAAAGGTCTGCGTTCGTTCGGGCTGAACAGTTGTCTGATGATTGCCTATGCTTTCAGCACAGTTCATAAGCAGACGCTTCTTGTCCATGCCAGTGTGATTCGCCGCAAAGGACGCGGTTATCTGATGACGGCACCCAGCGGCACCGGCAAAAGTACCCACACCTATCTGTGGTATAAAAACCTCCCGGGCTGCGACCTGATGAACGATGACAATCCCGTTGTACGTATCGTTGATGGGCATAGCGTGGTCTATGGTTCGCCTTGGAGCGGCAAGACTCCCTGCTATCGCAATGTTGAGGCGCCCATTGGCGCCATTGTGCGTATCCAGCAGCGCAAGCAAAACGAGATACGTCCTATGGGCACTGCGGAATCCTTGGCGGTCATGCTCAGCCAGGTGAGTTCCATGAAGTGGGACAGGGACATCTATCATGCGGTTTGTGCCACATTGGGCAAGCTCTTTGCCTGTACTCCCATGTTTGAATTAGGTTGTCTGCCGAATGCCGAGGCCGCCCGGCTGTGCTATGAAACGGTAAGCAAAGCGCATGTTTAAGGAACTTTGCCGGCGCATTGTCCGTCTGTTGTTTACGCCCTTCCGTCGCTCCTATACGCGTCGCAATGGTGCTATGCCCAAGGATAGTCGTAAGGAAATCCCCAACGACGTGCTTTTGGGGCTGGCCCGCAAGATGATTCAGGAGGGACATACCGTAACCATCAATGTGAAGGGCTACAGTATGCGTCCTTTTTTGGAGCATTTGCGGGATAAGGTGTTGTTGGAGGCTATCACGGAACCCCATGTCGGAGATGCCGTGTTGGCGGAAATCAGTCCCGGCACCTATGTCTTGCACCGCATCATTGCGTTGGAGGGCGATTGCGTTACGCTGATGGGGGATGGCAATGTCCGGGGAACGGAACAATGTATGCGGGCAGACCTGGTGGGTGTTGTCGCACGATATATCCGTCCGGAGCGCACGATTTTGGCGGACGACCCCGTCCTGAAACGCCGTATCCGCCTCTGGCGGCGTCTTTTGCCTGTACGGCGTTATCTCCTGTTTTTGTACAAGGCCCTTCTTTCTTCCTGAAAGGCGGACTTACGTTTGAATTTCATAGGAATGTAGCGTAGTTTTGTTAAAAAAATCTTTATCTTTGTATCGAAAAGAACATTTACCATGTCAATGATCAAGGATTTTAACAAGACAGCCATTATTACGCCTACGTGCGAGGTCAGTTACGATGAATTGCTGCGGCGCATTTCCCTTTTTGCCCGTGTGGCTCCTGTGGGGCAAGGCGAAAAGGTGATGATT
>JAQYEW010000066.1 GCA_028723455.1 Prevotellaceae bacterium | reverse complement strand
CGGCTCGCCCGAGCGCTGCGGCGTGTGGTTCATCTGGGGGCGCAGCGGCAGCGGCAAGACGAGCTTCACGATGGCCCTTTGCAAAGAACTGGCTAAGTACGGAAAGGTTGCATACAATAGTTTGGAGGAGGGGTTTTCCCTTACGATGAAAAACGCGCTTATGAAGGCAGGTATGCAAGACGTCTCACGGAAGTTTATCTTGCTTAGCGAGAGCATTGAGGAACTGGATGCACGGTTAAGAAAACGTAAGAGTCCCGACATCGTGGTAATTGACAGCTTCCAGTACACGCAGATGAGTTTCAAAGAATATCAAGATTTCAAGTACCGTCATCGCGACAAATTGCTCATCTTCATCAGCCAAGCAGAGGGGAACAAGCCTGCGGGAAGAACCGCCGTGAGCGTGATGTATGATGCCGCCTTGAAGATATGGGTGGAAGGCTACCGGGCCATCAGCAAAGGACGATACTTCGGGAATAAGGGGTACTATACTATTTGGGAGGACAGAGCCAAAGAATATTGGGGAGAAGAAAATCAAACTAATCAATAATTAAAAATGGAAAAAAAGAAAATCTACATCAGCGGTGCGATAGCGCACCACGACATCGAGGAGCGGAAGAACGCCTTCAAGATCGCGGCGGCCTACTGTAAGGTCTGCGGCTTCGAACCAGTGAATCCATTCGACAACATCTACCACCGCTGCGGAGTCGGGGAAAAGGCCGACTGGCGCGCCCACATGCGCGCCGACCTGCAGATGCTGCTGGAATGCGACGCTATCTGCATGATGGACGGCTGGGAGGAGTCGAAGGGCGCCAAGCTGGAGCATGACGTGGCAAGCACCTGCGGCATGACGGTGTACTACGAGAGTGACGTAAGGACCATGCGGATATGAAGGAGGAGCGGAACTACGCACGTTTCTTCAGCCTTCTGGAGAAACTGCCGGGCGCGGACAAGGAGACGCTTGTGGCGCAATACACCAACGGGAGGACAGTCCGTCTGCACGAGACCACCGACCGGGAGTACAACACCATGTGCGATGACATGGATCGGCTGGTAGGATTTGGCCAGCACATGGAGGCTCTGCGGAGTGAACTCAAACGCAAGCGCAGCGTGTGCCTGAAGCTGATGCAGCAGCTCGGAATCGACACCACGGACTGGGTACGGGTGGACAGCTTCTGCCTGCACCCACGCATTGTGGGAAAGCCATTCCGGAAAATCAGCCTGGAGGAACTGGAGGCACTTTCCGTGAAGCTGCGGACAATCATGCGTAAGGGTGGCGTGAAAATGCTTTCGGCACAGCCGGAGTGTACCGGGCCGAGGGGGTGTACATCCGTGGTTATCCATGGAAATGGTAAGAAAATTGAAAGTTAGACAAACAAAAAACGGAATTATGAGAGAAAAAACAGGTAGCTTCTATGAGGCCAGACTACGCTACGAAAAAGTGAATGAAGACGGGCTCGTAAAGAAAGTAACCGAGAGCTATGTGGTCGACGCCCTGTCGTTTGGAGAGGCGGAGAAGCGGGCGATAGAATTCCTGAGGTTCTATGTGTCCGGTGAATTCCAGGTGGTAAATATCAACCCGATGAAATTCAATGCTGTCATATTCAACGGACAGGAAGTATGCGACAGGTTCTACAAGACCATATTGAGCCTTATCAGCATCGACGAAAAAACGGGACATGAAAGAATCACCCAGACATGTTACCTGGTAAAGGCGTCTTCTTTTGACAGCTGCAAGGAAACAATCCGGACTATGATGGACAGGACAATGATAGACTACCAGATTGTTTCCGTGTCAGAAACAAAAATTATAGATGTAATTGAAAGCTAACAAACCCGAAAAAAACAAAACACAATGGAAACAAAAGTAAACATCAAGGAATTGAGCAGCGAGGAGCGCGCGAAGCTGCTCGCCGAGCTTCAGAACGAGGAGAAGCAGAGCCGCATCGAACGGCGAGAGACCTACGAGGGGCTGCGTGCGGAGATGATGCGCGAGGTGGAGAAACGGTTGGTGCAGGTGGTAACAGATGTGAGAGGCTTTCACGACTGGCTTACCAGGGAGATAGAGGGCTTCGTGGGCATCATGAAGGACTACGGCCAGGTGCGCAAGAGCGGCCAGCGCAGCTACACCATCACGGACGGGGACTTCCGTCTGGAGATCGCGAGCAAC
>JAQYEW010000065.1 GCA_028723455.1 Prevotellaceae bacterium | reverse complement strand
AAGACGATAATATCACAACGTAATCATTTGCCCGAACTCTTTCTTCGCAATTTATCAAAATTGACGGTTCGCTTCTAAATCATAGTTTCTTGTACTACATCTATCTGTCTATGAAAATCTTTCAAGTATCGCATGCAACCGGACGGAGGCGGAAAATCCCGTTTTCACGGCAAACCGCGTTTCCCCGATTGCGAGTGCAAAGGTAGGGCTTTTTTCATTACGCACCAAATATTACGGAGAAAAAAATCGGAAAAAAAGAAAATGATGCGTTACACATTAAATATAATATATCCTACGGCAAATTGGCAATACAAAAACAGGAAAGAAATCCAATGCAGATTTTCCGGACACAAAAACATACATGAATTTTACTGAAACTATATATTAGTTTTGGCTAAAATAAATATATGTTTTAAGCAAAACTAATATATAGTTTTTAGCACGTTTCCAGAAGCAAGGTTATGAGGTTATTACATGTCATTAACGGCGAGTGTATCGATGGTATTTAAACGCCGGGATTCCGAGAGCCATCATCGCACCCACCCGGTGCCCCTGGGGCAAATGCAAAAGACGCTGTACCTTAGCCTTCCCCATGAATCTGGTCGCAGTTTGGACAAGTCCCATATAAATCTGTGTAAGCCCATGAGCCTCAGCCATCAGCGAGGCGTTCTGATAGGCCAAATTGGTGTCCTCTTTCAGGAATCCATAGCCTGCGGGGGCACTGAATATTAGCATCATTTTCGCATTGCACGAACAGGGGCGTTCTCCAGCTCGCCAGCGACGTTCAAAGCGAACCAATTCCGGAGCCTCGTTATAAAGATCAGGCAAGAGCCGCTTCGTAAGCGGCTGCAAGAGAGGACTCATAAGCACCTTGCTTAAACGCAGGAAGAAACGCATGGTAGCATCTTCCAATTCCTGCAACACGGCCGCTTCAGAAAGAACCGTAACAACCACACGCCGGGTGTTCTCGGCTGTGGGGGCATAGCGTGCGGCCTCCAGAACATCCTTCAGGACATCTCCGGGGATTTCGCGGTGCGTAATGGTACGGTTAGAGCGACGGTTGCGGATCAGTTCCAAGAGTTGTTCCGGACGAGGAAGGAGTTCGCTGTTGGTTTGAAAGACACATTGGGCGGGAAAGCTGTCATGGATGATGGCATCCCCCAAGCAAGCGTCGATACAATGCCCGCACTGGATACAACTCTGTTCCCGCTCCACCAATGGCGTCTGTCTTGTTCTTGGCACGAAAATAGATACGGGGCAAACAGTTACACATCGTCCGCAACGCACGCAAACATCTGTCTTAATTTGAATCTTTGTCATAATCCGTGGAAAATATGAGCATAAAAGTAAGAATAAATCAGGATTTCGGAAAATGTTTTAAGCTTTATTTTAAATTTACGCTGGCTTTTTCCATCATTTTGAACTAACTTTGTAGCCACACATAACTATAAAACAGAAAACATGACAAAGAAGATTCTTTTAGGCCTGTTAGCACTGACGCTTAGCGTAGTTGCCATTTACGCCGTTGACACAAAGTATAATATCAGCTCTGTCTCCCAGAGTTCCGGAGCCGAAATTGCATTTGATACGCTACGCATAAATGCAGGCACTTTCCCCAGCAATAAGCCCATTCAAGAGTATCGCTTCCGTTTTAAGAACACAGGCGATGCGCCGTTGATTCTGAATCAAGTGATTGCCACGTGTGGGTGCACCGTACCCAGCTATCCCAAGAATCCCATCAAGCCAGGCGAATCAGGAGTGATCGAGGTAACATATAACGGAACGAACAAATTCCCCGGACATTTTGCCAAGACCGTTACGGTTCGCAGCAATGCCCAGACGGGAATTGTCCGCCTGACCGTAGAGGGTACAATGACAAAGTAATCCTGTCTTTTCATTCATAACATGGCAAATCATACGATGAGAAACATCCTTATTTTGGTTTTGGCTTTGCTGATGCCCATGACAGGATTGGGCAAAAGCAAGAAAACGACCAAGCATCCCTTAGGGGACGGGCAGACAGACCGCGCTTATTGGTGCAAGTTGGCTTACACGATGGCAGCTCCTGTATTGGAAAACATGGCGAACGGCACATTACAGAAAAACATGACGCTGGAGCTTTCACCGACGTGGGATAACCGCGACAAGAAGGTTGCCTATATGGAATGTTTTGGGCGCCTGATGGCCGGCATCAGCCCTTGGCTCGCATTGCCTGATGACGACACGGAAGAAGGGAAGATGCGCAAACAGTTACGCGAATGGGCCTTGAAAGCTTATGCCAATGCCGTTGACCCCCAAAGCCCCGATTACCTGGGCTGGAGAAGTGGCGGGCAAACGCTTGTGGACGCCGCCTATGTCGTGGAGAGTTTGTATCGTGCCTACGACGCCTTGTGGCAGCCCTTGGACAGCCTGACCAAAGCACGCTATCTGGAGGAGTTGGCCGGCCTGCGTCGATACGACCCTTGCTACACGAACTGGTTGCTGTTCAGCGCCATGGAGGAATGTTTCATCATGAAAGCCGGTGGTAACGCAGATATGTACCGAATCCACAATGCCATGAACAAAATCGAAGAGTGGTACATTGGAGACGGGTGGTATAGCGACGGCCCATCCTTTGCTTTCGATTACTACAACAGTTTTGTTATCCAGCCCATGTATGTGGAGTGCCTGGAAATGATACGTCAAAAGCGCGGCGATGATAACTGGACCGTAAGAACCTATACCCCCGAAACGGACAAGAACCGTGGCGCGAACTACCGCTACGAGCAAGCCTTGAAACGCATGCAAAAGTACTCGGTGATTCTGGAGCGTTTCATATCGCCTGAAGGGACTTTCCCCGTGGTGGGTCGGTCTATCCCCTACCGTCTGGCCGTGCTTCAACCCCTTGCACAGTTGGCATGGCGCAAACAATTACCCAAGGAGCTGTCGAACGGACAGGTGCGTGCAGGCATCACGGCCGTTATGCATCGTATGTTTGACGGTAAGGGCGCTTCCAATTTCACGAAAGACGGCTATCTTACCATCGGTTTCGTCGGCAGCCATCCCAATGTAGCCGACTGGTACACCAACAACGGCTCTCTGTACATGACCTCACTGGCTTTCATGCCCTTAGGATTGCCCGCCAACGATGCCTTCTGGACGGATGCGCCTGAGAAGTGGACAAGCAAGAAAGCATGGGAGGGGGACGATTTTCCCAAGGATCATAAATGGAAAATCAACAAACAGATTCTTTATTGGGAATAAGCAGTGATAATAAAAAGGCAGCGATAGATTTTCTTCAAGTCTATCGCTGTCTTTCTATTCTATAATCTGAAACTTCGAAAAACGCAAAAGCAGCTGTTTTACGCCTAAGTTCTCGAACTCAACGACCGCCTTCGTATCCAATCCTTTACCTTCGATGGCAGTAACCAGCCCCTTACCAAAGCGAGAGTGCATTATGCGGTGTCCCACCTGCAACTTGCCCGCATCACCCGAGAGGGGAGCTTGGGAGGTAAATTCAGAAGTAACGCTACGTACAGAGCGCAAGGAGGCAGCTGGAGAAGCCTGAGGTGTGGGGGATGGCGATTGAGGTTTGGAAGATGATGTCTGGTACTTTGGAACGGAAGCATGAGCCTTAGGTGCTACCGAACCAAACAGGTCTCTACCCTGACGCTGCTGACTGCCGCTAACAAATTGCTTGTCTATCTCGGCCACGAAACGCGAACGGCTGTTATTTCTCCATTGCCCGTACATGACCCTGCTCTTGCTCCAGGTGATGAACAGGCGGTCCGCCGCACGTGTCATGGCAACATAAAAGAGGCGACGCTCCTCCTCCAATTCGCGTTCCGAACTTTCACGCTCGGCCGGTAAAAGCCCCTCTTCCATGCCTACGACGAAAACGACAGGGAACTCAAGACCTTTTGAGGAGTGAACCGTCATCAGCGTTACCTTATCGTCGCTTTGCCCCTCGCCCTCTTCATTGTCAGAGAGCAAAGAAATGGTTTGCAGGTAGTTGGTGAGCGAATCGCTTTCTCCTGTCTCCTTGGCATCTTCAACCCATGTAGCCATACCATCCACCAGCGATTGCAAATATTCCTGACTACTTATATCCTCGACACCACTTCCATTAAAGATGTATTCCCAATATTTTGATTTATGTATCAGATGAATGGCCACCTCGTAAGCGTTCTCTTTCTGAGCAAGTGAAGAGGCTTCCTCCATCATTTCGGTAAACTGACGCAACTTTGACAAAGTGCCTGCATTCAAGGATACGCCGTAGGCTTCCGGAGCAGCCAGCACATCCCAAATACCAACATTCTTTTGCAATGCGCAAGCAGAAAGTTTTTCGATGGTCGTAGATCCAATTCCACGCGCAGGAACGTTGATGATGCGGCGCAAGGCCGCTTCGTCATGTAAATTGACCGCCAAACGAAAGTAAGCGACGGCATCCTTCACTTCCTTGCGCTGATAAAAGCTAAAGCCACCGACGATTCGATAGGGAAAGCCCAAACGGCGCAACTCCTCCTCAAAGGGACGGCTCTGGGAATTCGTCCGATACAAGACGGCAACGTCCTTCCAATTACATCCCGCATGGCGAAGCTGGCTGATATGGCGTCCAACAATGCTCGCTTCCTCCTTGTCGCTGTAAGCCTCAAGGATAACAACAGGATCACCCTTGGCGTTTTCGCTATACACTGCCTTGCGAATTTGATGACGGTTGTGGTTGATAACACTTCCCGCAGCCTCAACAATGGTTTGGGTACTACGATAGTTGCGCTCTAACTTGAATAAATGAGTATTGGGATAAAGTTGTTGGAAATCCAGGATATTATCAATGACAGCACCACGGAAACTATAAATGCTTTGCGCATCATCCCCCACGACACAGACACGTTGATTACGATCCGTCAGGAGTTTGACAATTTCATGCTGTACGCGGTTTGTATCCTGATACTCATCCACAAGGAGGAACTGGAAGCGATCTTGGTATTTTGCCGCAACCTCCGGGTTGTTCTTCAGCAAAAAATAGGTGTTCATGAGCAGATCATCGAAATCCATCGCATTACTTGTTCTCAGACGCTCGGAATAGATACGATAAATACGATGGATTTCACCCAGATGTTGCGTACGATCGCGCTGCATGGTTTCATAGCTGTCGGCATACATGACTGCGCTTACCAGATTGTTCTTGGCCTCGCTAATGCGTCCGGCAACCATTGCCGGCTTGTATTTCTTGTCGTCCAATCCCAGTTCCTTGATGATCTGCTTCACCAAGTTCTGGGCGTCAGCAGCATCATAAATGCTGAACTGACTATTGTAACCTATCCATTCAGCTTCAATGCGCAGAATACGTGCGAATATACTATGAAATGTACCCATCCAAAGCGCACGTGCATCGGCCTCACTCACCAATTTTTCAATACGTTCTCGCATTTCACGAGCCGCCTTATTAGTGAAAGTGAGTGCCAAGATACTCCAAGGCTTGTAGCCTATTTTCAGCAAGTAGGCAATTTTATAGGTGAGCACACGTGTCTTGCCGCTACCAGCCCCAGCAATGACCAGTGAAGGTGAGGAGCAATGCTCAACGGCTGCGCGCTGACTCTCGTTCAGTTCGGAAAGAAAATTCACATCCATATGTATCTGATCAGATTCCAAAGAAAAGCAAAGATAGGGAAAAGAATGATAACATCTGCCGAATCACACAAAGCTTTTCTTAAAGAACCAACTATGGATTCCTTGGTGAGAGGCAATAATAGTGTCAAAGAGAGCAACACAAACAAAGGGAAAGCAGCATGAGAAAGTGGGGAAGGATAAAGCCCGCCCCCTACGCCTCGCAAGGGGCCTCCAGGCAAGGAAGCCAGAAAAACGGAAAGCATAAAACAAAAAAATAGGATGAACTTTTGGGGTTTACCTAAAACGATATCCCAAAAATGACCGCTGTCAGAAAAAACATTTCGTATCTGTCCGATCAACGCGATGAGCATGGAAACACAAATCGCATGTGGAAGATAAAACATAGCTCCACCCTGAATCCCGTGCATCAAACTCCAACGCAAACCTTCAGCCGACATGACATTACGCACATCAGCCCCCATCACACTGGCTATCCAAGAAAAAACGACAAGAAGGACACTGAGACCCAAACCCAAGCGAAACAAGCGGTTACTCATCAGCGTGCAAATTATCAAGACTTAAGATATGTAATTGAAAAGCACGAACGACAAGGCGCGTAGCGTTGACGCCCGACCGTTCTCTCTCAGCAAAAAGGCGATTGACCAAATCGGCCTGACGCTTTTCCAAACTCTTTGTACCAAAAGGCATGGTACGTAAGTTGGCTATCATTTCCTTTGTATAACCCAAAGCAAGGTGTCTCAGGTAAATTTCATCAAATTCATCAATGTCATAGTTTATCATGGCATCTGTCTGCTGGGTCTCCTCCAAAACGGCATGACGGAAGCGAGCTACAATCTTTTCCAGGATAGGCTCGTTGAAAACCAACCGGCGGCCATCCATCACCAATTGGACATCATTGCGGGTGAGTAATTCTCCCGTTTTAAGAATAATGCCGACCGCACCTGCTGCAAGCACCTCGACCCACAAGCGTTCATTCAGTATCTCGCCTGTAAAAACAAGAACCTTAACCGTAGGATAATTGGCATTCACTTGCCGACAAATATCCACACCCACTGTTGTGCTGCCCCCCAATCCCAGATCAAGTAAAAGCAAATCAGGAACCTGTTCGCGCAGTAGAGGCCAAAGTTCTCTCTCGTTCTGCGCCGTACCGATTACAGAGGCTTCTGGAATATCAGAACGGAAAATCTCCTCCGTTCCCTTAAGTTCGAGTTTTACGTCCTCGACAATAATTACATTAAATGGGTTCATATCTTGTGTATGTTAGTGTTCAATAAAGAAAAATGAATAACAAGCCCCTCCGGAGAATTCTCCGCATTCAATCGTAATCCGGGATTCCCTAAACAGATATCATGCTCACGGATAATCTGACGGGCTACAAAGAGAGGAAAAGACCCACTGTCGGGAGTGAACAGTTGGGCAAGACGGTCAACACTTTCCTGTACACCCAAGATGCAAAGCCGGAAATTTGCAAATCTTCCCTCAACTTGGAATTGAAGACTGAAACCGGCCGCCTGCTTTCCATAGACATTAGCCAGTTGCGCTGAAAAGAACTGAATAAGGATAGGGTCGACGCATACCGCCAAGGACTCAGTGGGTTGCAGACACTGCAACGTTGCCGGACGAACGCCTTGCGCGATAATCTCAGCCAACTGCCGAATGGTAAGGTTCTGCCGTTTGAATCCGGGTTCGGCTACTACAGCATCCGCCTGGGAGCAGAGGATAGTATATGACTTGCGATAATAGTTCACCAATTCATTGAGCGTAGCAATATCCGTATCCTGCATGACGGAAACAAGATTCTGGATACGGGCAGGGTAATACATAGACTCATGCTTGATGGTGCTCAGACAGTTGCTCAAGACCTGATTCTGAACATAGATGCGGTTCTCCACAAAGGAACTCCGTTGAATCTGATCAGCCAAGGCATCGGCTTGCTGTTGCGCTTCCGTCAAAAGCCTCTCGCGGCAAGCATTTATCTGCAAGCGAAGATCCCTTCCTGCCACCACCTTACGGTTGATCAGCAAACGATAAAGCGTCCCAAGCAAAAGCAGAAGGAAGACAATGCTGAGCACGAGAAGCATGCGCCCGTTGCGGTGATTAGTCGCAAGACGTTCGACATAAGAAGGCAACGAAGCGTCTTGGTTAAGCTGCTTTCGCAGTTGGGTAAAACGATGGTTATGATATTCATAGAGTTGCCAATTGTTAAGCGCAAGTGCACTTATGGCCATTTCGTTATGAATACCCATTATCAATTCAACATCCGTGGACGTGCCGGCCGTCTGCAGAGCTTGTTTCCCAAAAGCCATCGCCTCCGCATAACGCCCTTGAAGGTTACATTCGTATACACTATCATAAAGTGCCGTTGCTTCGTTTTGTTTCTTTGCCTCCAAGACAAGCGGCATTAGCATGAGAAGGAAAATACCGACCACACGCGGCAAACGAAAGAAAAACGTGCAACCTGGTCCGTCGTTGTTACGCACCCCAAACTGACAGCGTGCAAAAAGAGCACTATGCTTCTTGTATTTTTCGATGATGCCACGGCAGTTGGCCAAACCAAAGCCGAAGCCCTTTTGAAGCTGCGCCCCTTTGCCAATTTCATTGGGATCATAAACTTGCGTATGGTTCAGCAGTTCAAGATCAGTATCAGAGAGCCCCACGCCCGTGTCGCTAATGCTTATTTCAATCAGATTCTCATCAACTTGCGTTGCTTGAATACGGATAGTCCCTCCCCGAGGAGTAAATTTTCTGGAGTTATCCGCCAACGTATTTATCATGAAGAGCGTCAACGCCTCATCTGCCTTCACACGTTCTGGTGTAGGCATGATTTCCAGTTCCAGGCCTTTCTGAAGGAACACATAGCGACTTTCCGCAACAATATCAAAAAGGGGTTGTATTTCCACAGTTCGCATGCGCAGCGCAAGCTGCCCTTGCTGCACGCGTATCCAATCCGTAAGCAGATTGTTATAATCCGTAATTTTTGCGATAAGCTGGAGAATATACTCTCTGCGCTCCTCTCCTACCATTCCATCTCTCTGCATCCTCAATGCCTCGCCCACAATGCGATCCAAATAAGGAACTACGGCATGCACCATACTTACACGTGCGCGGTTCTCTATATTCTGAACCTTATTCTTCGTAAGATTCATCTGACTGACAGCCAAACGCTCCTCCAACTCTTCTTGCTGCTCACGAATAACCTCCACATCAGCCGGAACCTTCCTACCCTCTTTCAGATCAGTCAATTCCGATTGCAATTCAAGCAAGCGAGAAGAGACACGTCGCCGATTCAGGTACAGCAAAAGCAGCAACAAGAGAAAAAGAGAAAGTGCGACAATCCCCTCGGTCTGAATTCGGCGATTGCTGTGTTTAAGTTCTTCCGTGCGTTGTTCCAGTTCCTCGTTTTGGTTCGTATGTTGTAGGATGTCGATGTATGCGTTACGGTTATAGTCGCTCTCTGACTTCATGCCCAGTGCACTGTAACTCTTGCTTATTTGAAGACGTATGGCGGCAATCCAACTGGGAACAGTCAGCACCTGCTTCTCCTTCATCCACCTTACTTCTGTGCTCACTGCCTCTAAAGCAGGAGAATAAAGCCGTAAAGAATCTTTGTCATGATAGAACCTACGATGATGAAGGTTAACCAGACGCAGTGCCTCTGCATAACTTTGAAGCGAGGCCTCGTAGTCTCCGTTCTCAAATTGCAACTCGCCCAAAGTACGGTAGGCACATGCCGTTTGGTAAATATCACCATAGTCTTTGAATAGAGCTATGGCCTGCTTCGCCATACTGATCTGACCATATTTCTCTGCCAGCGACTGGATGGCGTTCGCTTCGAAATAAACGTATCCGGCTTCCTTGGCAAGATTATAAGCCTTCAGCATATACTTGCGCTCCTCCCGAGCTACAATCTCTTGCGAGGAAGCATCTATCATCCCTCCCGAACCCATCATATACGCCCAATACAACCACTGTGCCGTGTCCGACCGCTGAAGGTTCATATCCTCCATTTCACGAATCTGCGCAACAGAGAGTGAGTCTTGCCCCTGATAATAATAATACGTAGAACTGGTAATATGAAACTCACTCTGTGCATATATGAAGAGATAGAGTTCCTGGCTGTTTAGGTCCGCATACTCCTCAAGGATGCGGTTTAAGCGATGCTCCGCCCGGAGTTTTGCGCGATAGAAAGCTGCATTCTGGTTGGTACGTTGTGTTACCTTCATCTCCATTACGTCTGCACACAGCAGATATACTTGGTTGCGACTCTGGTTGCGAACCCGGTCGAGAAACCTGCCGACGCCTTCGAAATCCATGCGTTGAAAACACACAAAACCAAGATTAAGCAGTGCTTCCACAGACATGCTATCAGAAATTGACAAAGCCTTGTTTGCCAGGTGTTCACATTTCTTTATATCCTTATAGCGCAAGGCATAAGCATCTCTGTTAAGACGCATGACACGCTCATCATTATCCCATTGCGACGAGGGGGAACAACAGGACAACCACAGTAAGCCGACAAGAGAAAGCCAAGCGGCCTTATTTCGCATTGAGCAGGCTTTCAATTTCTGAGAATTCTTTTTCCAGGTTTAGATTCAAGTAGATATCATACAAAGGTTTTCCCCAGCGCCCCATCTCCAACGGACGAAGTTCACGGAAGCGTTCCATAGGTGTGCGTGCCATCTGATAAAGGTTACTCAAACGCACGCGGTCTCTTCTAAGACGGGCGGAGGTTATCTTATCGCCAATTGTAGCATTAAAGGCTTTTGCCTGGTTCAGATAAGACACACTTTTGTTATAATAGGCATCCGCAAAAGTAGAATCAAGCTGAATCGCGTGGTTTGACGCCAAAATACAGTCATCCCAACGCTTGGCAGCAAAATACATCTGACTTTTGCCGAAAGCATAAATGCTACGGTCCCCCACGTGCTTGGCAAGAGAGTCGCTCAATAGGATACCCTCCTCCAAAGAGTCGGTACTGAGGAAATGCTCCATCAGATGAAGATAGAAATAATCGTGTGTTGGATAGAACCGAACACCACTTCGCAATGTACCCAACATATCTGATACTTTTCCCATTGCCCTTTGACTGTTGGCTTTATATTCCATAAGCGAGGGGCGCAATGTACTGTCCACGCTCGCGATGGCATAATCGATATGGCGCAATACACTCTCCGGTTGATTGGCATTATAGCCTGCAAGCGTCGCCCAATAGCTCACCTTAGACAGTTGCGTGTCTGAACTGAAATCCGGATTGTTGGAAAACATCGCCTCGCGCGGATGACGCAGATACATGGAAAAATAGGGATAAGCTTCTGCGGGTTTCCCTTGTTGCAAGAACCACTTGCCGCCATTCAACAGATTTGACCGATAAGCCGCAATCATATACTGGCCGTGCTTGCGATGTTTTGGTTTCTTGGAGATAGTCTGTTCAAGGCTATCACAACGCAGCAGATAATCATTAATCTTCAGAATGCTGGAGAAAAAACGAACTGTATCATATTTTTGTTTAAGATAGAGCTTCAGATTCTCCTGGTCGTTGATGCTCTGGTTTAATTGGGCACAGGCGAAAAGCATGTCTGCCTTTTCCTTCGCCTGAAGGTCCTCGCGACTAAGGTTTTCGAGAAGCACTTTTTCCTGTTTCTCTTGGTCACGGTTATGCTTAAGAGACATGCGCACGTCTTTGAGAAGACTCTTCACCTTTACGGGCTTATTAGCAAAAGACGGTATCCCCATAAGCAGTAAAGTCAGGAAAACAATATTTTTTCTCATGTTGCGACAAAAATAGGTTCAACAAGCACATAAAGAAATGTAACAAGGAAAGCTATCAACAAGCCTTTAACAGCCTTCGCAGAGAGCCTTTCCTCAGGGTACTTTACACATCGTTTAGAGAGTATAGCATAAAATCGAAAAGAAATCCAACCCACAAAAGCACCCAAGAGGGCACCGCAAAGAATATCTCCCGGATAATGAACCCCTAAATAGATACGGCTATAACTTACAATGCCTGCCCATAGGAACAAGACAAGTGTCAACAAACGATGGCGCACAAGAAGCGAAAGAAAAACTGCCACACCCATGGTGTTGGCCGCATGGCTGCTAACAAAGCCAAAGCGGCCACCACGATAACCGTGCACTATATCCACAAGAGTACCGATCTCCGAGTCATGCGTAGGACGCAGACGTCCCACCAAAGGCTTAATAAGTGAAGCACTGATTTGGTCGGCCAAAGCGATTGTAAGAGCGAAGCCGAGGACAACAAGTAGCATACGTAACCAATCCCTGCGCTGAGCAAGAACAACCAAAAGGACAATTAGGACGAGTGCCCATGTACGTGTATCACTTAGATGCCACATGACCCCATCCAACCACACGCTGTCTGAGCCATTCCATCTCAACAGCAAGTACTTGTCCCATTCAATGAGTTTATCCATAAGCCACAAAACGACTTCGCTTACTAAATTACTTCCACATGCTTTCTCTCGATCCAACCTTTTTTCCCATCGCTCAACTCCACCTCAAACCATCCTTGAAGTGTATCGTCGGTAATCTCAACACGCGTGCCCTCATGCAGAATAAAAAGGTCCTTTCCCGTGTCTGAAGGAGTACTTTTTACGCTACCGCTATTGGTCATGATAATAGCCCCGGTTCGATGCTCAAGCGCATATCGTTGGCTAAAAGCGAAAAGGTTCGAGAAGGCACAAACCAGTAGCAATATAATGCCTATCGCCATACTGAGTGTGCGCAATATGCCCAGAGGTAAGAACACATAAAGTAACAGACCAACGAGGCCAAGGATTAAACTGGCAATAGCAAGATAAGCCCATGCGTCGACACTCATTATGTTGCACAACGAACGATACCAACCCACAAAGAAAAACTCATGGCGAGGCACCAGTTTGTCAACAGTCTTGCCACGCGCCATCGAAAGGTTGAAGCGTATGTCTTCGTTCCCAGGACTCAAAAGATGCGCACGTTCATAAAAGAGAATAGCCTGCGCAAGATTGTTAAGGCGATAATGACAGTTACCTATATTATAATATACGGCAGCTGAAACGGGTACCTGTTCATATAACTTGATGGCTTCCGTGTATTGCTCACGGGCATAGGCACTGTCTGCATCCGAGCGGATATCCGCTTTGAGAGAGGTAGGCTGAAACGCTAAAAACGCCACAATAAGTAGGAAAGATATTTGTTTCATAGGATAGTATCAAGGGTATTAATGACATCTACAGCATTATCCATAGTCTGCTGCATCGTTACGCCTGCGGCCTGTGGAGCAAAGCGTGCAAATTCACTGTCAGAAAGAACATCAAGAAAACATTGAATGTCCGTGTCTGCCACATTACGTTCCAGCAACAACTGACGCACATTATCTTTTGAAAGCCCGCTTACGGGCAGCGATAGTTTATCTGCGACATACCCCCAAAGAGCACGCATAATCTCGTCATAAAATGCTTCACGCTCGCCTTGCTTCATCAACTTGGCAGCTTCTTTCAAACGCTTTGCAGCAGCTTTACCAGCACGCCTGCCGCGCTTCTTTGATCCGTCGGATTTTTGGTTCAAATATCGTACAAAGCCAATAACAAGCACCGTAAAGATTGCAAGAGGATACAAGGCAATGTAAAGTCTGCTGGCAAAGAAACGGCTGCCCGTCTGGTGGATTCCGCGCCCACCTGTCATAATGTAACGGATATCGCTGTTCAACACCTTCACATCTTCACGATTGGCATGATTTGAGACGAATCCCTTTGTGTTAGCCACGGACAGCAGGAAGCTGTCAGTGCGCAACGTCTTATAACTATCCGTCTTGGTATCAAAATAAGTAAATTCAACAGGAGGAACCACGAACTTACCACCGTGGCGAGGCACAACGGTATAAGTAAATACCATACTTCCAGAAGCACCCTCTGTGGTCAGTTTGGTCTTCTCTGTCATTTTGGGGTCATAAACCTCAAAGTCCTTAGGCCAATTCACCTGCGGAGCTGTCATCAATTTAAGATTACCCGTACCCTTTATTTCCAAACGCAGTTGAGCGGCATCATTGGCATCCACCTGCTGAGGATTCAAAGTGCCATTGATTGTAAAGTTGCTACCCACTGCGCCCGTATAGGAGACTGGCTTTGCAGGCAAAGCACGCACGTCCAGATTCACCGCTGGCGCAGTAATACGTTTCTGCACACGCATCAACGTACTACCACCGCCAAAGAAAGCGTCAAAAGGGTCCACATTGCGGTCTTGCTGCACAACTTCCACATCAAATGGCAAGGCAGGAACAGTTAATCTCCCTGTCTTCTGAGGGAAAAGTACATACTGACTCCACACTACAGTACCATAGTTGCGTCCGTTATGTACCTCATACTTCAAACTTTTCTGTTGCGGCAGTTCGATCTCCTGAACATGGAAGCCATCCAATTCGGGCATCTTACCCGAACACTGGTCAATACTCACCAAAGTATATAGTTTGTAGGTGAGCAATACCGCTTCCTGCTCATAAACCTTAGTCTTACTCGCCGTAACGGTAACAAACAGGTCCTTACCGGAGATCTGTTCGCCAGCATTCTGGGTACGCATACTGCGTTGGCTACCTGCTTGCTGCCCATTAGATGCAGACTTGTCATCGCCAGGCAATACTTGCACAGAAGCACTGTTACTCGCATATTTCTTACCACCGCTTTGGACAGTCAATGCAGGCAGTTTGTATGTCCCCTCCTTCGTTGGCATCAGCGTATAGCTAAAAGTCAGTGTGCTGGAACTATTGGTTTTTCCGTTGATGATTGAGTAACTGCTCTGACGACTGGTACTTGGACCATACAGCACGTCAAAACCAGAGAAATCATTGATGCTATAATCATCAACGTCCTGTGTATTCACCGTATAACTCACTTGTATGCGCTGACCTACAAAGGCTTGATGAGGAGCATTGATAGTTACCCTCACTTGTGCCAATGCAATATCCGCAAGGCACGATAGGCAAAAGATGAGTATGTATTTCAAGCGTTTCATTTCCCTTTTCTGTCTTACCATTGCTTTTTCAACCGACGTTGTCCGCCTCGAATCTGCTGTTGTTTCACCTTATCCTGAGTGCGACGCTCGTTTTGCAAGGCTGCATTCAGCATCTGCTCCGCATTCTCTTTGTTCATCTCGTTCTGCTTGGGCTTTTGCTGCTGCGTATTGTCCTGCTTCTCCTCGTCCTGCTTGGGCTGATTTTGCTTCTGTTGCTGCTGCTTGTCCTGTTCCCTCTTGTCCTTATCATCTTTCTTGTCATCTTTTTTATCCTGATTATCAGGATTGTTCTTCAACTGACGCTGACAGAGAACAAGGTTATAACGAGTTTCATTATCATGCGGATTGTTACGCAAACTCTCCATATAACTTTGAATGGCCGGGCCATACTGCTTTTGGCTTTGCAAAATGAGTCCCATATTATGAAAAATCTTTGCACGACGCAGAGGGCTGCGTTCTGCCTTAGCGGCACGTTCCAAAAGGCGCATAGCTTCTTTGGGTTGGCTTTGACGCAAAAGCGTGTTGGCCAGGTTATACTGTACAGGAACATCAAGGCTATCCTTTTGGAAGCCTTTCTGGTACTCTACCTGTGCCTTATCATAAATGCTATCACGGAAGAAACGATTGCCGCGACGCACATAATCACGATGATTCTGGGCTTGTAATCCTACACTCAAAACAAGGAGCAGTAGAAACATACTTGCACGCCCGAAGGACCTGAGGCTCTTTAACAAGTGCGTCTTACGTTCCAAAAGCAAAACATCAATAATAAGGAGCAAAAGAGCAATCAGCAAAAAACCTTGAAATTGCTCGTCGTATTCACTATAAATATTGCTTTCAAGATTGCTTTTGGCCAACTTATCGACATATTTCTGAAGCGAACTCTGTGCCGACGTACTGTTATCAACATAGATGTAGGCACCTTCACCCGCCCGGGCAATCTGCTGACACATTTCCTCGTTCAAGCGGGAAACGACAGGATTACCTTCCTCGTCAATGATATATTGCGCCGTGCCCGGTATGGGAATATGTGCTCCTTCCGGACTCCCTACACCTAACATAAATACATGTATGCCCTTTTCCTTAGCTTCCTTTGCCGCTTCCACAGCACCGCCTTCATTATCCTCGCCATCAGTAATTACAAAAATAGCACGGGATACGTTCTTGCGTTGTGTGAAGCTTTGCCTGGCAAGCTTCAAGGCGGCAGCAATATCCGTACCTTGCTGGCGAATCATAGAAGGGTCTATCTGGTCCAAGAACATCTTGGCAGAAACATAATCGTTCGTGATTGGCAGTTGCACGAAAGCATCACCTGCAAAAACCACGATACCCACTTGATCATCCTTCATCTCGTCCACCATATTGCTGAAAAGCATCTTTGCCTTCTCCATCCGGCTGGGTCGAACATCCTCTGCCAACATACTATTGCTGACATCAATGGCAATGATTGCCTCAATACCCTTACGCTCTACGGTATCTATTTTCGATCCGTACTGAGGTCGGGCAAACGCAATGATAATACAGGCAAGCGCCAAGAGGGCAAGCCACAGCTTTAACTGTGGGCGCCAAACGGAGACATCCACCATCAGGCCCTGTAATAATTCCATATCACCATACTGACGCAAGCGGTGTCTCTTGCGCCAGGTGCTGAAATAATACAAAACAGCCAAAACCGGTATTATGGCCAGCAAATAGAGTATGTCGGGGTTCTCGAATCGAAACACGTTATTTGTAATTTAGATGTATTAGGGAATTCGCTTCAAGACCGTGTTTTGCAGCAACAGCTCCAAAGCGAGTGCAATAAGCGCAAGCAAGGTAAAGGGCATAAAAGCCTCCTGACGCTTACTGAACTTTTTCGTAGTGAGCTTTGTTCGCTCCAACTGGTCAATTTCTTTGTAAACGTTGTACAGTGCTTGCGTATTCTGAGCACGATAAAACTCTCCATCCGTCTTGCCAGCAATACTCTGCAACGTCTTTGAATCAATCTCAACGGGCAGCTGCACGTATTGTACTCCTCCCGCTACAGGCATGGGGTAACGGGCAAGACCATTAGTACCTACGCCGATGGTATAAACACGAATACCGAAACTCTTGGCAATCTCAGCTGCCGTAATGGGTGAAATATCTCCTCGGTTGTTGCTACCATCGGTTAGCAGGATTATCACTTTGCTCTTTGCCTTACTGTCCTTCAAACGCGCCACAGAACTCGCCAAACCCATACCGATGGCGGTACCGTCCTCTATCATGCCGCGGGCAGTCATATCAACCTGTAAATTTTGAAGCATATTAATGAGTACGGCATGATCTGTAGTCATGGGACACTGCGTGAATGCCTCACCGGCAAAGAGCGTAAGACCGATATTGTCGTTGGGACGTCCAGAAACAAATTCAACAGCTACTTCCCGCGCTGCCTTTACGCGGTTCGGTGTCAGATCCTCAGCCAGCATACTTGTGCTGACATCCATGCAAAGCATAATGTCAATACCCTCCACATCCGTTTGATTCCAGCTGTTTGAGGTTTGAGGACGAGCCAATGCGATCACGACAGCAGAAAAACAAAGACAACGCAGCAACATGGGCACATGCAACAGATAATGCTTCCAGGTATGGCTCAAAAAGCGATAGGCATCCGTACTGCTCACACGCATCTTGGGGTGCATGTGCGCGTGGAAAAGCAGGTACCAAATAAAATACAGCACCGGCAGAAACAGTAGGAAAAGGTATGTAGGGTTAGCAAATGTCATTGTGGTATCACATCATTAAATCGTAAACGCGCCATACTATGTAAGCAAGTAAACACAGCGCAAAAGCAACAAAGGCGATGGTGGCTACAAGGAGAGATGCACGTTCACGCTGCGTACGCTTCTGCTCTGGCGTAACCTCTTCTATCGTCTTCGTTTCCTCGGGCGTGGGTTCCTTCTTCGTTTGCTCAACGTACTGAAGTGCAGTCATCAGATTGGCATCGTTCTCGTTCATCTGCGTACGGTGCTTGGCAAATTTGACCAAATCAGCCGTTTGGAACAAGCCACGCAGTTCATTCAGGGCTTTCTCGTCATTCTCCGCCGTCAATCGTTCAATAATTTCAGACGATGTCATTTCCATGGCACTAAAGCCATAACGGTCCTGAATATAAGTACGCAAGGTATCAGTCAGCTGGGTATAATATGCCTTGCTATCATCTGTTTGCCAAATGCGCTCTTGCTTGATTTTTTCAATCTCTTTCAAAGCAATCTCGTGGGCAGGTGCTTTAGGCTTGCGACGAATACGAATGATAGGTGCTCCCGTTAGCAAGGAAATCAGCGCATAAAGAGCCAAGACTACCAACAGTACTACGGCCATACTGCCCCAAACAATGAACTTCCAATCATCCCATGCAAAGTTGGGATTCATCTCTGACTTAGGGCCAAAATAACGGTCGACATGCAGCGTGTCTACATCCACCGTATAAACCTTTAAAGCCAAGTTCTTCGATTTATAGGATTTCCCATCCACCTTTACTTCCATGGGAGGCAGATAGTAGAGTGCAGAGTCCCAGGCCGTAATGATATACTTTTTCAGAATCTGCATGCGTTGGCCATCGTTCAGCAGGTTCGTATCCACAGGCAAGCTCTTTATCACCTCTACGTTCGGCACCAAGGCCATGCCTGGTGAAAGTACAGGCATTTCAACACGTTGGTTGCTGTTAACGGTAACGTCCACCGTAATGCCCGTCTGCTCGCCAACAAAAAGTTGAAGACTGTCAATCTTCGCATTTACAACCACCTGGGCCTCAATGGCTACGGAAGTAATTATGAAAGTAAAAAATAGGTATAGATGCTTCATCGAATACGTCTGGCAAACAAATTTCTTAGGAATGTTACATAATCCTGACCTGTACGAACACTTACACTATCAACATTACATTTCGTCAGTCGCTGATGGAGGATTTCTTGCTGCTGCCGCCACCAAGCTGCGTGTGCTTTGCGCACGTATCGGCTACTGGTATCGATGTATTGCTCGTGCATGGTTTCTGGATCAAAGACCTTCATCAGACCTACGTCCGGCAGTTCTTCTATGCGGCGGTCATAAATCTGAATGGCAACAACATCGTGCTTGCTGTTGGCGATTGTCAGAGATGTAGTGTAGTCCTTGCGGTCGATGAAATCACTCAGTACAAAGGCAGTACAACGACGCTTCAAAGCCTGCGTCAAATATTGCAGGGGTACAGCAATATCTGTGCGTGTACTTTCCGGTTTGAAGCCGAGCAACTCACGAATAATATAAAGTATATGCTTGCGTCCTTTCTTTGGAGGAATGAACTTCTCCATCTTATCAGAAAAGAAGATGACACCGATCTTGTCATTGTTCTGTATGGCACTAAAAGCCAGCGTGGCGGCAATTTCTGTCAGCATATCACGCTTCAGCTGGCCTGTGGTGCCAAAATCCAAACTCTGACTGACATCGATCAGCAGCATTACTGTCAGTTCACGCTCTTCCTCAAAGACCTTTACGTAAGGTTTGTTGAATCGGGCACTTACATTCCATTCAATATCGCGTACATCATCACCATAGCGATACTCTCGCACCTCGCTGAAGGCCATGCCACGACCTTTGAAGGCAGAGTGATACTCGCCCGCAAAGATATTATTCGACAGACCTCGTGTCTTAATCTCAATCTGCCGGACTTTCTTCAGTAGTTCCGACGTATCCATCAGGGCACTTCTACCTTATTGATAATCTTACTGATAATCTCTTCTACACTAATGTCCGCTGCTTCGGCCTCATAGCTCAAACCGATTCTATGGCGCATAACATCAAAGGCCACGGCACGTACATCCTCAGGAATTACATAGCCACGATGCTTGATAAAGGCATAAGCACGTGCTGCCAAAGCCAAGTTGATGCTGGCGCGAGGCGAACAACCGAACTCTATGTAATTCTTGATTTCTTGCAAGCCATATTTTTCAGGATAACGTGTGGCAAAAACCATATCAACGATGTATTGCTCTATCTTTTCGTCAATATACACCTGACGCACGATTTCGCGCGCCTCCTCGATGTCCTTTGTGCTAACCACGGGACGTACCTCTTGGCTCTCGCCGGTGATATTCAAACGAATGATTTTCTTCTCCTCCTCCAACTGGGGATAATCAACGACAACCTTCATCATGAAACGATCCACCTGTGCCTCGGGCAAAGGATAAGTTCCCTCTTGTTCTATGGGGTTTTGCGTTGCCAAAACGAGGAAGGGCGAAGGCAAAGCAAAAGTCTGCTTACCAATGGTAACCTGATGTTCCTGCATACTCTCCAACAGTGCACTTTGCACCTTTGCGGGAGCACGGTTAATCTCATCAGCCAAAACGAAATTGGCAAAGACCGGACCCTGTTCTACATGGAACCTCTCCTCCTTCTGGCTGTATATCATAGTGCCAATCACGTCCGCAGGCAACAGGTCGGGAGTGAATTGAATTCGGCTGAACTTGCCGTCCACCAGCATCGCCAAGGTTTTGATAGCTGCTGTCTTTGCCAGGCCGGGTACACCTTCCAAGAGCACATGACCGTCACTCAAGAGACCAATCAATAGAGATTCAACCAAATGCTTCTGGCCCACAATCACCTGAGCCATGCCTGTTTGCAGGTTTGTTATGAAAGCACTTTTTTGCTCAATTCGCTCATTTAAGGCGCGGATATCTACTATATCTGCCATAATTCTTTTGCTTTGTATCTGTATGTTTGAATTAACATTCAAAATTAAGCCTTTTCAAATACATAGGCAACTATATAGATTTAAAAAAAGCAAAAGCCGGAAGTGGGCCTTTGCTTTTTAATAACTTTTTATCTTAGTTCATCTTTCTTTACTAATTCCGGCAAACGCACCTTGGTACCAGGGCTTACCACGTCGGGGTTGCGGAACTTATTAAAATGTATGATATAATTCGCTAAACGATAATTGCCGTACGTTTTTTTTGCGATACGGTACATGTTGTCGCCTCGTGCCATGATATGCGGCTCTTTCTCTCCTACTATCAGGTAATCGCCCTCCGCCAACTGTTCGTAATTCTCCGCCTGTCGCTTCAATTCAACCGATTTTGCCTGCGACCCTGATCTGGCTGTATTTTCTGTCGTCGCCCCTACGGACTGTTTTTGTTCCTCCTGTTTGACAACAGTTTGTGGGGGTGCCGCTTGTTTAGGAGTATGTACTTGCTTCGTCTCAATACTTACCTGCGGTGTCATTCTGCGAAAACCGATGTGATAACCGACAAGGAACATACAAGCCAGAAGCACAAGAATCAACGCTGTCAAGACAGCAAGCATGCGTTTGCTCAAGACAAGTCCTCCTCGTTGCTTCATTTCTTCCTTCACTGCGTTTGCAACCATCTGTTGGATGGTTTGGTTAGCCACATACTGTGAACCGATATTCATCTGCTCAACCGTTTGGTGAGCGATATGATTGACTGGCATTTGTTCAGACATAGACTTATCCTCCTCATTTACTTCGCGTTTCGGTTCTAAAATCTTCCGGCGAGGCCCACCCCGCCTCAGCGGTTCCTCATCAGGTTGTTCCGCTACGGGTGCTTGGTCATATGATGACGTTGTTGTCTCACTCAAATCATACTCTTCCTCCTGTTCTGCTGTAGCGTCTTCGTCAATGTCTGTTTCATCATCCTGCTCATTATCCTCCAGAACTTCTTCCTGAGAGTCAGCAGAAGGGTGTACGGTCCCTTCCGACGCACTTTCCGCACTTACGGACTCTGTTGTCTCTTCCTGTTCCTCTTCGTTAATGGTTTCCATATCATCCAACGGTGTATTTGGATTCAGAATTACAGTAGAGAAATCAGCAAAAGGCTTGTTCACCTGATCGCGCAAACTTGCCTCTGGCGTAAACGTCATTTTCGAATGACCTTCTATCAGTACACGTTCCCCTGTATTCACGTTCACACTCTCGCGACTATCCACTTCAACGATTTTGAACGTACCAAAACCTTTGATCTTCACCTGACCATCGCTCACAGTATATTCCTGTACGATGTCAAAAAGATTTCGCAGAAAGGTTTCTGCTGTTTTCTTCGTTACATCGTGATTTTGGGCGAAGCTGGCCGCCAAGTCCTGAAAATTGATCTTATTGTTCATGCGCTTCGCCTTATTTAATAGCCTTCAGCTGTTCCTTGATTGTTGAACTTGCCTTGAAACTAATGACCAATTTGGGTGGTACCAGCATACGCTGCTTGGTAGCAGGGTTTATGACCACACGTTCCAGTTTCTTCTTCACTTCGAATGTGCCGAAACCCTGGATATTAATACTGTCCTCGTTCTCCAACAAAGCACCCACTTCCTGACAGAAATGCTGGGTAAGTGCACTCACCTCTTTGGTACTGATGCCCATTCGGTTAGCCATCCCGGAAATAAAATCTTTGTTATTCATGTGTATTCTGGTTACTAAGCTTTAACGCGTGCATAGAGGTCGAAGTCGTCCGCACCGTAAATCTCACAATCATAAAACTCACCTATCTGCAGTGTACCCTCGCTGGCAGCAATCAATGTCTCGGGATCCACTTCTGCACTATCGAATTCTGTGCGTCCGATATAATAATCGCCTTCCAAGCGGTCGATGATTACACGCAAGGTTTTGCCTACCTTTTCACCCTGTACCTCACCACTGATTCGTTGCTGCAGACGCATGACCTTGCTCAAGCGGGCATCCTTCACTTCCTGCGGAATCTCATCCGCATAGTTGTCGCCACTGAAAGTCCCCATCTCCGCACTATAAGCAAAGGCACCCATCCGCTCGAAACGCGCCCATTTCACAAAGTCCAACAATTCTTGGAAAGCCTCTTCACTCTCTCCAGGATGCCCAACCATCAGGGTGGTACGGATATGAATGCCCGGAACTTCACGACGCAGCATATTTACAAAATCACAGGTTTCCTGTTTTGATATATTACGGTGCATCGCATTCAGGACCGGATCAGCAATATGTTGTAGCGCGATATCCAGGTATTTGCATACATTATCGCGTTCACGCATCACTTTGAGCAGTTCTGTTGGGAAGCCTTGGGGATAGCCATAATGCAGACGAATCCATCTTACACCAGGAATATCGCTGATAGCTTCCACCAACTGGGCAATACGGCGCTCCTTATACAGATCCAAACCGTAATAGGTCAGTTCTTGCGCAATCACCTGAAACTCCTTTACACCACGGCTTACCAGATAGCGCACCTCATCCAGAATTTCCTCCATAGGGCGACTTTTGTGCTTCCCCGTAATGATGGGAATGGCACAATAGCTGCAATGGCGGTCGCATCCCTCGCTAATTTTCAGATAGGCATAGTGGTCTGGTGTCGTTATGCGTCGCTCGTACTGACGATCGAAACGATACTGCTTTCCCAAATCAGAAAGCAAATCCGTCCAATTGAACTTGCCATAGAACTTGTCCACCTCAGGGAGTTCGTCCTTCAGATCCGTGAAGAATCGCTCGCTCAAGCATCCCATCACGTACAACTTCTGAAGATCTCCAGCTGCCTTGCGCTGTCCCAACTCCAAAATCATATTGATACTTTCCTCCTGAGCATCTGCAATAAAGCCACAAGTATTCACGACCGCAATCTCGCCATCTGGCATTTCGCTATCGTGCTCTACCTCGTACCCGGCAGCCTCTAATTGGGTGATCAGGCGTTCGCTGTCCACCAGGTTTTTGCTGCATCCCAGAGTAATAATATCTATCTTGTTCCTAATCATTTACTTCTTGAAAAGCGTATCTACGAAATTCTTTGCATCGAATACCTGCATATCATCCATACCCTCGCCCAAACCGATGTACCTCACGGGTATCTTGAACTGTTCGCTGATACCAATGACTACACCGCCCTTGGCTGTACCGTCCAATTTGGTTACCGCCATGCTTGTAATATCCACAGCTTCTGTAAACTGTTTGGCTTGCTCATAAGCATTCTGACCCGTACTGGCGTCCAGAACGAGCATAATATCGTGAGGAGCATCGCTCACCTGTTTCTGCATTACACGCTTGATTTTTGTCAGTTCGTCCATCAAGCCTTTCTTGTTATGCAATCGACCAGCCGTATCAATGATAACGACATCTGCATCCTGCGCAATGGCGCTTTGCAGCGTGTCAAAGGCAACGCTGGCGGGATCGCTACCCATCTGTTGCTTCACTACAGGCACTCCCACACGCTCACCCCAAATAACAATCTGTTCCACGGCTGCGGCGCGGAATGTATCAGCAGCTCCCAGGACAACTTTCAAGCCTTGGCTTTTGAAGCGATGCGCCAATTTCCCGATAGTTGTCGTCTTACCCACGCCATTCACGCCTACCACCATAATCACGTAGGGCTTCTTCTCCTCTATCTTGGCAGTCGTCAGTTCATTCTCCTGTAACAAAGCTGCTATCTCCTCTCGAAGAATGGTGTTCAGTTCGCTTGTGCCAACGTACTTATCACGTGCCACACGTGCCTCAATACGACGGATAATGTTCAGCGTGGTGTCCACACCGACATCGCTGGTTACAAGTGCCTCCTCCAGATCATCCAAAACATCATCGTCCACCTTGTCCTTACCAGACACAGCGCGTGCCAACTTTCCAAAGAAACTCTCCTTGGTTTTCTGAAGCCCCTGGTCCAGGGTCTCTTGTTTGTCCTTATCCTTAGAAAACAGTTTGCTAAAGAAACTCATATTCAAAATTTAAAAAATAATTCCCTTCTGTCTTAAAGTACAAAGATATGGAAAAATAACCAAAACCTTACGCTTGAACGACAAAAAACGTCGAACCCAAGAGGGAACGACGTTTCTTTATGATTTTATCCTTTAGAGATAACTCCAGTTTCTGCTTCTTACTTCTTAAAGAAGTCCTGAACAGCCTCGTTGGGAACCATTTGCTCATCAAATACATAAGCGCCGGTCTTGGGGCTTTTTACCATCTTGATTACCTTGGTGTATGAACGACCGTCGTTCTTACCAGTTTTCAGGGTGGCTACTACTTTTTTTGCCATGTTTTATATAACCTTTTAAGGGATTAATTACTTAATTTCCTTGTGTACAGTCATCTTCTTCAAGATGGGGTTGTACTTCTTGATCTCCAGACGCTCGGGAGTATTCTTACGGTTCTTGGTGGTTACGTAACGAGAAGTACCAGGCAGACCGCTCTGCTTCATCTCGGTGCACTCAAGAATAACCTGTATTCTATTACCTTTAGCTTTCTTTGCCATGTTCGTTTCTCTTTATTAACCGATTACTTTAATGTCCTTCCAATCGATGAAGCCCTTAGCAACAGCTTGAACAAGAGCTGCATCAAGGCCCACCTTATTAATCATGCGCAGACCAGCGGCCGAAATCTTCAGTGTGATCCAGCAATCCTGCTCTACGTAGTAGAACTTCTTTGAGAACAAGTTCACATCAAAAGTACGCTTAGTGCGACGCTTTGAGTGCGACACATTGTTGCCAACCATGGCCTTCTTTCCGGTAATTTGACAAATCTTAGACATTTTCTAATCTTTCTTCTTTTTGCTACTCCAATAGCCTTTTCCAAACAGAGTACAAAGGTACAACATTTTCCATACCCCAGCAAATCTTTTTGACTTTTTTTATGTTACGTCATTAAATCAGGTGGATTCAGGCCATGCTTACGCGGCTGTATGCGGGCTTGTCCATGGAGCAAAAATCCTTGTCGAGATATTTGAAATAGCCCGTGATGGCTATCATACCCGCATTGTCTGTGGTAAAACTGAATTTTGGCACAAAAATCTTCCAGTGATATTTCTCGGCATATTCCTGAAAAGCATTTCTTAGACCAGTGTTTGCGCTGACGCCACCGGCCACAGCCACCTGACGCAATTTGTGATCCTTCGCTGCCTGCCACAACTTCTTCATCAAGATGTCCACAACGGTCTTTTCAAGCGAGGCCGCCAAATCTTCTTTGTGATGCTCAACGAAATCAGGGTCATCCTTCATCCATTCGCGCAGGTTGTAAAGGAAACTTGTCTTCAGTCCCGAAAAGCTGTAATCATAACCTGCGAGATTGGGCTTGGCGAACTGATAAGCCAAAGCATTGCCCTGTCGTGCCAAGCGGTCGATGATTGGACCTCCCGGATACCCCAAACCCATCACTTTGGAACATTTATCAATAGCCTCTCCTGCCGCGTCATCAATGGTTTGTCCAATGATTTCCATGTCGTTATAAGCACGCACCAGCACAATCTGAGAATTTCCGCCGCTTACCAAAAGGCACAGGAAGGGGAACTTGGGTTGGTTACTATCGTCCTCACTCTCCTTGATAAAATGCGCCAAGATATGACCCTGCAAGTGATTAACCTCAATCAGGGGGATGTTCAAGGCGGCAGCCATACCTTTTGCAAAGCTGACACCCACGTGGAGCGAGCCTATCAGGCCGGGGCCACGCGTGAAGGCAATGGCAGACAACTGTTCACGCTCCACACCGGCACGCTTCAGCGCCTGATCCACCACAGGCACTATATTTTGCTGGTGGGCACGGCTCGCCAATTCCGGCACCACGCCGCCATAAGCCTCATGCACCGCCTGCGATGCCGTTACATTACTCAGCAAAACGCCGTTGCGGATGACTGCCGCACTTGTGTCGTCGCACGAACTTTCTATCCCTAATATAATAATGTCCTTCATTTTTTTGTTCCTTTCTTTTTAGTGCGTCAGCACCTCCACGCCGTTCTCCGTCATTACATACGTATGTTCCCACTGCGCGCTTGGTTCGTAGTCTTCCGTAACGATTACCCATCCCGTAGGGTCGTCATCATCCACACACACCTGCCAGTGGCCCAAATTGATCATCGGTTCGATGGTAAACGTCATGCCGGGTACCAAAAGCATTCCCGTGCCTTTGTGGCCGAAATGTTCCACATCAGGTTGTTCATGAAACTCAAGACCCACACCATGGCCACACAGGTCGCGAACGACACTCATGTGATTCTTATGCGCATGCTTTGCAATAGCGTTCCCGAGATCGCCGACGAAGACATAAGGCTTAGCGCACACCTCTTCACCGATCTTCAGGCACTCCCACGCCACATCCACCAGTTTCTGCCAACGGGGTTGCGTCTTGCCACCAACGACAAACATACGACTGGCATCAGCAAAATAGCCATCCACGATGGTTGTGCAATCGACATTGATTATATCACCCTCTTCCAAGATGTCATCCGCACGGGGAATACCATGGCACACCACATCATTGATACTGGTGCAGCAACTGTTGGGAAAGCCCTCGTAATTCAAGGGAGCTGGAATACCGCCATGCTGCGTCGTGTATTCGTACACCAGCTTATCGATGTCCAAAGTCGAGATGCCGGGACGTATCATTTCCTGCACCTTATCCAACACGTCGGTATTCAGCACGCCTGCCTTGCGGATACCCGCAATCTGTTCGGGCGTTTTGATTAAGTCGCGCGTAGGCACCAATTTCCCCCGCTCCTGAAACTCCAGGATGCGGCGGTCCATCTCCGTCAGTTCATGCCCGACGGGAATCTCCCAAACATTTCTTTTTCTTGCCATCAGTTCTCTCTTGCCTCACGAATATAAGTCAATGCCTCACGACACATATTGCTGACGTATGCCCAATCCCCTGCTTTCACGCGGTCGGCTGGGAACAGTTTGCTGCCCATACCCACGCAGAAGACACCGGCCTTTATCCATGCGGTCAGGTTTTCTTTCGTGGGAGCCACACCGCCCGTTACCATCACTTTGGTCCAGGGGCAGGGTGCCAACAGTCCCTTGACGAACGCAGGACCATAGACATCGCCGGGAAAAACTTTTGTAAGGTCGCATCCCATCTCCTGGGCCTTGCCCACCTCGCTCACGGTGCCACATCCCGGGCAATAGGGCACCAGACGGCGATTGCAAATCGGAGCTATCTCCGGATTGAAAAGGGGGCCGACGACAAAGCAAGCACCTAATTGGATGTACAGGGCTGCCGTGGCAGGATCTACAACACTGCCCACTCCCAAAGCCAGTTCAGGACATTCCTTGGCGGCATACTTCACGCACTCGGCAAATACCTCATGCGCAAAATCACCGCGGTTGGTAAACTCGAAAGCGCGCACGCCACCTTCGTAGCAAGCCTTGATCACTTGCTTGGCAACCTCCACATCCTTGTCATAGAAAACAGGCACCATGCCCGTTTCACGTATCTTATTGAGTACTGCTATCTTGTCAAAAAGTGCCATTGCTGTTATCTTTTGAATTCTTATAAATTACGTCAGAGAGCTAAGTCCGGCTTACCGCTGCACACGACCGCTTGCACTGCCGCCCACCAAAGCCTCCACTTCCTGTACACTCACCATATTCACATCACCGGGGATGGTATGCTTTAGGGCACTCGCCGCGACGGCAAACTCCAAGGCTTCTCCTTGATTATCCCTGGTTAGCAAGCCATGAATCAACCCGCCGGAGAAACTGTCTCCACCGCCCACGCGGTCGATGATCGGGTTGATGTCGTAACGTTTGCTCACATAAAAGTCATTACCGTCATAAATCATGGCTTTCCAGCCGTTGTGCGTAGCGCTGAAGCTCTCGCGCAGGGTACTGACGACATACTTGAAACCAAAGGCCTCCTTCATGCCACGAAAGATATTCTTGTAACCTTCGGCATCCGTCTGTCCGCCCTCCACATCACCCTCGGGTTTGAAGCCCAGGCAAAGCTCGGCATCCTCCTCGTTGCCAATGCACACATCAACGTACTGCATGAGCGGTTTCATCACACGTTGCGCTTTTTCGCTCGTCCAAAGCTTCTTGCGGAAATTCAGGTCGCAACTCACGGTAACGCCTGCCTGCTTGGCTGCTACCAGCGCCTGACGCAGGCACTCGGCACTGGCATCGCTAATGGCGGGAGTAATTCCGCTCCAATGGAACCATTGAGCGCCCTTGAAAATTTCTTCAAAATCAAAATCTTCGGGCTTGGCCTCAGCGATGCTGCTGCCGGCACGGTCATAAATCACCTTGGAAGGGCGCATCGAGGCGCCGGTCTCCAAGAAATAGATACCCACGCGTTCTCCGCCACGGGCTACATAGTCCGTATGCACACCAAACCTTCGCAGGCTGTTCACAGCAGCCTGCCCTATCTCATGAGTGGGCAATTTGCTCACGAAATAAGCCTCATGACCATAATTGGCCAGGCTTACAGCCACATTAGCCTCGCCGCCGCCATAGTTGATATCGAAAGATTCAGCCTGTACGAAACGCGACTGTCCGGGAGTGGAAAGGCGGAGCATGATCTCGCCCATCGTTACTATCTTTGCCATTGACTTATATTTTATTGGGGTCTTCCTTTTTATGACAACAAAATTATAGTGCGAAATTACAATTTTTTCTCAACAAAAGCAGTACAATGATATAAAATTCTTATCTTTGTGAACTAATCGGACCTATTGACAAACAAATTAACTCTATCGACATGAAGGAAATCAAAAAAATGACACTTCTGCTTGCCGGCTTGAGCTTTGCCTCTTTGCTCAGTGCGCAGCGTGTTATTTTCCCCCAGCAGCAACAGCCGGGCACAGCAAGAATCGCAACTGCCGACAATGTCTGGACCGTGGGAAACGACCTCCTGAGCGCACGTTTTGAGCGCCATGACAATCAACTCCATTTCGCGGGATCACCCGAGTTTAATCTTTTACCCACAGACGAACTGTTTCGCATCAAATTGGGCAACGGCACAAGCATATCCTCCAAGGATATGACCTTGGGTAATGTGCGTGTTACCAATCTTGCGGCAGAGCCGACAAAGGCACGCGGTGTCATGCAATATGAAGGCAAGCAGTTGGAGGCAGACTACACCTATGGCAATCTCAGCCTCGTTTGGCGTGCCATCCTGCGCAACGGGTCCCACTATCTGCGTACCGAGCTTTCGCTCACAGCCAATGCTGACCAAAGCATGGCCAGCATCACGCCCATGATCCATACTGTGGACAACATCGCCGCCGGTTCTGCGCCCAAAAGCGTGGGCAACACACGCGGTGCCGTGCTTTTGAGCGACAAAATCTTCGCCGGACTGGAGACTCCCATGGGTGTCAACAGCGTCCTGAGCGGTACGGAAGCCAGCAGTTTTGTCTTCGACTCCTGGAATGCCGCCGCTTTCGCGTGGGAGCCCGGCAACCAGACTCCTCAAGGCATCCGCTCCTTAGGCTTCACCCAAGAGCAGGTAAGAGGAAAGAAAGGCTACCTCACATTCAAAGAGGCCGGTGCGAACCAAATCACCTTCACCTATCAGAGCGGCAACAACCGTCTGAACCTGGTGGGTGTCGATGTGATCAAGGACGGTGCGGTCGTGGCAAGCGACTATCACATTGGCTATACTGGCTACCAAAAACAGAACAACACCTACACGGTCAACATCCCCGAGGCAGGCCATTATCTCGTTCGTTATTTCGTCGAGACGCATAGCGAGGCCATCACGTCAACGGGTGCCATCGCTTATAACAAACGCGTAGCCGCACCCTTCGTGGTCTACGACCTGCCGCCCAACACAGAGGCCAAAGCCGCCCCCACAAACACTCCACGCAAGATTCTTTCCAACAGCACTTTCGTCGAAAACGTCGCCCAGACCGACACCTGGAAGACCACTGATTGGCAGGTCGTACAGAACGTTCCCCTGCGCATTGGAGAGCTTGGGTATTCCAACCCCTACGTCAAGAGCATACAGCAAGACATTACGCTTCCCGTTGACGGTGGCACCCTCACGGCAGAGTTCGTCTACCAGAGCGGCAGTAACGGGCTGAGCATCGTTGGCCTTGACCTCCTTGACGCCAACAACAGCGTTGTGGTCAGCGACTATCACAAAGGATTCTCGGGTATAAGAAAAGAAAACAACACCTATTCTGTCCGCGTCCCCTATGCCGGCACGTTCAAAATGCGTTATTTATGCGAAAACAAGACCGAGGCCAACACCTCCACGGGCAACATCACCTTGAAATACGCCGTTATCGACACGCTCCACCTGCCTGTACCCGCAACCTCGCCCATCGAGTGCGTTTGGTACCGCCCCACAACACTTAAGTCAGGAGAGACGTGGACCATAAGCGGTGTCATCGGTCTTGTAGCCGAAGGTCAGCCCCGCCGCTCCTTCCTGGCATACAGCGAGCGCGAGCGCGCAGTGCCCTGGCGTCCCTATCCCGTCTACATTTCATGGTACGAACTGAATATCGACCGCAACAACGACCCCAACTATACCGCCAACATGAACGTACAGCAGTGTACCGACATCGTGAAGCAATGGAAGACCCACCTCTTCGACAAACACGGTCTGGCTCCCAAGGCATTCGTCTGGGACGACGGATGGGATCAGTACGGCACCTGGACCTTCAACAAGAACTTCCCCAACGGATTCTTTGAACCCGACTCCGTGGCCCGCCTTCAGGGCAGCGGCATCGGTGGCTGGCTGGGTCCCGTGGGCGGCTACGGAAAGAGCGGAGACTACCGCCGTGCATACTGGAGTACGCGAGGCGGCATGCAACTCTCAAACCCTGCATATTATAAGGTATTCCTGGATGCCTGCAACTACATGATCGACCATTACGATTTCCGTTTCTTCAAGTACGATGGTATCTCCGCCCAGTTCTCCTCCGTGGGTCCCGATGCCAGCAATGCCGGTATCGAGAATGCCGAGGGCATCATCGCTATCGAGAAGACCATCCGTGAGAAAAAGGACGACATCTTCTTCAACACCACCGTAGGCACTTGGGCCAGCCCCTTCTGGTTCCAGGTAACCGATGCCGTATGGCGCCAGGAGAACGACTACAGCACCATCGGCAACAACACCTCGGACCGCGAGAACTGGATTACCTACCGCGACCGCCTCGTCTATCAGAATTTCGTTCAGAACTCTCCCATCTGCCCCATCAATACGCTGATGACTCACGGTTTCATCCTTTCGACTTTCGGAAACGTGTCCAAGGACATGAGTTACAAGAGCGTCCTGAACGAGCTGCGCTGCGCCTTCGCGTGCGGTAGCGGCATGGTGGAACTTTACAACGACTACGCCCTGATGAACTCCATCCAGGGTGGCAAACTGTGGGACGACCTGGCTGAATGTATCCGCTGGCAGGAAGCCAATAAGGATGTTTTGCCTGACATCCACTGGGTGGGTGGCAATCCCTGGGACGGCTCAAAGGCCAACGTCTACGGTTGGGCTTCTTGGAATGGAAAGAAAGCTACGCTTGCCCTCCGCAATGGCGCCAACTACAGCCAAACCTTCCGCACCACCTTGCGCAAGGCACTGGACATTCCCGCTTACATCCAGACCTCCATCACCCTTACGCCATCCTTTACACAGAGCGTACTTTCGGGACTCAAGACAGGCCAACCCATCAACATCGACGAGGAACTGATTCTCACCCTCCCCGCCTCCAGCGTCTTCGTCTTTGATGGTGTGGATACCAACGGAACCACAGCCGTAAACAATCTTCTGGCCACGGCCCATGTGTCCGACGAGGCTGTCTATGACCTTGCAGGGCGCAGGTTGCCTGCCTTACAGCGCGGAGTGAACGTGGTAAACGGTAAGAAAGTGTTGAAATAATCCTTTCACAACGACAAGAGACAGATGAGCCTAAATGAGATTTGCATTTAGGCTCATCTGTCTTTAAAAAGGACAGCAACAAAACAAACAGCCGACTGAAAAAAGTATGAAAAAAATAGTAATCCGACATTACGAATCTCCCTGTGGCGAGTTGCTGCTGGGAGCCTTTGAGGGACAGTTGTGCCTATGTGATTGGCGGCAGAGGGAAAAGCGCGAACGGGTGGATAAAAGATTGCAGAAGGCACTGAATGCAATCTATACCGAGGGTAGCGACGCGACTATCGATTCTGCGGTCCAACAGCTGGATGAATATTTTTCGGGTAAACGGGAAAAACTTGAGATTCCCCTGTTACTCGTCGGTACGGATTTCCAACGGGCGGTCTGGAACGAACTCCTTCAGATTCCCTACGGCACCACACTTAGCTACAGCCATGTGGCACAAAACATGGGAAAGAGGAAATCCGTCCGTCCTTTGGCGTCTGCCATCGGAGCCAACGCCCTGTCCGTCTTCGTCCCCTGCCACCGCGTGATCGGAAGCGACCGATCCCTTACGGGCTATGCCGGCGGACTGGACGCTAAGCAATGGCTGTTGGAATTGGAAAAGGCTCTATAAACATAGAAAGAATCGCAAGAGCCTAAAACAAATCCTCAAAGAGGTTCAACTGTGATTCCTCTTTCTTATTCTCCTCTCCTTTCTTCCTGTCCCGCTTCATTTTCTTGGCAGGTGGGGGCGCAATGGCGAAGCCCTCCTCCTCATCGTCAAAATCAAACCATCCCTGAGGTTCTTCCTTGGCCGGGGGGATGGGAAGCGACTCCTGAACAACCTTTGCGGGAGCCACCTCCGCGACAACGCTATCCAACTTCTCGGGAGCAAGGGGTTCTACCTTCACCTCCGCTACACGTTTCTCCGAAACCTCTGTTGCCGAAACTTTTTCAAATGCTTGCAGTTCCTCGGGGTTCACCTTGCGCGCATAGCGTTGCACTAAGGACAGCATCTGCTGACCCATCTCGCGGCGCAGCCATTCAGGCGACAGCACCTCGACATCGCCTCCATAGGACCACAACAGACGCTTCGTTTCGGCATCTATTTCCACGGTCGCGTGCCAATGCTCCTGCCCCACCTCATCCAAAGCACGCCCTGCGAGGCGCAAAACCAATTCGTCTCCATCGGAGCACTCCCGTAAAGTAAGCAAGGAGCGGGGCGATGCCAACGGGCCACTGCCCGGAACACGCAGGAGAGGATTCTTCCACGCTAAATTGATGAAGCGCAGGATACGCTTGTGCCCACGACGAAAACGAGGTTCCAGACGTGCTCCCTTGCTCTCAAAAAAAGCCACATCCAACTGCAACTGGCGTTTGCTGCATTTGTACGAACGGTTTTCTGCACGCAGCCGACGGTTCATTTCCTTCAACAGGCTTTTCAACACTTCCGTCTCCCGGTCCTTCGGTCCGCCCATAAAATATTCCGTATTGGGATCGCGCAAACATTCGTCCAGAATCTGCCAGCGCAGGCGTTGAAGATCGTTTACAATCATGGCTTTAAATTTTGTGTTTACACACAAAGATAGCAAACCCAAGACGTAAAAACAAGTTCCCATGCCACAGAATCACTTTTTTTGCACAAAAAAAGCGATTTTTCCGCCTGATTGCTTGCATGTTCGCCAAAATCAACCTAAATTTGCCGTATTAAAATAATTATTAACAATTAAATCGAACTATTATGAATAAGACTGAGTTGATTGCAAAGGTTGCCGAGGTAGCCGGTTTGAGCAAGGTTGATTCCAAGAAGGCTATCGAAGCTGCAATTGAGGCAACAAAGGCGGCCTTGAAAGCCGGCGAGAAGGTTCAGATTCCCGGTGTAATCACCCTGAGCGTTGCCGAGCGTGCCGCGCGTACCGGCAAGAACCCCCGCACAGGCGAGCAGATTGTAATCCCCGCCAAGAAGCAGGTTAAGATCAAGGCCGGTTCCGAACTCGAGGCTGCCATAAAGTAAGACATCACGCACATCTAAGAAACTTACATAAAAAACCAAGGGCGTGTCAGAATGTGGAATACATTTTGGCACGCCCCTACTTGTATTGCAAGTATAAAAGCCACCACTTTGCCCATATTCATTTTTTTTTCGCTACCTTTGCACACACATATTTATAATATAATCAAGGAAAACAACGATGGCAGAAAACATATATCCCATCCATACCCGGATGATGTCTCGCCAGGAGCACGAAGCCCTTTTAGGCCAGCGTGGCATGATGATCTGGTTCACGGGACTCAGCGGTTCGGGCAAGAGCACTATTGCCTTGGGCGTCGAGCATGAGCTGGCGCGTTTGGGCATCAAGACACAGATTTTGGATGGCGACAACATCCGCCACGGCATCAATGCCGATTTGGGCTTCTCCGTCGAAGATCGTCGCGAGAACATCCGGCGCATTGCCCAGGTGGGCAGGCTGTTTGTGGATGCGGGCATCGTTACCTTGGCTGCTTTCGTAAGCCCCACACGCGAAATACGCCGGATGGCTTGCGATATCATCGGCAAGGATGATTTTAAGGAGGTTTACGTCTCCACGAGTCTCGAGGAATGTGAGCGGCGCGACGTAAAAGGTCTTTACGCCAAAGCGCGCCGCGGCGAGGTAAAGGACTTCACGGGTATCAGTTCTGTCTTTGAAGCGCCCGAACGCCCCACCCTCGTCATCGACACCGGAGTCCAACCGCTGGAGCAGAGCATTCGCCAGGTGGTAGCGCTCGTCATGGAAAATATGAAAACAAACTAACACATCTTCCGTTATGCAGGATTATAATCTTTCACATCTCAAGGAGCTGGAAACGGAGGCTATCCACATCATTCGTGAGGTAGCCGCCGAGTTCGAGAATCCCGTGATGTTGTACAGTATCGGCAAGGACAGCAGCGTGATGGTACGCCTGGCCGAAAAAGCCTTTGCCCCCGGCAAGGTACCTTTCCCCTTGATGCACATCGACAGCCGATGGAAGTTCAAGGAAATGATAGAGTTCCGCGACAACTATGCAAAAGAGCACGGATGGAACCTGATTGTTGAAAGCAACGAGGAAGGATTCAAGGCCGGCGTAGGCCCCTTCACCCACGGTTCCAAGGTACACACGGACCTGATGAAAACCAAGGCGCTGCTGGATGCCCTGAACAAATACAAGTTTGACGCCGCCTTCGGTGGTGCGCGGCGCGACGAGGAAAAGAGCCGTGCCAAAGAGCGCATCTTCAGTTTCCGCGACAGGTTCAACCAATGGGACCCCAAGAACCAGCGTCCCGAATTATGGGACATCTACAACAGCCGCGTACATAAGGGCGAAAGCATCCGTGTCTTTCCCCTGAGCAACTGGACCGAACTGGACATCTGGCAGTATATCCGTCTGGAGAACATCCCCATCGTTCCCCTGTATTATGCCAAGATGCGCCCTGTGGTGGAACTGGACGGCAACCTCATCATGCCCGACGACGACCGCTTGCCCGCCGAATACAGGGACAAAATCCAGGAACGCATGATTCGTTTCCGCACCCTGGGCTGCTGGCCCTTGACGGGCGCCATTGAAAGCAACGCCACGAATATCGAGGAGATTGTAGAGGAGATGATGACCACCACCAAGAGCGAGCGCACCACACGCGTCATCGATTTCGACCAGGAGGCCAGCATGGAACAGAAGAAAAGAGAGGGATACTTCTAAAACACCCCGTTGGGGAGATTCCCCTCAAAACGAAACAACGAAACAACGAAAATGAACGATTTGGATATCAAGGCATTCTTGGATGCCGATGAAAAAAAGGACCTGTTGCGCCTGCTGACGGCGGGATCGGTGGATGACGGCAAGAGCACGCTCATCGGGCGTCTGCTCTTCGACAGCAAGAAACTCTACGAGGATCAGCTGACGGCCTTGGAGCGCGACTCCAAGCGTGTGGGTAATGCCGGTGCGGGTGAAATCGACTACGCCCTCCTCCTGGACGGACTCAAGGCAGAGCGCGAGGAAGGCATCACCATCGACGTGGCCTACCGCTATTTCTCGACCAACAAGCGCAAGTTCATCATTGCCGACACGCCGGGTCACGAGCAATACACACGCAACATGATCACGGGCGGTTCCACGGCCAACCTGGCCATCATCTTAGTGGACGCACGCACCGGCGTGGTAACGCAGACACGCCGCCATACCTACCTCGCAAGCCTGTTGGGCATCAAGCACGTGGTGCTGGCCGTGAACAAAATGGACTTGGTGGATTTCAACGAAGATGTCTTCAACAAGATCCGTGACGAATACATGCAGCTGGTACGGCAGCTGGACATCGAGGACATCACCTGCTTCCCCATCAGCGCCAAGGATGGCGACAACGTGGTGGAAAAGAGCGTCCGCACCCCCTGGTACGACGGCTCCTCCCTGCTTCAGTTTCTGGAGGAAGTGCCCATCCATCTGGACCGCAACCTGACGGATTTGCGCTATCCCGTGCAATACATCCTGCGCCCCAACCTCGATTTCCGTGGTTTCTGCGCCAAGATAGCCAGCGGCGTCATCCGCAAGGGCGACGAAGTGGTGGCCCTGCCCAGCATGAAACGCAGCCGTGTCAAGGGCATCCACACCTACGAGGGTGAAATTGCCAAGGCCTTCTGCCCCATGAGCCCCGTCATTACCCTTGAGGACGAAATCGACATCAGCCGTGGCGAGATGATCTGCCATCCCGACAATCTGCCCCACATCGGGCGTAATTTCCAGGCCATGCTGGTTTGGATGGACGAGGAAGCCATGGACCGTGGCAAGCAGTTCTATATCAAGCAGACTACAAACACCACACGCTGCCAGATCGGAAACGTAGCCTACCGCGTGGATGTGAACACGATGAGCCACCTGCCGGCACAGGACTTCAGGCTCAACGAGATAGGCCTTGTGCAAATCACTACGGCCAAGCCCCTCTTCTTCGACGAGTTCAAGCGTAACAAGCAGACGGGAGCCTTCATCCTGATCGACCCCATCACGAACAACACCAGTGCCGTAGGCATGATTGTCGCGCCCGTTGCCGACGAGGATGCCAACACCCTGGAGCTGCCCACCATCAACCTTCCCAAATTGGGCATCGCTGAAGAGCACCGCGAGGCCATCCTGCGTGTAGCCAAAGAACTCAGCCGCCAGGGATGCGAGATTATTGTCGAATAAAAATACGTAGCATCAAGACTCATGGGACTCATAGAATTCAGCAAACTGCCTGTCAATACCCTGGTGGGGGCCGACTGGCACACCTTTCAGGAACTGACCAAGGGACAGCATGTGGCCAAGGGGAAACGGGGCAAATACCTTCTTACCAAGGCCATCTGCCGCCTCCTGAGCACCCTGGCTCCCCTACAGGAACGCAGGTACGCCAAGACATTGAAGGACGTTCCCCTGCAGCACGACCCCGTTTTCATCCTGGGCCACTGGCGCAGCGGCACCACCTTTGTCCACAATATCTTTGCACAAGACCCTCGCTTCGGCTTCACCACGACGTATCAGACCGTCTTTCCCCATTACATGATGGCCATGCAATGGCTTTTCAAGCCTGTCATGGGATGGCTGATGCCCGACAAGCGCCCCACGGACAACATGGAACTGGCCCCCGACCTGCCACAGGAGGAGGAGTTCGCCCTGCAGAACACCTGTCCCTACAGCTATTACAACTTCTGGTTCTATCCCGAGCGTATGCAGGAGTACTGCGACCGCTATCTGACAATGAAGGACGCCACGGAGGAGGAAATCAACGATTTCAAGGACAAGTTCATGAAACTCGTGAAGATTTCCATGGCCAATTCCCGTCCGGATGTGAAGGATGCGCAGTACCTGAGCAAGAACCCTCCGCACACGGGCAAGGTGAAGACCCTTGTGGAAATGTTCCCCAACGCAAAGTTCATCTATCTGATTCGCGACCCTTACAGCGTCTTCGAGAGCAGCCGCAGCTTCTTCACGCAGACCATCGCCCCGTTGGAACTGCACAGCATCCCCTTGGAGCAGATGGAGCGGAATATCCTGCGCAACTATGTTGAACTGCATGACGCCTATCAGCAGCAGAAGCAATATATCCCCGAGGGCAACCTCTTCGAGGTGAAGTTCGAGGAGTTTGAAAAGGACGCGATGAACATCACCGAGCGTATCTACCGCGAACTGCACATCCCCGGATGGGAAGCGGCGCGTCCAGCCATCCAAAAATACATCGACAGCAAGAAAAGCTACAAAAAGAACCAGTACCAGTACGAGCAACGCACCCTGGACCTCGTCAACAATGCCTGGGGGCATATCCTGGACCAATGGGGCTATGAGCGTCGCTAATATATTATAAGGATTAACATCAAGGGGCCGTATCGAATTCGATACGGCCCCTTTGTTGTGTCCAAAATAATCTTCTAATGAAAATTACATTCCCCAGAAATTGCTATTCAATTTTTCATCAAACTCACGAGACTGGCCTACAATGCCATTCTGTGAATCCTCACTGACCGATAAAGTACCACCACTTGATTGGAGTATCTGATCTAAAACGGCAATAGGGGAAACCATCAAATCCGGCTTAACATACATTTTCATCTTTATTCTTTTTCTAAATGATTATTGACTTACTTCAAAACTACTTTCTTTCCATTAACAATGAATAGTCCCTGACGATTCAGGTTGGTCTTACGTCCCTGAAGATCGAACACTTGGTCTGCCTGCCGGGCGGACTCCATGAGATTGATACCCGTTGTTGTATCAAAGTAAAGCATACGCGCCCCTGAACTTGCAGGAGTTTCTGGAACATCTGCCATGTTAATATATGCGTGATTTGCAGTGATGGTAACACCAGTGCCTGCCTTTACGACCTTATTGTTATAAACCACGTACATTCCCTCAGTAACACTCATGTTCTCAAATGACCCTACCAAGCCGTTTGCACTTTGTGCACTTGTAACACTTTCACCTTCGTGTACAAGTTTCAACTGATTCTCCTGGCCCAGGAAAATATAAGGAACACCAGCCACAGCCTTTTGTACTTCAGTCAAACTGATAGATTTAACACTGCCGTCCGTAGTCTGCTTGCCTTCAATGCTGTAAAGTTTAGCACCCGAAACAGTACCACCATTAGGCAGACAGACAGTGCCGTACTTATTGGGCGTAATACTGATAGTTGTTGTTTCATAACTATAAGTAATATTATAAGCTTTTACACCTTTTGCTATATTCGTTACAGTAACAGTAAGGCGATTCCCTGTAGCTGGACTTGTACTGCTAATTGTAACGTCTTTGTTTGTGTTCAAAGTCCCAGTACCGACTTCAGTTTCGCCAACCTTCAGACTTATATTTCCTTTTGTACCTTTAAATCCTCCGAACTTTGCGGAAAAAGATTTAATGTTCAGGGATCCTTTTAATTCAACGCTAAAAACAATGCTCGTGGCGGGGTTATTACCACTACCAATATGAGCATAACCCGAGTTTTGGGTAAAACTGGTTGTTCCCTCGGTGGTAATCGTCCATGTATTACCCTGCGAATCATCCCCGGTAACAGAAGGGCCATCCACCTTAGTACTACCTGTGGCAGTACCGAAAGTAATAGTTGCCGTCGCCTCTTCCGCCTTCACCTGCCCACCAATGGCAAGCACAAACAATGTCAATAATAATTGTAAATGTTTTAACATAGTAATTTTTTTTATGGCCTGACTATCCTCGGACAAAACCAAGGAAGTAACAGGTCTGGTTAGTAATTAGTTCCCAGTTTTCAGTCATGTTTCTGGCGCTTTTAACAACCACAAACAACTCTCTAAACGCAAAGATAAACAATTATTAATAAACCCCAAAAACTTTTCAATAAAGTTTAACCAAAATGTAACATGCCTGCCGATAAAGAAGAAAGGACTCCTAACGCACTATATGTTTGAAGATTTTCCCTTATCTTTGTGTAAAACACCTGTCCTATGAAAGTACTCTTTGTCTGCCTGGGCAATATCTGCCGCAGCAGCACAGCACAAACCATCATGCAACAGCTCCTGGATAAGCACGACCTCCACCCCCACATCCAAGTGGACAGCGCAGGCATACTCAACTATCACCAGGGCGAGGCTGCCGACCCACGCATGCGTGCGCATGCCGCCAGGCGCGGTTACGACATCACCCACCTCTCGCGCCCTGTTACCGCCCGGGACTTCTACGATTTCGACCTCATCTTAGGTATGGACGAGGGGAATATCGACGACCTCCACGACCGCTGTCCCAGTCCCGCGTTGGAACACAAGATAGGCCGCATGACGGACTATTGCCGTCAAAATCGGGCCGACCACGTGCCCGACCCCTATTACGGCGGAGCACAAGGTTTCGAGCATGTCCTGGACCTCTTGGAAGATGCCTGCGAAGGGCTGCTGGAAAAACTGCGGGAGGAAAAAGCAATACAAACACATTCATAATATATTACAGACTATGCTTACGAACGAAGACCGCCTCCAATGCGAGGCCAAGGGTATCAGTCCCGAGACTGTGGAACAACAGCTGGCACGTTTCCAAAAGGGCTTCCCCTACTTGCGTCTGCTCTCCGCCGCAGCCGTAGGGGACGGCATCACCACGCTTGACGCGGCGCACAGACAAAGCCTCGTCGGCCGATGGGAGGCCTACAAGGCGCAGGGCCACCACATCACCAAGTTCGTGCCCGCCAGCGGTGCGGCCACACGTATGTTCAAGGATATGTTCGACTTCCTGAACGCACCCTACGACGAACCCACCACCGCCTTTGAAAAGCAATACTTCGGCCACATCACCCGCTTCGCTTTCTATCCCGCCCTGGACGACGCCTGCCACGTGAACTGCGGCATGGGCGTTGAGGCCTTGATGGCCGAAGGGCGCTACAAGGACGTGGTGGAAAACATGCTCGGCGAGGAAGGGCTCGGCTACGGCCAACTGCCCAAGGGGCTGCTGCAATTCCACGACTATGCGGACGAAGCACGCACGCCCGTTGAGGAGCATCTGGCAGAGGCGGCACAATACGCCTCGTCCAACGGCGTTGCCGACGTGCATTTCACCGTCAGCGGCGAACACCGTGCCGCCTTCGAGGAACTCCTGGCGCGCGTCGTACCCGCCTACGAAAGCACCTACGGCGTGAAATTCAACGTCAGCCTGAGCGAGCAGAAGCCCGATACGGACACCGTGGCCGCCAATGCCGACAACACCCCCTTCCGTACCGAAGAGGGGCAGCTGCTGTTCCGCCCGGGCGGTCATGGCGCGCTGATTCAGAACCTGAGCGATTTGGAGAGCGAAATCGTGTTCATCAAGAACATCGACAACGTAGTGCCCGACCGCCTGAAGGCCGACATGGTTTCCTGGAAGCAAGCCATGGCAGGACTCTTGGTGCAGATGCAGCAAAGGGCCTTTGAATACCTGCGCCTGCTGGACAGCGGCAAGTACGGCCACGAGGAGATCCTGGACATCATTGATTTCGTGCTCCACGACCTGCAGACCCGCCGCGAAGACCTGAAGGACATGGAGGATGCCGAACTGGTGAACTTCCTGCGCACCAAACTCAACCGCCCCATGCGCGTATGCGGTGTGGTGAAGAACGAGGGCGAGGCCGGCGGCGGTCCTTTCCTGGCCTATAACAGCGACGGAAGCACCTCGCCCCAGATCCTGGAGAGCTCGCAGATCGACCCCGACAATGCGGCCTACCAGCAGATGTTCCGGGAGGGTACGCACTTCAACCCCGTGGACCTCGTGTGCGCCATCCGCGACTACAAAGGCGGACGCTTCAGCCTTCCCCTGTTCGCCGACCCCGAAACGGGCTTCATCAGCCACAAGAGCAAGAACGGCCGCGAACTGAAAGCCCTGGAACTGCCCGGACTGTGGAACGGGGCGATGAGCGACTGGAGCACCATCTTCGTGGAGGTGCCCGTAAGCACCTTCAACCCCGTCAAGAGCGTCAACGACCTGTTGCGCCCCCAGCACCTCAACGATTAAGTACGATTCAGTACCATACAAAACGGTAGCGGATGGCACATTTGCCATCCGCTACCGTTTTGTATGCCCCAATATCAGGAATTACTTGATAATACCCAACTCTACGAACACCTTCTTCAGACGCTGTACGCTGAGGTCCACCTGTTCCTTGGTGTGCGTAGCCATCAGCGCGTAGCGCACAAGGGTGTCGCTGGGCGCACAGGCGGGAGGAATAACGGGGTTGATGAAAACGCCCTCCTCGAAGGCACGCGCAACGGCCACGAAAGTCTTCTCCGTATCGCGGACATAGAGGGGAATGATGGGGCTCTCCGTCTCGCCGATTTCAAAACCCTCCTCGCGGAAACGCTTCAGGGCGTAGTTCGTTACGTCCCACAGGCGCTCGATACGCTCCGGCTCGTTCTGAATGATGTGCAGTGCCTCGAGGGCGGCGGCAGTGGCCGAGGGAGGACAGCTGGCACTGAAGATATAGGTGCGTGCGGTATGGCGCAGCCAGTTGATGACCACACTGTCCGCGGCGATGAAGCCGCCGATGCTGGCCAGGGACTTGGAGAAGGTGCCCATGATAAGGTCCACATCCTTGGTAACGCCGAAATGGTCGCACACGCCACGGCCCTGACGGCCGAAGACACCCACGCCGTGGGCCTCGTCCACCATCAGCGTGGCGTTGTATTTCTTCTTCAGTTCGATAATCTTGGGCAGGGGGGCCAAGTCGCCTTCCATGCTGTAAACGCCGTCCACAACAATGAGCTTGATGGCGTTGGGTTCGCAACGCTGGAGACAACGCTCCAGATCCTCCATGTCGTTGTGCTTGTACTTGAGCTGGTTGGCAAAGCTGAGACGGCGCCCATCCACAATGGAGGCGTGGTCGCGGTCGTCGCAAATGACATAGTCGCCCTTGCCCGCAAGCTGGCTGATGACACCGCTGTTCACCGTAAAGCCCGTGCTGAAGCACAATGCCTCGTCCTTGCCCACAAAGGCGGCCAGCTCCTTCTCCAGCTGCACGTGGAGGTCGAGCGTGCCGTTCAGGAAACGGCTGCCCGCGCATCCGCTACCGTATTTCTGCATGGCCGCGCAACCTGCGTCAATGACGCGCTGGTCGCCCGTCAGGCCGGTGTAGGCGTTCGATCCGAACATCAACACATGATGGCCACCCATCATCACCTCAGTGCCTTGCTTGCCCTCAATCTCACGGAAATAAGGGTAAATGCCTTTGGCCTGAAACTCCTGAGGCAGGGTGTAAGCCTTCAATTTTTCTTGTAACAATCCCATATTGAATATCGTTGTTTAGTCGTTTGGTTGCAGGAAGAGCGAGCATCGCCTCGCAGGCATGACCCGATGCACTCCGGCGCAAAAGATGTGCAAAGGTATTGAAAAAATGCGTAAAAATGCACATTCAACCCCAGAAAATACACTTACAAGGAAAAAAGGAAGAGAAGAAAGGCGCTTGTAGACCATTTTTCCCTTATATTTGCCATTCCTATTTTTTACGAAAGGCTTAGAGTAATGAAGAAAAGGATACGATTCATCGTCAATCCCATCTCCGGCACGCACGACAAGCGAGCCATCATAGCGTTAATACCGAAGTATTTCAGCCCTGACCACTTCGTAACGGAGGTGCAGTACACCGAGCACGCCGGTCATGCGACGGAACTGGCGGCAGCGTCGGCCCGCGAGGGGTGGGACGCCGTAACAGCCATCGGCGGCGACGGCACGGTGAACGAGGTAGGGCGCGGCCTGCTGAACACATCCACGGCCCTGGGCATTATCCCCTGCGGCAGCGGCAACGGCCTGGCACGCCACCTGGGCATACCCATCAACCACGTGCGCGCCATGCAGATACTCAGCCAGATGCACGTGGACCTGCTGGACTACGGCATGATCAACGACCACCCTTTCTTCTGCACCTGCGGCGTTGGCTTCGACGCCTTTGTCAGCGACAAGTTCGCCCACGCCGGCAAGCGCGGCTTTGCCACCTACATCGAAAACACGCTGTTCGAGGGCCTGAAATACAAGCCAGAAACCTACGAGGTGGAGATTGACGGCAACAAAGAAACGGTAGAGGCCTTCCTGATTGCCTGCGGCAATGCCTCGCAATACGGCAACAATGCCTACATCACGCCCGGAGCGTCGATGAGCGACGGACTGATGGACGTAACCATCATGGAACCCTTCAACATCGTGGAGGCACCCCAGATCGCCCTGCAACTCTTCAGCAAGACCCTGAAAAGCAACAGCCGCATCAAGAGCTTCCAGTGCCGCGAACTGAAAATCCAACGCCAGGCACCCGGCGTGGTGCATTACGACGGCGACCCCATCCCGTGCGACAGCCTGCTAACCATCAGACTCATCGAAAAAGGCATCCACATCATCACGAACCCCAAGGGCAAGGTGAACACTCCCCCGCTCCTGCGCATCTTCACGGACATCTATGCCGGATTGCAGGACGAGGTGGAGAGTCTGCGCCAGGACATCACCACCACCAACCGCCGCATCCGCGCCATCAACAAGGACCTGCTGAACAAGCTGCGCGGATAGGGCGTATAAACCAACGGCTTGTTTTGCTCAAAACATATATATATTTTGGACAAAACAAGCCGTTGATTTTTTATTTCTTCTATATAGTTTTTCCCGTCCCTTTTTATATCAGATAAAAATCTTCTGTAAGGGCTTGATAATCTTTGCTTCGCCCCCCATCCGGAGCGGTAAGCACCAGGGTGGTACGGGCCTCTGCCGTTGCTTCGCCCATACAATAGGTCAGGAGCAAACGTTTGGGGGGCTTATTGGGCGTGGTCTTCACCTCCGTACTGCGTATCAGGCAGAAGCCATGCGTCAGGGAATGGCGATGAAAATCAGGAAATTCCCTGACCGGAAGGATGACATTGAACAGCCCCCCAGGAAGCAGCAGGCGCACCACAGCCCCCCAAAGGTCGGCAAAAGAAAGACTATGCGCGCTGCGTGCCAAATGGCGGCCATCATGCGGCGAACAAATGTCCTCACTAAAAAAAGGCGGATTGCAAACAATACATCCCCACCGGCCTTGGAAATCACGCACATCGCCCTGCACTACCCGAATTCTGTCCGCAAAGGGACTGCGGGAAACATTTTCGGCGGCCTGAAGGGCCGCATCGGCATCCAGCTCGAGTGCGGTTACGCGGCTCAAGGGAAAACGCTGCGCCACCATCAGCGCCAAAAGCCCCGTTCCCGCGCCAATGTCCAAGATGTCGGATTCTGCGGAACAAAGCGCCCATGCACCCAGAAGCACGCCATCCGTGCCCACCTTCATGGCACAGCGGTCCTGACGGACGGCAAACTGTTTGAAACAAAAATCTCCCTTTTCCATATCTTTAACACAAAAGTAAGTAAATCCGTAGGATTGGCAAAAAGGCAGGTTGCAAAATTCGTTTATTTTATCTACTTTTGCACCTTGTATCCCATAAAAATAAATAAGGAAGAAATATGCCAAAAGATAAGACACAGACGAATTTCTCCATCTTCCACGAAATAGACGATTTTCTGGACGAAAAGAAAATCACCGAGATTCCCGAATATATCCCCATGCTGCCCCTTCGCGGCATGGTGGCCTTCCCCCACATGATGCTGCCCGTGATGATCGGGCGCAAGCGTTCGCTAAGTCTGGTGCAGGAGGCCGAAAAGAAACACACGCCCATCGCCGTGTTCGCACAGATCGATGTCAACGTGGACCAGCCCCAACTGAAGGACATGTACCGCATTGGCGTGGTGGCACGCGTGGCAAGGGTCATCAGGATGCCGGACGAAACGCACACGGCCTTCCTGGACTGCCAACAACGCATCGTGCTGAAGAACATGACGGACGAAGGGCGGTACGACCTGGCGGAGACGGAACTGCTGGGCGAGGACGAGAGCATCGACCAGGAGATGGAAGTGATGCTGGACATGATCCGCAGCAACGCGAAAGCCCTCTACGACTCCAACCCCAACGGCATGGGCGAGATGCAACCAGAGTTCTCGGACGACACCCCGGCCCATTTCATCGTCAGCATGCTCTGTGCCTCGCTGCCGTTCACCCTGGAAATCAAGCAAAGCATGCTTAAGGCCAGTTCCATCAAAGAGCGCGCCCGCAAACTGCTGAGGAACATCAAGAACATGCAGGCCCTCTTCAACCTGCGCAACCGCATCGAGGAGCAGACACAGAGCGACCTGAACGACCAACAGCGCGAATACTTCCTGAACCAGGAAATCAAGCTCATCCAAGAGGAACTGGGCGGACCCAGTACCACGAAGGACGTGGACCAGCTGCGCGAGAAAGCCTCCGAAGCGCAGATGCCAGAGAAGGTGATGGAAATCTTCAACGAAGAGCTGAACAAACTGCAACGTCTGAACGTCCAGAACCCCGACTACAACGTGCAGCTGAACTACCTGCAAACCATCCTCCAGCTGCCCTGGGGCAAAAGCACGAAGGACAACATCAACCTGACGAACGCCGAAAACACGCTGAACCACGACCACTATGGCATGGAAGAGGTGAAGGAGCGTATTCTGGAACACCTGGCAGTACTGAAGCTGCGCAGCGACATGAAATCGCCCATCCTCTGCCTTTACGGCCCTCCGGGCGTGGGCAAGACATCGTTGGGACGCAGCATCGCCAGCGCGCTGAAGCGCAATTACGTTCGCATCTCGCTGGGCGGCCTGCACGACGAGAGCGAGATTCGCGGCCACCGCCGCACCTACATCGGCGCCATGCCCGGAAGAATCCTGAAGGGAATGATGAAAGCAGGCAGCCAGAACCCCGTATTCATCCTGGACGAGATCGACAAAATCAGCGGTCAGACACTGAACGGCGACCCCTCTTCGGCACTGCTGGAGGTACTGGACCCCGAACAGAACAACGCTTTCCACGACAACTACCTCGACATCGACTACGACCTGTCGAAAGTGATGTTCATCGCCACGGCCAATGACATCAGCCGCATCCCCCGCCCCCTGCGCGACCGCATGGAAATGATTGAGGTTACAGGATACTGCACCGAAGAAAAGACGGAAATCGCCCGCCGCCACCTCATCCCCAAAACGAAAGAGGACAACGGACTGAAAGACCGTGCGGACGTGAAGCTGACGAAGGCCGCCACGGAGTACCTGATAGAACATTATACGCGCGAAAGCGGCGTGCGCGGACTGGAAAAGCAACTGAGCAAGGTGTTCCGCAAAGTGGCGCTGGGCATCGCCAGCAAGAAAGACGCTGACATCACAAAGATTGACACGGCGAAACTGGTGGAACTGATCGGACGCGAACCCGTGAACCAGGACAAATACCAAGGCAACGACTATGCCGGCGTGGTAACCGGACTGGCATGGACCAGCGTGGGCGGCGTAATCCTGTACATCGAATCCAGCGCCACCAAGGTACGCGGCGGCAAACTGACGCTGACGGGCAACCTGGGCGACGTGATGAAGGAAAGTGCCATCATTGCCATCGAATACATCCGCTCGCACGCCGAGGAACTGAATATCGACCCGCGTTTCTTTGAAAACTATGGCATCCACATCCACGTACCAGAGGGTGCCACGCCCAAGGACGGCCCCTCGGCCGGCATCACCATCGCCACCAGCATTGCCTCGTGCATCACGCAACGCAAGGTGCGCCATGCCGTAGCCATGACGGGCGAGATAACGCTCCGGGGACGCGTATTGCCAGTGGGCGGCATCAAGGAAAAGATACTGGCGGCCAAGCGTGCCGGCATCACAACGCTGATCCTCTGCCAGGACAACCAAAAGGACATCGAGGAAATTCCGGAAATGTACCTCAAAGGGCTTTCCTTCGTCTATGTGGAGAATATCATGCAAGTGCTTTCCTATGCCTTGCTGGAAGAAAAAGTGGCTAACGCCAAAACATTCACAATAGAAGACAATGACGTTCCAACTGCAAGCAAATGACCCCCAAAGCAGCGCGCGCGCAGGCCTGCTGCAAACCGACCACGGCCCTATCCAAACGCCCATCTTCATGCCCGTAGGCACTGTGGGCAGCGTGAAGGGTGTCCTGGTGCGCGACCTGAAAGAGGAAGTGAAGGCACAGATCATCCTTGGCAACACCTATCATCTGTATCTGCGTCCGGGCACCGACGTTCTGGAACAGGCCGGCGGACTGCATAAGTTCAACGGATGGGACCGCCCCATCCTGACCGACAGCGGCGGCTTCCAGATCTTCTCCCTGACAGGCATACGCAAACTGACGGAAGAGGGATGTATGTTCCGCAGCCACATCGACGGATCGAAGCATTTCATTTCGCCCGAACGCGTCATGGACATTGAACGCAGCATCGGTGCGGACATCATCATGGCACTGGACGAATGTCCCCCGGGCACCAGCGACTATCGCTATGCCAAGAAGAGCATGGAGATGACACACCGCTGGCTGGACCGTTGTATCCGACGCCTTGAGGAGACAACGCCCAAGTATGGCTACGGACAGAGCCTCTTTCCCATTGTACAAGGATGCACCTATCGCGACCTGCGCACGCAGAGCGCCGAATTCGTGGCCTCCAAGAACACCGACGGCATAGCCATCGGCGGACTGGCTGTAGGCGAACCGGCCGAGGTGATGTATGAGATGATCGACGTTGTCAACGCCATTCTGCCCAAGGACCGTCCGCGCTACCTGATGGGTGTAGGCACCCCCGCCAACATCCTGGAGGCCATCTCGCTGGGCGTTGACATGTTCGACTGCGTAATGCCGACGCGCAACGGACGCAACGCCATGCTCTTTACCAGCGAAGGCATCATGAACATGCGCAACAAGAAATGGGAGACGGACTTCAGTCCCGTAGACCCCAACGGAACGGCATCCGTAGATACCTTCTACACGAAGGCCTATCTCCACCATCTCTTCAAGGCCCAGGAGCTCCTTGCCATGGAGATTGCCAGCATCCACAACCTGGCGTTCTACGTATGGCTGACCCAAGAGGCGCGCAAACATATCATGGCCGGCGATTTCCGCGCTTGGAAAGAGGTGATGATGCAGAAGGTAACGACACGTCTCTAAGCGTACACCTTACGCGCGTATATATAAATAAGGTAAAGAAAAGATGAGAATTCCCGGCTTCAAGCGACTGGACACGTACATCATGGGCAAGTTCCTGAGCACGTACTTCGTGGCCATACTGCTAACCATCAGCATCGTCATCGTATTCGACTACGGCGAGAACATAGAGAAGTTCACCCAGGGCGGTGCCACGCTGCGCCAAATCCTGCTGGACTACTATCCCTACTATGTGCCCTATTTCGCCAATATGCTCTCTGCCCTGCTGGTTTTTGTCAGCGTCATCTTCTTTACGAGTAACATGGCAGGGAACAGCGAGATCATCGCCATGCTGGCCGCCGGTGTCAGTTTCCGCAGGCTGCTCAGGCCCTACCTGATTTCTGCCGCATTGATCGCTTCCCTGAACTTCTGGCTCGGCAACCAGATTATCCCGCGAAGCAACAGCATCCGACTGGAGTTTGAGAACCAATACAAGAACAAGAAGAAAAACGCCACTTATGCCGACAACGTACAGATGCAGGTGGACAGCGGAGTCATCGCCTATGTAGAGCATTTCGACGGACCCACAAAGACGGGTTATCACCTGAACCTGGACAAGTTCGTCGGCAAGAAGATGGTAAGCCACATGACTGCCAACAGCCTGACCTATGACAGCATCAACAGCGAACGCTTTCATTGGAAACTGTACAATGTAGATATCCGAGAGTTCCATCAGGACAGGGAAACCATCACGCACTACAACCAACTGGACAGCGTAATCAACATGCAGCCCTCAGACTTCCTGACCATCAAGGACATGCAGCAAGCCATGACCACCGGCGAACTGAAGGAATACATCCGGCTGCAAGCCATACGCGGCACGGACAATTCAAGACCCTTCGAGGTCGAGTACCACAAACGATTCGCCGACATCGCCACAGCCTTTATCATGACGCTCATCGGCGTCAGCCTCTCCAGCCGAAAACGCAAGGGAGGCATGGGGCTTTCCCTGGGAATCGGACTGGCGCTGAGCGTTACGTACATCTTCCTGCAAGGCGTCAGCGTAGGCTTCGCCATCAATGCCGACGCCCCACCCTTCCTGGCCGTGTGGGCACCTAATATCCTCTACCTGCTCATTTCCATTGTACTGTACAAGAAAGCTCCCAGATAATAACAACCCAAACAACCAAAGACATGGATTTTTACGACCTCGACCTTAGCGACGACGTGCTGGACGCACTCGACGATATGAACTTCACCACCACAACCCCCATTCAGGAGAAAGCCATTCCTGCCATCCTGGAGGGACGGGACCTGATAGCCGTAGCACAGACGGGTACCGGCAAGACAGCCGCCTACCTGCTGCCCATACTGAGTATGCTCGGCGAAAAGGACTATGACAAGAAGAACATCAACTGCATCATCATGAGTCCCACGCGCGAACTGGCACAGCAGATTGACCAGGCCATGCAGGGCTTCGCCTATTACCTGCCCGACGTAAGTTCCGTAGCCGTTTACGGCGGCAACGACGGCATCCGCTATGCCCAGGAGAAGCGCGGCTTTGAGAACGGTGCGAGCATTATCATCGCAACACCCGGCCGCCTGATCTCGCACATCTCGCTGGGCAATGTCGACCTGAGCAAAGTGTCCTTTTTCATCCTGGACGAGGCGGACCGTATGCTGGACATGGGATTCAGCGAAGACATCATGCAGATTGAACGCAACCTGCCCCGCAACCGCCAAACGATCATGTTCAGCGCAACCATGCCTGACAAAATCAGCCAACTGGCAAAGACCATACTCACGAATCCCGTCGAAATCAAGCTGGCGGTGAGCAAGCCCGCAGACAAGATACGCCAAAGAGCCTGCATCTGCTACGAGGCACAGAAGATAGGCATCCTGAAACATCTCTTCAAAAAACAGCAACCCAAGCGTGTCATCATCTTTGCCGGCAGCAAGATAAAAGTGAAGGATCTGGCAATCAGCCTGAAGCGCAGCGGATTCAATGTGGGAGCCATGCACAGTGATCTGGAACAGAGCGAACGCGACGAGGTGATGTTCCAGTTCAAGAGTCAGCAGGTGGATATCCTGGTGGCTACGGACATCGTTGCCCGTGGCATCGACATCGATGACATCCAACTCGTCATCAATTTTGACGTACCCCATGATGCCGAGGACTATGTGCACCGCATCGGCCGCACCGCGCGTGCCGGAGCAGACGGACAGGCCCTGACCCTTGTGAGCGAGAAAGACCAACCCGAATTTCACAAGATAGAGCATTTCCTTGGCAAGGAGATTGAGCGCCTTCAAGTGCCTGCAGAATTAGGCGAGGCTCCGGAATACAACGTTGGCAGACGACGTGCGGATGCCAAACACAAAAGCGGCAACGGCAAAAAAGGCAACGGCAACAACAAAAGAAAGAAGCCACGGCGTTATCAGCACCGTAAAAAAAGTGAGAGTGGAGAATAACCTCCACTCTCAGACAAAAACCATCAGTCAAAAAACAACGGCATCAGCCAAGTCCAATCCGGCAAGATCCTTGGCGGAAAGCTTAAGGTCGCCTTTGGGCACGGGCCATTGAATACCCAGTGCGGGATCATCAAAACGAAGGGAACACTCACTCTGAGGCTGATAGGTGTTGTCCACCTTATAACAGAAAGTGGCAGTGGGACTGAGCACCACAAAGCCGTGAGCGAAGCCACGGGGAATAAACAACTGACGCTTATTCTCTCCGCTTAAGACCACTGCCACATGCTTGCCAAACGTCGGACTGCTACGACGCAAATCAACGGCGACATCCAACACTTCGCCCGCTATCACCCGCACCAACTTGGCCTGGCTGGCCTCGCCACGCTGATAATGGAGACCACGCAGAACACCATAAGAGGAACGGGACTCGTTGTCCTGCACAAAACGGACAGGATGACCGACGGCGGCGTCAAAAGCCTCCTCGTTCCACGTTTCCATAAAATAGCCGCGGGCATCTCCAAACACCTGAGGCTCAACAATTAAAACGCCTTCGATTTCTGTTTTCTCTATTTTCATCGCTAAATTCCAAAAATGTATTTGTTTAATTTTCAGCGCAAAGATAAATAAAAAGCCAACACGCCTACCTACGTATTATAAGGTATTTTTTTCATTCTGCAATTAAATGCAACAGAAAAAAAGCCAAAGAAAAGAAAAAAAATTTTTTTCGTATAGGGATGTTGTAAGACTTGGAAAATTAACTTACATTTGCAATATGGAAGAATTTGCGCTTTGCATAGAATACATACTTTTGACACGTAGCCAAATCTACGTGCCCGGTCTTGGTGCCTTTGTTGTCAGACAACAGGCGGCCAAATACGACTCCAAGGAAGAGATTTATCTGCCTCCCTTGCGAGTGGTGCAATATGTAAACGCATTGCAGCAAGAACCGGAAGACACCTTCTTCACCTCTGTCGAGCAAATCTACAATATTTCGCGCGAGAGTACGGAACAGAAAGTGAACCTATGGGTAACCGATTTCCTCCAACAGCTGGAAGACTGCGACAGCCTTGACTTCGGATGTATCGGAACATTCACCCAAGGCAGCAACGGCGAACTGCTTTTTGCAGCCTCAGAATCCGGCATCACGACACCGGACTTCTATGCCTTGGATGCCTTCCATATCAAAACGCTACAACACGAACAGCAGAACACGGTACCAACGAAAGAGCCTACGCAGCCCATTATCCGCGCTACCCGAGAGAGCATTGTCATCCGACTCAACCGCCGTCTGCTGCGCTATGCCGCTGCCGCCAGCCTGTTGGTTGCCGCCATGCTGGCTGGAACGACACCCGTTGACAACGCCACGAACCAGCCTCAGACGCTGGTAAGCCAGATGTTCATCCCCCACCATCTGCTTCCTACCGAAGAGGCGAAGCAGGAGAACAAGCTGCGGAACGAGCAAAAAACAAATGCACAGAAGGTCATTGCGCCAAAGGTCAAAGAGGAAGCGCCTCAATCAGACTCCGCAACGCCCCAAGCAGTCAGCACCACATCCCAAGAGGCTACCGTTGTTCCCCAGAAGGCTGCCGCTGCTCCCCAAACGCCGACCCAGGTTGCCCAGCCCGTCGTCATGGAAGATACCTACTGCATCGTCCTGGCCAGCGCCGTTAGCGAACGCAATGCCGAGAACTACGTGTCCACACTTCAGAAACGCGGCTTCATCTCCGCACGTATCCTGAAGGGAAACATGAACCGCGTTGTCATAGGCCGCTACAAGACCGCAGAAGAAGCCCGCCAGGCTGCCACGGAACTTCACGCTAAAAACAGCGAGTATGCAGGGGCATGGGTGCTTAAAACCAACTAACAAACAGAGACACTCCGCCGATGAAAAGAGTAAAATGTCCCAAGTGCGACAACTACATCGTCTTCGACGAGACCCAATACACCGACGGCCAGCAACTGGTCTTTTCCTGCCCTACATGCAGCAAGCAATTTGCCATTCGCATTGGCAAGAGCAAACTGCAGGCGACGCGCAAGGAGGAGGTGCTTGACGAACAGGAGAACGCCAACAAGTGTGGCAGCATCGTGGTTGTGGAGAATGTGTTTCACTACAAACAAGTCATCCCACTCTGTATGGGCGACAACGTCATCGGACGTTACGTGCGCGGCACAGACATCAACACGCCCATCGAAACCACAGACCCCAGCATTGACACCAAACACTGCATCATTCGTGTCCAGCATGACAAACGCGGAGGTCTGCAATATATCCTGCGCGACGCGCCCAGCAACACAGGCACGTTCTACATGAACCAAATCCTGCGCGATCAGGACCGCATACGTCTGGAGGAAGGAAGCATTGTTACCATTGGAGCCACCACACTCATTTTACGCGTAGCACAGGAAGGATGAAAATACGGGAAAAGAGACTTGACAAAGCGAGGAAAACAGCCGTAAAACAAAAAAAAACAGACATTGACTTCCATAAGTCAATGCTTTTCCGTAACTTTGCACATTGGAAACAAGAATAAATTACTAACCATAAAAATCATTCAGCTATGCCCAGCGGAAAGAAGAAGAAAAGACACAAGATGTCTACTCACAAGCGTAAGAAAAGACTGCGTAAGAACAGACATAAGAGCAAATAAGTGAGTAATTGCAAAATAAAGAACAAACCATTCGCGGCATAGATTTGCGACTGTTTGTTCTTTATTTTTTAATTCGTACATACATGGTAAGTGAACTATACATAAGCGTCGATACAAAGAAAATCTCCATCGCCCTCACCGAAGACAAGCGATTGGTGGAATATCAGGAAGAGGGACTAAGCGCATCCTTCAACGTAGGCAACATCTATTTGGCCAAGGTCCGCAAACAAATGTTGGGTCTCAATGCTTGTTTTGCAAACGTAGGATACGAACGGGATGCGTTTCTCCATTACCTTGACCTGGGCGTCAAATATAATTCCCTTGCAAAATACCTCAAACAAGTACAAAGCGACAAGAAGAACCTCTACCCCATCGCCAATGCACGTGTCGAGCCTGAACTTCCCAAAGAAGGAAGCATACAAAACATTCTCAAGCAAGGTCAGGAGATTCTTGTTCAGGTCATCAAAGAACCCATTTCCACGAAAGGCCCGCGCATCACGTGCGACATCAGTTTTTCAGGCCGTTTCCTCGTGCTTGTTCCCTTCAATGACAAGGTAAGCGTATCCACAAAAATCAAGAGCGGGTCCGAGCGCGCACGTCTAAAGCAGGTGGTTCAGAGTATCAAGCCCAAGAATTTCGGAGTGATCGTGCGCACCGTAGCCGAAGGCAAGCGTGTGGCGGAACTGGACGCTGAAATGAAAGTGCTTGTGGGCCGTTGGGAGGAAACGATGCGCCGTGTGCAAAAGGCCAAGGATCTGCCTCTCTGTGTTTACGAAGACTCCAGCCGTGCCGTATCCATGCTGCGCGACCTCTTTAATCCCTCATACGAGAACATCTACGTCGATAACGAGCAGGTGTTTCAGGAAATCAAGGACTATGTCGCCCTCATATCCCCTGACCGTGCACACGTTGTCAAGCTATACAAAGGCAAACTGCCCCTTTTCGACAACTTCGACATCACACGCCAGATAAAGTCGTCCTTTGGAAAGGTCGTTACCTACAAACACGGCGCCTACCTGATCATAGAGCATACCGAAGCACTGCATGTCGTTGACGTGAATAGCGGCAACCGCGCCAAGAGTCAGGACGGACAGGAAGCCAACGCACTGGACGTAAACTTAGGCGCTGCCGACGAACTGGCACGCCAGTTGCGCCTGCGGGACATGGGAGGCATTATCGTCGTGGACTTCATCGACATGAACCGTGCCGAGGATCGCCAGAAACTGTATGAACGCATGTGCGAGAACATGAAGCAGGACCGTGCCCGCCACAACATCCTTCCGCTAAGCAAGTTCGGACTGATGCAGATTACGCGCCAGCGCGTACGGCCTGCCACGGAAGTCAACGTGGACGAGTCCTGTCCCACTTGCCATGGCAAAGGAACGGTGCGCAGCAGCATCCTGTTCACGGATATGCTGGCTGATAAAATTGAAATGCTCGTGAACGTACACGACATCAAACGATTTACGCTTCACGTCCATCCCTATGTCTATGCCTATATCAACCAAGGACTTTGGTCGCTTAAACGACAATGGCGCCTGAAATACGGACTTGGGGTGAACATCATCCCCAACCAAAAACTCGCTTTCCTTCAATACGAATTCTACGACGAACAAAAGCAAGAGATTGACCTCAAAGAAGAAGGAGATAACAACTAATTCACGCTACTCCCAATGAAATCCCTGCTAATCCTCCTGTCTCTTGTCCTAACAGCATCACCCACATCGGCCGATGACAAGAACAAGACAACCGAAGTTCTCGTAGAAAGCGAGCCGGACCCCTATATCCAACCTTTAGCGCCAGAAGACAAGCTTTTGGCGCTGGAAGAATACACTTTCAAGGTACATCATCACGCTTTTGCGCATTACCGCGGAACAATACAGGGTATTGACGTTTCCCATCACCAAGGCAACATCAACTGGCAGGCTGTCGCGCTTAACCCGCATGCCCGCTACGCATACATCAAGGCTACGGAAAACGTGAGCCTTGTGGACAAGAGGTATTACGAGAACATACGCGAAGCCAGAAAGGCTGGTGTCCTTGTGGGTTCCTACCACTTCTACAGCCCAAACGCCGCAACCACGCCACAACTGCTTAACCTGACCCGTACGATGCCCGACCTCAGCAGCCAGGACCTTATCCCGCTGATTGATGTCGAAATACGCGGACGGATGAGCCTCAAGGCCTTTCGCGACAACCTACGCCAGTTCCTTATCGGAGTGGAGAAATACTATGGCGTAAAACCCATGATATATACAGGTCTGAACTTCTACAACAAATATCTACAAGGAGCTTTTGAAGATTACAAATACATGATTGCCCGATACGGCGATGAAGTGCCCGACCCCGAAGGCAATCCGAAGTTCATCATCTGGCAGTATAGCGAACGGGGAAGTATGCCCGGAATACGCAGCAATGTCGACCTAAGCACCTTCGTCGATAACTATACACTTAAGGAGATACTTATCAAAGACAACAAGTAAAAGAAGGCAGCCATGAAAATCAAATCTTACTTCATGGCTCTTGTGGGCTGCTTCATCCCTAAGTACTGCGTTGCCTGTAAGTCCAGACTGGCTGACACGGAACAAATTCTTTGTTCCAGATGCCTATGCACCCTATCTTACAGCCACATCACAAACCACGAGGACAATATTGCCGCCAGACTCTTTTGGGGGCGTATTCCTGTGGAGCGTGCTTACTTTCATTTTTATTACCGGCACGACGCACCATCGAAAAACCTGCTGATGGCGCTTAAATACGGCCATCTGCCCACAATCGGAACCCTATGGGGGAAAACAATGGCGACCGAACTCATAAAGACAAAATTCTTCGATGAAATAGAGGCAATCATTCCTGTTCCGCTACACTGGCTAAGAAAATTAGAACGCGGATACAACCAAAGCGAACAATTAGCAAGAGGTATTGCAGAGGTAACGGGAATAAAGATTGACAACAAACTTGTGCACAGGGCACACTACACGTTTTCTCAGTCGAAGAAAAGCGTGAGAGAGAGAGCTGAAAACATGCAAGGAAAGTTTCGTAGCGGGAAAGCAAGATACAAACACGTCCTGCTCGTTGACGATGTGCTGACAACAGGCGCCACACTCAACAGTTTGGCCGAGGCAATTCTACTGGAGAACCCTCATGTAAAAATAAGTATCCTTACGCTGGCCAAAGCATAAGGATACGCAGAATTATCAAAAGAAAGAATACTTACTCTTCAAAAGTGGCAACAAAGTTCCTGCTCTTAATGGAAGGAAACTGACTGCGGGAATCAATATCCTCTCGTGATTTCAGATAGGCCAAAACACGGTCATAACAATGTTGGATGCTATTGGCTTTCAAACGTGCCTTAAAAGGGGTTGAAACGTAACGGCACTTGCCTGTTTGAGCTACCGGAACCACACGGTTGAAAGTTATCGAAGCCTGATACCAACCGATACGCTCTGAACTGATAAAACTGAAAAACTGTTCTTTCTCGCGTTCCAGATCTTCTTTGTTACGATTGTCTTCGCGGTTTGCGTTTTCCTTGAACTCCTGGAGCGAATTGGCTTGCGTCTTGATCAGAATAAAATAACTTCGGGCATTTACCTTGAAGCGTTTGGCATAGGAAAATTTGCCTTGGACGTATTCTTCAATTTCACGGTGCAAGTTAGGCGTAATAATCAAACCATCAATGCCAGAGACAAAACTCATCAACTGATCCAAAGAAGTGGTAAGCACTTCGTTATCAAAATATCTTGCGTATACGTTCATAAAAAGGGGTAAAAAGAGCGGAAAACGAGACTCGAACTCGCGACCCCAACCTTGGCAAGGTTGTGCTCTACCAACTGAGCTATTTCCGCAAAACACATGGTTTTAAATGTGGTGAAGAGGAGGAGACTCGAACTCCCACGCCTCGCGGCACTACCACCTCAAAGTAGCGCGTCTACCATTCCGCCACCTCTCCATCATCAAGAAAAATAAATGTGCCCAGAACAGGACTCGAACCTGCACGTCTCTCAACACTCGCACCTGAAACGAGCGCGTCTACCATTCCGCCACCTGGGCAATAAAAAGAGCGGAAAACGAGACTCGAACTCGCGACCCCAACCTTGGCAAGGTTGTGCTCTACCAACTGAGCTATTTCCGCATTATCCATTGTACTGAGGACTTCCTCTGAAATCCGAGTGCAAAGATAGAGGGTTTCTTTGAAACAGCCAAATTTTCGGGGCGAAAAATTGCGACTTTTTCACCCTCTAATCCATCCTGTCCCGATAATCCTCGTAAGCATAGGTTCTTAAAAGCTGTAAATCACCATTTAAGCACTGCATTGCAATAGAAGGGTGATGAATACCGTTAAACATCGTCGTTTTAACCGTAGTGTAATGGTTCATATCCTCGAAATAGAGACGCTCTCCGATTTGAAGTTCGTGATCGAATACCCAAGAACCCATATAATCGCCACTGAGGCAACTGTCGCCACCCAACCGATAGACATAACCATGTGCCTCGCTGTCGGGCGTATCCATCTCCACGACCCGTGCTCCACGCACCTGGGGCATGTAAGGCATTTCCAGACAATCCGGCATGTGGCAGGTAAAACTGGCATTCATGATTGCCGTACGTATTCCGTGGTTCTCAACAATATCAACGACGCTTGCTACAAGGGGGCCCGTCTGCCAGGCAAAGGCACTGCCGGGTTCCAAAATAACCTTAAGCCAAGGATAACGCTGCCGTAAGCCTTTGAGCGTTTCTACAAGTAACTCCACATTATAGTCCTTACGTGTCATCAAATGGCCACCTCCCAAATTCAGCCATTTGAGTTGTGAGAACCAACGACCAAACTTTGCCTCCAAATGAACGAGGCTACGCACAAGACTCTCTGCGGAACTCTCGCAATGATTATGGCAATGGAAGCCCTCCAATCCTTCCGGCAATTGGTCAGGCAATTCCTCCGCCAAAACGCCAAAGCGAGAACCGGGAGCACAAGGGTTATAGAGCGCCGTTTCTATCTCGCTATATTCGGGATTGACACGCAGGCCCAAACTGACTTTATTGTCCGCCGCTAAGGCCATGGGCTGACATAGCCTGAACTGGCGCAGGCTGTTAAAAGTAATGTGGCTGCTGTACTTGAGAAACTCGGGGAAAGTTTCTCCCGTAAAGCCAAGCGTATAGGTGTGAGCCGGGCTGCCAAATTCCTCAAAGGCAAGGCGGGCCTCGTTAATGCTGCTGGCAGTAGTATGATGAATATACTCTCGAAAAACGGGGAAGGTACGCCACAAGGCAAAGGCCTTGAATGCCAGGATAATTTCTACATCAGCACGCCTGGCCACATCACGGATAAGCGCTAAGTTGCTGCGTAACTTGGCCTCCTCAATTATATATATGGGGGTATGAAACTGCATGCTCTTAATATACGAGTTTTACATTGTCAATCCACAACGTATTTCCGGGACTACCGATATAGGCACCACCATGGCTACTATTGAAGTAAATAATCAAATGTGTGGGTGTCTCGTCCGCATCGGCCCATCCTTCTTCTTTAACCATTACCATCTTCCCCTTACTATTCATGGCATAATAGACACGGGCCGCCTGCTCATCCTGAAGTTGCATATACGACTTGTAATAGTCGGAACGGCTGATATCACCATAATGAATAGAGAAGGACTGAGCGTGCTTCCAATCAGAATTCGAGGTAAATCTCTGCCACATCGTGCCAACACGTTTTGCATGGATATTACCGTCGCTATCCTCCCATCGCTTTTGCAATAAGAGCAGAGCCTCGCACTGATCCAAACCCTCAATCTTCTTTGTCTTGCTAAACCCTGTCTCACGGATACGATTTGCTTCTCCGCTGAGCTTTACCTTATAATCGAATTGCAGCGCTTTGGGACGCTTGGTAAAAGCAATACCCGCATTCATTTTGCTCATGGGATTGCTGCTGCTGGTAATGGGTTCCACCATCTCGCCAGTGAAAAGACTACCGGCTGCCAACACAGAAATGTTGATAATGCCAATCGCCTTACACTTCACAATATTGGTCTCCAATTTCGCACATTTACCGTGATTCGGATGCGTATCTGGATAAACACTTTCGTTGCTTTTCACCACGCCAGCCACTTTGGCGTAAACGTTACTTGTTCCCCAGGGACTTCCGCCTTGGTTCTTATATGCCTTGTTGCGTGGCCAGGTCTGCGTAGGACCGACCTCATAAAGCGTACGCAGTTTGCCTCCCACAAGCGCGCTTTCCTTCACTTCACGAGTAATCCAACGCTCAAAATCGCCGAACTTAAGTAGTTCGCTTTGGGCAAAAACACACTGCCCCAAGGACATTGCCAACAGGACAGCACAAATGGTTTTCTTCATTTTTATTTTTATATTTTATCTTTGTCTGATTAAAAGGCCTCGTTAATGTTGAAAACAAATCCCGGTTTGTTTTTTGTAAAACCTAAATCGAGTCGCACAACCGTTCCCTTAAAACGATAGCGAAGACCGCCACCATAGTTTGGCAACGTATGTCTCCACTGAAAATGGGTAAAATATGGGAAGATATTAGCCGCCCCAACGAAGAGCACCACGCCCAGATTCTTCCACACACGTTGTCGCAACTCCACTTGCCCTTCAACGATATTACGGTCTGTATAACGCCCTTCGTAATAGCCGCGCATACGAGAGCCGGTTTCTGCCACCTGTGCCAACATGGTCCAAGGAACATTATCGCCATAGTTGAAAAGGCCATGAACTTCAAAACAGCCCACGGCATCACGCCAAAGAGGCTGATAAGCGGAAACCGTAAGGTCTGTACGTGAAAAGGCATAATTGTTCAGATGGCGCGGAAAAAACACGTTGTCTAAGCGCAAAAACCATCCTCGGGTGGCATTGGCGCTGTTATCACGCATATCCAACTGTAAGGTCGGACCAAATCCCGCAGCAAATATTTTTTGGTTTTGGTTGCCTATCTTCCCTTTGTCTTGCAGATTTGAGGCATCTGTGTGCTTCAAAATCATTGTTGCGCCCAAATAGATTTTAGGAGAGACGCGATACATTACCTCAGTATCAAACTGAACCAAGTTCCGATTATACTCTTCCTTCGTGGCATATCTTCCCTGAGAATATCCGATACCCCAAAGGTCCATCGGTTGACGTTGCCATCGCAGTTGATAGTGCCAACGCCACTGATCCCTGCGTAAATAGTTCTGACCTAAAACTTTTGCACTTAACATGCCATTCAGGCTGACTTGCGCCACAGCGCTTATCTGGCTTGGCTGTAAGTTAGCGTCCTGCAAATCCCAGGAATAGCGTCCCAAGACACCTAAAGCAAGGCTGAAAGAGGAAGAGTTCGTATAATATGGACCCGCCACGACAGAATAGTTAAAAGGGTGCTCGGGTGTTATCTCTGAACCGGAGAAATTACGTTTAATCCACCTCATAAGTCCCTTAGGCTCGGCAAGAGGCGTGATTCGAATGCTATCCAACCGTTGCTGAGAAAGTATGACACTATCCCCCGCGATGGTGTCCGATTTTGCGACAGCAGTAGCCACGGCCATCAAGGGCACGATCCAAAAAATGAATAATAACTTTACGTAGCGTTGCATAACAATTTGCAAAATTACCGAAATTCAACGAATTGGACAAACAAAGGGCAAATACTTAAGGTTATATTAACAAAAAGGAGTAACTTTGTATAAAAGGACCGAAAAAATGGACAAGAAACTACAAAACAATCGCCGTCTCTTAGAACTCCTGGCGAAAGATTTTCCAAACATTGATGCTGCCAGTACAGAAATCATCAACCTGCGCGCTATCTTAAACTTACCCAAAGGAACGGAACATTTCCTGGCTGACCTGCATGGGGAGTACGAGGCTTTTACACATATTATGAAGAATGCCAGCGGACGCATTCGCTCAAAGGTTGAGGAACTTTTTACGGGCACACTGATCGACTCGGAGATTAACGATCTGTGTACGCTAATCTATTATCCCGAGCAAAAACTATCCATCATGAAGCAAGGCCACAAGCGGCAGGACGCTTTCTACAAGGCAACGACGCTAAGGCTGATTCAAGTGCTTCAGGTAGTGAGTCGTAAGTTCACACGCTCGAAGGTGCGCAAAGCCCTTCCCAAAGGCTTTGCCTATGTTATCGAGGAGCTACTGCATGAATCGCCCGAGGACTATAACAAGCAAGGATATTTTCAGGCTATTATCGAGAGTATCATCGATACGGGTCAGGCCGACAGCTTTATCATCGCCATGTGCAACGTAATTCAACGGTTGAGTATCGACCAACTGCACATTCTGGGTGATATCTTTGACCGCGGCCCGGGTGCTCATATCATTATGGAGCGTCTGTGCCAGACTCCGAACTTCGACATCCAATGGGGTAATCACGACATTGTATGGATGGGAGCAGCAGCCGGTAATATGAGCTGTATCGCCAACGTGCTCAGGCTTAGTCTTCGCTATGGCAACATGGCCACATTGGAGGATGGCTACGGCATTAACCTTTTGCCCTTAGCCACCTTTGCGATGGACACCTACAGCGATGACCCTTGCGAATCTTTCCTACCGAATTTACAACAGGAAGACAACCAGCCCGACGAGCGCACAAGACGACTGATGGCGCAAATGCACAAAGCCATAAGCATCATCCAGTTCAAACTGGAATGTGAACTGATAGCAAAACATCCGGAGTGGAAGATGGAACACCGACGCGTGATGTCCGGTATCAACAAAGCTATGGGCACGGTAATCTTGGATGGGAAAGAGTATCCGATGACGGATACCAGCCTGCCCACAGTCAACGACGAGAATCCCGAGGCATTGAGCCGGGAAGAACGCATACTGATGAAGCGCATGCAACATTCCTTCCTGAAGAGCGAGAAACTACAGACACACATCCGTTGTCTGCTCTCTCATGGATCTATGTACGGCATCTATAACAGCAACCTTTTGTTCCATGCCTCTGTGCTTCTGAATGCGGACGGGACATTAAAAGAAATAGAACTGCCCGGCGGCACCTACAGCGGTAAACAAATGATGGAGCAAATCGAAGAACTGATTCGTGCGGGGTTCAATAGCGAACTGAGTGCCCGCAAACGCCAGCAAGGAGTGGATTATTTCTGGTACTTATGGTGCGGTTCCGAAAGCCCCTTCTTTGATAAGGATAAGATGACAACCTTTGAAAGACATTTCATTGCTGACAAGGCCACACACGCAGAGCGCAAGGGACACTATTACGACCTAAGAAACGACCCCGTAGTATGCGACCGCATATTAGACAGTTTTGGCGTCAGCGGAACACAACGGCACATCATCAACGGACATGTACCTGTAAGGGCCGGCAATGGAGAGTCTCCCATCCGTGCAAATGGCAAGTTAATGGTCATTGACGGTGGCTTCTCAAAACCCTATCACCACACCACAGGCATCGCCGGATACACCCTGGTCTACCACAGCCGAGGCTTTGAGCTCATCCAGCATGAACCGTTTACAAGTATCAAAGATGCCATTCGCAAAGGAACAGACATCGTATCAAGCCGACACATTGTAGAGATGAGCGGCCAACGTCTGCGTGTGGGTGACACGGACATGGGCCGTCAACTTGAAAAACAAATAGCCGAACTCAAGGAACTACTCTATGCCTATCGTCACGGCATAATCAAAGAACAGAGTTAGGCTCTCCGAACAGCAACAGACTGTCGCGGCTTGCAGCAGTCTCCACCCACTCTCGCGGCACAAAATGCCAACGACTGATGATGAACGGGCTCAGTTCCTTCTTCTCTCTCAGATAATGTATCAACATGTAGCGCATATCATATATGCTACAGGAAACGACACGAGAGGGTAACACATCATGAGGAATGCCGGCGCCTTTGGTGAGCAAGTCTCCGCCACCATTGGCGCGATAGGCATTCACGGCGACTTTGTACCAAGCATCCATCTCGAAGGGACGGTTATCGCTCATCTTGGATATTTTCACACGTTCGCCCTTGGGCTTGGTAACATCAACAACGTACTTTAAGCCCGCAGCAGAATCGAAATTATAATAATTCTCTTTCAGTCCGCGGCGGCGTGCCTGTTGTTGCTTGTTGCCAAAAAGCAAGAGATGGTCGTCAGGCGATTGCATTTGGTTGACCCACATACCGTAACTCATCTCCAACAGATTTTTAATCTCGTGTCCTTTGAGCCGCATCACATAAAGAGAATTTTCATATTTATAAAGAGAGAACATATCGCGTACAGTAACCCTACCGCTATCAATGCGATTGTCAAAACTCAAAGGCGAAGCCAAGGAAATGTCTGCTTTTGTCAGATTCAATTGCACAGCATGAATGATGTCCATGAAAGCACTGGGACCGAAAAACGACTCACTTTCCACAAAAGGAGCGGTAAACCGGCAAATATCCTCGTTTACCCAGTTTTCAACTTTATCAAGCTGGCTGGCGAATTGGCGTTCAAAGTCTTTTGCCACCTGACTCTGTCCCATAGTCATCTCCACAGTGTGTGGTTCAAGAACTATGGCGGTTACAGAATCCTGATTTAGGGTAAGCTTGATATCCAGCTCACAAACTCTGCTTCCTGAACTTGCGGGACCCAGAACGGCACACTGGGATCCGTCAGGCCGTTTGATTACCTCAGCATGAGGCACATGATCATGACCATAAAAGATAGCGTTGAACTCTGGCACCTCACGCGCTACCTGCAGGGTGGCGTTCTCAATATATGTCTCAGTTTGGATACCACCGTCAAGACCGCAATGAAAAAGACCGACAAGCAAATCGGGCTTTTCCTTCTCCATAATCAGGGGGACCCAACGACGTGCTGTCTTCAAAATATCATCAAAACGCAGCCCACTCCATAAATGGGCAGGCAACCAGTTGGGGATAGCAGGAGTAATCATACCTAAGACTGCTATCTTCAAACCCTGACGCTCCACAACTACATAGGGTTGCAGATAAGGCTTCCCTGTCTGCATATCCACCACATTGGCTCCAAGCAAAGGGAAATTCAATTGGCGACGCCAACGGTCGTACACGGGATGACCTGTTTCAATGTCATGATTCCCTATGCAAGCCGCTACATATCCCATACGGTTCATCATCAAGGCCAAAAGATGCGTGGATTTGGTATCTACAAAATTATAGTAATATGATATAGGCTGACCCTGAAGAACATCGCCTCCATCTGTCAGGATAAGGTTATCACCCCAAGTGCGACGCAAACTATCCGTATAGGCATACACGGCACTTAGGCCTCCCTGAATCGGACGGTTCTTGAGATAGTCAAAAGCAAAGAACGAACTATGCAGGTCGCTCGTATGTATCCATTTGAGACGCTTTTCCACCGTCTCGGCAAAAGAAGGAACACTCGCTACAAGGGTAAAGACTGTTAGAAAAAACATTCTACCCAAACCCATTACTATATTTTTCATCACACAAACTATTTCTGTTTCAACCAGTCATCTATCAGCCAACGCGCGATACTGGCCTCATCCGGGATATTTGGCATGGAATCTCGGCGGAACCATCCGGCTTTACGCAGCTCTTCCTTTTGCAGACTCAACTCTCCACCGTCGTAATCGGCAGTAAAAGCCACCATAAGTCCACAGGGATAAGGCCAAGGTTGTGAGCCAAAGTAACGGATATTACGAATACGGATTCTCGTTTCCTCCATCACCTCGCGCTGCACACATTCTTCCAGCGTTTCTCCCGTCTCCACAAAGCCGGCTACCATGCCGAACATATCATTCTTAAATTTATTCGACTGAATCATCAGCATCTCGTCGCCACGCGTTACACGCACAATGATGGCAGTAGCCAGCGATGGCCAATATTCCTTGCCACAAAAGTCACATTGCTTCGAGATTTCCGTCTGCCAGCGTGTTGTGCCACCGCAGCAGCCGCAGTATCTCGTGTTACCATCCCAATAAAGCAGTTCGGCAGCCTTTCCCGCCAACTGATATTCCGCCATTGAGAGGTGGAAATAGGTTTGACGCAAAGGCACCATTTGATACCCCTCGACATCAACCACAGGATAGTCCAAACGATAAATACGCGCCTCTTCGCCATCGTGAGAAAGCGACGTTACCTGTCGTGGCCATGCAAAGGCGACCGACGGCAACTTCGAAGGAAGTTGCCAATCGGTCGTCAATAACAGGCTGCCTGTGCAAAAGGCAATATGTTTCATCAAATACCCAGTTCCTTAACAATCTGGTCAACCTTCACCTTTGCCTTCTCTACGAGAGCAGGATAGTCAGCGGCATTGGTCAAGGTGTCTTTAATTTCCATATAGAACTTAATCTTAGGTTCTGTGCCACTGGGACGTACACTAACTTTTGTCCCGTCTTCACAGAACCATTGGAGTACGTTGCTCGTTGCGGGCATATCCAGTTTTTCCGTCTGCCCGTTCTTTGTGATTGTCAAAGCCTGATAGTCCTTCGTAACAACCACAGCACTGCCTCCCAAGCTCTTGGGAGCCTTAGCGGCCCGGAAGTCCACCATCATCTGCTTGATTTCATCGGCACCCGTCTTGCCAGGACGAACAACATTCACAGTGTGCTCAAAGCTAAAGCCATACTCCATATAGATGTCCATCAAGACATCATAAAGTGTCTTGCCCTGATCCTTTGCCCAAGCGGCAATCTCACAGATAAGGCAGATGGCTGCGGGGGCGTCCTTATCACGAACCTTGTCGTAAGGCAGGAAGCCAAAGCTCTCCTCGCCACCACCGATGTACTTCTGCTTACCCTCGCAGATAGCAATCTCACGGGCAATCCACTTAAAGCCCGTATAGCAATCGCGCAGCTCCACCTTGTTCTTTGCTGCCATTTCGGCAATAACCTCGGTGGTTACGATTGTCTTCACCAGGAAATCGCTGTCCTTGAGCTGTCCCAAAGCAATCTTGTTCTTGATGATGTAATAGGTGAACATCATGCAAGTCTGGTTGCCGTTGATTATCACCCACTCGCCCTTGGGGTCGCGGCAGACAATGGCCAGACGGTCTGCGTCGGGGTCAGAAGCAATCACCAGATCGGCATTCAGTTTGGTTCCCAACTTCATGCCTAATGTCATTGCCTCGGCGTTCTCGGGGTTGGGACTCACAACGGTAGAGAAATTGCCGTCGATGACCATCTGCTCCGGTACCACGTTGATGTTCTGGAAGCCCCAGCTACGCAGGCACAATGGTACCATAACGCGACCGGCGCCATGCATTGCGCTATATACGATGTTCAAGTCCTTCTGACGTAGAATCACCTCCTGGTCAATCATGGCCTCCTTCACTGCGTTCATATAATCGTAGTCGATCTCGCCGCCCACAATGTGAATCAGGTCAGGATTGCCCTCGAACTTCACTTCATCAATGCTTACCTTATTCACCTCGTCTATGATGCCCTTGTCATGAGGTGTAAGCACCTGGGCACCATCACTCCAATAAGCCTTGTAGCCATTGTATTCCTTAGGATTGTGGCTGGCTGTAACATTCACGCCGGCAATGCAGCCCAAATGGCGAATGGCAAAGCTGACCTCGGGTGTGGGGCGAAGACCCTCAAAGAGATAAACCTGAATACCATTGGCAGAGAAGATATTAGCAACCGTCTCGGCAAAAAGGCGACCGTTGTTGCGGCAGTCGTGTCCTACGACAACACTCTTCTTTCCTTCGGGGCAAACCTTATTGATATAGTTGGCAAAACCTTGAGTAGCCATGCCCACTACATATTTGTTCATACGATTGTTACCCACGCCCATAATGCCGCGCAGACCACCCGTACCAAACTCCAAGGTCTGGTAGAAGGCATCAATGAGTTCTGTCTTATCCTCGTTCTCCAACATGCGCTTCACTGCTGCCTTGGTGTCAGCGTCATACACATCACTGCTAAGCCACTTCTGGGCCTCTGTCTCACAATACTTAATTAGTTCCATTGTATTTAGATTAGATATTTAATGATTATGTTGTTGTTATTCTCCCATTAGGAAACGGTTACCCGTCTCTTCCACAATTTTACGGCGGTAACGCTCGGGGTAACCCGAACGCTGAACACCTACTTGCACTCCACCCGGCGTCTTCTTATAAGTGCCATCCTCGTTCATGGTCTTCATTGCCATGTCGTTGTATTTAACAATCAATGTCTCTGCCAGCTGCATCCAACGCGTCATCATTTCCCGACTCTGCTGTTTGCTATACTCGCTCAGAAGAGTCTTGGCCTCGGACTCGCTCATTCCTTTTGCCTTCGTCTCTAATGCGCTTTGGGCATTATTGTACTTTGTCTCCAATTCCATGCGAGCCTTCTCCAATTCAGGAAAGAGCACACTGTAACGCGGGTACACCATATTGCTCACCCAGTTCTGAACCCAGAAAGCACTTTGGAAACTGAAGTTAAACGTGTCGCCAGCCTTAACGTCAAAACAAGCGGGCGCACCTAAGGTGCTAACATAGATGGGTACGAAAGGAGCCATATTGGCCTCGTCGTTGGCAAACCACACGATACCGCCGATATGGTCGGGCAGGAAGTTACGCATCTGAGCCACATAAACGTTTGCCGACTGCTGGGTACTGATGGGACGCTCGTTGAAATAGGTCTTGCCGTCCACCTTCCATGTCAAAGGCGTGGGGCGATACGGCATTTCCCAAGGACCCTGTCCCAAGTCATTGTCCAAAGCGAGGGGCGTTCCTTCATAATGGTCGCGCATCATGTCTTTCAGGTCCTGTACACTCAGTTTCTGCTTGGGGCGAACCCACAAGGGCATATTACACACAAAGGTTTTCTCGGTAATATAATCCAGACATTTGGACATATCCTCTACGCCCCATTTGTTGAAATAGCTCCACACACGTGCATCGCAGAAGCGAGCCTGCCCATGCTCAGCAGGATTGTAGGCATCTGCAAAGGAGAAATCCGCATCCTTGCCCTTGAAATAGCCCTTCTTCTTGGCAAAACTGATAACATCCTTCGAGTAGATACAATTCTCTTTGTCATTAAGCGGGAACTGTCGGATACGTGCCTGGTTGGCATGACCGCTGATGCAATCGTCGGGCACACGGCATGCTACCCAAACGGGGCTGCCACCACCAGGGCCTTTGCCCACCATTTCCAGAATCCACACCTCGTTAGGGTCGGCCACGGTGAAACTCTCGCCGCTGCTCTGGTAGCCATACTTAGCCACAAGATCGGTCATTACTTTCAAGGCCTCGCGAGCTGTGCGCGCACGCTGCAAGGTAACCTGCATCAGACTACCATAATCAAAAAGACCCGTAGTGTCAACCAATTCCTCGCGACCGCCCCAGGTCGTTTCAAAGACAGTGAGCTGGTGCTCATTCGTCAGGCCGATAACGGCATAGGTGCTGTCAGCCTCGGGAATAGCTCCTAAGTAATTGTTGGATTCGTAATGGTAAAGGGCACGCATATCGCCATTGTTGTGGCGGCCACCGGGCTGATAAAAGAGATGCCCGTATGCTCCATAGTCGTCGGCGCTGTAGCTTACAATGACGCTGCCGTCTGCCGAGGCCTTCTTGCCTACAATCAAGTTGGTACATGCCTGGGCATCATAGGATGCCAGCAGACAGAGAAGCGCAAAAAAAATCTTTTTCATCAATTATCGTGATTTAAATCTTCAACTTATCACTTCCCGCTGCCTTGAAACTCATATCCAAGCCCTTGACGCTGTGTGTGAGCGCACCAAAACTGATAAAGTCGACACCTGCCTTGGCATAGGGAATCATGGTGTTAAAGGTAATGCCACCCGAGCTCTCGGTTTCAGCACGACCAGCCACCAAATCAACGGCTTTCTTTGTGTCCTCGGGTGTGAAATTATCGAACATGATGCGGTCGCAGCCCTCGGCCAAAGCCTCTTCCAGTTCCTTCCAGTTACGCACCTCGCACTCAATCTTCAGGTCCTTGCCGTGTTCCTTGCAATAGGCCTTGGCACGGCTGATTGCATTGTGCACACCACCACAGAAATCAATGTGATTGTCTTTCAAAAGAATCATATCAAAAAGCCCAATGCGGTGGTTCATACCGCCCCCTATCTTCACGGCTTCTTTTTCAAGCATGCGCATTCCCGGGGTCGTCTTGCGCGTGTCTAAAACGCGAGTCTTGGTGCCCGCATCAATCAGGGCCTGCTGGTACTTGTGCGTCATGGTGGCAATACCGCTCATTCGTTGCAGTATGTTCAGCATCAACCGCTCGGTCTGTAGGAGGCTACGTTCGCGCCCTTTTACACTCATGACGATGTCGCCCGGTTTCACATGAGCACCATCCTCTATATACACCTCCACCTGCATTTCAGGGTCAAATTTATGGAAGACTTGCTTGGCAATCTCCACCCCGGCAAAGATGCCTTCTTCCTTTATCAGCAGTTTGCTCTCACCCATTGCATCCGCTGGAATACAGCACAATGTGGTATGATCACCATCACCGATATCTTCGGCAAAAGACAACTCAATCAGTTTGTCATTCAATTCTTCTACACTAAGCATAATAAGTGCATTTATATGTTGTTTTTTGCAAAGATAACAAAAAAATACCATACTCGGGGACCTTACATCCGTGTTTTTCCCCAAGAAGTTCATTTATATCGTCCGTCTGCCACCTTTCTTATCGTTCCTCCCACACGCTCCAAACGGGCGGCATTTTGCAATTCTTTTTCCAGCGTCTCCGCCTCCACCACGCAATAACGGGGCGTGGTTCTACGGGGCATACGGCCAAAGAAAGGATTCTGTGATACGTACCAATCGGCAAAAGCCACCGAAGGCGCATTGTCCAAAAAATCCCAAAGTTGGAAAAGACGCGTCTGCGCTACAGTCATTACCCCCAGGATACCGTCCCGGAAATGGATAACAGCCACCAGGCTCTGGCGCTCATGGCTTATTTCACATTCCTCACTTATCCTATCTTCTTTCCTACTGATAGTGATATGCCTCGCATACTGCTTGTTGATACGCTGCATTTCCCGACGAAACAATGCCCCGTGCGCGGAAGTGTCCTGCATCTGATTACTAAGAATATAATAGTGAATCATCTCATGCAGGATGATGTCATCCACCTCTTCCGTAGAAAGGCCAGCCACCCCGACGCCACTCATAACGAACTCAAGCTGGGAATAACGCCATCGCCCCGTCAGCGTGCGTTGTTTCTTAAAGACAATCTTCCCCAGGGTCTTACGTGCCCTATTGATTCGGAACGGAGGTGTGGAAAGTGAACCCTCGAAACAAAGTCGGTTAAAATACTCGAACCTGGATGCAATATAATTAAGGTCTATCATTTATTTTCTGCCAAACAAGTAATAGCGTAACAGGGGACTCACACGCAAGAGATGGCTCAGCAAGCAACAAGCCATAACCACCACCGCAGCCACACCCAAAGTCAGCGCCTGTTCCACGACAAAACCGGGACGTGTGGCGTTCAACCATTTTCCCATCTCAGGCAGGGCAGGCAAGAGAAAGAAGTGTAAAAGGTAGATGTCCAAGGTACGCCGGCCCACATATTGCAAGGAACGACCCACCCATGTAACCCTACTAAAGAACAGGGCATAATAGCGGAACGTCATGACCAGCAACAGCAGGAGGGCATACATGGCCAGCGTGCGAGGCAGATTGCTCCAGGCAAGACGCAGCGTGTGCCACTTCAAGGCATCGCCACAGCAGACGATAGCCACGACAAGCACCAGCGGGAAAAACCACCGGCTATCAAACAAACGCTGCACGTCCGTCCAGCGGCGGCGCACCAGATTGCCGAAAAGGAAGAAATGGAGGTACAGAGCCACCTGAACCAAACTCGACCATTGCCAGAAATCCTCCTTCAGATAATGAAAATGAGCAGGGAGATAGGCTGTCTCGTACCAGACAAGGCTCAACAACCAACAAACAAAGAGGGGCAAGAATGGAGGCCGAACCGCCAAATCAGACGATTGTCTCAAAAAGGGCAAACGTTTTGTCCACCACACAACCGCCTCGACAGAGAAATAAAAGACGAACATAAGCAGCAAGGTCCACGTGAACCAATAGCCCCCCTTCGTAGGCAGTTGCAGCATCTTGAGCCAAGCCTCCCAAGGATGCTTGGACATCAGCAAGGCAAAAAGCAGCATAAAAACCACCGTAGGCAACAGTTGCACACGACTCTTCTTCAAGACCGCCCGGAACCACTGTCCCCCACCCCATACGGCTTGTCTGCTGTAAGCCAGAAAACCGCTGACAAAGAAAAACAGCGGCATACGCAGGAGCACCAGGAAAGGCATGGACGCACTTTGCTTCAAGGGCATCTGAAAACTGGTCTGGGCCACGTGATAGGCCACCACCAGCAACATCGTAAAGCCACGCATGGCATCCAGCCATTCCAGACGGGAACGGCGCGTAGCAGGAACGTAAGTTGTATCTTTATCCATTTCATCGACAAAGATAAGAAAAAATTTGTATATTCCTCATCATTTGCTTAACTTTGCAGGCCTAAGTCATTCCCTTCAGTCGATTTTGCAAGAAATACTTTAAAACCAGACAATGAGACACAACCGAGTTTTCGTCAGCGGATGTTACGACATGTTGCACAGTGGCCATGTGGCTTTCTTCCGCCAGGCATCGTTATATGGTGATTTGTACGTAGGCATCGGAAGCGACGCTACAATCTATGAACTAAAAGGTCGCAAGACCATTTATAGCGAGCAGGAACGCCTTTATATGGTGAAGAGCATACGCTATGTTACAGACGCCTGCATCAACGAGGGCAGCGGCATGATGGACTTCATTACCAGTGTCGACCATTTCCGCCCCAACATCTTCGTGGTCAACGAGGACGGTTCTTCGACCGAGAAGGAGGCGTTCTGCAAAGAACGGGGCATCGAGTACGTTGTCCTGAAGCGGGTGCCGGACAATGGCATGACAGCCCGCAGCACGACCAACCTGCGCACCACACAGAGCGGACTGCCCACGCGCTTGGATTTGGCCGGCACGTGGATTGACCAACCTTATGTCTCTTGTCTGCATCCGGGATGGGCCATCACCATCTCCTTGGAACCCACCTTTGACATCAAGGAACGCTGTGGCATGAGCACCAGCACGCGTAACGTCATCAAACAGATCTGGCCTTACGAACTGCCCGACTATGACCCCGCGATGTTGGCCAAGCTCTGTTTTTGCTTCGAAAACGACCCTTCGCGTCGCGAGGCCGGTCATCATATCAGCGGAGCACAAGACAGCATCGGCATCTGCATGCCAGGCTTGTGCCGTCACTACTACAACGGCAGTTTCTGGCCCGAACGCATCGAAAGCCATAACAACGAGCAAAACCTACGCTGGCTGGAAGATCACATTGTCCTGACGCTCACCTTTCCCCGTCCCGACAACACAAACGTTGTAACGGGCAATAACATTACGGAAGAGGGCGTAGCACGTCTGGCTCAGGCGGCCGACGATTGCTGGGAGGCCATCCTGCATTGCGACTATGAGGCTTTCTACAAGGCTTTTGCCGCCAGTTTCAAAGCTCAGACAACGATGTTCCCTGCCATGCTGAACGAGGAGGTGAATGCCTGTATTGATAAATATCGCTCCGAGGCACGTGCATGGAAACTGGCGGGTGCCGGTGGCGGCGGTATGCTGGCGCTGGTCGTTGACGATGCCCGGTCTTTTGCGCAAGCACATCCCGAGGCCATCCGTATCAAAATCCGCCGCAAGGGCAACTGACACAAGAGAAATGACGCTTCTATTATTTCGGCACCACAAAAGACACAACAAAACATAATAGAAACGTGAAAAAAAACATGCTGGGAGCCTTCCTTATGGTGGCTTCGCTATTCTTTCTTTGGGGCTTTGCCCATAGCATTCTGGATGTGCTCAACAAGCATTTTCAGGATGTGCTTGTCGTATCCAAAGCCCGCTCGGCCTTGGTGCAGGCAATGGTATATGGTGGCTACTTCCTGATGGCCCTGCCTGCCGGAATGATCAATCGCCGCTGGGGCTACAAGCGTGGTCTTGTAACCGGTCTTGCGCTGTACAGTTTGGGAGCCATGATGTTCATTCCCGGCGCGCTTTGGCTGGAAGGCTCCTTTGCCTTCTTCCTCCTATGCCTTTTCGTGATTGGTTGCGGACTTACCTGTCTGGAAACATCCGCCAATCCCTACATCACCGTCTTAGGCAAACCCGGCGGAGCCGCACGTCGCCTGAACCTGGCGCAGTCGCTGAACGGTCTGGGATGGATCATAGGCCCTGCCATTGGCGGTTGGGTTATCCTTGGGCATGGCAGCATAGCCATACCTTATGCGGTATTGGGCAGCATAACAATGGCCATGGCATTCGTGTTCTCACGCATCCGACTGCCCGAGGTGGGGCTGGCAGAAGCGGGAAAGCAAACAAAAGAAGCAATGTCCTTACGGAACATACCCTCGTACACGTGGGGCATTGTAGCATTGTTCTTTTATGTTGGCGCACAAACCGGCATCAATAGTTTTTTCATCAATTATGTCCTGGAATCCTTTCCGGGCCTGTCTCCCACGGTAGCTGCCAACATGTTGGCCTTCGGTGGCATGGGACTGTTTTTTCTGGGCCGCCTGCTGGGTACATGGCTGCTCGGTTACATACGGCCTTCACGATTGATGGTCGGATTCTCGTTGCTGGCCATCCTGTGCATGACGCTTGTGGTGGCTGAATTGGGGCTGGTGTCCGTGGGAGCAATCTGCCTCACCTACCTCTTCGAGAGTATCATGTTCCCTACCATCTTCACGATGGCCCTCTCCGAAGTGGACACCAACAAAGCCAGCACTGCCGGCAGCTATCTCATCATGAGCATTGTAGGTGGTGCTATCACACCGATTCTCATGGGACTCATCGGAGAGGGCAGCATGGCGGTTGGTTTTCTGGTTCCCCTCTTTTGCTTTGTCATCATCGCTGTCTATTGCCTTTGGTATGCGGCAAAAATCGAGCGATAAGCAAGGGCCTTTTCGTTCTATATAATAAAAATAAAAAAACATATACATGTTTTGGTCAAAACAAATATTTAATTTGATCAAAACATGTATATGTTTTTTTCGTCCTGTTCGGACTAACGCCGGTGCTGCTTTACTTCACAACAATCTTCTTGCCACCAACGATGTTGATGCCACGCACCAGACGCTGGAGTTTCTGACCCTGAAGATTGTAAATGCCCTGTGCCTTAGCCGTCTGTTCTGACTCTACGGACATGATGTCCGTGGGCGTGCTTTCCATCGTGAAATTGATGTACACACCCTGCATCCATGCATAGAAAGGGTTCTCTGCGTCTGGGGTGTACATATCAGGAATCCACTCTAAAGCAAAACTGGTGGATTTGTAGTCGATAAGATAAACGTCCAGCAACTCCTTGCCGCTTTCGCCATCCGTGAAAAGGCGCATTGCAATATATGCCACATTGCTTTCGCTCTGGCTATTGGCATCAAAGTTGCGGTTGACACCTGTTACCTTAAAGACATCCGTACTGATGGGTTTCATGGCAGGAACGTTGTATTTTTTGTAGAACTCTACCTGAGCCTCGCCAGTGAAGAAGTTCTTCAGCGTAGAAGCGAAATGAGGCTCCAAGCTGCCGCTATTGATAACCATCCAGTCCTGAGCATTAAAGGCCGGGAAGTTCTCGTCGAAGGTGGCTCCACCGCCCCATATTCCATCCATATATGCTTTATCGGTTACCAACTCTTTCATCTTCCATGCGCCGGCATACTTGTCGATGCTCTCGGGCACCTCCGCCACGCGCTTCATGGTGAAATTGATGTACAATCCACTTAACCAAGCATAGTAAGGATACACTTTATCCTTTTCATACATACCGTATTCTGCGAGTTCAGGAGCAAAGCTGGTTGAAACATAGTCAATCAGATATACGTCCAGAAGTTCCTCGCCGGTATCGGCATCCTTGATGATACGATAGCCCACATAAGCCACGTTGCTTTCGCTCTGGCTGTTGGCATCAAAGTTGCGGTTAATACCAGTAACTTTTAAAACCTTCAACTCCTTGGGGGTCATTCCCTTGAGCGTATAGGTGCCCGCATCCTCGATAAAGGCCTTGCCTATGAAGAAATTCTTCAAGGTGCTGGACAGAACAGGTTCCAAGGTACGCTGGGTGAAAGTGATTTTGTCCTCTGCATTGAAGGCAGGGAATGCTTCATTGAAAGTAGCCATACCGTTCCACGCAGCGTCCATTGCGGCCTTGTCCGTTACCAACTTGTTCATCTGCCAGGTGCCGCTCAGACTGGGTTCCTGGGCAGGTTCGCTACTCAGCGTAAGGGTAACATACCGGTTGTTGCCTGCGCTGAAGGTTTGCCCCGCCGTGTTCGCTACATTTGCCTGCAAGCGAAGCTGGTTGTTGGCCTCTGTGATGCTGCCAATGATCTTTACGCTTACCTCAACCTGGCTTTTACCTGCCTCCACGGTAACCGATTCGGGTGTGTACTCATAGTCCGTACCCTTAACAGCCGTAGTGCGGTCGCCCACAACGGGTGAAAAGGTAACAACAGCGTCCTCAACAAGCGCAGTTGCGGTGCCGTTATTATTCAGGAACTGGAGGGTGAAAGTTTTCTCTCCCTCTACGGTGGCGCGGCTCTCTGTAAAAGAGAACATGTACGCCGTCTGTGCGTTTGCCTGACTCAGACCAAAGGCAGCAATCAGGGCAAACAAAGAACGAAGTAAATGGTGCTTCATAGTTGTTTTTGAATTAGTGGATTAGTGAATTAGTGAGTAGTGAGTAGTGAGTAGTGAGTAGTGAGTAGTGAGTGGTGAGTGGTGAGTAGTGAGTGGTGAGTAGTGAGTGGTGAGTGGTGAATTGGTGAATTGGTTGATTAGTGAGTAGTAAGTGGTGAGTGGTGATTAGTGAGTGGTGATTAGTGAGTAGTGAGTGTTGAGTTGTGAGTAGTGAGTGGTGAGTAGTGAGTGGTGAATTGGTTGATTAGTGAGTAGTGAGTAGTGAGTAGTGAGTGGTGAATTGGAGGATTGGAGGTTTAATGAGTAGAAAGCAGTGGATTGGTAAATTGGTGGAGAGTCTGCTCCCTATTTCACTAATTTACTAATTCACCAATTCACTACTTTCTACTTTCTACTCTCTACTTTCTACTCACCACTCTCTACTCTCTACTCACCACTCTCTACTCCTCATACTTCTTCAGACCCTCCTGTAGCCAACGGACGTAGGCATCCACGTTTTCGTCGAAGCTGTAGCTGCGGGTCAAGGGACGGCCCTCGTTGTCTAAAAGGACATAGAAGGGCTGGGC
>JAQYEW010000064.1 GCA_028723455.1 Prevotellaceae bacterium | reverse complement strand
TATCCGACAAATGGCAAATAAATATTCAGGTACCCAGACCGAAAAGAACCTGGAGGCCGCTTTCGCAGGCGAGAGCATGGCACGAAACAAATACACCTATTTTGCGTCGCGTGCAAAGAAGGATGGCTTTGAGCAGATTGCTGAACTTTTCCTGAAAACTGCCGAAAACGAGAAGGAGCACGCTAAGTTGTGGTTCAAAGAACTTCATGGCGGAAGTATCCCCGCAACCGCTGAAAACTTGTTAGACGCCGCAGAGGGCGAGAACTACGAGTGGACAGATATGTACGAGGGTTTCGCCAAGACGGCTGAGGAAGAAGGTTTCAAAGCCCTTGCCGTCAAGTTCCGCCAGGTGGCTGCTATTGAAAAACGGCACGAGGAGCGTTACCGTGCGTTGCTGAAGAACGTAGAAACGGCTGCCGTATTTGAGAAGTCAGAAGTGAAAGTGTGGGAATGCCGCAACTGTGGCCACATCGTAGTGGGTACAAAGGCACCTGAGCTTTGTCCTACATGTGCTCACCCCAAATCGTACTTCGAGCTTGTAGCAGATAACTACTAAGCAGACAACCGCTAAACAACCGCCCCCATATTCATGATAAAGTTCATGAATATGGGGGCGGTTTATAGATAAACAGAAACTTATTTCAGGGAAGCCAGATAGCGTTCCGCCTCAATGGCAGCCTTGGCACCGGAACCTGCGGCAATGATGGCCTGACGATAAAGGGGATCGGCCACATCGCCCGCAGCAAAGACACCAGGAACAGATGTTAGGGGACGCTCTCCTTGTGTCTTGATGTAGCCCGTTTCGTCTGTCTCCACCCAAGGCTTGAAGATACCGCTGTTAGGCTGGTGTCCAATAGCCAGGAAGAAGCCGTCGATAGCCAAGTCATAACGACGGTCGCCTTCTGCTGTATGCTCTACCAAATGGGCACCCTCGAGATGTCCTTCACCGAACAGGCCCTCGGTCTCCGTTTGAAACAGTACCTTGATTTTGTCGCTATTCAGGACGCGGTCCTGCATGATTTTGCTGGCCCGCAGGAAAGGCTTGCGCACAATCAGATAGACCTGATCTGCCAGATGGCTCAGATAATGAGCCTCTTCGCAGGCAGTGTCGCCACCGCCCACTACGGCCACTGTCTTTTTACGGTAGAAGAAACCGTCGCAAGTGGCACAAGCGCTGACACCAATGCCGTTGTATTTTGTTTCGTCCTCCAGGCCCAGGTACTTCGCCGTGGCTCCCGTTGCGATAATGATTGCGTCAGCAGTCATCTCGCTGCCGTCGTCAAACCAAACGCGGTAGGGGGCTTGGCTAAGGTCGGTTTTGACGGCAATGCCACTGCGCATATCCGTACCGAAAGCTTCGGCCTGCTTGCGCATCTCTTCCATCAGGTCGTAGCCTTCGATGCCCTGAGGGAAACCGGGATAGTTCTCCACAGAAGTGGTTGTGGTTAGTTGTCCGCCAGGCTGAATACCTTCATAGAGTACGGGTTTCAGATTTGCTCGGCAGGCGTATACAGCGGCCGTGTAACCCGCAGGGCCAGAGCCGATAATCAGGATTTGAACGTGTTCCATATTTTTTGTTTTTATCTAATATCAATTATTTCCACATGGGGATAGTTCTGTTGGGGAAAAGTAAAATGGTTGTCGTCAAAACGTTTGCCTGTTTTCACATTGCTTAGCACAATACGCATCCAATTCTTTTTGCCTTCACGCAGACTGATACGCACCAGTTGTTTGTTTTTGTTGATTTCAACGTACATCTCGCGAATCTTCTGGTTCTTGTTATCTGCATTCAGATAAATCTTATAGCCCTGCTCTCCGTTGCTCAACTTGTCCTCTTTCATTTTATAATAAAACCCTTTCTTGTAGAGTTGGAGCAGGAGTGTGGGGTTCATGCTTTGTTGCTCCGCCTGGCTGGGTTCACTAAGGCTTACCTCGGTGTCTCCTGGTGTCATGCTCCATTGCTGTGCCCCGTTGTACCACGAGAGCATCTCTGTGGATTGCAGGAAGAACTTGCGTCCATCCACGTCCATGCTGCCCGATGTGCGGGTTTGATTGGGCGTGTTGGGTTGATTGATGACAAGGAAGTTAAAGCTGACACCACCATGCTGTGTCATCATGGCAACGGCTTCGTCCAACAGTTTGCGGGTTTTAGCATCATACTTCCCTGCGGCATACGCCGTAAGTCCGAGGGAAAGTAGCATAAAAAGGATTATCTTCTTCATTTCTTTTTCAATCTTTTAGGTTCTCATATTCATCAAAATCTGGTCCAGTTCAATGTCGCCCATACATATCACCTCGCGCGGTTTGCTGCCATGCGCAGGGCCAACGATACCTGCACGTTCCAACTGATCCATCAGGCGACCGGCACGGTTGTAGCCGATGCTGAACTTACGCTGAATCATACTCGTGCTGCCCTGTTGCGTGTTAACTACCATGCGTGCCACTTCCTCGAACATGGGGTCCAGATTGTTCATGTCGACATCGGCGGCACCGCTCTCTTCGCCTTCCATTTCAACGTGGGGCAGCGGGAATGGACGGTTGTAACTCTGCTGACAAGCGATGTAACTGGTAATGTTTTCAACCTCGGGCGTATCCACGAAGGCACATTGGACGCGAATGGGGTCGCTGCCTGCAAGGAAGAGCATATCGCCCTTACCTACCAGTTGGTTGGCACCGGGACGGTCCAGGATGGTTCGGGAATCAATCATGGCACTTACCTTGAAAGCCATACGTGCGGGAAAGTTGGCCTTGATGGTACCCGTGATGATATTCGTTGTGGGACGCTGCGTAGCAATAATCATGTGAATACCCACAGCACGTGCCAACTGCGCAATGCGGGCGATGGGCAGTTCAATTTCCTTGCCTGCGGTCATTATCAAATCGCCGAACTCATCGATGATTACAACAATATAGGGCATGAACTTATGGCCATTGTTGGGATTCAGATGACGCTCCTTGAATTTCTTGTTATATTCTGTGATGTTACGGGCACGCGCCTTTTTCAGCAAATCGTAACGCGTATCCATCTCATTACACAGGCTTTTCAGCGTCTGTACCACTTTGTTCACGTCCGTGATAATTGGCTCGTCCGTATCCTCGTTTCCCTCCACCTGGGCCAAGAAATGATTGACAATGGGATTATACACGCTGAACTCTACCTTTTTGGGATCCACCATCACCAACTTCAATTCGGCCGGGTGTTTCTTATATAATAAGGAGGTAACGATGGCATTCAATCCGACAGACTTACCCTGACCCGTAGCACCGGCCACCAAAAGGTGTGGCATTTTTGCCAAATCAACCATGAAGATTTCGTTCGTAATGGTCTTTCCCAAAGCCATAGGTAATTCGAAGGTGGTCTCCTGGAATTTCTTGCTATTGAGCACACTCTCCATGCTTACCATCTGTGGTTTGGCATTGGGCACCTCGATACCGATGGTTCCCTTGCCGGGAATGGGAGCGATAATACGAATGCCCAAGGCACTTAGGCTCAGTGCAATGTCATCTTCCAAATTACGAATCTTGGAAATGCGCACTCCCTCGGCAGGCGTAATCTCATAGAGTGTAATGGTAGGGCCGACAGTGGCCTTGATACTACTGATGCTCACGCCAAAACTTGCCAAAACACGGATAATCTTTTCCTTGTTTTGGCGTTGCTCCTCCATATCTATGCTGTGCCCACTCGTGTCGTAGTGCTCCAGCAAATCAAGGGTAGGGTATCTGTAATTCTCCAAGTCGAGTTTGGGGTCATAAGGTTCCAACGAACCCGTTTCGTCCAATTCCGCCTCGGGTTCTTTCTCGCCAAGCGTTAAATGCTCGCCCTCCTGTACTTCATTTTCGTTGATTACTTGATCGCCAACGGAGATTTCCATTTCTATTTCCGGTTGCTCCACGGTCTGAGCCGCTTGCTCCACGACATGGTCGAATTCAATGGTTGTTGCTGTCTGAACAGGTTCGGTAATTGCGTAAGTATCGAGCAGCGTTTCTTCTTCCGGTATCTCGTCGTGCTCTTCCTCATTGGCATCCTTGTTTTGAGCTATGTTTCCCGCATCCATTTGTTTCAATTTGCGTCGGTTGGCAGCAGCGATCGCCTTGCGGATGGTGTGAACGGTTTCACCACTGAGGTAAAGAACAAGTAAAGCAGCCGTAACCAAGAGGACGAAGGATGCACCCAAGGTGCCGCTGGCTTGTGTTAAATATTCGGCCACCTGACGCCCGTGCATGCCGCCAGCATCAAAGAAAGCAGGAAATTGTTGCTGGAAAACAGCACCGGCAACAGAAATCCAAATCATTAGAAGGCTACAGTTGATGAACCATTTCCACAGACGTATGCGTCCCAGATGACACACGCGCATCACCAAAGCAATAAGGAAGACAGGTACAAAATAGGTGCCGATACCGAAACTGCTGTCAAAGACTCCTTTTACTATAGCCACTCCTAGTTGCCCCAACAGATTGTCTGCTTCATTACCTGGACCCGAGAGAAGAAAAGACGAATAGGAGATAATCATCGCAACGGCAATGACGGTGATGATAAAAAGCAGAAAGCCTACACCGAAGGAAACGACCTCGCGCGGCGTAACTTTTTCATCTCCATCCTCGTGAATCCGGGATGTTTTCTTCGATGAACTGGGATTGTTTTTACTATTTTTATCCTGTTGTGTCTTGGGCATAGTTACAATAAGGGCAATTTAGTGAGATACAAAATTACATCAAAAAAGCCACATAATCGCACATGATAGGACATTTTTTCCTAACTTTGTGGATTGGTATGAATAAAACAAAAGAAATATACGCTCACGACACGATTGAGTTCGCCACTGTTGCTGTCCGTTTTTGTCAGACACTGGAGCAGGTGCGCGAGCTTTCACTTCGTGATTTCGTTGGGCAGATGCTTAAGATAGTTCCCCTCCTGTACCTCAAGGCGCAGCTGTTGCCGTTTCCCGAGAGCGAGGGGGACATGCTGCCTGCTCCGCAGGTAAGTGAGGAGGATTATAATTACGTTCTGATGGGCGTAAAACAATTGTTGGGCGATGCTGACGAATACCTTGCCGTAACAGACCCTGAAGACCTTCACACGGAGGACACCAAATGGCAGAGCGTTGCAGAACATTTGGCTGATGCTTACCAGCCCGTCCGTAACTTCCTTGCTGTATATCAAGACGGGGTGGAGGAAAATATGACGGATGCCCTATGGAGCTTGTGTGAAGACTTCCGCGAATATTGGGGACAGGCGGTCGTTGATGCTTTGCGAATGCTGCACCGCATCAATTTGAAATTGGACAATGACGAGGAGGCTTATGACTAAGTTGTTGGTGAGCCGTTTTGACAAGAAACTGATTCCTGCATTGCCCAAAGTGCAGTTTGAAGGACGTATTGAAATTGTTCGCAGTGAGTTGGAAGCCCACAAGGCTGTTGACTATTTGTTGACGCAGCCAGCCTTGGGCTTTGACACCGAGACACGCCCTTCTTTCACGCGTGGCAAGAGCTATCGAGTCGCCCTTTTGCAGGTTTGCAGTCGGGAAATCTGTTTCCTGTTCCGTCTGGACATGATAGGGTTAAGTGAAAGTATTCAGCGTTTGCTAACCGATACTACGGTAACAAAGGTCGGGCTTTCATGGAACGATGATATTCGCTCGCTTCGCCGTCGTGGAGATTTCGACTGTGCCCCTTTCGTAGAACTTCAGCAAATGTGCCGTGAATTGGGTATCAAAGATATGAGTCTTCAAAAGCTCTATGCCAATGTCTTCGGCCAACGGATCTCGAAAACGCAGCAACTAAGTAATTGGGAGGTAGAGAATTATTCCGAACCTCAGAAACGCTATGCCGCCACGGATGCTTGGGCTTGCCTGATGCTTTATGAAGAATTCCGGCGTTTGAAGGACACCGGGGATTTTGAATTGGAAATTATCCCGGAACCGGAACCGCCCCAATACGAGCCAAAGCTTGAGGTGGAAAAGCAGAAAAGTAAGAAGGCAACATCCCGAACGAACAAGAAACCGTCTGGCAAGAGACGAAGAACAAGTGCGGCGCCAAAGGAAAGTATCAATGAGTCCGTTCCAAAGGAAAAGAGAACGAGAAAGAAAACAACAAGCAAATCGAAAAACAATGAGCATCAACTTGTATCTTAAAAAAGGCAAGGAGGAAAGTCTTAAACGCTTTCACCCCTGGGTGTTCTCCGGAGCGGTACAGCGCATCGACGGGCAGCCTGAGGAGGGGAACCTGGTGCGTGTGCTCAGCAATGACGGCAAGTTCCTTGCTTTGGGGCAATGGCAGATAGGCAGTATTGCTGTCCGTGTACTGTCATTTGAAGATATTGAAATTAACCGCAATTTTTGGCACAGCCGTTTAGTGGCGGCCCTTCGTGTACGACAAGCCATTGGTGTTGCGGACAGCCCGTTGAATGATACCTATCGTTTGGTTCATGGCGAGGGAGACAACGTCCCCGGGCTGATTATTGACATCTACGGTCGTACGGCTGTAATGCAGGCACATAGTGTGGGGATTCACCTGTGCCGCCAGGATATTGCGGATGCCTTGATGGAAGTGATGGGCGACCGTCTGCAGAACGTCTATTACAAGAGCGAGACTACGCTGCCATTCAAGGCCGGATTGGGACAGGAAAACGGATTCCTGATAGGTGATACGCCTGAAAATGTTGCCACGGAGAACGGCTTGAAATTCCATATCGATTGGCTAAAGGGACAAAAGACGGGTTTCTTTGTGGATCAGCGAGATAACCGTTCTTTATTGGAGCATTACAGTAAGGGACGTAATGTGCTGAACATGTTCTGTTATACGGGAGGTTTCAGCGTCTATGCCATGCGTGGAAAAGCCAATCTGGTGCATAGCGTGGACAGCAGTGCCAAGGCGGTTGACTTGGTGAATGCAAACATCAACCTGAATTTTCCCGGCGACCCTCGCCACGAGGCCTTTGCCGAGGATGCCTTCAAGTTCCTAAGCGAAATGCAAACTCCCTACGACCTTATTGTCTTAGACCCACCGGCATTTGCCAAGCACCGTGATGCTTTGAAGCAAGCCTTGCGGGGTTATACAAAGTTGAACGCACGCGCTTTTGAAAAGATTCAGCCGGGTGGCATTCTCTTTACCTTCAGCTGTTCCCAGGCAGTAAACAAAGACCAATTCCGCATGGCGGTCTTTACGGCTGCCGCCATGAGTGGACGTAGCGTGCGTATCCTGCACCAACTGCATCAGCCTGCGGACCATCCAGTGAACATCTACCATCCAGAGGGCGAATACCTGAAGGGATTGGTGTTATCTGTAGAATAACGTGTTAAATACATTTTCATAACTAATTAATAACCATTTTTATTACCAAAAAACAAAAAAACTAATAGCATGAAATCAAGACTTGCACTTCTCAACTTCCTCGAATTTGCTGTTTGGGGCGCTTATTTGACCTGCATGGGTAACTTCCTTGGCCGCGTTGGCTTAGGGGCGGAGATACCCTGGTTCTATGCCATTCAGGGTGTCGTATCTATCTTTATGCCCACACTTATCGGTATTGTGGGCGACAGGTTCATCCAACCCCAACGCCTGTTGGGTTATTGCCACGCATTGGCCGGTTTCTTTATGCTTTCACTTTGGTACATGGGTAACGAAGTGGGTGCCGACGGCCAGATTGCAGATAAGTCCCTTTTTATTGCGCTTTACACGCTTAGTGTATCTTTCTACATGCCTACGCTGGCGCTCAGTAATACTGTGGCTTTCACGCTTTTGAAACGTGAAGGTTTGGATACGGTAAAGGACTTCCCTCCTATCCGTGTGTTGGGAACGATAGGCTTCATCGTAACCATGTGGTTTGTAAACAGCGCCTTCCTGGATGCCAGCGGTTTTGGTTTCACCTTGGGCGAGAATACGAGTAAGTTCCAATACACCCACTTACAGTTTTTTGTATCCGGCGTGTTGAGCCTGGCTCTTTTCCTATATAGTTTTTCACTGCCCGCGTGTCCGTTGGAGAAACATGAGAGCAAATCACTGGCTCAAAGTTTAGGGTTGGACGCCTTCCGTCTTTTCAAGCGTAAGCGTATGGCTTTGTTCTTTGTTTTCTCGGCCCTGTTGGGTATGTCGCTTCAGGTAACCAACGGCTTCGCAGGTCCTTTCCTTACCAGCTTTAAGGGTAGTACGGATGTTGTCATCCGCGAATCCTTTGCAGCGAACAATGCAACAATGCTGACTTCTATTTCACAGGTAAGCGAGGCGTTCTGTATTCTGATGATTCCTTTCTTCCTGAAGCGATTTGGCATAAAGACCGTAATGTTGATGTCTATGTTTGCTTGGGTCTTGCGCTTCGGCTTCTTTGGCTTGGGTAATCCAGCCATGCCCGGTGTGTTGCTTTTCATTCTCTCTTGCCTTGTTTATGGTGTGGCATTTGACTTCTTCAATGTAAGCGGTGGCATTTTTGTTGATAAGGAATGTGATCCTTCCGTTAAAGCCTCTGCCCAGGGTCTCTTCATGCTGATGACCAATGGTCTGGGAGCTACCATCGGCACACTGGCAGCGGGCCAGGTTGTGAATCGCTTCTGCCAATGGCAGGATGGTTATCTTATGGGCGATTGGCAGACCTGTTGGTTTATCTTCGCCGGCTTCAGCTTGGCAGTGGGCATTATGTTCGCTATTATATATAGAGATAAAAATCAGCCTCTGGGTGATTAACAGGATTGCATGAAGGAGACCAGATTCTTTTACGACCCCGAACTCAACGGACAATTGCCCGAAGAAGAGGCAAGACACGCAGTAAGGGTACTGCGTATGGGCGAGGGTGATGAAGTTAACCTGATGGACGGGCGTGGTACGTTCTGCTTGGCACGCATTTCGGCAGCCACGAACCACCGCTGCGCCTATACCATTTTGGCGCGCATCCCTCAGGTTCCAACGTGGAAGGGTCATCTTCATTTGGCCGTTGCCCCCACGAAGTTAAACGACCGCATGGAATGGTTTACGGAGAAAGCCACGGAGGTGGGGGTTGATGAACTGACCTTCCTGCGTTGTCAGTTCAGCGAGCGCAAGGACATCAAGCCGGAACGCTTTGCAAAGATCGCTGTCAGTGCAATGAAGCAGAGCCATAAGGCTTGGTTGCCCCAAGTGAATGATTTGATGGATTTTCATCGGTTCATCACCACGAGTCGCCCCGGACAGAAGCTCATTTGCCATTGCTACGCAGATGCCGACGTGGGCGAGACAGGGCCTCGTCCCTTTCTTCTGGATGCACTTGTTGAAGGCGAGGATGCGACGGTACTCATTGGTCCGGAGGGGGATTTCTCTGTAGATGAGGTACGTCTTGCCCTGAATCACGGCTACCAGAGCGTTTCTTTGGGCACCAGCAGGTTGAGGACCGAGACTGCCGCACTGTGTGCTGTTCACCTGATGCAGATTAAGAACCAAATACGATGAGCAAGAAAAAACTATATTCCATATTTGCAGCCATTGCCCTGGTCCTTGTCCTGGGCGTGGCTGCTTATTTCATGTTGCGTACCAAAGCCGACGCTTCCGCTGCTTTGCCTGCGGATGCCACGGCCATCGGCCGTGTAGACCTTGTCCGGTTGGCGGCTGGCGATAACATCCTTCGGCGCGAACTGATTCGCTTCCTGCCCAATGAGGACATCCGGCAAACGGGTATTGACATTTCACAGCAAGGCTATGTCTTCGCCTATCAGAATTACTTTGGGGCCATACTTCCTTTGAAGGATGAGCGAGCTTTCCTGCAACAGTTGCAAATAGGGCAGAATCAGCTGAGCCACGAGCGCGGCATGCGTTGGGGCAGGGTAATGGATAACTTTCTGCTTTGTAGTGATGGAGATAAAGCTCTTGTGTTAGGTCCTGTGGCAGAGATGGAGATGGAGCAGTTGCGCCCCGTCGTTTACGATTGGATGCGCCAGACCTCGGCTCCTACAGACAACAAACTCTTTGCTGCGCTGGAAGGGCGTTCTGCTGTACTGACATTGGCAACAAGCGCTGCAATCCTGCCTCGGCAGTTTGCTGAAAAAATATTCCTCGCCATGCCATCGGATGTCAAGTTGGACGGGTCGCTGCTGATCGCTGAGTTTCAGGAACAAGAGAAGGGGGTGCGTGTCGAGTTGGAACTGAAAGATGAAGACCCACGACTGAAGAAATATCTGGACAGTCTGGACAAGGTTCTGATTCCCCTGCGGGAAAGTCATGAAATGCCAGCGGAGGACATTACGTTCTGCGCTACCGCCGGCATCGATGGCGAGAAACTATTGCTTTTGTTGCGTCAAAACGCCGATCTGCGTACAAAACTCCTGGGTGCGAATATGATTGCTGACGTTGATTTGATGATAAAAAGCATTCAAGGCACAGTGAACATCATGCAGACCTCAAAGGGAGAACATTACTTGCAAGCACAGTTGAAGGACAACGGCTTTATGCAAAACGTTTCAGATTGGAATACGGGAGCCAGCCAAAGTGCGGACGTACAGTTCTTGCCCGCCAAGAACAACTGCTACATCATGGCCTATCAAAAGCATGTCTACTATTTCGGTGCCCGCGAGATGCGCTTCTTCGCCACAAATGCCGAACGTTTGGCTTATCGGAACACAGAATTAAAAAGCGTCAATGGGGAAAACAAGTTGCTTTTGAATGCCAACATAGGCGCTTTGCTTGGCGAAGCGGCTTCCATTCTGCCCTTTAAACCCACCTTGAGGATTGGGATGAAAGACGTACGGCACGCAACCGTGATTCTTGGGGAATAAATTTGGGACTGGTACTAAGAAACATTTTAGATGGAAAGAATAGAACTTAAAAACCTCTTGCCTGAGGTTTTTGCCATGCGCACGGACTTGGAAAGCGAAGTGTGGCAACAAGATGTTGTCCTTGAGAAAGGTCATCTCTATCTGTTGGAGGCTGCCAGTGGTACGGGCAAGAGCAGCCTTTGTAGCTTTATCATAGGCTATCGCCATGATTATCAGGGACAGCTGCTTTTTGACGGCCGTCTGGCCAAAGGACTCGGTGTAAAAGAATGGATTGATTTGCGCCAACGGCATGTAAGCCACATGTTTCAGGAACTGCGCCTCTTTCCTGAACTGACCGCCTTGGAGAACGTGCAGATAAAGAATAAGCTGACGGGGTTCAAAAGTAAAAAGGAGATTCTTCAGTGGTTTGACCACCTTGGAATCGCCGAAAAGACAGACTCCCCGGTGGGTCTCATGAGTTTTGGCCAGCAGCAGCGTGTGGCGATGATACGCGCTTTGGTTCAGCCCTTCGATTTTCTGCTTGTTGACGAGCCTATCAGCCATTTGGACGAGTTGAATTCAATCGCCATGGCTGACATCATGATGGAGGAGGCCGTGCGTCAGGGTGCCGGCGTGATTGTAACCAGCATTGGCAAACACATGGATTTACATTACGAAAAGATTTATCGCTTATGAGTTTAGTATGGAAGCTGCTGCGTCGCCACGTGTCGGTGGCTCAGCTGGTCGGTTTCTTTCTGGCCAATCTTTTGGGTATGCTTATTGTTTTGCTGTCCATACAGTTCTATCTCGACTTGCGTCCTGTATTTAGCCAGGACGGCGGAGCCATCAAAAGCGACTATTTGATTTTGAGCAAGCGTGTGGGAGGAATGGGCGAAGGCTCCACCTTTTCACCAACCGAACTAAAAGACATCCAGGCGCAGCGTTTTGTACGTGCGGCGGGAGCCTTTACTGCCAGTCAGTACAAGGTTGATTGTTCCTTGGCTGTGGCCGGCGGCGCTTCTTTTGGCACGCAGATGTATTTCGAGAGTGTGCCCGATGCCTTCGTGAGCGAACCCACATCAGAATGGTTCTTCAATCCCGACCGTCCGGTTGTTCCCATTATTCTGCCCCGCAACTATCTGGCGATTTACAACTTTGGATTTGCGCAAAGCCGTGCCTTGCCCCGAATCAGCGAAGGTATGGTGAGCATGGTTGACATAAATGTACGCCTGCGTGGCAATGGTTTGGACGAGGTGATCCGTGGTCGTGTTGTAGGCTTCAGTTCGCGCATCAATACCATTCTGGTACCCGAATCCTTCATGCTTTGGAGCAACCAGCGCTATGCACCCCAAGAGGACGCTTCGCCCACGCGTTTGATCCTGGATGTCAGCAATCCTGCCGATGATGCCATTCCGCAGTACGTCAAGGCACACGGTTATGACGTGGACGAGGACAAGCTGGATGCCGGCAAGATGATGTATTTCCTGCGCATGGTCAGTGGCATTGTGATGAGTGTGGGGCTACTGATCAGCGTACTCAGTTTTTATATCCTCATGCTCAGTGTCTATCTGTTAGTGCAGAAGAACACGAAAAAGTTGCAGAACCTTCTTCTGATAGGCTACAGCCCCACTCGTGTGGCACTCCCTTATCAGACGCTTACGGTGGGCGTGAACTTGCTTGTTCTCGTGCTTGCCCTTTCGTTGCTGATGCTCTGTCGCGAGGCTTATATGGACCGCCTGTGGCGTATGTTCCCCATGGTTTCCGAGGGTGTGCTGTGGCCCACGGTTTGCTTGGGCATTTCCCTGTTTTTCCTTGCAGGATGCTTCAACGTCATGGCCATTAAGCGCAAGATAATGAATATTTGGAACCGCAAAGTATGAATGATTTAATCTCGCTCTATAATGATTACTGTGGTCAGGAGCCAACCCAATGCGAGCCGATCACAGGCAGTGGCAGCAATCGCCGATACTTCCGGTTGAGCAGTCGGACGGGAGAAAGCGTCATAGGTGTCGTTGGTGTCAGCGGCGAGGAAAACTCAGCCTTTCTGTATCTAACACGACATTTCGAGGAGAAACAACTGCCCGTGCCTCGTATTCTGGCGGTAAGCCGGGATGGAATGTGTTATCTGCAAAGCGACCTGGGCACACATTCCCTCTATGATGCCTTGAAACGTGGACGGGAACAGGGCGGGCAGTACAATGCGACGGAAACGGAACTTCTGCGCCGGGCGGTGCGCCTTTTGCCACATATTCAGATCAAGGGTGCTGAGGGGTTGGACTTTACCCAATGCTATCCCCAAGAGCGGATGGATGAAACGAACGTCATGTTCGACCTCAACTATTTCAAGTATTGCTTCCTCATGCCCTCACATGTGGCCTTCCACGAAATGCGCTTGGAGGAGAGTTTCCGAAGCTTTGCCGCCTTGCTTGCCAATGGCCTGCAAACGGGCTTTATGTACCGCGATTATCAGGCACGCAATCTGATGTTGGATACGGAGGGGAATCCCCATCTGATCGATTATCAGGGTGGCCGCTTGGGCCCCGTCCACTACGATTTGGCTTCCTTCTTGTGGCAGGCATCGGCGCGCTATGCAAGCGAACTACGTTGGCAGTTGGTCGACGAATACCTTGCAGTGCTGCGTACGCTGGTTGACGTGAATGAAGTGTCATTCAAGCAACAACTGCGTCAGGTGGCACTCTTCCGCCAGTTGCAGGTTTTGGGTGCCTATGGATTTCGTGGTTTGATAGAAAAGAAAAAGTATTTTCTGGACAGCATCCCCTTTGCTATTCAGAACGTGAGGGAACTGTTGGCAGAGGGCGCTTGCACGGACGCTTATCTTCAGGACGTGCTTACAAGACTGATAACCTACTATACGCCTGCTGTCAATCCGGCTAACGCACAACCAACGGCTTCAAAGTTCGATGGTCGGGGGCCGCTTGTCGTGCGCGTTTTCAGTTTTTCCTACAAGAAAGGCATTCCCACCGACGAGAGCGGAAACGGAGGAGGCTACGTTTTCGACTGCCGTTCCACGCATAACCCCGGGCGATACGAACCCTATAAAAAACAAACGGGGCTGGACCGTCCTGTGATAGACTTCCTTGAGCAAGACGGTGAGATCCTTGTTTTTCTGGAGAGCGTGTACCGCCTGGCTGATGCTCATGTGGAACGTTATTTGGCGCGTGGCTTTACTGACCTGATGTTCTCCTTCGGCTGCACGGGAGGCCAGCATCGCAGTGTGTACAGTGCACAACATTTGGCCGAACACCTGAATCGGGAATTCGGCATCGAGGTACGTTTGGTACATCGCGAACAAAACATCCGCCAAATCCTGCCTGCGGCAGAACAAGCCCCTGCCTATGGTCGCAAGGCCATGATTTTTGCCGCCGGAATGGGCACACGCCTAAAACCGCTCACGGACTTCATACCCAAGGCGCTTGTACCTGTGGGGGGGAAACCACTTCTGCAAATCCAATTGGAGAAACTCCAACGGGTGGGTTTCGATGATGTCGTGGTGAACATCCATCACCATGCCGATCAGATTGAGCATTGGTGCCGTGGACGCGGACGCATTGCCTTGAGCAACGAACGCGAAAAACTTCTGGAAACGGGTGGAGGCATTCGCCATGCGGCCCCTTTGTTAGTGGGGACGGACCGCTTCCTGATTCATAATGTTGATATTTTAAGCAATGTGGACTTGGAGGCTTTCTGGCAGCATGGAGCCACGTCCGATGCCACCCTCTTGGTCAGCGAGCGCGATACCCAGCGCTATCTGCTTTTCGATGATGATATGCGGCTCGTGGGATGGACGAACGTGCAAACGGGGGAGGTCAAATCGCCCTACAAAAACCTGGACGTCTCCTCCTGCAACAAACTGGCCTTTGCAGGTATCCATCAAATGCGTACATCCCTAATCGCCGACATGGAGGGCTGGCCGGAGAAGTTCAGCATCATCGATTTTTATCTCCAGTCCTGTGCGCAACGCGTCATCCGTGGTTACGTTCAGCCCGGTTTGCGTCTGTTGGACGTAGGAAAACAAGATACTCTGGCCCTTGCGGAAGCATTTTTGGAGGCTTAAAACAGAAATAATAGGCACATAATAGCGTAAGAGTCAAAACATTTTCGTACCTTTGCAGTTGCCGTCACGAGTTGGCGGCATATTTCAAACCTATTAAATAAAATTTTAACTCAAAAAAATGGCAACAAAAATTAGATTGCAGCGTCACGGACGTAAGAGTTACGCTTTTTACAGCATCGTGATTGCTGATGTAAGAGCTCCACGCGATGGTAAGTTTACAGAAAAGATTGGTACTTTCAACCCCAACACCAATCCTGCCACTGTAGATTTGAAATTCGACCGCGCTCTGTACTGGGTAGAGGCTGGTGCACAACCTACCGACACCGTACGCAACATCCTTTCAAAGGAGGGCGTTTACTTGATGAAGCACCTCAAAGGTGGTGTCAAGAAGGGCGCATTCGACGAAGCTGCTGCACAGGCTAAGTTCGAGCAATGGCAGGCTGAGAAGAAGCAGGGTACCGCAGCTGTAGAGGCAAAGGTAGCTGCTGACAAGAAGGCTGCTGCTGCCGCAAAGTTGGAGGCTGAAAAGGCTGCCAACGCAGAGATCGCTAAGAAAGTAGCAGAGAAGAAGGCTGCCGCAGCTGCCGCCCAGGCAGAGGCTGAGGCCAGCGAAGCTGCAGAAGAGGTAACTGAAACTCCCGCTGAGGCTTAATCATCAAAAGTTAAAAATTTTATTTCAATAGATTTTCCAAACACAACGAAGGGCTCTGCCGTGAGGCAGGGCCCTTTCATTTCTTTATATTAGTTGGAAGAAAACATCTATATGATTTTACAAAAACATCTATATGATTTTGTAAAAACATATAGATAATTTTTTCAAAACATATAGATGTTTTATTGAGGTGGCTGCTTTTGGCTTGTCAGAGCAGGGGATACAGCGTTACGTGTATGCTGTCTCCAGCACTTTTCCCCAATTGCTGACGTATGTCTTTGCGAACGCCTATAATATAGCAGACGGAACCGTCCTCATGCTTTATACCCATGTTGACAATGCTTCCGTCGTATGGGATTCCCTCAAACTCGGCATGCACCTTTAACCGGCCTTTCCCGAACAACGCCCGGATGTTAAATGGCACCCTGACGTATGCGCCACCTGTAGCCTCAACGGACTCAATGACGGCATCAAAGGAAAATAAGACAGGAGCCATATCTAACAACCCTTCCCGTTCAAATTGCAGGACGCAGGTTCTTGTCTGCCCCCCTCGAAAACGCCGTCCATCTCAAAAAGGACAGAACCGTCCTCCAAAACAAAGCAGGGAATGCCCACGAGTCCGTGGGATTTTACGGTATCAAAGGCTGGATTGCTGTCCCTAAGGCGCAAGAACGCTTTCAGGTTACCTACGTGCCGGCCAATGTCAATGAGCTGAAAATCCGGATTGTCTGCCAAAGACGCCTTTACCTGCGTACAATCGGGGCAGGTGTCCATTACAAATACTTTTATCATCTTATCGTTATATAAAAAGATAACGGCCAGCCTCGTTCCACGGGGATTTCCCTGTGGAACGAGGCTGGCCGTTAGATTCTTGTTGTCAGATCAGGGAAACAAGGATTTCCTTACCGTCCTCGGTAACGTTAATCTTGCCTTCGCGCAACAGCCAACCCAGACCCAAGCAGAGTTCCTTGTCGGTCTTCAACTTGGCGGCCTTCTTCAGGTCCTTGCCGTTGAGGGCGCCCTTCTCGCTCAGTGCGGTCCAAATCTGACCGGCAATGCTTCCAACTTTTTCGTTCATCATTTTTACCTTTTTATATTGTACTGCTTTTCTAAAACTCTATGTTTTCCTATTAGAGATATGCAAATTTATGTTCTTTATGATAAAAGTAACAGAATGTTAAATGTGAAAATAACAAAACTTTACCTTTTATTGACATATATCAAGCCTTATACCTATCTTTGTACTTAAAACACAAGGATTTCAAGGATGAGAACAAAAGTAAAACATGCCCTTTTTATCACACTGTCGGGGGCATTCATGCTGGCGGCCTGTCAAAAGACAAGTTTTGAGGAGAGAGTAGAGAAGGAGGTGTCGGAGTTCAACCAGCGTGATGCGGGGCGCAGAATAGACGAATACACCATCATGGACAGCATGTCATTTGACGCCTCTACGCTCACCTTGGGCTATCACTACACATTAGAAGGCGAAGCTGATGACAGCACGTTGATCACGGGTGAGCTGCGCCAGAAAAACCGTGAATCCCTGCTGGGCAATATACGCGGCAGCATAGCCATGCGTGAGTACAAGGAACAGGGATGCACCTTCCTTTACGTCTATTCCAGCCGGCGCACGGGTAGGGTAATGATGAAAGAAGAAATAAGTCCGAAGGATTATCGGTAAAAAAAATGACGGGTGGGGTGTTCATGCCTCACTTTTTTGCTTACCTTTGCACAAGTTTTCAAAAAGTTTACTAAATTTTATTGCAATGGATTGGTTAGTTGACCTTTTCACCGCCACGGATTCCGTGGCACACATTGCCCTCCTTTACGCAATGGTTATTGCCGTTGGCGTTCTGTTGGGCAAAATCAAAATCGGAGGTATTTCCTTAGGGGTAACGTTTGTGCTTTTCGCAGGTATTCTGGCAGGCCATATCGGTCTTACGGGACCCGCAAATGTGCTTACCTTTGTTCAGGATTTTGGCCTCATACTCTTTGTTTTCTGCATTGGCCTGCAAGTAGGTCCCGGTTTTTTCGAGAGTTTCCGCAAGGGCGGCGTGCAGCTGAATCTGATGGCTGTGACTGCCATCCTGCTGAATGTGGCTGTTATGTTTGCCTGCTACTACGCATTCTTTGACACCTCGGACCCCACGACCTTGCCCATGATGGTTGGAACGATGTATGGTGCGGTTACGAACACTCCGGGTTTGGGTGCTGCCAACGAAGCCCTGACTTCTATTTTCGGAGCGCATGCCCCCCAGATCGCTAATGGTTATGCGTGCGCATATCCTTTGGGTGTATTGGGTATTATCGGTGCCACGATAGCTGTGCGTTACATCTGCCGTATCAACTTAAAGGAGGAAGACGAGCAGTTGGAAGCCGCCGAGGCTGCCAATCCCCATATCAAGCCCAATATCATGCACCTGCGTGTGGAGAATAAATACATGGAGGGGCGTACGGTACTTGAGGTTACGGAATTCCTGAACCGCGATGTTGTCATCACCCGTCTGCTGCATAATGGCGAACTCTTTATCCCCAAGCGCGACACGGTTTTCCATGTTGGCGACGAAATCATGCTTGTATGTCCCGAGGCAGACCATGATGCCGTCATTGCCTTCATCGGTTCGCCCATCGAGGCCGAGTGGAGCGATGGCGCTAATACCCAACCCTTGGTAAGCCGTCGCATCACCGTTACCAATCCCAAGATGAACGGCAAGACCTTAGGCAAGATGCATTTCAGCAGCCTCTATGGCGTCAACATTACGCGTATTACCCGTCAGGGCTTGGAAATGTATGCCAGCCGCAACCACCACTTCCAAGTCGGCGACAAGGTGATGGTTGTTGGTCCGGAGGACAATGTGCAGCGCATTGCAGACATGATGGGTAATAGTGTCAAGCGTTTGAAATCACCCAATATCGCCACTATCTTTATCGGCATTCTGGTGGGTCTGGTCTTTGGTTCCCTGCCGATTGCAATTCCCGGTATGCCCGTGCCCCTGAAATTGGGTCTGGCGGGTGGTCCTCTGATTGTTGCCATTCTGATAGGTCGTTTTGGCTATCGTGCCAAACTGGTTACTTATACTACGACCTCCGCCAATTTGATGTTACGCGAAGTGGGGCTCACGCTCTTCTTGGCCAGTGTCGGCATCAAGGCCGGTGCTACCTTCTGGGACACGGTGGCCAATGGTGATGGTTTGAAGTACGTAGGCACCGGTTTCCTGATTACGGTCATCCCCATTCTGGTAGTGGGTACATTGGCGCGCCTGCGTTATAAGTTCAACTACTATACTATTATGGGTATGCTTGCCGGCACTTATACCGATCCCCCAGCATTGGCTTATGCCAACGATGCCTGCTCGAAAGAGGCGCCCGCAGTGGGTTACAGTACGGTATATCCTCTGAGCATGTTCCTGCGTATCTTGGTGGCTCAGCTTGTGGTGCTTTTCTTCTGCCACACTTAGGCACAGAGGGGAAACCTTCCTGAATATATCTTTAGGCACATAAGCATATAAGAGTCATGCGCTACAAGCCGGCCCTTATATACTTATGTGCTTATTTTTTACCATAAAAACAAACAGAGAATCTTGGACTCCCGATTTCTTATATTCACCGCTTCGGCAGGCAGTGGCAAAACATTCAGTCTGACCGTTCAATATATCGCTCTGCTCGTGGCCAAAGGCGTACGCGAGTTTAGCGCAACGTTGGCTGTAACCTTTACAAACAAGGCTACGGGCGAGATGAAAAACCGCATTCTGGAACAACTCTATGGCATTGCTCATGGGCTGAAGGAAAGTGAGGGCTATTTGGATAATGTGCAGCAGGAACTCGTCAGGTCGTATAAACTGCATTTGCCCGACGACGAAGTCCGTGGGCTTTGTCGCGACGCCCTCAAACAAATCCTTCATGACTACTCGCGTTTCTACATAAGCACCATCGACAGCTTCTTCCAAACGGTGCTGCGCAATATGGCACACGAATTGGGACTGACGGCGCGCCTGCAGGTGGATATCTCGGATGACACGGTAACGGAAATGGCGGTGGAGCATTTGATTGATTCGCTTCAGTATGACGACAAGGAACTCCTGCCTTGGTTGCGCGATTATATCCGTACTCAGATGGAAAACGGCAAGACCTGGGATGTGCGTAAAGCATTGAACAGGATGGCCAAGAATCTCTTCAAAGAAGTCTACCTGCGTCGTCCCTTGGACAAACGCAACAAGGACTACACTCTGGCTCACCTGAAAGCGTTCCGGGAAGCACTCATGACACGCGAGAAGGACATCAGGCAACAGCTGCATGAAAGTGCCATGGCATTTGAAAATATTCTTGAAAGCAACGGGGTGGATTATGCCGACCTGAGCCATGGCAACGATTGGGTGAAGCCCTACATAACCAGGCTTAAAGAAGGCCAGTGTGATGGAACCTTTAGTCCGTCCCTGCAAAAACGTGTAGACGACCCCTTGGAGTTTATTTCCGTAAAACAACGCAAAACCGTAACAGCAGCTTTCCAATACATTTTGCAGGGACTTTCCGACGCATTGCGTAACCTACGCGACGAACACACGCGATGCGGGAGCATACTGAACACCATAGGATTGATTATGGAAACCATGCACCCAATAGGAGTGATGGGGGCTTTGGACGCGGAAATCAAACGTGCGAATGCTGATGCCAACCGCTTTGTGCTGGCCCATACGCCTATCCTGCTACGCGAGATGATAGGCTCAAGCGATGCTCCTTTTGTGTTTGAGAAGAGCGGAACACGTTTCCATAACGTGATGATTGACGAGTTCCAGGATACGAGTTCGCTGCAGTGGGAAATATTCCGGGTCTTGCTGATGAATAACCTGGCAGAAGGAGGCATGTCGATGGTTGTTGGTGATGTGAAACAGAGCATCTATCGTTGGAGAAACGGTGATTGGCGAATCCTCTATGCCCTTAGCCAACACGGACTGCCTGGTTATGTCATGGAACCCAGACCGCTGAATGTGAATTATCGCAGTTTGGGCAACATCATCACTTTCAATAACGATTTCTTTGTGCGAGCCGCCCAATGGCTGGACGGCCTGTGCCCAGATGCTTCTGTCAGACTGACAGATATGTATGCCGATGTAAGGCAAGGAGTAAGTCAAGGCAAGGAAGGACGTGGATACGTAAGGATACATATTGATGGCATAGAAGCACGCCCGGACAGTTCCGAGCTGGAAGACAAAGCCAAAAAGAAAGTACTGGAGGAACAGGCGAAGGAGGCGAAAGCCGCTTGGCAAGCGACAACGCTTCAGGAAATGGGAGAACAGATCCTGCGGCTTCATGAGGAGCATGGTGTTCCATTCACGCAGATGGCAATCCTTATCCGAGAGAAGAAATCATTAGGCCCGATGGTTGCCTATTTTGCGGAACATTTTCCTCAGCTGAAACTGGTGAGCAACGAGGCCTTCCGGCTGAATTACTCTGTTGCCGTGAACATGTTGGTGGCTGCGCTACGTTATTTGCAGGAGACCAAGCAGTCAGAACCCAATCCTCTGCCGCTGCTGTATCTTGTCCAACACTACCTCCAAGATGTATTGAAACAGGGCGTTGACAAGGAAGGAAGGAAGGACATGACCTTCGTTCTCGCCAAACCGGAAGATACATTGCCCAAGGAATTCCTCGGCAATAGTTCCGAACTGATGCGACTTCCACTTCATCAGTTGTGCGAACACCTGTATCGTTTGTTTCGCCTGCATGAAATCGAAGGACAGGATGCCTACATGCTCTGTTTCTTTGACGAACTCCAAGCCTTTCTTGCGGATAATTCGGGAGACATCCTTTCGTTCCTGGACTATTGGGACAAGAAAATGCAACTGCTCAGTATTCCTTCGGGAGCGGTAGACGGCATCACCGTACAAACCATTCACACCAGCAAGGGATTGGAGTATCATAGTGTTTTTATTCCCTTTTTGGACGAATATATAGAAGAGGATAAGGGAGGAGAGGTGCTTTGGTGTACCCCCGAAGATGCCCCTATGGACTATTTGGGATCCTTGCCTGTACCGCAGCGCACCACACTGCAAAATACGAATCTTGCATCGGATTACAAGCGGGAGCACGACGCACGCCGGGCGGATGCGCTGAACGTGATCTATGTTGCCTTTACGCGCGCCGGCAGTAACCTGATGGTTTGGGGGTCGGTAACACGCTTGCAAGAGGCTGTCGTACCCAAGGAAACCTCGGGCGACATTGTCGCCGCCGCCTTGGGAATGGAAAATGATGTCTTTGAATTGGGTATGCCCGAACCTTATCTGGCCAAGAAGTCCAAGACGAAGGATAAGGAAAGAGACAACCGGCTGGCACCTGACCAGAAAGCCTTGCCAAGCCTAATGTGCAGCTTTGAAGGTAAAACAGAGTTCAGACAGAGCCGCCCAGCCGCGCAGTTCGTACGTACAAAAGGAGATGAAACGGAGGAGGCGGAGAACGCCAGACAACTGGGATACATTGAAAAAGGCAAACTGCTACATTACATCTTTAGTCAGATTAAGAAAGTAGAGGAAGCTGAGAGCGTAGTGCAAGATATGCTGCGACAGGGCGTACTAAGAAATGAATCACAGGTACGCGAAGTCTTGTCGCTTGCCAGGCGTGGTCTGAACAACCCTCTGGTAGCCGAATGGTTTGCAGGCGAGATGGAACTGTATAATGAATGTAATGTGTTGGTGTCCGTTGACGGAGAAGTGAAAGAACTGCGCCCCGACCGCGTCATGATGGACAAGGAGAGGGTAGTGGTTTTGGACTTTAAGTTCGGCAAACCTCATCAGGATTATAACGAACAAGTAAAACAGTATATGGATTTAATGCACCAGATGTACCCCGAAAAGCAAGTGGAGGGCTATCTCTGGTATGTATATAAGAACATGGTAGAGCGCGTATGAAAACATTTCTTGAACACGTAGCCCGTCATCTGATTAGCGCCTACGGCAGCAATCTCAACCATCTGACCGTCGTTTTGCCTGGTCAGCGTGCTGCCCTGTACATGAACCACCTGCTTCTGGAGGCCGCAGACGGACCTATTTGGGCACCACAATATACGACTATCGACCAACTTTTTCTTCAACTCTCGTCCCTCAAGAAAGAAGCACCCATCCATCTTGTTTGCCGCCTATATGACATCTATCAGGATTTGGTGGCAGAACCGATGTCCTTAGACGATTTTTATGGTTGGGGCGAAATCCTGTTGAGTGATTTCGATGATATCGACAAGCACTTGGTGGATGCTCACAAACTGTTTCGTAACGTGTCCGAATTGAAGGAGATGGATACGAATGACTTTCTGGATGACGACCAGTTGAAGGCACTCAGGGATTTCTTCAGTAACTTTAATGAAGAAGAGCAGACAAAAGTAAAACAACGATTTATGGATTTGTGGAATGCTATGCCAAGAATCTATGAACAGTTGAATGAACGTTTGCGCAAAGAGGGCATGGGATATACAGGAGCCATCTATCGCAGTGTGGCAGAACAGTTGCAGCACGATGGTTTGCCAACGAGCATTCACGGGCGCAACTTTGCCTTTGTAGGCTTCAATGTTCTGGATGATGTAGAGCAAATGCTTTTCGATGCGCTTCAGGAAGCGGGATGTGCCACGTTCTATTGGGATTATGATGATTTCTATTTCAAAAACAAAGAACAGGAGGCGGGACTCTTCATGCGCCAAAACGTAAAGCGTTATCCCAATGCCTTGCCCGCAGATATTTACGACAACCTGCTGGGCAGTGAGAAAAAGGTTCGTTTCATCGCGACCAATACGGACAATGCCCAAGCACGCTATGTACCCACTTGGCTGGAAGAAAAGCTTACAGACAAAGAGAATGAAAGCGCAGTGATCCTTTGCGACGAAACGCTGGTGAACGCTATCCTGAACAGCGTACCAAATCCGGATGAAGCGTCATACGCCCCCAGTGCGGTAAACATTACGATGGGCTTTCCGCTTACAGAAACTCCCATATACAGCTATCTGTTGTCGCTTCTGGAGCTTCAAACCTATGGATGGGATGAAACGCTGGGACACTTCCGACCTTCGTTTCTGGCACGTGTGCAAACCAATCCCTTTGCCACCACAGACATGGAGTTGAAGTATCTCCCTTCCGATAACGACATGCTGAATTGGCTGATTGATGAAACAGAGCTGTTGAGTCAGCGCGTCAACGACGGCAGCCTGGAAGATGGTAAGTTGCGTCAACTATATACAGAGAGTGCTTTTCAATGCTATCTGGCCTTGAACCAATTCTCTCAACTAATTGAAGCGGGCGGTCTTCCTGTACGGCGCCATACGCTGTATCGTTTGATTCGGCGCGCCTTGCACAGTGTCAGTGTGCCTTTCCACGGTGAGATGGACAGCGGGCTTCAAATCATGGGACTTTTGGAAGCGCGAAATCTGGATTTCCGACATATTCTGATGCTCAGCGTGGGGGAGGGATTCCTTCCCCGCAAGGTTGATGACACATCCATGATTCCCTATTGCCTGAAGCCCAGTTTTAATTTAAGCACCATCGAACGTAAAACGGCGGTGTTCGCATACTATTTCTACCGGACCATTCAGCGTGCCGAGGACATTACGGTTATGTACAATGACAACAGTAATGGCGCAACACAGCGCGAGCAAAGTCGCTTTCTGCGTCAGCTGTTGGCAGAGACATCGCTGGAAATCGAGTGTTTGAGATTGGAACCTTCGCTGAAACCGCAAGAGATGCAACAAATCACTGTCGACAAGACACCGGAGATTATGGATTTGTTGGCTTCGCAGTTTGATGAAAATTGCCAGGCCGTGCATCGGCTCTCTCCTTCGGCATTGGCATCCTACCTAAGCTGCCCCCTGAAATTCTATTTCCAAAACGTGGCACAGCTGAACATTCCATATCGTCGAGAGGAGGGCATCGACAACCTGATTATTGGTACGCTGTTCCACGATAGCGCAGAGTTCGTTTATACCCATTTGAAACACTGCTCAGGTACAGACCGGATTTCAGCCGAAGACTTGCTGCCTCTCTTGCCGGACCGACAGGAAACGGAAGGAGAAAAGGCCAAGGCTAAGATGTTGCTCTCTGCTTACATCGACCTTGCCTTTTGGGTGGATTACTTCTTGGGCGATCAATATGACTCCTATAAACAACCGGAAGCAAGAAGAGCATTCCTGCAACCTTACCTTGAGGCATCTGACAGGGAGACACTGCTGGCCATGGTAAACGCGCTTTATCAAGAGCGCAATGCCCAAGCGGGTGATGCTTCCTTTGCAGGGCTTCCCATGATTGTACGTGATGTGCTTACGCGTTTGATGGAGTATCTGCTTGATTGGGATTATAAGCACACTCCCTTTACGATGTATGGCATGGAACAGACGGTTAGTAGTGTAATGCAAATCTCATGCCCATCAGGCGAACGCAATGTCCGTATCGGCGGACGTGTGGACCGCATGGATATTATGGAAATTGAAGGACAACCAACCCTTCGTGTTGTTGACTACAAGACGGGAAAACCTAAAACAATTCCCAAAGACATACATGGTTTCTTTGCCCGCGCTGCTGTTGGAAGTGAGTATTATTACCTGCAGACCTTCCTCTATGCCATGCTCCTTATGCAAAAACAGGAATTGCCTGTTAGCCCATGCCTGTTTTATCCGCGTGAAGCCAGAAATGCGGAGCAATATTCTCCTTCTTTGAAGTTGGATCGTGAAGTGTTACATGAGATTCCCCACGAAATGATTACAGAGTTTACAGAGGGTCTGCGCTTGCTTATTACCGAAATCTTTAATGCAGAGATTCCATTTTCACAAACACAGAAGCCCGAGGACTTCTGTCCTGGCTGCGATTTTCGTACGCTTTGCGGAAGATAATCTGTAGAAGTTGATGCAAGAAAAGAAAAATCTTCGTTAATGGTGCCAAATCTTAACTTTTTTGCGTATCTTTGCACCGCATTTAGCGGAAACGATTAAATGCAATCGGGGTGTAGCGCAGTTGGTAGCGCACCTGGTTTGGGACCAGGTGGTCGCCCGTTCGAGCCGGGTCACCCCGACAAACAAAAAAGGCGTTAGAAATTATTTTCCAACGCCTTTTTTGTTTTGTTAGCCCAACATGGCCTCAATGTCTTTCTCAAAGTCCTTGGGTTCTGTGGTGGGAGCAAATCGCTTGATGGTTTCTCCGTCCCTGGAAATCAAAAACTTGGTGAAGTTCCATTTGATATCACTATCCTTTTCGACACTCTTGCTGATAGCTTTGAACAGGGATTTTGCTGCTTTGGCCTTCAAACCATGGTATTCTTCCGTAGGAGCTTGTGCCTTGAGGTATTCAAAAATGGGTTCCGCTGCAGGACCATTTACGTCGGTCTTCTTCATGATTGGGAAGGTAACACCATAGTTCATTTGGCAGAACTCTTCAATCTGACTGTCTGCACCGGGATCCTGCTCCTTGAACTGGTTGCAGGGGAACCCTATAACAACCAGCCCCTGGTCCTTGTACTTTTGGTTTAACTCTTCCAATCCCGTGAACTGGGGAGTGAAGCCACACTTACTGGCTGTATTGACAATCAGCAGAACATTCCCCTTATACGCAGAAAAATTAATCTCTTTACCTTTGCTCGTAAGAGCCTTGAAATCATAAATCTTTTCCATTTTCTACTCTTTGTTTTTTAGTCTTTACTATGTTTCCGAACACAAAGGTAAGAAGAATTATTTATATCGCAAGCGATTGTATATGGGTTTATGTTTTATTAACTTTGAATCGTGTGTGATATGTTTTATTTGTAGCACAGACTATTCTTTCATGCGCTGATATGCCAAACGCTTGTCTCCCGACAACAGACAGATAATTCCGCAATAAGCAAACCCGTGCTTTGCAATGTTGTATTGCATTATCTTATTGTCTTGGTGGGTGTCAATTCGGATGTTCGTTTCAAGAGAAGAGCAGAAATCCATTATACTTTTGAAAATGCCATGCACATTTGGATAACTGGCAATCCGATGAATAACGTGATAGGGGAGCCTATCATCCAGCCATTCTCCATCATAAATCTTCGCATAAGTGGGTTCTGGCGATGGCAAGAAAGCAAAATAGCCAACAAGGCTTCCATTATCTTCGATTACATAGCCACCTCTTCCCTGCATATCTACTCCTAAGACCTCCTCTGATGGGTAATCATCTCCCCATTGGTGCATGTTTCCGGATTGTCGCATTATCGTTTTTGCGGCATCCATGACTTTCATGATTGCTGCGATGTCTTCATGACAAGCATGTCTTATAACTCTACCCATGTTCCTTCATGCCACAAAACTGCGGAAAAAATGTTTTAAGGCTTCTATGGGAGCATAGAAAAACATCCTTGGACCAACCCAGCGCATGACTTCACGTATTTTTGCCCGTTCTTTCGGGGCGTAACAGTGTGTGGAGCAGTCTTTGCATGCAGTCTTCCGTTCACCATACCTGCAGCGGTTAAGCCGATGACATGCGTAATCTGCCAAATGCTGATACTCTTCCGGAATGGTGTCCAGATGTAGTCTGTGCTTGCAATACAACTCAATCATCCTACGGACAATCTTTTGCTCTTGGTGAATTCTGCTCATCGGGTACAATGATTCATCATAAGCCCAACTCTTGTCGACGCACTTGATTTTCAAGCGTGATGATTTGCTTCTGAAGTGTTTCTTTTTGCATTTCCTGTTGCAGTATTTCTTCGGCCAGGCGTTGTTTTTCTGCCGTCATTGCCTTGCTCCACTGGATACGTTTGTTTTCCAAATCCTTTTCCAGTCGCTTGAGGTTAGCTTTGGACGCTACCCATTGTCGTGCAGAAACTTGAGCTTGAGGATTATTCAACTGGTTTACGTTACGAATGGTACGGTTGTCGGCAACATCAAATGAAAATTCACTGTCAGAGACGTTGTTTTGCGTTTGTCTGCCTTGCTGCAAACGGGCCAGTGCTGCACGGACCTGAGACTCCTCAGACCAAGTAAGGCGGATGTTGGATAGCTGTGCCAACTGACGCAGAGCATCATTTCCCACTTCCTCGGCAATATACACACGTCGGCTTTGGTTGGGGATGAAATAGAATATACATACACTGTCTCCCTGACAGTTTCTGTCAGAAACGAAGCATCCTATATTGAGCGATTCGTCAACACAATAAAGATAGTCGTTGGCAGGAGAGTTGAATGGCATTCCGATATTCTCAGGAATCAGAAAACGACGTTCTTCACTATCATAACGCGTCATGTAGATATCGTAACCGCCCAAACACTCAGAGCCTTGCTTGGCATAAAACAGCGTGGTACCGTCTGCCATCATGAAAGGATAGTTGTAGTTGACAGAACCTTCCGCATCAAGCCCCGTAAGTGATTGGGGTGATTCTAATTCACCACCGATGATGGAACCTCCGTAAAGTTGCAGGATACCTTGAATGTTTGTGTTGGCATAGATTATCTGATCACCCATCTCTGACAAGAATCCCGTAGCGTCTGTATTCTCCGAAACACCCAAAGCGGCAGAGGAAAGTACCTTGCCACTCTCCGCACTCAAAGGTAGCGTCTCTAAAACGCGTTGGCGGGGGAGGATGAGCGAGTCAAACACGACCACACGCTCTACGGCACTCATCATGCGCTGGCCCTTGCGTGCTATGTCTAATTGCTCTTCTTCCTTCAGCGTACTATGCTTGGCTCTGCGTTTTTTTTGAATGGTCTCGTTCAGCTGTTTCTCCGCTCCTGTGAAATCATAGTTACGGAGGAGAGAGTCAACACTGACAACAGGCGTCGGCTGACGCTTGGTTGTGGTGCCACGCCTGCGTTGTGCCATCAAAGTCGGACACAACAACAGGAGGGAAAATAAAATCAGAAATATGCGGTTCTTCATTTTGCTATTTGGAAGTCAGATATTGGTGCATGGCTGCGGCAGCACGACGTCCGTCGCCCATTGCCAGGATAACGGTAGCCCCACCGCGAACAATGTCGCCTCCGGCAAAGATAGTCGGGATGTTCGTCTGCATGTTTTCATCGACGGAGATGGTGTTTTTGCGTCCTAACTTCAGTCCCTCGATACTATTGGGCACAATGGGATTGGGACTTACACCCACAGCTACGATTGCTTGGTCAATAGCTATCGTTTCCGTTGCGCCGGGGATGGGTTGCGGACTGCGACGTCCGCTGGCATCGGGTTCGCCCAGTTCCATTTTCTGCAAAACCACTTCGGTTACATTACCACGCTCGTCGGCGTGGTATTCGATGGGGTTGTGCAGCGTCAGGAACTCAATGCCTTCTTCCTTGGCGTGCTTCACCTCCTCCAAACGTGCGGGCATCTCCGCCTCGCTGCGGCGGTAAGCGATAAAGACACGTTCTGCGCCCAGTCGTTTGGCAGTACGACAACTGTCCATTGCCGTATTGCCACCGCCTACTACCATTACGCTATGAGCTTTCTTAATAGGTGTCGCCGTATGTGGATTGGAGGCATCCATCAGATTGACACGTGTCAGATATTCATTGCTGGACATGACACCGTTACTGTTCTCGCCAGGAATATTCATAAAGTTAGGCAAGCCGGCACCACTGGCTACGAAAACACCCATGAAGCCTTGCTCCTCCAATTCCCGGACAGAGATGGTCTTTCCTATAACGCAATCCTTTATAAAATTGACGCCAATCCGCTCCAAATTAGATATTTCAACATCTACGATTTCGTTAGGCAGGCGAAACTCCGGGATACCGTATTTCAGTACACCGCCAATTTCGTGAAGGGCTTCAAAAACCGTTACGTCGTAACCCAATTTCACCATATCCCCGGCAAAACTGAGGCCGCAAGGACCACTACCCACGACGGCAATCTTCTTGCCATTCTTCGGAGCAACCTCAGGTAGAGCAATATGTCCGCTCTCGCGTTCAAAATCTGCGGCAAAGCGTTCCAAATGACCGATAGCCACTGCCGGCTCATTCAACTTAAGGTGAATACACTGACTTTCACACTGCTTCTCCTGAGGACAAACGCGGCCACATACGGCAGGCAGGGCACTGGTGCTCTTCAGTACGCGGGCTGCATTCAATATCTCTCCACGTTCGATATTCTTAATGAAGGACGGGATATTGATGCTCACGGGGCAACCCTCCATACAGGTAGGCTTGGCGCAATCCAGACATCGCTTCGCCTCCGTCATGGCTTGCTCTATGGTCAGGCCTTTGTTCACCTCCTCAACGCGCGTGGTGGCACGATAGACGGGATCCAGTTCGGGCATCTGAACACGTCCGATGGCGGTTCTCTCCTTGGCTTTCATTCTTTTGCGAAGAGTTTCACGCCAAGGGGCATTGCGGTCGGTAAGCTCTGCAAGAGGTGTTGTGGTGTCCTGATGCTGTGCCTCATTAGCAATCATGGCCTCTTGTTCCTCGGCCTTGAAAGCACCACTGCGTCGCAACATCTCATCAAAATCCACCTGATGGCCGTCGAACTCAGGGCCGTCCACACATACAAAGCGCGTCTGGCCGCCAACGGTGATACGGCAAGCTCCACACATACCTGTGCCGTCCACCATGATGGTATTCAGGGAAACGTCCGTGGGAATACCGTATTTCTTCGTCAGCAGGCAACAGAATTTCATCATGATAGCGGGACCGATGGCAAAGCATTTATCCACATGCTCACGCAGAATCACCTGTTCCATACCGGCTGTAACAACACCCTTCTGACCATAGCTTCCATCATCGGTCATGATAATCACTTCATCGCTTGCAGCGCGTATTTCGTCCTCAAGGATAACGAGATCCTTGCTTCGGCCTGCAATTACGCTTATCACACGGTTGCCGGCAGCCTTCAAGGCCTGCACGATGGGCAACATGGGGGCTGTGCCCACGCCACCACCCGCACAAAGCACGGTGCCGAAGTTCTCGATGTGTGTATTACGCCCCAAAGGACCGACAACATCCAGGATTTCATCCCCAACGTTCAGATCACATAGCTGTCTGGTACCATCACCCACGGCTTGTACAACCAGTGAAATGGTGCCTTTCTGCAAATCGCTACCGGCAATGGTAAGAGGTATTCGCTCACCTTTTTTGTCCACTCGTACGATAACGAAATGGCCTGCCTTGCGTGCTTTAGCGATAAGGGGAGCTTTGATTTCCAACTGGAAGACTTTCTCGCTGAACTGTTTTTTTGCGACGATGGTGCTCATGAGGGTGTGTTATTTTAATTGATTAAGTCCGTGCCCATATAGGGAACCAAGGCGGCAGGGATGCGGATGCCCTCAGCCGTCTGGTTGTTCTCCAACAAGGCCGCCACGATGCGGGGCAAAGCTAAGGCAGAACCGTTCAAAGTGTGTGCAATCTCTGTTTTCTTGTCGGCGGCACGACGATAGCGGCATTTCAAACGATTGGCCTGATAAGTATCGAAGTTTGACACCGAACTTACTTCCAGCCAGCGTTTCTGAGCTTCGGAATAAACCTCGAAGTCGTAACAGATGGCGCTGGTAAAACTCATATCTCCGCCACAGAGGCGTAAGATGCGGTAGGGGAGTTCCAATTTCTGCAACAGGCCTTCTACATGAGCCAGCATCTCCTTGTGGCTTTCGTCGCTGTGCTCGGGGGTGTCAATGCGTACGATCTCTATCTTTGAGAACTCGTGCAGACGGTTCAAACCACGCACCTCCTTGCCATACGAACCGGCTTCGCGACGGAAACATTGTGTGTAGGCACAATTCTTGATAGGCAGGTCTTTCTCCTCAATAATCACATCACGATAGATGTTCGTTACGGGCACCTCTGCGGTAGGAATCAAATAGAGGTCGTCCAAATTGCAATGGTACATCTGACCCTCTTTATCAGGCAACTGGCCTGTACCATAACCACTGGCAGCGTTCACTACCGTGGGGGGCATAATCTCTTCATAACCGGCTTTGCGTGCCTCGTCAAGGAGGAAGTTGATGAGGGCACGCTGAAGGCGAGCGCCCCAGCCACGATAAACGGGAAAGCCGGCACCCGAAATCTTCACGCCCAAATCAAAGTCGATAAGGTTATACTTCTTTGCCAGTTCCCAATGGGGAAGCTTTGCTTCACCGTTATCAACAACCGTATCCCAGTTGCCTACGGTGTCTCCTTCCTTACATTCGCGCAGGTTGCTCTTCACCACTTGATTATCCTCGGCACCATTGCCTTCGGGCACCTGGTCATAAGGAATGTTGGGAATCTGGCAGAGCAGCTCCACAAGTTTCTTCTCCGCTTCTTCTTTCTGCTGTTCCAAGGTCCTGGCAGCTTCCTTCAGCACAGCCACTTGGGCTTTCACCGCTTCAGCCTCTTCCTTCTTGCCTTGCTTCATCAAAGCTCCAATCTCGGCCGCCAATTTCTTGGCTTCGCTCAAATTCTTGTCCAGAGCCGTTTGCGCCTCGCGACGTTGTTTGTCTGTATTCAAAACATCCTGAACGGACTCGCGTGCACCTACGAAGTGTTTCTTCTCGAGACCACGGATTACGCGCTCCGTTTCCTCTGTAATGAGTTTAAGTGTAAGCATTTTTCTTTTATTAAATTACAATTTCATACAAAGGTACGCAAAAAACAGCACCATTTCCCCAATACAACACAAAAAAATGGCTATTTGGATTGTCTGGAAAACCTTTCTCCCCAAGAAGATCATTCTTTGTTTTCCTTCAGCTGACGCAAAGCCTTTTCTATCATATCGGGCGTTCCACTTCCATCGTTAACGTATTGTACAACCATCTCGGCATATTGGATGGCAAGGTGCAACTTATCCGTTTTGTTTCCCCGCTGTTTTCTTTCGGTCAGCAGTGAATACAACGCGGTCAAGTCTTCAGGCTCGGCCAAATGGGCAGGGCGCATGGTGTTGATGGCGATATTCAGGTTGCCGGCCGCTTGGTCAATGGCTGCTTGCGAGTTTTCTGACAACATGAATACCTTGGCTATTTCCAATTGGTTTCGAAGACGTTGAAGACCATGAGGCGCCCAATTCGTTGGCCGCTGCAGGCGCTCTTCTGCCAGGGTAATAACCTGTGCCAATATCCCTTTCTCTATACCCTGGCCTCGCGTTCCCTTAACGGCATCCGTATGATTGATACGTAAATAATGCGTGGCGTGGTCAGTAATCGCATAATCGGGCAGGAAGCGTTTGCCTGCCAAACTGAGCGTGTAAAGCGGCCCACCCGTGCCGTCATCTGTCGTTGCCCCTTGAAGCCGGATTTCTTTTAGTTTGCCGCTTACATTGACTTCTGTCTCTGCCCACGTGTGTATTTCCGTGCTTGCCATCACCAAGGGACCATACATTACGGCTCCCAGCCATTGTGGGGCGAAGGGCGTACTCGTTTGGTTCTTGTCTGTTGCTGCCAATTCCATCTTGTCCGCACCATAATAGATGTGTGCGGCAAAGGGCATTTCTATTTCCACGAAATCGCCTGTACGCCAATGGCGGTAGGGGATTTCATAATAACTACCGGGACGAGGGGCTTTGGCAATGGTTTTCCCGTTTAGTCTGATGCGAAAGCCCCGGTCTGCCCAATAGGGAACGCGCAGCCTGAGAGCAAAGTCCGCCTCGCCCGTCAGTTCAATGCGACTGCTCTCTGCGGGCCAGGCACACTGCTGATGAAGCATGATTCCTTTGTACTTCGCTTCTGAGGGCAGATACAGAGCGACCCAAAGCGTAGAGTCATTATGAAAGTAAGCTGCTTCTGCATATTTCACGTGATTCTCCACTCCTGTACCTCCGCAACAGGTGCTTTGTGGGGTTTCGTTACCAAAGGGCTTGATGGCATTCAATCCAACAGCATATTGGTAGGTACAAGCCCATTGATGGGGGTGCAAAGAGCCAACGATTTGATTATAAAGTACGCGTTCGTAATAGTCCATCAAACTGGCATCATCGGGCGTATAGCAGTTCAGTTCCTTGGTCAGTTTGGCCAGGTTATAGGCGCAGCACGTTTCATTCATATCGGGGTTGGGAATCATGTTGCGTTCATGGTCGCTCATGGTGTTTGTGTTCATGCTGAGCATTTGGGCATAGGGCTGGCGGAACATCTCTCCGTTGCCCACACCACCCATAGCGTATGCGTAGCGTCCCTGCACCAAGTGCCAGAAGTTCCTGGCCACCTGATAATAGTAAGGATTGTGATTGCTGCGATAGCTGCGCAAGGCTCCTGTAACCATCGGAATATGTTGGTTTGCGTGTCGTGTACGGATATCGTCGATATTGCGGCTAAGGGGATCAAAAAACAGGGGTGCGTCAAAATAGCCGGCGGCTTCCAAGAAACGTTCCTTCGTTTGCTTGTCGCCAGCCATTTCACTTAATCGGGCCAGACTTTCCGCCATGCCTCCCACTTCTCCGGCGATATACATATTCCACATCTCCAGCCGATTGCCCGGCCGTTGACGACGTTCTTCACGCGTGCCTTTTGAATCAGCGAACGTACGATAATGCAGACGATTCCATACCCACATGCCCATATCGTTGGCAATCTGCGCAGCCTTTTCCGCCACCGTTCTATCATCTATCAGATTGGCAATATCAATCAGACCCGCCAACTGTTTATGAATGGAATAATAGGGCGCCCACACACCCGATTCATTATTATATGGGCGGTACATCTCCACAAGTGCCGCATGCTGGGCAGGAATTGCGTTCAGATAACCATAGCCATAATGTCGAAAATCTTTTTTGTAACGCTCGAAGTCAGTCCAACCACCTCCCAATGTCCGAAGTTCAGCTTCGGGTGCCAAATCGCGCGCTTCAAAATAGCGTCCCAGCGAGTCGCTCCACACGAAAGTGCGCTCTTGACATTCACGCATTTCATTGACCATTCGGCGAATACGTGAGAGGAGACTATCGCGCAGTTCCCGGTTGGGGGTGGCGTGATAGGCATAAGCCAATGCACTCAGGTAATGTCCCGTACCATGCCCCTTGAGTTTGGTGGTGGGACTGTCCCATCCGTCGCTTCTGGTATAGCCCTCTGTGGATAGTCCATAAGTGTCGCGATAATTGTATAACTGTTGTGTGATGTCCAGACCAAGAAGTTGCTTTACGTCCATGGCGGCATTACTGGTTAGCCGGTTTTTGCCCGTCAAACTAACTTGAGCCACGGGTAAAGGGTCGGCTATGGGCAGGGCAGGCACCCGGCTTCCCGCTACCACGCGTACGCGGGCTTCAACAGGATACCCAAGACTGGAGGCATCGCTGCCCAGGATGTATCCTTTTAGGGTGTATGATTCTCCAACCGTTTTCTTGGTGAGCAATTCTTCGTCCGAACGCTGACAGAGCTCCCAACGCGTCTGGCGCCATGCCTGCGTGCCGTCAGTGTAGGTAACGAATACAGAAAAGGGCAGCGAGGGCACTTGGCCCTGCTGCACTTCGATCTGGATATTCTCTGTTTGCTTAATCTCTCGTGACTTTGCGCTGGCTGCAAGAGCGGCCAAGCACCATCCTGCGATCGAAAGAAACTTTTTATTCATCAATCATTCTTTGTGTTTATCTTCTGCCACTGCTACGGCTACCGCCGCCTTGGAAATCGCCACGGGTGCTTCCTGCGCTACGGCCGCTTTCCATGCTGCGTCCGCTGCTGATGCTTCGCCCTGCACCCATGTTTTGATTGTCCGTTACACCTCTGCTTTCAACACCCGTTGAGCGTGTAGTGCCGAAGTTGCGCGTGGAATTTACTGTCGTACGGCTGCTGCTGCGCATATCTCCTCCATCATAGCGCTGAACGGGGTTATTGATGCGGTCGTTCAGGGAGTTGCGACTGCTACGGTCGCTGCGGTTATTGTAGTCCCTACGGTTGTAGCGGTCATTGCGGTCATATCCATTGTTGTAGTCTCTGCGCTGACTGCGGTCATTGCGATTGTAACGGTTGTATTGATTGCTATAGTCCCTGCGATGGTCGTTGCCAAAGCGTCCATGGTTGTCGTACCGTCCGTTGCGGCCGTTGATGGGACGTCCAATCAAACCGTGGTGGTTTCCTCTCAAACCTCCGTTCCAACTGTGGCGGCGATCGGCGTAGAAGCTGCGTCCATGATAGTACACGCGGCCGTGGGCGCCACGGTAATCCCAAAAGATACGTGGGCGGTCATAGAAATAATAGGTGCGATGATAGTGGCGATAGATGGGGAAATACCAGGCACCGCTTACCCAACGGACGGGATTGAAGAAATACTCCTCCGCCATAAAAGCGCGCCACTGCCAATCCATCAGGATATAACGAAGGTCCTCATTGCGGTTGCGCAGATAGGCCAACTCGATGTCCATGGGTGAGTTCAGCGACAACAGATAATCGAGATTGATCTCAAAGGCATCGTTGTACTGCGCGTCGTTCAGGTTCAACTCGTATGCCATTTTATCCGTCAGATAATAAGCCTGCTCGCGCGCTGTCTCATAATCCAAAGCCTTGGCATTGAATGCAAGGGTAAGGAATGTTGCAAGTAATAATAGATAGCGTTTCATAATCGTGTCCTTGTTTAAGTTTTTGATATTGCAAAGTTAGGCCTTAAAGCACCAGCCCGCAAAGGGGAAAAACCTAAAGGAGTAGGGGAGAATCCCTTTTTCTTGCCTATAATCTGCTTGAGAATTGGAAATAAGGCGTTTCTATGTATGTTTCATCTGCAAAGATACCGAAAACAGCACTTCCGCTTCCGCTCATCGAGGCATACAAGGCACCTGCATCCAGAAGTTTTTGCTTGGTTTCAGCAATGGCGGGGTGCTGGGGCAGAATATTCCGCTCAAAATCATTGCTTACCGTCTCTTGCCAAGTATGTATGTCAGCCCTTAGGCTTTCTCTCAGGTCGTATTGAGGGTTACGGGGCATAACGCCGCCATACGCCTCGCGCGTGCTTACAAAATCATCGGGCTTTACAAGCGTAATCCAGTAGCCTGCAAGATTCAGCTCGCAGGGCGTAAGGATATCTCCGATACCCGTGGCATACATCGGGGTGTCCGTAATGAAGAAAGCGCAGTCGGCTCCCAGCGCGGACACCATTCCTTGTAAGCGCGCCGTAGGAATATGCAGATTCAGAAGCTCGTTCAAGCCCCTCATCACGTAGGCGGCATCACTGCTGCCGCCGCCCAATCCCGCTCCGCTGGGAATGTTCTTGCGCAGCGTGATATGTATGGGAGGCACTTCGTAACCTTCTGTTCGCAGTTTGCCGACAGCTTTCATCACCAGATTATCCATTGGATTCCCCTCCAATGCGAAACCCTCCAGCGTCAGCTGGTCTTCGTCTGACAGGGCAAGCGTCAGATCGTCGCATAGAGGGATAGGGTAGAAGACGGTCTCCAGATTGTGGTAGCCATCCGATCGGCGTTCAGTGATATACAGCCCCAGATTTATCTTGGCACAGGGGCGAAGCGAAATTTCTTGAAATCTACTCATCATTGTATTATAAGCATTAACAAAGATAAAAAATATTTTTCATCCCGTTGGCTTTGTACAGAACATTTCTTTTCTTTATTTTTGTAGCTCTAAAAAAGTGAAATATAAGACACATGGCAAAGAAAGGAAAGGGCACTGCAGGCTCCCTGGAGTCAATCAAAGATTTAAGTACCCAGAATGTATGGGGAAATGATGCTTATCAAATAGCAAAATTGTGGGAAAAAGAACGTGAGGGGGATGAATTCTCAAAGTGGGAGGATAAGATTCTGAACACGCTCCGTCTGGCTTTTGAGGTGGTGCATTACAATCCCGATAATGACAAAGAGGAAAACATGTATGGCCAGAAAGGCAGCGATTGGGTGCAGTTGGAGAGCACAATGCTGCCGGGGCAAAGAATAGCCATTCGCGAAAAGCACATTACCAAACTCAGCGACCTTTCGATGCAGAACATCAAGTTTGTTTCCGCCGCTACGTTGCTGGAACTCATCAATAACAATTTTGGCGGGGGATGGGACGCTGTGCCCAACGACCTGAAGATGATTATCGAAAGCGCTTTCGATATTTCCACAAGCCAACTGCCCACCTCGCGCATCCATGCCCCCGGAGGGTCGATGGAGCGTAAGCTGAAAGCGGGTTTCGAGGTGCTGGAAATCCCCAAAGGAACGTGGACCGAAGCCATTTTCGCACGAAAGAAGCAGGAGGTGGACGAGAGTCAGTTCATTGCCGAAGATAATACCTTTGACGATGACGACCTGATCCTGGAGGATGACAATATGGATTCCGATCAGGACAATACGGACGACGACCTTATGGACGAGAACGACGACACCTATTACAGTCAATACGCCCGTGAAGCAGCCGATAATGAGGAACTTGACGAGGATATGGGCGATGGCATGCACATCTCCACGGGAGAGGACGATGATTTATGACAACAGCAACGACAGATAAAATTCGCATTGCACTCGTAGGGCTTGGCTATCGTGGCATGGCAACCCTACGGCGCTATCGCTTTATCCCTGAAGCACAATTCACCTGGCTCTGCGACCACAACGCACCGCAAATCGCATTGGCGCAGAAGGAGTTGGAGGAGCGTGGCTCATCTGCGGTAAGGATAGGGGACTTTGATGCTATCTGTCAGGCACCTGATGTCGACCTTGTCTATATCTGCACCAACTGGGAGTCGCACGCTTCATTGGCGGTGCAAGCCCTGGACAGTGGAAAACACGTAGCTCTGGAGATACCCGCGGCAACAACCATCGCTGATTGCCGGCGTATTCGCAATGCCGTACAGACGAGCCGGAGAAAGCTGTTTCTTTTGGAAAACTGTTGTTTTGATCCCTTTCACTTGGGTACCCTGTCTCTTGTACGTCAGGGATTTCTTGGGGAATTAACCCATCTGGAAGGCGCATACATCCATTACCTTGGTTCTGAAGCCGCCACGGGTTATCAAGGCAATCCTTACCCCACGCATGGTATTGGGCCGGTCGCCCAGTTGCTCGGCGAGGACTGTTTTGAATCAATCGTTTCTATGGATGGGAAAAACTCACTGAACAGCAGCCTGTTAAAGACAAGGTCGGGCGTAAGCGTATTGTTGCAGTTCGACGAAACGACACCACGTCCTTACAGCCGTCTGCAAACCACATGCGGCACACAAGGCTTCGTTCAGAAATATCCGGTTCCGGTTGTTCAGATTGGCGACGAGGTACTGACAGGCCAGCAGGCGGAAATGTTTGTGATTGGCAAGATAGAAACGAAGTATAAGCAGATTATCGAAAAGGGCGAAAGCCTGTCCGTGGACAACATGATGAATTACATTATGGACGCAATGTTGGTACGAGATATGCTATCAATGGATACATATCCCATCTCCTTGTCCGACGCTTTGATATGGTCGTCCATCGTGGAGTATTCTGCGATTTCTTCAATAAAAAACAGCGCTGAAAAAATTTATATATAAGTTTTGAAAAAACAAATATATAATTTACCAAAAACATATATATGATTTTTCTAAAACTTATATATGTTTTTTTTGTTCCCTTTATTTATATTTGAATCAACGTTATGTTTAATTAAAAGATGGCGGATGAGATGCACATCATCCCTCTTCTATAAGTTCCACTTTTGCTTCACGAATCAGACGGAATTTGTTCAGCAGGTTTTCCAGTTTACTCTTACGGATTTCCAGCTCCAAAACGCAACGGAGTTGAAAGTCCTGAAGACAGATGCGGGGTTCCTCTTCCTTAACGACGCGCATAACAGCATTCATCAAGGCATAATCATAAGTAACGCGAACCCGTGCGTTTACCGTGCGCTCTTCAACCGTAGCATTGTCCAGAACGCTTACCGCTGCTTCACGATAGGCTTCAATAAGACCGCTTGTGCCCAGTTTTATGCCGCCGAAGTAACGCACGACGACCACCAGGATGTCTGTCAGCTCGCGACTGTTGAGCTGTCCCAATATGGGTTTGCCCGCAGTTCCCGATGGTTCGCCATCATCCACAGCACGAAACACGTCGCGCTTGCTGCCTAACATGTAGGCATAGCAAACGTGGCGTGCATCGTAGTATTGCTTCTTGTACTCGGAAACAATCTCTTTGACCTCTTCGGGCAGTTCTACGTGATGGGCAAAAGCAAGGAATTTGCTTTTCTTCTCACTGTATTCGCCTTCTGAGGCTCCGGAAATTGTCAGATAAGTATCCTTCAAACGAACGCTCTTTTTCTGCTGGTTAAACAAGTTTGTGAATAACCAGTCCGCTTCTCAGCTTCGGTTCAAACCAAGTGGCCTTGGGAGGCATGATACATCCCTGGTCGGCAATGGTCATGATTTCATCCATGCTCACGGGGTATAATGCCAAGGCCATACGCATTTCACCACTATCAACGCGGCGTTCCAACTCGGCATATCCACGTAATCCGCCAACGAAATCAATGCGCTTGTCGGTACGCAAATCCTTGATTCCCAACAATTCATCCAAAACATAGCGGCTGCTTAGACTTACGTCCAGACTCTGGATGGGGTCGTTCTCGTTGGCTAAGCCGTCGTGAAGTTGCAGCCGGTACCATTGCTTGTCCAGATAGAGCGCAAACTGGTGGCGCTTCTCGGGATGAGCCGCATCGGCGTTTTCAACCTTTGTAAGTTCGAAATGCACCGAGAGGCGTTGGAAGAACGTTGCTGAATCCATACCGTTCAGGTCCCGAACAACACGGTTGTAGTCGAGTACGGTAAGCTGGCTGGCAGGGAAACATACAGCCATAAAGTAATTGTACTCCTCTTCCCCACTCCAGTTCTTGTCCTCGCGCGCCATTTCTGCGCCAACCAGGGCTGCGGCAGCACTGCGGTGATGACCGTCAGCAATATACATCGCCGGTTTTTGGGCAAAGCGTCCGGTAAGAAACCGGATGTCATCCTCATTGCTGATTATCCACAACTGATGACGGAAGCCATCATCCGGGGCAGTGAAATCGTACACCGGTGCCTGCGCGGTATAGCGGGCAACAAGGGCATCAATGTCGCTATCATCGGGATAGGCAAAGAAAACGGGTTCCATATTGGCACAAGTGGCACGCACATGCTTCATCCGGTCCTCTTCCTTATCCTTGCGAGTCAGTTCATGCTTCTTGATGCTGCCATCCATATAATCTTTTACGGCGGCAGCAACCACAAGGCCGAATTGCGTCTTTCCCTTCATCGTTTGTGCATAGACATAATACTGTTCCTTGTCATCCTGCACCAACCAACCTTTCTCCTGAAAGAGTTGGAAGTTCCGGGTCGCTTGTTCATAGACGCATGGGGCATACTCGCTGGTGCCCACGGGAAAATCAATCTCGGGCTTGATGATATGGTAAAGACTCATGGCATTACCGGCTGCTTCTGCCCTGGCCTCTTCGCTATCCAATACATCATAAGGGCGGCTGGCCACCTGCTCCACCAATTCCTTGGGAGGCCTCAGTGCTTTGAAAGGCTTTATCTTCGTCATAATGAAAAAGCTTTACTTGTTGAGTTGGAAGGTGGTAATACCCTTTTCAATATATCCGATAATCTGTTTGGCTGCGGCAATACCGGCATTGGCATTCGCCTCTGCGGTTTGTGCTCCCATCTTCTTTGGTGTCGCGAAATAACGGCCGGCAAGCTTCTCTGCAAACAGGCTGTCCGCGTCGGGCTTGATATCTGTCATGTATTTGAGATCGGCACGCTCCTCCATGAGTTGCAGCAAGCTCTCCTCGTCAATCACCTCCTTACGGGCGGTGTTTACGAGAATGCCGCCTTTCTTCATGCGACCCAGCAGTTGGGCATTGATGCTGCCGCGTGTCTCTGCTGTAGCGGGAATATGCAGGCTGACAATGTCGCAGGTGTCGAACAGCGCCTCCCGAGTGCCTACGGCATGTACACCCGCCGCCTCAATATCCGCAATCGGACAGAAGGCGTCATAAGCATAGACTTCCATCTCAAAGCCCTTGGCAATACGTGCCACATTGCGTCCTACGTTGCCAAAAGCCAAAAGCCCCAGTTTCTTACCCTTTAACTCCGTTCCGCTGGTGCCATTGAAGAAGTTACGCACCGCAAAGACAAGCATGCCAAAGACAAGTTCTGCCACGCTGTTGGCGTTCTGCCCTGGCGTGTTCATGGCCACAATGTGCTTGTTTCTCATCGCTTCCAGATCAAGATTGTCATAACCGGCACCGGCACGCACCACAATCTTCAGATGATTGGCGGCGTTTACTACCTCTGCATCTACAATATCGGAACGTACTATGAGGGCATCGACATCTGCCACTGCATCCAAAAGCTGTTGTTTCTCCGTGTATTTCTCCAGCAAAACCAGTTCATGATTAGTAGCGTCTACCACCTTTATAATGTCTTCTACGGCACTTTTGCTAAAAGGTTTTTCTGTTGCTATAAGTATCTTTGCCATAGTCTTTTAATCCGATTAAGTTAATGTTTGCTTTCAAACTCCTGCATGCAAGCCACCAAAGCTTGTACATCCTCAAGGGTTACAGCGTTATAAGTGCTGGCGCGGAAGCCACCCACACTGCGGTGTCCCTTGATACCTACCATGCCCTGCTTCGTTGCGAAGTCAAGGAATTCAGCCTCCAAATCCTTATATTCGGGTGCCATTACGAAGCAGATGTTCATGTACGAACGGTCTTTGGGATTGGCAACCGTGGGCACGAAGAGTTTGTTACGCTCGATTTCACCATAGAGCAAAGCAGCCTTAGCCTCGGCACGGCGTTGCATTTCCTCCACGCCACCCTCTTTCTTGATCCATTTCAAGGTTTGCAGGGCGCAGTAGATGGGCACCGTAGGAGGCGTATTGAACATGGAACCGCCATTGATATGCGTGCGATAATCAAGCATCGTGGGAATCTGTCGGCTTACCTTGCCCAGAGCCTCGTCCTTTACAATCACGAAGGTAACGCCTGCCATCGCCAGATTCTTCTGGGCACCGCCATAAATACATACGTATTTGCTGACATCGACGGGACGAGAGAAAATGTCAGAACTCATATCGGCCACAACGGGAATGGGGGCATCCAAATCCTCGTGAAGCTCGGTACCGTAGATGGTATTGTTGGTTGTTATGTGCAAATAATCAGCATCAGCAGGAATTTCGTAGCCGGTGGGCAGGTAGTTATAGGTCTTGTCAGCACTGCTGGCCACCTCTACCACTTCACCAAACAACTTGGCTTCGGCCAAAGCCTTCTTGGCCCATACGCCCGTATTCATGTAGGCCGCTTTCTTTTCCAGGAAGTTGTAGGGAACCATGCAGAACTGCATGCTGGCACCTCCACCAAGGAAGAGGACACTATAGCCTTCTGGAATGTTCAAAAGTTCCTTGAACAGGGCGATAGCTTCGTCAACGACGGGCTGGAAGTTCTTGGCACGATGGCTCATCTCCATGAGAGAGAGCCCGCTGCCTTCAAAATCCATGCATGCGTTGCTCACTGCTTCCATTACCTCTGCAGGCAACTTTGAAGGACCTGCATTAAAGTTGTACTTCTTCATGACACTAATGTTTTAGTTAGAGGTTAATAAGATAACTCAAAATTAGTACTTATCCTTGATTTGACCAAACGCTTTTTAAGATTATTTTTGCTTTAGCCCAACTTTTATCTCTTTCCTGGCATTATTGCACCTCTTCCCAACGGAACACGGCACCATTGCGCCGGTTGGGGTCTGCTCCCTTGTAATCCATGCCATAGGGACTGCCTGTGGTGGGACTCTTACCTATATAGGTATGCGTACGTGTGCTCATGAGCATAAATTCATGCTCAAGATAATCCTGCCAAAGAAACTCCTCTGCCAACTCGGCGTTATTTGTCAGGCGCACGTCTCCGGCAATGCCCAAACCGCTCACAAACACGTAGCGTCCATCCGCACACTGCAGGGCGACCTTGCCATTGCCTCTGTCAATCAACCGGAAGCGGGTCAATTCTCCCCTGTCTCCCGCATGTGTGTCGTACATCAAGCCATGAGGTAGCGCACACATGGGCTTGTTGGTGGCAAGGTTGATGATACGGATGGTTTTGCCATAAGGAATGTTTCCGCTGCGGTCCGCCTTCTGTTCGTCCACCTGAAAGTTATCAAACTGCGCCGTTCCACCTTCCAAACCTTTGTGATTGAAAGCAAACAATGCCGTTCTTGAACCTTGGAAGGTAATCAACTGATAGCTCAGGGGCATCCAGTCGCCCACAATCTGGTAGTCGACGCCATTGAGGCTGTAAGCATAACGTGTGCGGTTGTTGTCAAAATCTCCCTCCAAGCGCAGCCAAATGCGTGCTTGCTGGGGAATCTGAACGTCAATGGTATCGTTTGTCAACTGCTGAAAGCAACGCAGGATATGCTTCTTTTGTTGTTTGACGACACCGATCCACGAGCAGGGAACGTTAATATTGCCCAATCCCGCCACGTCTCCATCCTTCAATCGGCTGGTATATAATTCCACGGTGGTATTGCTGGTGGGCCCGATTACACGCTGCGTGAGCGAATTGCGAGACCACATCAGCTGTTCGGCGGGCATGGCTTTCAAGTGTAGGCGTCCGCCTTTGATTCGCCAATTCGCATCCTCCGGGTTATGGTTCCATTGCCAGATGCGACCCAACTGTTTTCCGTTAAAGTCTTCGTTGCGCTGATAGGGCGCATGGGGCTTTATATTCTCCGTGCCGGGAATGTTGGGTTTGAACCAGGTACGGGGAGCGCGACCTAAGTTGCCTTCCAAACCCAGCATGGGCCATCCGTCTTTCCAAGTAACGGGAGCTAAGGTTACCGTGCGTCCAATGCTATGGAAGTCCATCATCAGGAGGGCATACCACTCGCCTGTTTGTGTTTGAACGATACCGCCCTGGTGAATATTTGTGCATGCCGTAGCGTCCTTGTCCTGCCCTCCCAGGGAAACGGGGAAGCCGTCGGGCTGAATCCTTCCTTTGATTTGTGTAAGCGGGGCGGCATGATAACCGAAGGTTTCATCTGCCGTAATCACGCAGGTTTCGTACGGCCCCCAAATGCTTTTCGAGCGCGAACAGAGTGTCCGTCCATTGGGCTTATAGTCCGTACTGATCAGATAGTACATGCCGTCAATCTTATAGATATGGTGTCCCTCGCCCACAGCACTGCCTTGGGGAATGATAATGCGGTCGGTTTCCTCGATTGGGCCGCTCATGTCAGGCTTCAATTCGGTGCAGTGTACTTCGCCATAGCCATGGATGGCATAAATCTTGCCGTCGTCGTCAAAGAGCACGCTGAGGTCATAGATACGTCCTTCCATATTATGATGCTTCCAAGGGCCTCGGATGTCCTTGCTGGTCCAACACTGCAAGCCCTTGCCATTGACATTGCTATAGACATAAAACTGTCCGTTGGCGTAGCGGATGCAAGGAGCCCAGATGCCTTCTCCGTAAATCTCCTTTTTATTCTTCAGCGAAAAGGCATCGTCCTGGAAATTGAATCTGTCGAAGCAATATGAAATATTTTCCCAGTTCACCAAATCACGCGAATGAAGGATTACCAGTCCAGGTACGCTGTGCATCGTTGTACCCGCCAGATAGTAATCATCCCCCACGCGCAGGATGTCGGGGTCAGAGAACTCCTCGTAGAAAAGCGGATTGGTGAATGTGCCGTTGCCGTTGTCGGCTGTCCAAGAGGCGGGCGATTGTGCCAAGCAAGGAACGCTTAGCGTAAAAAGCAGCGAAAGGAATGTTTTCTTCATGTTCATATAAATAAGGTAGAAAAAATAAAGGCCCATATCGGGAGACTTTGCCCCGTATGGACCCTTACTATGTGAAGTCTGTCAAAAAACGTTGATAGTACCGTTCCCCGGCTTTAGTTGGCGGGAGCTTCTGCAGGAGCAGTTGTTGCAGCAGGTGCGGGTGTCTCGCCGGCAGTGCCGGTTTCGATACCGGGATTGGCAACCTCCTCGGTAGTGGGAGTGATTACAGAGCCGGTCGCATTGCCATTACTAAGGAATGCAACACTGAGCACACTGAGCACAACCATTACAATGGCCAAGCCCCAAGTGATTTTCTCGACGACATCGGTGGTTTTACGTACGCCCAGCATGGCGTTGTTTTCAGAAAAACTGCTTGCCAAGCCACCGCCCTTTGATTCCTGAACGAGAACGATCAGGCACATGAGCAAGGATGCCAAAACAATCAGAATTACAAGTGTGATGTACATTGTTCTGTCTTTTTATTTATTGTTGTTATTTATTATAATCTTCTGCAAGAAACGTATTTGGTCTGCAAAGTAACGATTTTTTTTCGGATTTTTCAAGGAAAGACGTTTAATAATTTCAAAGGCTTTGTCATATTTCCCTTGTTTGATGTATATTTTAGCCATCATTTCCGTTAAAACACCGCTGTCCGCTTCGTTTTCAAACTTTTCCTGAGGGTGAAGCAGTTCTTCGTCCTTGCGCTCATGAATCTGGAACTTGCCTTCGTTTTCCAGGAACTTGTTGATGACATCGTTACCCTTCTCCTGCTGCTTCGTTTTGTGCCCCTTGCTGTCAGCCGTTCCGAACACTTCACTGTTCATTTCGTTTTGCCGCAGAAACTCGAGATAATCGACCGAGGCATCGGTTTTCTGAGCACGCCTTGGTTTGGGATCGTCAACGGTATCCAGAAACTGCCCTATCAAGGACTCCGTGCGCGTACTGGAATCCTCCGAACCGGACTTCTTCGGACGTACCCCTTGTGATTTTGCGAATTGTGCGGGATTCAGGCGTTCTCCCTCTATCATTGCGTAAAGCACTTCACGCGAGGGCAGATAAAGCGCTGCCTTGCGCAGTTCCTGCCCGAAGTTCGGGTCGTGATTCTTATACAGGTTGCGCAGATAGGCAATACGGGCGGCATGGAAATAGGGATAGCGGTCCACCAGCTGACGCAGATGGTTCAGGGCGGCAGGACTTGCCCCCCGCACATTGCTAATATAGTCAGACATATTCCTATCAGCCATAATTCCTTACCAGTTTGCCACCGTGGCGTTAAAGATCTGATCTGTAATATCGCGTACCATCTGGGTTACCAGTTCCTCCTGTACGCTGGTCAGCTGCTGTGTTGCGTCGTATTCGGTTGTTGCCGAGAACGCACGCTCAAAGTCCTCGTTGTGGTTCTTGTTATTCACGAAACGCACATTCACCGTCATCTTCAGCTGCACCTGGCTACTATAGCCGTCGCTGCTGATGGCCTTATTGTATTGGTCGAAGCCGGTGATTTCTCCGCTTAACTGCAAATCGCCTCCGCGCTTTACCTGACGCAGCTTGGTCTGCTGGGCAAAAATGTCGCTCAAACGATTCTGAAAGATGCTTTGCATGGGTGCCCAAACGTAGGTGGAACGAATGGGGAAATTGTCAATTTGAATGGTCTTGGTGGTGGTATAGTCGATGCTGGCTCCATTAAAGGCATAACTTATCTTGCAACCTGTAAACAACAGGCAGCCGACGAACAACAAGGCCGAAACAGAGGCGGCGTATGTTGGGAAAAAAGCCCTATTCTTCCAGACCATAATCCTTTATCTTCCGATACAATGTGCGCTCGCTCAAGCCCAATTCCGCGGCCGCATTCTTGCGGCGGTTGTGGTGCTTGCGCAGGGCACGTTCAATCATTTTCTTTTCCATGTCGGCAATGTTCAGGTCGTCCATGGCTTCCACGTCTTCGCCCTCGTCCAACACTTTTTGCGGTGGAACAGTTTTTACGGGACGCTGCTCATAGCGCACCGCAGGCACAGAGGGAGTTATGTCGTGCGGAGCATCCAACTGAGCAACGGCAGGCAGAGGGTTTGCGTCCTCCGCAACACCCATCTTGCGCTTCAACATCTCCACGTCCTGCTTCAGACTGGCGATGGCATATTTCATTATCTCCACCGTCTGACGCAGGTTGGCGTCATCCGTATCCCGGCGACAACTGTTCGGCGCACTAACCGCTGTGCTTTCCTCGCCGGGGAAAATATGATATTCTGCCAACACGTCGGGCGTTACCGTACGGTCTTCGCACAGAATACTCATCTGTTCCACAATGTTTTTCAACTGGCGGATATTGCCGGGCCATTTGTAGGACATCACCACCTGCTCCGCTTCGGAGGTAAGCATCAGTTCCTGAGGGATATGGTACTCGCGCGCTGTATCCATCGCAAATTTGCGGAACAGCAGCACCATATCCATGCCTCTGTCGCGCAGGGGGGGCATCAGGATGCTGATGGTGCAGAGGCGGTAATACAAGTCCTCGCGGAAATGGCCTTCGCGAATGGCGTTCTTCATCTGAACATTGGTGGCAGCCACAATGCGCACGTCTGTCTTCTTGGGTGTGTTGCTGCCCACAGGCACATACTCTCCCGTTTCCAGAACGCGCAGCAGACGTACTTGCGTACTAAGCGGCAGTTCCCCCACTTCGTCCAAAAACAAGGTTCCGCCATTGGCTGCCCCGAAATATCCCTCGTGGTCGGCAATGGCTCCCGTGAAGGAGCCCTTGACATGGCCAAAGAGTTCGCTGTCAATCGTCCCCTCCGGTATGCTGCCACAGTTGATGGCAATGTAGGGACGCGCCTTCCGCAGACTGTTGTTGTGGATGATGCGCGGAATGGCCTCCTTACCCGTTCCGCTTTCGCCCTGGATAAGAACGGAGAGGTTCGTACGGGCCACCTGCAATGCGGTGTGAAGCACGCGATCCAATTTGGGGTCGCGGCCAACAATGCCGTATTGCATCTTTAGCTCCCTAAGGTCAATGTCCTGTCTGTTTCTCTCCATTTTATCCGATTAAGGCCATAAAGCAAATGCAAAGATAACGAAAACGAGCGGAAAGAAAAAAAGTTAGTGGACATTTCTTTGCCATAATCCAGGGATAACGGACAAACCCGAATGTCGCTTGCGCGAATGTCTTTCAGAAAGTCAATATGTAAGCAAAACAACGAAATAGCGTTCAGATTGTCATTTTGAAATAATTCCGGAAAGAATCATTTTTAGAAGGAAAAAGTCTGTTCTTTTGTTCGATTTTCAGAAATAAGGTAGTCCGGCGAAAACAAATAGTTAGTTTGATGCTGTTTTATATATGTTTCAATCATTTCAATTATATGTTTTTCTTTAGAATACTGGCTCACTTTATCCCTCCGATTCCGCATGATACTGCGTTAATCCTGTCATCATCCAGATGACATATTCCATAACAACCTGGTTATCAACAGTGTGTTTAATGGCAAAATTTCAAGCCAAACGTCCGCATAAGAGCAAGGAACGCCGCACAGAGCGATTCTTTAAAAACAAAATGCAAGCAAAACAATGACTTTGCAAGCAAAATGCAAAAACGGATTTGAAGAAATGAACGGAAGTTTGGTGTCGGAAAATGGAGATTTCCCGGCAACAAACATAGGATGTCTGCCAAACTTAGATTACATTTGCATTCAGAAACGAAACAAACATGATTCAAGGACACGGCGACGACAGCTATCACTTTTCCAAGCCCATGCGTTTGAACTTCAGTTCAAACGTGTATGGTCGTATCAATCTCTCCGAGCTTTGGCTGCATTTGGCCGATAAACTACAGAACACCGATGAAAAGGGGCATAATCTGCTTTCCTTCTACCCTGAGCCGGAGCCGTTTAGCCTGGAAACGGAAATTGCCCGCCAGAAAGGAGTCTCCCCATCCGAGGTCTTGGTTACAAACGGGGCTACGGAGGCAATCTACCTGATTGCACAAACCTTCCGCATGATGCACTCCGCCATCCTGCAACCCACCTTCAGCGAATATGCCGACGCTTGCCACATGCACGACCATCGTTTGACGCAGCTGTTCCGATTACCAACCGCCTCGGAAGGCTATCAACTGCCTCCCGACGTGTGTCTGCTTTGGCTGTGCAACCCCAACAACCCGACGGGAAGTACGGTCCCCTCTGATGTCTTAGAGGCTTTGTTCAGGGCCAATCCGCGCGTTGTGTTTGTAATTGACGGTTCCTACGACGCCTTTACAATGCAAACGATGCTTACGCCCAAGCAGGTCTGTGCATACCCGAATGTTCTCTTGCTCCAATCCCTTACCAAACGCTATGCCCTGCCCGGTCTTCGCCTGGGGTATGTTTCGGGCAATGAGTTTCTGTTGAATGAATTGCGCCACCGAAGGATGCCGTGGTCCGTCAATGCCTTGGCTATAGAGGCGGGAATGTTCATTTGCCGGCATGGGGATTTTGCCCGATTCGACCTAAAGCAATGCTTGAACGAAGCGTCTATGCTGCGTCAATTACTGATAGATACAAAATGCGTAGACGTTTGGGAAACACAAACGCATTTCATGCTATGCCACCTGAAATATGGCACGGCGGCCTCTCTGAAGGAATATCTGGCGAATGTGCATGGCATGCTGATTCGCGACGCATCGAACTTCGAGGGGCTTGATTCGCACTATTTCCGCGTTGCTTCGCAAGGGAACGAGGCAAACCAAGAACTCGTAAAAGCCATCAGGCAATGGTTGGCGGAATAGTATTACTCATCGCATGGGGCTTGGATTGCTTGTTGGGCGACCCCATCTGGCTCCCCCATCCCGTGGTGTACTTCGGAAAGGCAATAGCCTTTGGCGAGCACCATCTCAACAAGGGGAAGAACCGCCTATGGAAAGGCGCCATCCTGAGCACACTGCTCATTGTGCTTACTTTCTGCCTTACCTGGGCGTTTTTACAATGTTTGAACGGTTTTTCTTCTTGGCTGCGGTGGGGATGGGAGATTATATTGGTATTTTACTGTCTGGCCGGTACAACCCTTATTCATGAAGTGAGAGAGGTGTTTCGGGCTGTTGACAAGTCGTTAGCTGAAGGGCGCAAGCAGGTAGCCCGCATTGTTGGGCGCGACACCTCTGCCCTGTCGGCCCAGGAAGTGCGTACGGCGGCATTGGAAACTCTGGCGGAAAACCTGAGCGATGGTGTCGTCGCTCCCCTCTTTTGGTATTTGCTACTGGGCGTTCCCGGCATGATGGCCTACAAGATGGTGAACACCTTGGATTCGATGATAGGTTACAAGAACCGGCGTTACGCGCTCTTTGGCCGTTGGGCCGCACGTATCGACGATGCCGCAAACTATATTCCTGCGCGCCTGACAGCCCTATTGATGCTGTTGCTAACGGGCAAACTGCGCTCCCTTGCCTTCGTATGGAAACAAGGAAGGAATCACTTAAGCCCCAATTCGGGCTATCCCGAGGCGGCTCTGGCTGCTATCCTGAATTGCCGTTTCGGCGGACCGCACGACTACTTCGGCGAACCTGTTTGGAAGCCCTATATCGGAAGCAACGAAAGGGAACTGACCACCAGCGACATGATTCGCTCCGTTGGCATCAACCGACGGGTGGAAATCGCGATGGTTTCGCTCTGTTTCATATTGTTATGCTTATAATGCCGCCATAGGGCGTGATGCTTTCAAACGCCTTTTCTATGGTCAATGCTCCGACATGGATCTGTGCGCTGAGCAATACGCCTCCATGCGCAAAAACAGCCACGCGGCCATAGTCCTTTTCTTTCAATTCATCGAGGAAATCGCCTACACGCCTAATCTGGTCGCTAAAGGCTTCGCCGTTCGTGGGTGCCACATGGAGATAATCATCGAACCATGCTTGCAAGCGAGAATCCGTGATTTCATCGAAGGATTTCATCTCCCAATCTCCAAAATCCAACTCCAAAAGGCGGTTATCCTGCTGTGGATGAGGAAATCCGCAATAGGCTGCCAAGCGAAGGCAACGCGAAAGCGGACTGGAAAAGACATGCTCGAAAGCGCCCAAAGCCTGCAATTCGTGTTTGGTCCTTGCGGCTTCCTCCTCAAAACCGGCCTTTAAGGGCACATCCGTTCGCCCGTAGCACACACCGGCAGGCACATCGACAGAGGTATGACGTATTAAAACAACTTCCATAACAGAACGACGGCAAAATAAAAGGACAGTTCGCACAGCAGGAAAGTAGCCCCGCAACAATCGCCCGTATATCCCTGCAAACGACGGCGCATCATGCGCCAAAGCAAAACGAACACCAGCAGGGGAGCCACGGCTGCCCACCCGAACTTTATCGGAAGCAACAACACAAGAGGCAGAGCCGCAGCAAGCAGACAGAGCGTAAATTCCCAACCAGACATACGGCCATAAACCACTTTGGCCTTGCTGTCCGCTTCCGTTCGCGCATAAGGCAGGACGTTTATAAGCTGGGCAGCACAGCCTTTGCTCCAAACATCACCACAGAACGCAACCGTACAAAGCAGAGGCAACGGCAGGGACAATGGCACCTGCCAAAGAAAGAGCAGATAAAAGACAAGTCCCAAGACACCGTAGGTGCCAATATGCGAATCTTTCATGATTTCCAGGGTTCGCCGGCGCGAGGTTCCACCGCCAAAGCCATCGGAAAAATCGGCCAAACCATCCTCGTGCAGTGCGCCTGTAATCAAGATGCGCGATAAAATGGCCACGAGCCAAGCAAGGCTCAAGGGCAAAAAATGCGCCCCAAGCCACAGCGTAGCAGCCATGACGCCACCCGTCAGCCACCCGACCACCGGCCACCGGGGGACAACGTGCTTGAAACTGTCCGCCGACACAGGGCAAATGCGCCAAAAGGGCAAACGCGTAAAGAACACAAAAGCGGCTAAGAGGTTCATCATCAGAAATATTTCGTAATGGCGGAGGCTTGGAAACTATCCATTTCGTTCAGCATCCTGACGGCGGAATCCAAGATAGGATAGGCACACACGGCACCCGAACCTTCACCCAAGCGCAGATGGAGATTCAAGAGGGGTTTTGCGTGCAAAGCGTCCAACAGCATTTTATGACCGGATTCATCGCCCTGATGCCCAAAGACAGCATACGCCATTACTTCGGGATGAAGTTGAGAGGCAGCAAGGAGGCAAGCCGTCATGATAAATCCGTCGATAAGGATGATCATCTTCAGTTCTGCCGCACGAAGCATCGCCCCGATCGCCATCACCATTTCAAAGCCACCGTAGTGGCGGATCAGATCACGTGCAGAACCATCGCCCCGATAGTTTTCCATGGCCTGACGAAGCACCTTATATTTATGTGCGATGCCGGGAGCATCCAATCCACTACCCGCCCCTACGCACTTTTCCAAAGGAATATCCGTAAACACAGACATCCAGACGGATGATGGCGAAGTGTTGCCAATACCCATTTCACCAAAACTAATCACGTTGCATCCCTCGTTGAAACAATCGTCAACGACCTCCGCACCATGCACCAGACAACGTTCCATCTCTTCCGCCGACATGGCTGCTTCGTAAAGAAAATTCTTCGTTCCGCGCCCCACCTTTTTATTGATGATGCCTTGCTCGTAGGGCAAGTTGTGATCAACGCCCGCATCCACCACTTTCAGTTTGAATCCATGCTGACGGCAAAGAAAACTAATGCCTGCACCTCCCTGTAAGAAATGGCAAGTCTGTTGCCACGTTACTTCCTTGGGCGAAAGGCTGACACCTTCGTCGGCAATGCCATGGTCGCCGGCAAAGAGCACATTTGTAGGGCATTTTAATGTCGGGGATAGTGTTTGCTGAACAAGTCCCACCTGCAAAGCAAGTTCCTCCAACCGCCCCAAGGCTCCCTTGGGCTTGGTCAGGTTGTCAATCTTCTGCTGCAACGAACCGCGAAGCGCTTCGTCGGGTAGCGTAATATGAAATGTCTTCATCCCTTTATCTTTACGGGTATCCCACTTACCATCAACACCACCTCGTCCGCCTTGCCAGCCACATACTGGTTCATCCATCCCTGAAGTTCGGTAAAACGACGCTGGAGTGTATTTTCAGAGGTACCTCCCATGCCAATTTCGTTAGTAACAAAGACAAAGATAGCATTTTGTTGTGTAAAACGATCAAATTCTTGCTTCAAAGCACACAGTGCTTCATCAACATTTGAATCAAGATCGAAAAAAAAGTTGGTGCACCACAGGGTAATACAATCTATGACTACCACACGCCCCTCTACGTCGCATTGGCTTAAAAACTTCTCCTTTTCCAGATTAGTCCATTCTGCACCGCGACGCTCCTGATGTCGCTTGACGCGGTGCTTGAATTCATCATCCCAGATGCGAGCTGTGGCTATATAAACAGGATTGGAACTCAAGGCCAGCGCAAGTTTCTCTGCGTAGGTGCTTTTGCCCGAGCGTTCTCCGCCGGTAATCAATACAATCCTTTTCATCGTTATTTCTTTTTTAGAATAACATAAAGCACGGTGGGTGCGCCCAACAGCGGCGTTACCACATTGATGGGTAACAAGGTGCTCCAGACCGGTAATTGACAGATCAGCTGACAACCAAGGGCTACGATAGCGCCTATGAGCATCGTGTTGGGCAGTAGCTGGCGATGGTCTGCCGTTCTAAACACCAGTCGCGCCAAATGAGGAACGGCAAGACCAATGAATGAAACAGGACCGCAGAACGCTGTCGTAATGGCCGTCAGCATCCCTGTCAGCAAAAGCAGTAGCCGGCGTACGTTCTCCACATGCAATCCTAGGCTCTTTGCGTAGCGTTCGCCCAACTGAAGCAAATTGAGAGGCTTGATCAACAACAGGCTAAGCAACAGACACGCTATTACCATATAAATATAGAACGGCATGAAGCGGGCAGGAATAGCGGAAAAACTTCCCATTCCCCACAGAACATAGGTACGTAGCCCTTCGGCCGACGCCCAAAAGTTGAGCAACGCCACTACCGAGCTGGCCAGGTAGCCTGTCATTATGCCTACGATAAGCAACATCGTCGTGCCCCGAACAAAGGCAGAAAACACCAAGAGCAAGATGGTTACTGCGATGGCACCCAAGAAAGCGCCCAACAGTACGGCCAACATACCGCTTGCGCCCACGCCTGTGAGGGACATCGTCCCCCCAAACGCCAGCATCACAAACGCCACCCCCATGCTTGCCCCACTACTTACACCAAACACGCCGGGGCCTGCCAAGGGATTGCGGAACGCTGTTTGCAAAAGCAAACCAGAAGTGGACAATGCAGCACCACACAGTATGGCGGTAAGAGCCTGAGGCAGACGGGTGGAGAGGATGATAAAGGAATAGACTCCGCGCGATGCCTCCCCTCCCGTAAGAACGCTCAGTATCTCCAGGGGCGGAATGTAAATGGAGCCGATAAAAAGGCTTAGCACAAAGAACAGCAGCAGCAAGCAGGTAAGCAGCAGATACTTCATTCGTTCAGCATTTTGTAATACCTTAGAGGTCTAAAACCCACATTGGGGTGCATGATATGAAAGTAATCAGCAAGCAACAGATCGGGATGGAAGGGTGTTTCGTCAAAAAAACACGTGCTGTCGCTTTCGCAAACATAAATCCGCTTCTCTTGGAAAGCCTTGATATATTCATACGCACCGTTCTCCATGAGCAGACTATTGCGCGTGATACGCTCCGTTCCGCTTTGCACAATCATCCAGACGTCGGCATCTGAGCCTTGACTCAGTACTTCCTCTATGCTCAAGGGTAAGCTGCCACTTTGTTCGTTATGGGCAAAGATATATTGTGCATGCACGTCCTTCAGCATACTGCCCACGCGACTGCATCCGCCCGGTACATACCAAGTGCCTTGGAAGGGACGTTCCAGCAATACTTTGGGGCCTTGCGACAGGCCTTTGGCCTTCCTCCTAATGTCAAGATAGCGTTTTTCAATGGAGGCAAACAGGGAGTCCGCCTTGTGTCCGCATCCTAAGAGCAAACCATAGAAACGCATCCATTCTGCACGTCCCAAGCCTGTTGACTCCATATAGTCCGCAAGTTCGATGATGGGCACTTGCGCATCTTCCAGTCTTCCGTGCTCTCGTACACCCTCAAAAGGCGAAAGCATGACACCGTCAGCTTCCAAATCAATGATTTTCTCCAAATCAGGAGATTGGGGCGTGCCACAATCTATCACACTGCCCGCAGCAATACGCTTGCGCATGCCGGGAGCATGCATATATTTGCCTTCACATACGCCTACCACTTGATCTAACGCACCCAATTCCTCCATCAGCCACACATGGGCTGCTGTGGCAGCAATTAAGCGTTGCATCGGTGTGCGTAGTACTGTGCCCTCGGGCAAAGAGTCGGGCAAGAGCGAATCACGGGAGACAAGTAAGTACCTATGCAATAAACGCTCCTTGTTCCAGGGGTCAACCAGATTCACTTCTGTGAATCCCTTTTTACGCACGATAGTAATGTTTTGTGCATACTTCATGCGAAGGGTATCGCCGCCATCAGAAACAGAAGAGCCCTTCTGCGGCATGCAAGCATGCTGCAGAAGGACCATGATGATGAGGCCTGATACGATAGTTGCTCGTTTCAGGCATAACCCGTAACGATTAGTAAACACGTGCGAATTTTACGATTTGTCCGTTGCCAACATTAAAGCGGTTCACCTGTTTGCCGTCCTTGTCATAAACAACAACATAGCTGATGCCTGAGTAGTCGGCATAGCCATACTCGCCCATGGGCAGAGAGGCAACATAGATATTGCCCGTTGCCTTGTCCATGGCGATGGCTGAGGGCGCATCCACTTGGATACCATTAAGTTCGCGCAGCTCTTTCGTTGCTGTCTGATAGAAGCCATAGCTGACCTTACCCAGATAGGGAGCACTCAGCAAAGTCATGTTTGCCTGGCGCTTGCCGGCAAGGTCATAGGTCTGCACATCAATTTTTGTTGCTTCAGCAACCTTAGACACCTGGTTGTCCTTGGCAGAAACAAAGAAGAGACCTGTACCCTCCTGTGCCCAGTTCGTTTTATTGTAATGTCCCCAATCCAACACATAATAGCCGTCTTCAACAACCACCACCTGCTGGGTGTTCTCCAGATTCTCATTGGTAAAGGTCTCTTTTTCGCCTGTCATCCAATTCACAATCATCACATTGGAATTACCCTTGCTGTAGCCGCTGTTTGCTACATACAGTTTGCCCTTGTAATAATCAAGACCCTCTGGGTAGCTGCCTACTTCGACGCTATTTGTCTTCACAAAATTGATGGTATCGAAAGCAGCCACATGGCCACGCAAGTCAGCACTGTAGGGCGTTGAACCACCCGTGCTGTATGCACTTACAAACACCTGACCGTCGCCTGCAGCCAGCTGACGTGGGCTTTGGCCTTCGCTCTTGCCCATCAAGTCCGTAGTGCTCACGCGCTGCAACAGCTTTCTGGTGTTCTTATCCAATACGAAAACAGTGTTCTCAAGCGTTGAAACGATGTAGATCTTTGAGCCGTACACAATCATGTCATTGGGCGTTCCACCCAAAGAGGTTTGGTTGACTCCCTTAAACACATCATTGGTAACAGTGTTGTCCTTAATAAAATGCAAACTACCGTCAATGGCTTTGCCCTGATTGCCTGAGTTCAATACCAGAATACCGTTGGGGGCTGTCGTGTCAGGATTGAAAGGTACCACCTTGTTTTCCTCATCACATGCAATGGCCAAAGGAAGGGCCAATGCCATAAGCGCATAGTTCAAATAGTTTTTTTTCATTGTAGTATGTTTTTAGAGTTGGTAATTTAGTGTCAATTGCCAGTTGCGGCCAGGCATGGGATAGCGTGCAACCAGTTCGTAACGTCTGTCCAAAAGATTGCGTATATCGGCTCGGGCGGTGAAAACACCTCTGCGCCGTTTCCATCGGCGGTAGATACCTAAGTTTATTTCGTTGAAGCCGTCAACGCGAGTACCCGGTACGTGGTCGTTCGTCGTGTAGCAATCGGATTGCGCATAGGCGGAAAGAACAATATTCAGCCACGGATTCTCCCATCCCAAGGAAGCGCTGCCCGTTCGTTGGGGTATATAGGCAATTTGCTTGCCATAGGCCGAGGATGCCGCATTCGTGCGGTTACGGATGCTTTGCAAAGAGCCTGCAAGGCTGGCATCCAACCTGTGTCTGTCCGTTATTTGCCATCCGATGCGCGTGTTTAATTCCAGACCTTGCCCGTTAACCTTGCCCACATTGACCGTGCGCCAGATAAAAAGGTTAAAGGGAACAGCCACGATTTTGTCCCTTACACGATTGGCAAAGGCATCGATGCCCACTTCCACATCCCACCGCTTGCGGTTATAACTCCACCCCAATCCCAAATTACCCTGACGCGTATTCTCCGGTTTCAGGTCCGTAGAACCATAGTGGTAGTAATAAAGTTCGTTGAACGTGGGCATACGAAAGATGTCCTTGTAGGATGCCCGAACGGAAAGCCCCGTATTTCCGGGGATGTTTATTCGGAACATAATATTTGGCGACCAGCGTTGAACATCCTCTCCCGCAGGGCCCCGGCGGTCATCATTATAATAATACGACCCTAACATGCGTCCCTGCACGGTAAGCATCCGCCACGTATAGACGATGGAGAAGGCATGCAACATCGTGTGTCTCGATGGACGCGTAACCGTTGTCTCACTTCCCCATAGATTGTTGAAGGCATAATCGCCGGCGTAATTAAGCAGCATCCCCTTTAAGGGCGTGTATCCTGCCATCAGGGAGGCATAAGCCTCGCGTTGAGTATAAACGGCTAAGCTTCGTCCGGGCAGGGAAAGTTCGTCCTTGTAATCGCTTTGGAAATAATTGTATTTGGCAATGCCCTTGAAGGTGAGTCGGGAAAAACCGCGGTAGGTGTATTGAAACTGTGCAAAGGTGTTGCGTTCGTCCAACTTTTCTCCGCTGACATTGGTATAATAGCGCACCTGTCCAGGCAATTCCCGGCTGTCGGTATATCCATACAACTTGATGCGCATCTCGCTGTCTCTACCTTCGCGGATAATATCCACTTCGCCATGTCCGTTCCAAAGTTTGCTGTTCCTGCGGTGCTCGCGTTGGATGGTTTGTCCGTTACGTATCTTGTAGGGGAAGTTATTCCTGGAGTACAGCCCGTCCAGCGTAGCACCCAAGGTCCATCCCTTGCCCACTCCCTGTTGATATTTCACAAAAGGACGGAAAGTAAGGAAGCTGCCTGCGGTAATACTTGTATTCAGGTGAGGCTTTTTATCTCTTTCTTCCGTTGTTTCAATACTAAGCACAGCGGGATATGCCAATTGGCGTGCCGGCAACAACATCTGGCCTTCACCGCCAATGGACATCGACACACGGGCCGCCTGTTCCAAGGTGTAGCGCGAGAGGTCGATGCTGCCCGTCTGACATTCCGAAAGCGTAACGCCATCATAGCTAACGCCCGTATGCTGACTGCCCAAGCCGCGAATGGCTATGCTCTTGCGGCTTCCCGCACCGCCATAATCGCGCAGCGTTACACCGGGCATGCGACGCAGGGCATCGCCCATGTCCGTAACGCCCAGGCGCAGATGGTCTGCCGAAGAAAGGCTGCGCACGGCTGTAAGGGCATGCACGTCCGACAGGCGTTGCGCCTTCACCTCCACCTCCGTCATTTGGCGGCTGTGGAGCGTATCGTTTCGGGCATACAGGGCACAGGCATACACACCCATTGCCGCCGTTATCAGACGACGTCCGTTTAACACTGACTTCTTGACTTTTCCTCTACGGCCGTTCCTCGCCGGCCTTCATGCAGACGGTTATTACTTCCAAGGCAGGTCTTCTGACTTGCAGTCGGATGCCAAACAACCTTCCCGGCCTCGGCGGTCAGTGGTTTTCTTGTGGTTTGGCGTCGCAAAGGACTGTTCACAGCAGCGGGACTGTCGGGGATTCGCACCCCATTCCCTTTTCATCGCCTTTCAAGGGCGAACCTCAGCGGATGCAAAGATAACGCTTTTTCCGGTAATTGCAAAATTTTATTATACTGCCTTTACTTTTGTCATCTGACGCAGCAGATCCACTGCCTTTTCAACGGTATCCACATCGCGTATCAGCAGGCTGCGCATATCCGCGCGCTCCTCCAACTTACAGCGGTGAATGTTCGTGGTGGCATAGCCAATGACCTGACCGAAGGCAGGACTTTGATAAAAAGCACTCTTGTCGTTCTGGACGAACACCATGCGCATACGGCCTTGCTTCAGCACAATACGTTCCGCACCAAAGTATTTGCCCAACCGGCGCAGGGCGACAACGCGGATCAGTTCCTCGCCCTCGGGCGGAATCGCACCGAAGCGGTCCGTCATGCGCCGGCGGAACTGCTCCACCTGCTCGTCGCTTTCCAAACTGTCCAATTCACGGTAAAGCATCATGCGCTCGCTGCTGCCGGGAACGTATTCCTCGGGAAAGAGCATATAGACATCGCTGTCCAGAAGACACTCCGACACGAAATCATTGCCATCCACTTGTTGTCCCGCAGCCATCTGGTCTTTGTAGAGGTCGCCGAACTCCTCGTTGCGCAGTTCGTTGACAGCTTCTTTCAGAATCTTCTGATAGGTCTCGTATCCCAAATCAGCGATGAAGCCGCTTTGTTCTGATCCCAACAGATTGCCGGCGCCGCGGATATCCAGATCCTGCATGGAAATATGAATGCCACTCCCCAAATCACTGAAATTCTCAATGGCCTGCAAGCGGCGGCGTGCGTCGTTGCTCAGTCCGCTCAGGGGAGGTGCCAGGAGATAGCAGAATGCCTTCTTGTTCGACCTGCCCACACGCCCGCGCATCTGGTGCAAATCGCTCAAACCAAAGTTCTGCGCGCCATTGATGATGATGGTGTTGGCATTGGGAATGTCGATGCCGCTCTCGACAATCGTTGTGGATAGCAAGACATCAAACTCCTGATTGGCAAAGTCAAGCAGGATTTTCTCCAATTCGTCGCCTGCCATACGCCCGTGCCCCACAGCCACACGGGCATCGGGCACATACTTATGAATCAGCAATTCCAGTTCGGGCAGGTTATTGATACGGTTGTTGATAAAATACACCTGTCCGTTGCGGCTCATCTCGAAGTTGATGGCATCGGCTATGATTTGCGCATTGAAGCTGTGAATCTCCGTCTGAATGGGATAGCGGTTGGGCGGTGGCGTTTGGATAACGCTCAAGTCGCGTGCGCCCATCAGGCTGAACTGTAGGGTTCGGGGGATGGGCGTTGCCGTCAGCGTAAGCGTGTCCACATTGGTACGCAACTGTCTCAGCTTCTCTTTCGTGCTGACACCGAACTTCTGTTCCTCGTCCACGATGAGCAAGCCAAGGTCTTTGAACTTCACCGTCTTACCCAACAGTTTATGTGTGCCGATGATGATATTCAGGCTACCCTCCTCCAATCGCTTGAGCGTGTCTTTCAAGGCTTTGCCAGTCTTGGATCTGGAAAGGTAATCCACCCGGACGGGGAAGTCCTTTAGGCGTTCGCTGAAGGTGCGGAAATGCTGGTAGGCCAATACGGTCGTAGGCACCAGTACGGCCACCTGTTTGTTGTCCACACAGGCTTTGAAGGCAGCGCGAACGGCCACCTCCGTCTTGCCGAAACCTACGTCTCCGCACACCAGGCGGTCCATCGGCTTCGCTTTCTCCATGTCGGCCTTCACTTCCTGCGTTGCCTTTTGCTGGTCGGGCGTGTCTTCGTAAAGGAAACTGGCCTCCAGCTCATGCTGCAAATATCCGTCGTGGGAGAATTGGAAGCCACGTTCCTTTTGACGCATACTGTACAGCTTGATCAGGTCGCGCGCAATGTCCTTGACGTGCGCCTTGGTACGGTCCTTCAACCTTTCCCAAGCACCTGTGCCAAGGCGGCTTACGCGCGGCGGTTCTCCGTCCTTGCCCTTGTACTTGCTAACCTTGTGCAAGGCGTGGATGCTCACGAACACCGTATCGTTGTTTTGGAAGATGATCTTTATCTTCTCCTGCAAGCGACCATCCTCGGGGATACTGACCAGTCCGCCAAAACGACCGATACCGTGGTCAACGTGTACCACGTAATCGCCGATCTCGAACTGCTGCAACTCTTTCAGCGTCAAGGCCATCTTTCCCGAGCGTGCCTTGTCGCTACGCAGATTGTATTTGTGGAAGCGATCGAAGATCTGGTGGTCGGTAAAGAAACAGGCTTTCAGGAGAGCGTCGCTGTAGCCCGCATGCAGGGTTTTGTTCACCGGCGTAAAACGGACACCGGCGTTTTGATCCTCAAAGATACTTTTCAGACGCTCATTCTGCTTCGCGGAATCAGCCAATATATATAAGGTGTAGCCCTGAGCCATCAGGCGCAGGAAATTATCGCGGATAAGGTCGAAATTCTTGTGCAGGCTGGGTTGCAGGTGGGTATCAAAAGCAATGACAGCGGTTTCCGTGGTATAACTCTGACGCCCTATTTCGATCAGGCGGAAGTCCGGGAGACGATCCTTGAACACATCGCCGCGAACCAACAACAGTCTTTTATCCAGTTTTGTCTCGCCCTCGCCTTCGTTCAGCCCCACTTCAGACTCCTCCCTAAGCGCCTGGCTGGAGAATCCCGTCTCGTAGATGGCGGCCACACGCTCGGCGACATATCCGATGTTGGGCGTAACTAGAAGGGTGTTCTCGGGGACAAACTGGAGGACATGCTCGCCCCTACCCTGTTTCTGACCGAACTCGGGCACGATCTGAATGCTCTCCACGCGGTCCTGCGAAAGCTGGCTTTCCACCAAAAAGGTACGTATGCTGTCCACCTCGTTGTCAAAGAAATCAATGCGGTAGGGACGCTCATAGGAGAAACTGAACACATCCAGGATACCACCACGCACAGCGTATTGCCCTGGCTCATAGACATAGTCCGTCCGGTTAAAGCCTAACTCCTGTAAATGCTTCTCAACAGCATATATATCAGCCTCTTGTCTTTCACGTAAGGTAAGGGTGTTCTCCGTCAGTTGCCGACGGCTTACCACCAATTCACAAAGTGCGTCGGGATAGGTAACAACGTACAGTCCGCCCCGTCGCGCGCTTTCGTCCGTCAGCCGTGTCAGCACTTCTGTGCGCAGGATTTCGCTCGCGGCGTCGCGCTGTCCGAAACGCACCTCGCGCCGGAAGGAACTGGGGTAGAAAAGCACCTGCTCCTCCCCCAACATCTGCACCAGATCGTGGTAGAAATAGCCCGCCTCCTCGGCATCGTTCAGGATAAAGAGGAAGGGCTGCATCATGGCCTTGGCTCCGTAGCGATGCAGGGCGCCGAACAATACGGCCTGAGCGCTTCCCTGCAGACCCATCAGCGAGATGTGCCGCATGTGGCTTTTCGTGATGGCTGTCAGCGTTTGCTTGAAGCCCTCTGTTCCTTTGTACAGTTTGAGCAATTCGGAAATGTCCATGGGCTTCAGGGTCATCTTCTACGAAACTCGGAAAGCGTGATGGCCGTGGCCATAGCTACGTTCAGGCTCTCGCTTGTGGGTACGTCCGCCGGAAAGGGAGGAATGAAGAGACGGTGCGTAACACGCTCCGCCATCTCGGCGCCGATGCCATTGCCCTCATTGCCCATCACGATCACACCCTGCTGTGTCAGTTCTGAACGGTAAATATCCTCTCCGCCCAAAAAAGTTCCAAAGACAGGGCCTTGAAAACCCTGCAATGCCTCTGCCAGATTCGTATAATGCACCCTTACGCGCGCCAGGGCACCCATCGTTGCCTGCACTGCCTTGGGCGAATATATGTCGGCCGTGAGAGGCGAACAGAACACATCCCGGATGCCAAACCAATCCGCCAGGCGCACGATGGTACCCAGATTGCCGGGGTCTTGCACGCCGTCCAACGCCAGCACCAGCGAATGTCGGGCTTCCTCAGCCATTATGGCTTCAAAATGCGGGATGCGGAAGAGGCAAAGAATATCCTGCGGATGCTGCTGCAAACTGCTGCGCGTCAGCTCCTCCTGCGGAACAATGTCTGTTTCCACGCCCTGGGGCAGTACGCCGGGATGCTGATTCAGCCAACGCGGAGTAACAAGGATGTAAACGGGTTCAAATGTGCCCAACAAATCTAAAACCAATTTCGGGCCTTCGGCAACAAAAAGCCCCATGCGTTTGCGGTACTTCTTTTGCTCCAGCGACTTGATTTCCTTGATGCGGTTTCGTGTGAACATGGGTTGTTTTTTATCTAAAATACAACTGCAAAGGTACGTAAAAACACCCAAAGCAAAGACATCTGCAAGCCATAAAACGCCCCTGGAATCATCCCTTTCCGCTGCCTACTGATTCTTAGGCAATTACAATATGCCGAAAATTAACTATATGTTTTGGTCAAATTAAATATATGTTTTGGTCAAATCATATATATAGTTTTGTCAGAACAAATATATGAGAAGTGGTGTGTCAAAAAATAAGACAAATCGTTCTTCATTATTTGCGCATTTTTTTCCATTGATTTCAAAAGTTCACTTGCTTCCCTTTGTATAAATTGCTATTTTTGCAATACAATAATGTAAAGGTATGGGGGGTAAGGACGGGAAGTGGCATGTCTATCAGTTGCTGGATGCAGACAAAGTGGATGATTACCGCAAGGCCGCCGGCATGCAACCATTAGAGGAGTATTTGAAAAAAATGGGTGCTTTGTATTGAAATATAAAGAAATATGAGTAATAATGTCGAAGAAAACTCTTCACTGAAAGACGAGCAAAAAATATGGACACGCATCCAACGACGCTTTAACAAGGGCGTTGTGGAATACGGACTCATTACGGACGGCGACCGCATCCTGGTCGGCCTTTCGGGCGGTAAGGACAGTATCGTGCTGCTTCGCCTGCTGGCAGAGCGCTCCAGGATATGGAAACCAAGATTCGAGGTGAGGGCCGTACATATAACGATGGAGAATATGCCCTATTGTTCGGACCTGGAATACCTGTGTGAATATGCCCAAAGTTTAGGCGTTCCCTTTCATGTCATCACGACCTCCTTCGACGCTGACAGAGAACCCGAAAAATCGCGTTGCTTTATCTGTTCATGGACCCGTAGAAAAGCGATGTTTTCACTGGCAAAGGAATTAAAATGCAACAAAATAGCCTTAGGTCACCACATGGACGACATTATCGAGACCATGCTGATGAACATAACCTTTGAGGGCAATTTCACGACCATGCGTCCGCTGTTGAAGATGGATAAGTTTGACATGACCATCGTCCGCCCTCTTTGCCTCGTGCACGAGGCGGATATAAAAGCGTATGCCCTTCAGGCCGGCTTCAAGCAGCAAATTAAGGTCTGTCCCTTTGATGCCAAAACAAACCGCACCAACATGAAGGGAATGTTGCAGCAACTGGAAGCCATCAATCCCGAGGCGCGCTTCAGCATCTGGCACAGCATGACGGAAATCCTGCGGAAACCGTAGTATTGAAAAAAACGATAGATGGCATAGAAACAACCCTTGCATATCACCTGCAAACGGGGGCTCTTTCGTCGTACCTTTGTACCATAAATCATTAAACACAAAAAATATGGACAAGAAATTGACAAAAGAGATGACCGTGGGCCAGATGGTGGCCGAGGATTTCAACCGCGCAAAGGTATTTGAGCAACTGGGTATCGACTACTGTTGCCACGGAGGGGATACGCTGGAGGCCTCCTGCCAAAAGCAAAACCTGCGCCCCGAAGACGTGCTGGCCCGCCTGGAAAGAACGGGTGAGGCGGAAGGCGGTGCTCCCGCTTTTGCATCCTGGCCCTTGGACCTGGTGCTGGACTACGTACTGAAGTATCACCACCGCAATTTCCACGAACATCATGAAGAGCTGCAGCGCCTGGTGGACAAGGTGGCCGGCGTGCATGGCGACCGTCATCCCGAACTGATTGAGGTAAAACAGATGGTGGACGAATCCATGGAAGAGCTGCAAAGCCATTTCGCCAAGGAGGAGCAGGTGCTATTCCCCCAACTGTACGAACTTTTTGAGGCAAGTCAGCAGCAGCGCAGTGCCGCCCCCTTCCACTGCGGAAGCATCCTCTACCCCATTCGCCAGATGATGACGGAGCACGATACCGCAGGCGACACCTGGCAGCGTATCTCTGACATTACCGAGGGATTTACCACTCCCGCCGACGGCTGTGCCACCTATCGTCTGATGAATCAGGAACTTTACCGCTTTTTCCAGGACCTGAAGGAACACATCTCATTGGAAAACAACATCCTGTTCCCCGGTTTCCTGACGATGGAGCAAGGGTAATCCCCTGTCTTTGGTAGGCTAATCACAAATAGGTATTTTGCTGCGGAAGTGGGCGAATCATGCTAATTGTTTCGTCTGGAATGCTTATATTTGCAAAAAAGAAACAGGCATGGAGATCAGACAACTTCGCTATTTCGCAAATGCGGCCAAGACGCTAAGTTTTACAGAAGCGGCCCGTCTTTCAAACATCACGCAGAGTACCCTTTCGCAACAGATAAAGCAACTGGAGAATGAATTGGGCGTATTGCTCTTCCATCGTATCGGAAAGCATATCCAACTGACCAACGAGGGCGGCATCTTTCTGGAGGACGCCCTCAGGCTGCTGGACACTGAACGACAGAGCCTGCAGCGCCTCGCGGATGTTGTCAACCTGCAGAGCGGCACCATCAACGTAGGTATTGCGGCAGGCCTGGGGCTCTTGGCCATGCTGGCTGACACCATTACGGAATACAATAAGCTATATCCCAAGATTGACATCCGCCTTCACCAAGTAGCCGCCCCTTTGCTGACCCAGATGCTGCGCCGGCATGAAGTGGACATTGCCTTAAGTTTCAAGTCTGCCCAAACGGAGGAGGACCTGACAGAGAAGCCTCTTTTTGCCACACGCCTGTGCGCCATAATGGGCGAGCATCATCCGCTGGCCGGCAAGGAAAGAGTCAGTTTGGAACAGCTAAGCCACCAGCCTTTGGTGCTGCCGAGCCGGAACCTGCTTGTACGCAACTTCCTCGACCGGATTGCCCGCAAGCACGGGGTGCAGCTTCAGCCCGCAGTGGAGGTTAACGACCTCTCGCACATCATCTTCATGGTACGAAGCGGTCGCTGGGTGAGTGTCTTGCCCGACGCGGCCACACTGTCCGTCAGAGGCTTGGTGCGAAAAAACTTTGAGGAGAATTTTGTCTTGCCTACTTCCGTCCTCTCGCTTGCCGGAGTCTATCAGCGCAAAGCCGTAACAGAGTTCTTGAGGCTGCTTGCCGAGAGCGCCCGTTACATGTTACAGACAAAGGAAGAGGCATGTGAGATTTGCGGCGAGACTTTCCTTGTATGAACAAACTATGTTTCACTTAATAAAACCTATACAATGATGAGAATAAATAAGATTCACGCGAGAGAGATTCTGGATTCACGCGGCAATCCTACCGTAGAGGTGGAGGTAACGCTGGAAAACGGCACTATGGGGCGCGCCAGTGTGCCCTCGGGTGCCAGCACAGGCGAAAACGAGGCCCTGGAGCTTCGCGATGGCGACAAAATGCGATATGGCGGCAAGGGTGTGCTGAAGGCCGTAGAGAACGTGAACACGGTCATTGCCCCCGCACTCAAGGGCGACAACGTCCTGGACCAGCGTGCCATTGACTACAAGATGCTGGCTTTGGACGGCACGCCCACCAAGAGCAAGCTGGGTGCCAACGCCATTCTGGGTGTATCGTTAGCCGTAGCACAAACGGCAGCCAAAGCCCTGGGCCTGCCTCTCTATCGCTATATCGGCGGTTCCAACACCTACGTCCTGCCTGTTCCGATGATGAACATCATCAATGGCGGTGCCCACTCGGATGCGCCCATTGCCTTTCAGGAATTCATGATTCGCCCCGTAGGAGCAAAGAACGAGGCGGAGGCCATCCGCATGGGAGCCGAAGTGTTCCATCAGCTGGCCAAAAACCTGAAGAAGCGCGGCCTCTCGACGGCTGTGGGCGATGAGGGCGGTTTCGCCCCCAAATTGGACGGCATCGAAGATGCACTGGACAGCATCGTAGCCGCCATCAAGAATGCCGGATACAAGCCCGGAGAGGATGTGCGCATCGCCATGGACTGTGCTGCCAGCGAGTTCTCTACGGTACGCGACGGCAAGTTCTTCTACAATTACAGACAGCTTAAAAACGGTTTGCCCAAGGATCCCAATGGCAAGGAGCTTTCTGTGGACGAGCAGATTGCCTTCCTGGAGCATCTCATTACCAAGTATCCCATCGACTCCATCGAGGACGGACTTGACGAGAACGACTGGGAGGGTTGGGTGAAGCTCACCCAAACCATCGGCAACCGCTGCCAGCTGGTGGGCGACGATCTCTTTGTAACCAACACCAAATTCTTGGAAAAAGGTATCCAAACGGGAGCCGGCAACGCCATCCTGATCAAGGTAAACCAGATCGGTTCGCTTACCGAGACGCTTGAGGCCATTGAGATGGCTCACCGCCATGGCTACAATACGGTTACCTCGCATCGCTCGGGCGAGACGGAGGACACCACTATTGCGGACATCGCTGTTGCCACCAATTCCGGGCAGATTAAGACCGGATCGCTCAGCCGTACAGACCGCATGGCCAAGTACAACCAGCTCATTCGTATCGAGGAGGAACTGGGTGAGTGCGCACGCTATGGCTATAAGAAGCTGAGATAAGCATCCCCCTAAGTGTTAGTGGGTGCGGTTCAGATGATGTGAACCGCACCCACTTTTTCTATTACGTTATGCCGGCCGGAGCAGCCGGCAAACCTTGGGTCTTACTTCTTCACCGCTTTCTTGCCGTCCACTATGCAGTCCTCGATGATGAGTTTTGTTTCGTGCACAAGGATGCCGTGGGTGCTGCCGGTCTTGGTATTGAGCGTTCCGCCTCCCAGAATAACAGCCGGCTTGGCGAACTTAATGGCGTCGTCGTTCTCCGCCGTTATCTTCGACGTTCCGTCCACGCGGACGGTCAGGCCGTCGATATTTGCGTCAATGCCACTATTGTCGTCCGTTGCGGCGATGGTGGCGTTGTCCAGGATGAGGGTTCTGCTCCTGGGGTCGTACTTCACGAAACCCGTAACGCCGGGGATGACGGAGAGGTCGCCGCAGTTGACAGAGGTTACCTGCACGCCGGCAATCCTAAGACCGAAGTCTTCGCCCTGCGCCCTTTGCGGAAGTGCGAAGAGGGCGGTGAACAGCGCGACTGCCACCACCAGCATGTTTCGGAGTAATGTTGTTTTCATCATGGTTGTGCCTCCCTGTTGAACCCCTTTGCAGGGCAACGCCTTGTAGGAGGCCAGGGCGTTGGGATTTAATCCAGAAAGTCCGTCTGCCATTCCCTCTGGGAAGGCTGCGGACGTTATTGGCGAACGGCCTTGCGGGCTGTTCCGCCTTTCGTGCAAACAATGTTCACGCCGCATTGCATCCGTGTCATCCGCCTGCCAACGGGGGAATTTCACCATCGCCGCGACGGTGGGTATGGACATGAGAATCGTAGTCCTTTTTCATGGTTCTTCATACTTCGTTTTCGATAAACTTAAATATTTTAGCAACAGAAAGCAAGAATAATAAGAGAAAAATGCACAAATAACTCGTTTTTAACAGGAAGCAGGACATTAGAGGGATGTGCCTCCTGACATTGGCATCCCGCCCTCCGATCGGATGGCGGACATCCTTGTAGGGCACACGGCTCGTAGGATGTTCCAGGCGTTTTTTCACGATGGTTTTCCGTTTTGTTCCGCCGATCATGAGCAGAGTATTTGCGCCCTGCCACATCCGCGCCGTCAGCCAGGTGAATAATCAATTTATGTTAACGAAGTCTTAAAAATACTTATTTTTAGGGATTGTGGATTCAATAATTTCTGCCGAACTTTGTTGCACAGACAGAGAATAGTATCCACATGCAAACGGCAAAGGACCATACACGCAGACTATTACTGGAGACTGCCCGGGAAGCTTTTCTCAGGAAAGGTTTCAAGGCCGTGTCCATGCGCGAGATTTCCAGACTGTCGGGGGTCGGGCTGAGCAACATATACAACTACTTCCCCTGCAAGGACGACCTGCTGGCCGTTGTCCTGCATCCGCTATTGGAGGCGATGGACGGCATGCTGGACGGTTATTCCCGGGATGAACATCTGTCCCTTGAAATCTTCACCTCGGAGGAGTATCATCGCAAATACATGCAGGAGGTGATGGGTGTTATCATGCTTTATCGTAAGGAACTCAAGCTACTGTTCCTTGATACACAGGATTCCCGGTTCAAAAATTATTGGGAACGGTGGACGGAGAAAAGCACCGCAATCAGCATGGATTATCTGCATCGGATGAAAGGGCTTCACCCGGACCTGCATACCCGTATATCCCCTTTCTTCATACATTTCATCTGCTCCTGGTGGGTCAATATGATGAAGGAGGTCGTACTACACGAAGAACTATCAGAAGAGGAGATGGCGTGTTTCGTCAGCGAGTATATCCACTTTGGTACAGGCGGCTGGAAAAAGCTAATGCATGTGCCCTCTAAAAGAACAAAGCCATGAGACCTGCCTTAAACTATAAGACGCACGAGACGTTCCGTTTCAATACTATATGCTCCGTCAAGCGAGCCGCTCTACACAGGGCGGCTCGCTTTGTTTCTGAACAAAACGGATGTTCGTTCTCTTTTGGCTACCAAGGATGTTTTACAAATAACAAACGATATGAAAATTGAAAAAATCAACGACTGGTTTGCCCTTCGGGGCAGACGGATGGTACAAAGACGATGGATTGTACTAAGCTTGTTTATTCTTGTCTTTGCCCTGGGATTCTCGGGGCTAAGACACTTCAGGCTGAGCGCCTCGTGGGAGGACTATTTCCTGGAGGATGACCCGATGCTTGTCAAGACCGAAGAATTCAAGAATTTCTTCGGCAATGACAACTTCGCCGCGGTGCTGACCCAGTGCGAGAACTCGTTTACGAAAGAGAACCTGGAACTCATACGCGAACTGACGAACGAGATGGCGGACAGCCTTTCGTATGCCGACAGAATAACGTCGCTCACCGACATCGAGTTCATGATGGGCGAAGAAGACGGCATCGCCATAGAACAGATTGTCCCGGACAGCATCCCGTCAAATCCCGCGGGGTTGGAGGAGATACGCCGTAAGGCTTACCTGAAACGTCATGTTGCCGAGCGGCTGGTCTCCAGGGACGGAAGGTTCTCGTGGATACTGCTCAAGCTGCGCCCTTTCCCCAAGGATTCTGTGTGGAACAAAGGCAAGAACGCCATTTCCCCAGAGATGCAGACAGGTAACGAACTGGAACACATCATCACGAAAGAAAAATACCGAAGGCTGCATCCCAAGGGTACGGGACTTCCATACGTTACGGCCATGAAAATGAGATGGATAGGAAAGGAAATGCCCCGTGTTATGGGTATCGCATCCCTGGTCTCCGTACTTATTCTGCTATTGGTGACCCGTTCCTTCAGGGGAGTGGTTGTTCCGATAGTTACGGCCATAAGCTCCATCATCATTGTCTACGGCATGTTAGGTTATGCCGGAATGACGATAGACAGCAGTATGGTGATGATTCCTATGTTACTGACCTTTGCCGTCTCCATCGCATACAACATACACGTATATTCCTTCTTCAAACGCCAGTTCCTCATCCACGGGAAAAGGAAACAGGCCGTAGTAGAAACCGTGAAGGAGATGGGATGGCCGGTGCTGTTCAGCGCGCTCACCTCTTTTGCCGCCCTGCTTTCCTTCCTTGCCATACCGATGCAGCCCATGCGTTTTATCGGGATTGCCACTTCCGCATGCGTGATGCTGGCGTTCTTCATCGCCATCACACTGATGCCCGTAATCCTCAGTTTCGGCAAAGACGGGAAACCACATCCGAGAGTGCAGGAAACGGGAGGACGGTGGCTGGATCGGAAATTGGAGAGCCTGGGCACAAGCGTGCTTCGGCATGGCACCCTGATCTTGTGGATTGCCGGGGCAATCACGGCAGTACTCATCTATCAGCTCACCAAAATCGAGACCGCTTTTGACGTGGAGCGAACCATGGGGCGGAGAATTGCCTACGTCAATAACCTCTTAAGCGTGGGGGAAAGCGAGCTTGGATCCGTCTATACCTATGACGTAATGATAGACTTCCCCGAAGACGGATTGGCAAAGGCTCCCGGGATGCTTGCGCGGCTGGACTCCCTGGCGCAACGGGCCGACGGCTATAAACTGACCAAGCGCACAACTTCGGTATTGAACATCCTTAAAGACCTGAACCAGACGCTGCATGACGACGACGCATCCTACTATACAATCCCCCATAATCCCGATGAGGTGGCACAGTTGCTGCTGCTTTATGAGAATGCGGGAGGCAGTGAGGCCGAGTATTGGATCGACTACGACTACCGGCGACTTCGCCTGATGGTGGAAATGAATTCATACGATTCCGGAGAGACGGAACGGGAACTGAATGACCTTGTCGCTCACGCTGCCAGGCTCTTTCCTCAAGCCTCCGTTACCACCGTAGGCAGCATTCCCCAATTCACGGTGATGATGCAGTACGTGGCTCGCGGACAGATGGTTTCGTTCGTCATTTCCCTCCTTATCATCGGTATCCTGATGATGTTGGTCTTCGGCAGCGTACGCATCGGACTTATCGGTTTGATACCCAATGTTACGCCTGCTGTGGTGGTCGGCGGTCTGATGGGATGGCTGGGCTATCCGTTGGATATGATGACGGCCACAATTATGCCAATGATTCTCGGATTGGCGGTGGATGACACCATTCATTTCATCAACCATGGGCATCTGGAATTCGACCGCAGGGGCAATTACCGGGAGGCTATCCTCCGCTCGTTCCGCACCATCGGAACGCCCATCGTACTGACAAGCGTGGTAATCTGCGCCAACTTCGCCATCTATACCACCTCCGAATGTATTTCCTTCATACACATGGGCATACTCTCTGTGGCAGGTATCGTATCGGCACTGCTTGCCGATCTCTGTATCACCCCCATTCTGTTCCAGAAATTCCGGCTGTTCGGAAAAGAAACTCTCAAATAAATAACACGTTTATGAAGAAAACAATAGTAAGACCACTGTTTACCGCCTTGCTGGCGTGCATGACAACAGGTATTGGACTGGCTCAAAATGTATTTCCAAACCACAAATCGGAACCAGGTAAAGACCATGCCCATGAAGGACGGTTCTTCGCAGGAGGAGCTGTGTCTTTTTGGACTGACAACAAAGACAAAACCCTGACATTGGACCTTTGCCCTGAAATCGGCTATCTTTTCAATGACAGTTGGGGAGTAGGCATGCTCCTTGGTTATGAGTATGAACAAAGAGAGACAGGAAAAACGAAAACCATAGGCAACAGCTTCAAAATCTCGCCTTTTGTCCGCTACTACTATTTCCATAGAAACCCTTTCAATCTTTACCTGGATGCCGGGGGAGGCTTCAATTTTTCAAAAGAGAAAGAAGGCGGTGTCTCGAAGTATATCAACGGATTTGAAGTAGGAATTCGTCCTGGAGCCTGCGTCGACCTCACCGAGGGCCTTTGCCTCTGTTTACGCATGGGCTTTGTCGGCTACAGAAACGATTACTTTATGGGCGAAGACCCCCAAATGGGAACCAAAGGTTTCGGGCTCCGCTTTGCACCCGAGGAACTGATGGTCGGGCTGGAACTGGAGTTTTAAGTCTACAGCCTTTTCCCGTAATGACAGAAAATAATCAAAAAAACAATGATAAGACTATGAAGAAAACAATCTTGATGACAGCAATGGCTATCGCATTAACAGCCACAGCAATGGCGCAGACGGGCAGAGAGATTGCCCAAAGGGTAAAGGACCGTCCCGATGGCGATACCCGCCAATCGGAATTGGTGATGAGACTAATCAACAAACGCGGTGCAGTACGTGAGCGCAAGCTTATCTCCTACTCCATCGACGTGGGAAAAGGGAAGAAAGACCGCAAGAGCATCATGTTCTTCCAATACCCTGGCGACGTAAAAGGCACGGGCTTCCTCACGTGGGATTACGACGAACCGAACAAAGACGATGACAAATGGCTCTATCTGCCTGCGATGAAGAAAGTCCGGCGTATCAGCGGATCGTCTGCCAAGCAGGATTACTTTATGGGCAGCGACTTTACCTATGATGATATGGGCAGTCGAAATGTAGACGAGGACACGCACAAGTTACTGGGTGAGGAAAGCATCAACGGACACAAGTGCTGGAAATTGGAATCCGTACCCAAGGATAAACGCGAGATTTATTCCAAGAAAATAGCGTTCATACGCCAAGACTGTTTGATTGCCGTCAAGGTGGAGTACTACGACAAGATGAACAAGTTGCACCGCTGCCTCGAATTATCGGAAATCGCCAAGGTTGAAGGATTCTGGATTGCCCACAAACTGCACATGACCAATGTACAGACGGAGCATCAGACGCTTCTTGAGATAAAGAATCCCAAGTATGACCTTCCACTGGAGGAGGCGACATTCAGTGTTTCCACTTTGGAGAAAGGCAGATTCTGATGACGAACAAAAGCTATCTTTCAGTAGAAGTCCTGCTGCTCTCTCTCCTGCTTCTGCCCATGCACATCGCATGGGGACAAGAGGGAGGAGGCTCGTCGTGGCATATCAAGGGCTTTGTTGATACCTATCATGCCGTCCGGTCTGGGAAACCGAACGACTTTATGTCCTCACGCACCCGGGTAAGGGGTGAGATAGGGAAAAACGTTGGAAACTCATCACTCTTCGTATCATTCAATGCCACCCACAATGCTTTGTTAAAGGAGCGTACGGGTTTTGAGTTACGGGAAGCGTACCTTGACCATCGGGAGGAGCATTGGGGCTTTCGTCTCGGGCGGCAGCTGGTCATCTGGGGCGTAGCAGACGGTGTGCGCATCACCGACTTGGTTTCTCCGATGGATATGACGGAGTTCCTGGCACAAGACTACGATGACATCCGTATGCCGGTCAACGCATTGCGCTTCTTTGTCTTCAATGAGAAGATAAAACTGGAACTGCTTGCCGTGCCTACTTTCGAGGGTTATAAACTGCCTACCGATACCGATAATCCGTGGAGCGTGCTGCCCAAAAACACTGCTCTGCCTCTACTTTGGAGCGCAGAAGGAAGCCGACCCAAGCTCCGCTTTCCCAATATAGAATGTGGAGGGAAACTCTGTTTCACCTTACCGGGATTGGATTTTTCCCTGGCCGCATTGCACACATGGAACAAGATGCCCGTGATTACTTATCGGCCTTCAGGAACCCATTTGGTTGTATCCCCACAATATTACCGCATGGGATTCTTCGGTGGAGACATCTCCAAGCCGTTGGGGCAGTTTGTGCTACGTGGCGAAGCTGCATTCTGCATGGGCAAGCACTTCAGCTACACCCCCGAGACCGTGGACATGGCACAGAAAGGGTTCAACTCCGTGAATTATCTTGCGGGCGTGGATTGGTATGCTCCCCATGAATGGACAATAATGACGCAGGTCTCCTCGGAAAGTATTCTGAGGCACGAAAGCCAAATAACACAACCGCGCCATCAATTACTCTTCACGCTCAATGTCTCGAAAAAAATGTTGGAAAGCACATTGCAACTTTCCAACTTCACATATTTCGATCTTAATCACAAAGGCTGGTTCAGCCGTTTCACCTCCTCTTATTCGCTGAACGATCATATTCAACTCTCTGCAGGATATGATTGGTTCGGAGGCAATGAAGGGGTGTTCGGCACATACAAAAACAATTCGGAGATATGGGCAAAGGCAAAATACAGTTTTTAGGAAAGATAAACAGAACTAATGAAACATGAAACAGAGAATACTCTATCTATTGATACTCGTAAGCATGAATATATCCGCTCAAACAGGGGGCGGAGGGATTGTAGGCGTGGTCATCGACTATTCTGACGAAGAGCCTCTTGTCGGTGCTACCGTCTTTGTTGAGGAACTGAAAAAGGGCATTGTCACAAATGAGCGCGGTGAGTTCGCTTTTCCTGACCTTCCAACAGCCAACTATACGCTTACCGTGAGGCTGATGGGTTACGAAACGCAGCCTTGCAAGGTTAAAGCAGGTAAAGGGAAGAGAGAAAAAACGATCATCCGCATGAAAGCACAATCCCAATCGCTTGAGGAAGTGATCGTTATGGGCAAGAGTGAGGCCCGCAAGATTCGGGAGCAAGCCATGCCTGTATCCGTAATCAGTATGAGCCAATTACAGGGTACGGTGAGTGACGTACAGGAAATACTGGCGAAGACTGTCGGTGTAACTATCCGTGCCTCCGGAGGAGTAGGTAGCACATCGCGGTTGTCTGTGCGTGGCTTGGAAGGAAAGCGAATTGGATTTTTCCTTGATGAGACATCCTTGAACGACCAATCGGATTTCTTGGACATCAATGACATACCTATAGACATGATTGACAGAATAGAGATATACAAAGGTGTGGTACCGGCCAAATTTGGGGGGTCGTCTATGGGAGGAGCCGTAAATCTCGTGATAAAGGATTACCCCGATCATTATGCCGATGTAAGTTATACGCATGAGTCGTTCAATGTGAATAAGGCACAGACTGTATGTAAAAGAAACATGAAAGATGCCGGTCTGGTGCTGGGTATCGGCGGAAGCTACACGTATGCGGACAACAACTATACGATGGACTCGCCCTACGTCAAGGGACTGAGGATTAAACGCAAGCATGACAACTTTAAGAAATTGATTGTCGGCGGAAGCCTTAAGGCAAAAAAATGGTGGTTCGACGAGGTTGAGCTTGAGCCTGTGTTCATTGACACCTATAAGGAAATACAAGGCATTGAGACGGACATCAGGGGAGCACATACCAAGTCGCGCGTTTATGTACTTGCCAATAAGTTGGAGAAAGACAACTTCCTGATTGAAGGTCTGGACTTTGATATGAGCACCGCGATTGCACAGACACAATACGGGCTGGTTGATACGGCTAAAATATGGTATGACTGGGAGGGAAACTTTTATCCCACACCATCGCCAGTTGGAGGAGAATTGGGCACTCGTTTCGCTTCGAAATCAAGCAATAAGAAAACAACCTTGATTAACAAATTGAACTTGGAGTACCTGTTAGGCAAGAACCATTCCGTTAGTTTCAGTTCTGCCTTCACGCTTGCTAATGGCTATCCTTCTGATCCGACGAAGGAGAAAAGTATCGGCAAGAAAACCGATTTTGATTCTCACATGAGAAGCTGGGTGGGAGGATTGACTTATGATTTCCGCACGACAGACGACCGATTTCTCAACACGCTGACAACGCGCATGTATTTCTACTCAATGAAAACTTCCTATCAAAATATCTATACGAGTACGCCTGTCGAGGATGTCGCGTTGAAGAAAAGCAGTGTCGGTTTCAGTGATGCCATGCGTTATCGACTCACCCCCGTTTTTATGGCAAAACTGTCGGGAGGTTACGATGTGCGCATTCCTGCGGAAAACGAGTTGCTTGGAGACGGTTATACGATATCTCCGTCCGAGAAGTTGTTGCCAGAACGTAATCTAAGCGTGAATGCGGGAGTGCTTTACGACCTAACAGGAAAACATCCGAGCAACCTACAAATTGAACTGAGCGGATACTACATGTATCTACAAGACATGATTCGCTACGTCAAAGGGATTCTTGGTGCGCAATACCAGAATTTCGGAGAGATGAGGACACTGGGTGCGGAGTTAGAGATAAAGGCCGATGTATTTCCCTTCCTTTATTCCTACGGTAATGTAACTTACCAAGATTTGCGTGATGTGAGAAGATATGAAGAAGGCACCTATCTTCCCAACGCGACCAAAGGTAAACGTATGCCTAATATCCCTTATTTCATGGCTAATGCGGGATTGGAGTATCACAAAGAGAACCTGTTCGGAGGTAAAGGTCAAAACACCAGGCTCTTTGCTGATATGGCTTTTGTGGAAGAGTATCTGTATGATTTCGAGATAACGGAGAATGCCAAACGCAGAATACCCAGAAGTACAACGCTGGACATCGGTTTTGAACACAGTTTTATGAATCAGAGATTGTTCGTTTCAGGGAAAGTAAAAAACCTGACAAACACAAAAGTGTTGTCAGAGTTTAATCGTCCCTTGCCAGGTCGGAGCTTTGGAATAAAATTGAGATATATTTTAAGATAAAACAAAATGAAATTAGTAACTAAAAAAAACAAAATGAAGACATTTAAGAAGAATTGGCAGTTTGCCATTATTTGCAGTGTGGTGATGCTTTTGGGAACGTCGTGTGACAATAACGGGAATGAACCCACACCAAATAGCCTCTTGGGAGGTGAGGGAAGAATCCTGATAGGAACAACAGTAAAAAATGCTGATGGCAAAGGCGGGCAATCGTATCTGCAACAGATACCGGAATTGTCGGGTACATTATCCATGATCAAAGGAATTCAAATTGGCTTCTCGGCTTCCGTCTCCGTAACAGGAAATGACATTTTCGTTTTCCCTGAATTTGGAACAAACGGCAAACAGGTTATAACCAAATTCGAACATTCAGAAAAGGGTTTGAAGAATGTAGCAGAAATGCAGATTCCCCCAAACTCTTATCCCGTCAATCTTACCCGAGTTTCCGACAACAAGGCGTATATCCCCATGTACAACTTGGGGAAGGTTTTGGTCATAAATCCTAAGACCATGAGCAAAACAGGAGAGATAGACCTCAGTCAGTACGCATATAAGGATAATAGCGCAGAACCCGCTTACGGCATTATTCGTGATAACATCTATTACCTCCCATTGGATCAGATTGGGTCAAACTGGATGCCGTATGAAGATTACAGACAGGCAGATGTGGCACTTATCAACACGAAGACAGATCAGGTGATGAGCATTATTTCAGAAAAGAAGAGCGGACTTTGCTTCCCCACACGTCCCTTCCTTAAGGATATGATTTTCACCACGGAACAAAATGACATTTACATTGCTTGTACAGGTTACTTCGGGTATAATCCACAGTATCTGAAAAACGGCTTCGTATGTATCCCCGCAGGGAGACAAGCCTTTGACGAAAGCAAAACTTGGGATATAAGTAACACGCCGATAGCAGGCACCTTATACAAGTCAGCTTCCGTTTACAATTGTAAATACATAGGAAACGACAAGGTTGCCGCCTATATCGGAGTTTTGGAATTCATGGGGGAAAACCCCTACACGGCACGCAACACCATGGCCGTAATGATTGACCTGAAAGCAAAGAGTATTGAGAAGATTGACGGTATCCCTTTTACGGACGGACACAGTGTGGCTATCGAATATCATAACGGGGAAGTGTTGTTTGCGGCTTATGGTGTAGACGCTTCTGGGGTCTTTGCCTACAACCCTACAACAAAAAAAGTGAGACAAGCCCTGTCGTCGAAAGGAAACATCGGTTTTCTACATTTCTTCTTATAGTCAAGCTTCATACGAAAAGGAGAGAAAGTGAAGGGGATTCCCACAAAGCGCCATTTATCGATGACACCTATTGGAGTCATCGATATTAACCGTGTACGCCATTTGAGAGTGAGAGAGTATGTTTCGTACCTTTGCCAAAGATTAGAAAATCGGTTGGCAAACAAACAACCGAGACAAACTACAAAACAAACAAGAAATGGATAATCAAATGTTCTGTTTCCAATGTCAGGAAACAGCCAAGGGCACGGGATGTGTGCTGCGTGGTGTGTGTGGTAAACAGCCCGTTACGTCAAATCTAATGGACTTGCTGCTTTTCACTCTCAAAGGTATTGGAGCGGTTTCAACCGTCCTGCGTGAAAACAAGGTAGAGATACCCACAGAAGTAGATAACATTGTCGTTGACGGCTTGTTTGCGACTATCACCAATGCAAACTTCGACGACGATAGTATCACAAAAAAAATCAACAAGGCCCTGGAATTGAAGGGACAATTAAAGAATATAGCCCAGAAACATCAGTTGAATCTACCCAACTGGAAGGCTGTAAGTTTGGAGGTTTCCCCTTCAGATTATGAAGAAACAGCAAAAACCGTTGGTGTACTTCAAGAAGAGGATGTAAACGTGTGTTCGCTGAAAGAACTTACCATGTATGGCCTTAAGGGTGTTGCCGCCTATTACGAACATGCCTGTCGTTTGGGACACTGCGATCGCGACATCGTTTTCTTCATGCTGAATGCACTCTCGCAATTGGCAAATCCGTTGGCAAAGAACGACGAACTGCTAAGCTTGGTAATGGAAACGGGCAAATATGGCGTGAATGTTATGGCACTGTTGGACAAGGCCAACACCACCACTTACGGTAAACCCGAGGTAACCCACGTAAACATCGGTGTCGGCAAACGTCCTGGCATCCTAATCAGTGGCCACGACCTGCGCGACATTGAACAATTGTTGCAGCAGACAGAAGGAAAAGGCATCGATGTCTACACGCATGGAGAAATGCTGCCGGCCCATTATTACCCCCAACTGAAGAAATACACGCATCTGGTAGGCAACTATGGCAACGCATGGTGGAAACAGAAAGAGGAGTTCGCCCACTTCAATGGCCCCATCGTCTTTACGACCAACTGTATCGTTCCTCCTGCTGCCAACGCCAACTACAACGACCGTGTATTTACAGCCAACTCTACGGGCTACCCTGGTTGGAAACATATTCCTACAGACGCCAACGGACACAAGGACTTCTCGGAAGTCATCCAACTGGCAAGCCGATGTGAGGCACCCGAGAGTATAGAAGAGGGTGAGATTATTGGTGGGTTTGCACATGATCAAGTAGTAGCTCTGGCCGATCAGGTCGTTGATGCCGTCAAGACGGGAGCAATCCGCAAATTTGTGGTGATGAGCGGTTGCGACGGGCGTGTAAAAGGCCGCAGTTACTACGAGGAGTTCGCCAAGGCTTTGCCTAAGGATGTTGTGATTCTAACCTCTGGCTGCGCTAAGTACAGATACAACAAATTAGGATTAGGAGATATCAACGGAATTCCCCGTGTGCTGGATGCCGGACAATGCAACGACAGTTATTCTTGGGTGATTGTTGCCCTCAAATTGAAGGAAATCTTTGAACTTGAGGATGTAAACCAACTGCCTATAGCCTTTAACATCGCTTGGTACGAACAGAAGGCAGTCATCGTACTCCTTGCCCTGCTGTATTTAGGGATAAAGAACATACATATTGGCCCATCACTGCCTGCCTTCGTTTCTCCGGATGTGCTCAATGTATTGCAGACGCAATTTGGATTAGGAGGTATTACGACCGTAGATGAAGACATGAAACTGATGGTTGGATAATTACAACCCACAAAATCCAAATAATATCAGCCAAGAGACAGAATCCTTTGCTCGGAATCTGTCTCTTGGCTTTACTTTTTCCAGATTAAGTGCGTGCATATCCATTTTTTCAAATCTTTCCTTGCTATTCTCACTTTTTTTCTCTAAAATTGCAGTTAACGAATTTAAAAAACAAGTCAAAAACTATGAAAACATTTGCAGAATCAGAATTAATCATCAACGAAGACGGCAGCGTGTTTCACCTTCACGTGCGCCCCGAACAGTTAGCCGACAAAGTCATTCTTGTGGGTGATCCTGGCCGTGTCAACCTGGTTGCCAGCCACTTTGAAACACAGGAATGCAATATTGAGAGTCGTGAATTCCATACCATCACAGGTACCTACAAAGGCAAACGAATTACAGCGATGAGTACAGGTATTGGTTGCGACAATATCGATATCGTCGTTAACGAACTCGATGCTTTGGCAAATATCGATTTCAAGACGCGCACCGAAAAACCCCAACATCGGACGCTTGAGCTTGTACGCATTGGAACGTGTGGCGGATTGCAACTGAACACACCTGTTGGCACGTATATCAACTCTCGCAAGAGTATTGGCTTTGATGGTCTTCTGAATTTCTATGCCGGACGTAACGAGGTTTGCGACCTTCAGTTTGAACAGGCCTTCAAGGAACATATGCAATGGAATCCACTCCTATCTGCTCCTTATGTTATTGATGCTGACGAGGAACTTTCAGAACGCATCTCCGGCAAGGAAATGGTAAAGGGGGTAACCATCGCTTGTGGCGGTTTCTTCGGTCCCCAAGGACGCGAGTTGCGTATTCCCTTGGCTGACCCACACCAGAATGAAAAGGTTGTAAAGTTCGAGTATGAAGGGTGGAAGATTACCAATTTTGAAATGGAAAGCTCGGCACTTGCCGGTCTTGCCAAACTGATGGGACACCGTGCTACCACCTGCTGCATGGTAATTGCCAACCGCCTTGTGGGCGAAGCCAATACCGGCTATAAAGGCAGCATCGACGGACTTATCCAAATGGTGCTCGACCGCATATAATTTTTTCTCACGCAGATTTCGCTGTAACAAAGGAATTAGTAAGAGTTTTAAGGTAGATTTTAGATGTTTTTCAAAATCTCAAAAAACTGTACAATTTGCGAAATCTGCGTGAGCCTTTTTCTATTTCAAACCAACACATGACACCTAACGACACGATTTGTGCTTTAGCTACCGCCACTGGGGGCGCTATCGTTATCATACGCCTCAGTGGTCCCAAGGCGATAGATATCACCAACCGAATTTTCAACAAAAATCTCAACGAAGCCCAACCGAACACCATCCACTTCGGCAGAATCACGGACGAAGAAGGAGAAGTTGTGGACGAACCGCTCGTAAGTGTGTTTCGTGCGCCACACAGCTACACTGGCGAGGACAGTACCGAAATATCCCTTCATGGCAGCCCCTATATAGCACAGCGTGTCTTGCGGCTGCTGCTGAAACATGGGGCACGACAGGCTTTGCCTGGGGAGTTCACCCAACGCGCCTTCATCAATGGGAAAATGGACCTCTCGCAAGCCGAAGCAGTGGCGGATCTCATCGCCGCTTCAAATCAGGCCACACACCGTATCGCGATCAGTCAGATGCGCGGGCGTTACAGCCAGAGACTCAAAGAATTGCGTTCCAAACTTTTAAACCTGACCACACTCCTTGAATTGGAACTTGATTTCAGCGAAGAAGATGTGGAATTCGCCGACCGTGATGAACTTATTCAACTGACCAACGTTATTTACCACGAGGTTACACGCTTGGCAGAAAGCTTCCGCCAAGGCAACGCTATCAAAAACGGAGTACCCGTTGCCATCATTGGTGCACCCAACGTAGGCAAAAGCACCCTGCTGAATGCTCTCTTAAGGGACGACCGCGCAATTGTGAGTGATATCCAAGGAACAACACGTGATTTAATAGAAGACACCATCACCTTACAAGGCATTCAATTCCGCTTCATAGATACAGCAGGCATCCGACACACGCAGGACACCATCGAACAGATCGGCATCGAGCGTAGCCTCAAGGCAGCTCAAAAAGCACAGATCATCATTCTGCTTACAGAACCTGGAATCCCCTACCCCGACATTCCCATTCAGGAGGGACAGATTCTAATTCGCCGTGAGAATAAAACGGCATCCTTTCAAGCACTCACCGGACAAGGCCTGCAACAATTAGAAGACGAATTGTTAGCTGCTGTAAGTCCTTCTGATGAAGATGTACTGGTAAGTAACATACGACATTACGAAGCGCTTCGCGAAGCGCAACGACATCTCTGTGAGGTAAAAAAAGCGTTAGAGCAAAAACTTCCAGGAGATCTTGTTAGCCCCAGTCTCCACGCCGTCCTTGACGATATCAGCAACATCACCGGTGAGGGTCGCATAACAAGCCAAGAAACCCTTAATAACTTGTTCGGTCATTTCTGCATCGGAAA
>JAQYEW010000063.1 GCA_028723455.1 Prevotellaceae bacterium | reverse complement strand
GCAAGCTCTATTGGAGTGAACTTTCCCGATCTTTCTGCATCGTTGTACCAATCTACCAAATCGCTCATCAAAGCAGGAGTCTCTTCGGGCGTAGCATACTCGAATCGGTCACCATAACGAGTGATGACAGAATTGGGACGGGTTTTGTATTGTCCTGCATGAATGACGTAGCTCGTCTGAACCCCTCCAGGCAGAGTGCGATACACTGTGTAATCCTCTCGTAAGAGGGTTTTATGCAACGTTCGTATAAAATGCTGTGTCAAAGGAGTCTCTTTAAGTAGTGCTTCCTCCTTCATCATTTTCAGACCAACATTGCTGGCCGTCATTTCGTGAACATCACGAACGTCTGCCTCGCCAACTATCTTTCCGAACAGGAGTAATATCTCTGTCTGTCCATAAGTCAGTGTATTACCCTCAATGTGGTTGCTGTTGTAGTTGAAATCAATAGTGAATCGACGGCTAAGCATCTCTCTGTCTCTATCAGACAAAGGCTGCAACGCGTTCCACTTATTCATCACATCTTCTATACTTCTCATATATGTAATTTTTGCAATAATTTACATTAAAAGGTTTATGCCATCAACCTTTATCTGGTGCAAAGTTACAAAATTTCCATCAAATAATAGTAACGTAATACATAAAAAGGTGCATTCCAATAACCTTTTTAGCTTTATTCGGCATTCTTGCGCTATTTCATTCGGCATTTTCGTGGTAATTTGTTTTTGTGATGAATGTATCGTGCGTACGTATATATTAAAATGAGAAATCTGGCAAAACATGATTTTCAAATTTGCTATCCATAGATAACAATAAAACAAATCTACATGTCATTTTGCCGAACATACAAAACATCTTATTGTTCCCTATTTTTGTTTGCCTTAACCGTCTTTAATAGATTCCCAAAACGTTCACGTGCCCTTTTAAGATACTGATATACAACTATGTTTGTATTTGGGCGCGGAAGAAAAAGCGTTTGAAAAGAATATTTTTTGGCATCTTTCGCTGGGTTCTCCTTTTTTTTCGTAACTTCGTAGAATACTTTTAGAAGATGACTTTACACGTATTATTACATAAAATCACACGAAAGGCGGTGATTGTGCTGTTTGCGTTGCTGCCTCTCTGTGCAATGGCTCAAATGCCGTGGAACACGGATGCCACGTATCCGAAGCATGAGACACGTGCGGTGTGGGTTACGACGCTCAGCGGGCTGGACTGGCCCAAGACGAAGGCGACGGATGAGGCCGGCCGCAAGCGGCAGCAAGAGGAACTGTGCACTTTGCTGGATCAGTTGCAGGCGGCCAACATCAATACCGTGCTCTTTCAGGTGCGTATCCGTGGGTCTGTGGTCTATCCCTCGAACTATGAACCCTGGGATGCCGCGCTCACTGGAACCTATGACCGCCATCCGGGATATGACCCCCTGCAATTTGCGATTGAGGAAAGCCATCGCCGCGGCATGGAACTGCATGCGTGGATTGTCAGCGTGCCGGCCTTCAAGCCCGAGACGGCACGAAAGATGGGTAGGCGCAGCCTCCTGGTGTCAAACCCTCAGTTGCTCAAGAAGCATGGGGATATGTATTATCTGGATCCTGCGCAGGCGCAAAGTGCCGACTATTTGGCTGGTATCTGTCGCGAGATCGTGACGCGCTACGACGTTGACGGCATCCATCTTGACTATATCCGCTATCCCGAACAGGCCAACACCTTCCCCGATGCCCTCAGCTTTGCCAGACAAGGGGGCAGGAAAAGCAAGGCGCAATGGCGCAGGGATAATATCACGCGCATGGTGGCGGCCGTCAGCCGGGCCGTAAGGAAAGAGAAGCCATGGGTGAAGATGAGTTGTAGCCCCGTAGGAAAGTTCCGCGACACAAAGCGGCAGAGTGCGTATGGATGGAATAGTTTTGATGCTGTTTATCAGGACTGCAAGGCGTGGTTGCGAGAGGGCTGGATGGATATGCTCTTCCCCATGATGTATTTCGACGGACGGCATTTCTATCCCTTCGTAGCGGATTGGAAGGAAGACGTGAACAGGCGTCCCGTAATACCCGGTCTGGGTATCTATTTCCTCAGTCCTGAAGAGAAGAACTGGCCCTTGTCCGTCATTACAGCCCAGTTAAATACTGTGAGAAGTGAGAGATTGGGCGGCGAAGCATTCTTTCGCAGCAAATTCCTGACAGATAACGTGAAAGGGCTATACAGCCATTTGAAAAACAGCTTTTACGCTTATCCTGCCCTGCCCACACCCACGCCATGGCTGGACAGCAAGGCTCCCACTGCGCCTCAAAACGCCAGGCAGGAGATGCGTGGCGGGCTGTGTTGGCTCACGTGGGATGCTGCCACGGACAATGTCCCGTCGGGTATTACCTATAATGTGTATGCCAGCCGAACGTATCCCGTGGACGTGAACGACGCGCGTTATCTGGTGGCCACACGCCTTCGTGAACCCCGGTATGCTTATAACCCCTTGGAGGTCCGCTATCTGGCCATTACCAGCATGGACCGGGCTGGCAACGAAAGCTGGCCATACTGTTTGGGCGGCGTGGAGGATTTGGTGATATCCCCGTCTCCTGCGCTATGGGTTCAAAATGGTATGCTGTCCCTGCCAAAGTACGAGGGAGTGGAGTTCTTTTTGATTACCGACCTCAGCGGGCATCATCTCTTGCGGGGTCCTTGGAAGGAAACTGTGAACATACGCACATTGCAACCTGGTGTTTATCGCTTGCGCACGTTGCAGCGTAAGGGCGTTTCGCGCTCGGTAGGTGTGTTCATAAAGTAGGGCTTGAGAAAGAAAATCCCAGAAAATAAGTACGTCGAAAAACATTTTTGCTTATATTTGCGCTATCTGTACCCATATTTAAGTAGGTAACAGAAAAAATCAGGAACTGAAAACATCAATAATACAAGTTATTATGGCAAAAGAAAAGAAATTTGTAACGTGGGACGGCAACACCTGTGCCGGACATGTAGCCTACATGTTCAGCGAGGTTGCTGCCATTTATCCCATCACACCCTCTTCGCCCATGGCAGAACACGTGGACGAGTGGGCTGCTCAGGGTCGCAAGAACCTCTTCGGAGATACCGTTATGGTGCAGGAGATGCAGAGCGAGGCCGGTGCGGCCGGTGCCGTTCATGGCTCTCTGCAGGCAGGTGCGCTAACCACCACCTTCACCGCCAGTCAGGGCCTCTTGCTCATGATTCCCAATATGTACAAGATTGCCGGCGAGCTGCTGCCCAGCGTATTCCATGTGAGCGCGCGCACCATAGCCAGCCACAGCCTTAGTATTTTCGGCGACCACAGCGACGTGATGGCTTGCCGTCAGATCGGTTTCGCCATGCTGTCCGAGAGCAGCGTGCAGGAGGTAATGGACCTGAGTGCTGTTGCCCACTTGGCTTCTTTGGAGGCGCGTGTTCCTTTCGTGAACTTCTTCGACGGTTTCCGCACCAGCCACGAGTACCAGAAGGTGGAGCTCATTGAGGAGGATGATGTTCGCGACCTTGTGAACCAGCAGGCGCTGTCAGAGTTCCGTGCGCGTGCCCTTAGTCCCGAGCATCCCGTTGCCCGTGGTATGGCCGAGAACCCCGAGACCTTCTTTGCGCACCGCGAAAGCTGCAACCGCTATTACGACGCTGTACCCGCGATTGTGGAAAAGTACATGGCCAAAATCAGTGAGCGCACAGGTCGTGAGTACAAGCTCTTCAGTTACTATGGCGCAGAGGATGCCGACCGTGTGATCATCATGATGGGCAGTGCCTGCGAGGCCGCCCGCGAGGCTATCGACTATGCCAATGCCAATGGCGAGAAACTGGGATTGGTATGTGTCCACCTCTATCGTCCTTTCAGCGTGAAGCATCTTTTGGCTGCTGTGCCCAAGAGTGTGAAGCGTATTGCCGTATTGGACCGTACCAAGGAACCCGGAGCCGGCGGTGAACCTTTGCTCTTGGATGTCAAGGACGCTTTCTATGGCACCGAGAACGCACCCCTTATCGTGGGTGGCCGTTATGGTTTGGGCAGTGCCGACGTTACTCCTGCCATGATTCTCGGCGTGTTCGAGAACCTGGCTCTGCCTCTTCCCAAGGATCGTTTCACTGTAGGTATCGTTGATGACCTCACCTTTACCTCTCTGCCCCAGAAGGAAGAGATGGCTTTGGGCGGCAAGGGCACCTTCGAAGCGAAGTTCTACGGTCTGGGCGCTGATGGCACCGTAGGCGCAAACAAGAACTCCGTGAAGATTATCGGCGACAATACCAACAAATACTGTCAGGCTTATTTCAGCTACGACTCTAAGAAGAGCGGTGGTTTCACCTGCTCCCATTTGCGTTTTGGCGATTCGCCCATCCGCAGCACCTATCAAGTGAAGACTCCTAACTTCGTGGCTTGCCACGTACAGGCCTACCTGCGTATGTACGATGTGCTGCGCGGATTGCAGAAGGGTGGGACGTTCCTTCTGAACACCATCTTTGAAGGTCAGGAGCTTGTGGACTTCCTCCCCAACAATATCAAGCGTTATTTCGCCCAAAACAACATCACCGTATATTATATCAACGCCACCAAGATTGCTCAGGAGATAGGCCTTGGCAACCGTACCAACACCATCTTGCAGTCTGCGTTCTTCCGCATCACGGAGGTTATCCCCGTTGACCTGGCTGTAGAGCAGATGAAGAAGGCCATCGTCAAGAGCTATGGCAAGAAGGGTCAGGACGTTGTGGACAAGAACTACGCTGCCGTTGACCGTGGCACGGAATACAAGGCATTGGCTGTCGATCCCGCTTGGGCGAACCTGCCCGAAGACGAGGCCGTGAAGTATGACGAGCCCGAATACGTAACGAACTTGGTACGCCCCATCAACGCACAGAACGGCGACTTGTTGCCCGTGAGTGCTTATAAGGGCTTGGAGGACGGCACGTGGGCACAGGGTACTGCCGCCTTTGAGAAACGTGGCGTGGCCGCTTTCGTGCCGGTATGGGATTTGGAGAAATGTATTCAGTGCTTCAAGTGTTCGTACGTCTGCCCCCATGCATCAATCCGTCCTGTAGTGATGGACGACGAGGAACTGAAAGGCTTCGGCGGTGCCACTATCGAAATGAAAGCTCCCGCTGCCATGAAGGGTATGCATGTTGCGATTCAGGTGAGCGTGAAGGACTGTCTGGGTTGTGGCAACTGTGCCGATGTTTGTCCGGGTAATCCTAAACTGGGTGGCCCTGCGCTTTCTATGGTTCCCTATGATGATAGCAGTGCAGAGGCAGCAGAGGAAGACCGCAAGTGGAATTATGCCATGAAGCATGTGAAGACCAAGCAGCATCTGGTGGATGTCAAGTCGAACCCGAAGAACAGCCAGTTCGCTACGCCTCTCTTTGAGTTCAGCGGCGCATGTTCGGGTTGTGGCGAGACTCCCTATGTGAAACTCATTACCCAACTTTTCGGCGACCGCGAAATGGTAGCCAATGCCACGGGTTGCTCTTCCATTTACTCTGGTTCAATCCCAAGCACTCCTTACACTACTAATGAAAAGGGACAAGGTCCTGCATGGAGCAACTCTCTTTTCGAGGATTTCTGTGAGTATGGTCTGGGTATGGCGCTTGCAAACAAGAAGATGCGCGCGCGCATTACGGCTCTTTTGCAAGAGGCTATTGCCGGCGAGGCTACGGATGAATTCAAGGTTGCGGCTCAGGAATGGATTGATGGGCAGAACGATGCCGACGCTTCTAAGGCTGCTGCCGAGAAGTTGCGTCCCGAGATTGTAAAATGTGCGGCAACGGGTTGCGAGACCTGCAAACAGTTGCAGGAGCTTGACCATTACCTCGTAAAGCGTTCGCAGTGGATTATCGGTGGCGACGGCGCCTCTTACGATATCGGTTACGGTGGTCTGGATCATGTAATCGGTTCCGGCGAGGATGTTAACATCCTGGTGCTGGACACGGAGGTGTATTCCAACACGGGTGGTCAGGCTTCTAAGGCTACGCCTATCGGTGCCATCGCACAGTTTGCCGCCAATGGCAAGCGTGCCGGCAAGAAGGACCTCGGTCTGATGCAGGCCACCTACGGCAACGTTTATGTGGCCCAGATTGCCATGGGTGCCGATCACGCTCAAACCCTCAAGGCAATCCGCGAGGCAGAGGCATGGCATGGACCTTCGTTGATTATCGCTTATGCACCTTGTATCAACCATGGTTTGAAGGCCAAGGGAGGTATGGGTAAGAGTCAGGCAGAAGAGGCTCGTGCCGTGGAATGTGGCTACTGGCAGCTGTGGCGTAACAATCCCGCTTTGGCCGAGGAAGGCAAGAACCCCTTCATCTTGGATAGCAAGGCTCCCGACTGGGATAAGTTCCAGGATTTCCTGGAGGGCGAGGTGCGCTTCCTCTCTCTGAAGAAAGTTGCTCCCAACGATGCACAGGATCTCTTTGATGCCTGCAAGGCTGCCGCCAAGCGTCGCTACCAGAGTTACGTGCGCAAGACCCAGGAGGATTGGAGCATTAGCGAGTAATTTGAATGTAAAAAAGGCGTCCTGCTTTGTCGGGACGCCTTTTTTTTATATCTTCGTATGCGAAACTCAAATATTTTAATGTATAAAAGCATGAAAAAATTAACTATCACAGCCCTGTCGGCTCTTCTGCTTTTCTCTGTCCCCTCTTTCGCAGAAAAGAAGCAGGACGGCAAGGAAGAAAAGCCCAAGACGGAGAAAGTGGACAGAAAGAAGGAAAAGGAGGCCAAGAAGCAAGCCAAGCAAAAAGCCAAAGAGGCTAAGGAGTTGGAGAAGCTGAAGGCAAAGAATCCCTCGAAGCTGAGCAAAAAGGAGAAGGCGCTGCTGGAAAAATACAGCAGGCAAGAGGCGGCAAAGAAAGCCGCTGCGGCGAAGAAGTCCAAAGTGGTACGCCCGGGTATGATCGGTGTTGAGAAGACCGCTTCTAATGAATGGTACTTTGAATTGCCTGATAGCTTGTTGGGCAAGGATATGCTGGTTACCACACGCTATGTCAGCACGCCCAGCAATCTGGGAAAGTTCGGTGGCGAGCAGTGCAATGAACAGGTGGTTTACTTTGAGATGAATGTGGACAGCACTTTGCTTATGCGCTCACGTATGACGGTTAACGTTGCCGACAGCACGGACGTTATCAGCAAGGCCATCAACGTAAGCAATGAAAACCCCATTATTGGTGCTTTCAAGGTAGAAAGGCGAAAAGACAAACTTCGTTTTCGCACAGACGTGTTCTTTAATTCAGACAACGCGCTGAGTATCCATCAGAGCATCCGCACAGGCTATAAATTGGGCGGCCCGGTGCGCGAGGCTACATACGTGCAGGACATGAAGAGTTTCCCCACCAATACGGAGGTACGCTTGGTGAAGACCTTCAATAGCACAAATACTTCTCTTCGTGCTGCCGCAGAAACGGGAAAGGCGACCTTTGTGTTGAACGTGAGTTTTGTGCTCTTGCCCGAGGTACCAATGCTGCCTCGTTATTATGATCCCCGTGTAGGCTACTTCACCCATGGCTATACAAGCTACAGCGACCAGCAACAACGTGTGGAGCAGAAGCGTTTCATCAGCCGCTGGCGCTTGGAGCCCAGACCGGAGGATGTGGAGAAAATGCGTAGGGGCGAGCTTGTGGAGCCTATCAAGCCCATCGTTTACTACATTGACCCCGCCACTCCCAAGCAGTGGCGTAAATATCTGATCCAAGGTGTGAACGATTGGCAGAAGGCCTTTGAGCGTGCGGGCTTCAAGAACGCCATCTATGGATTGGAGTGGCCCGAGGGCGAGGATAGTGTGATGAGTATGGAGGATGCCCGCTTTAGCATGATTCGTTATCTTGCCAGCCCCATCGCAAACGCTTACGGACCGCATGTCAGCGACCCGCGTACGGGTGAAATCATGGAGAGCCACATCTGTTGGTACCATAATGTAATGGAATTGGTGCATGATTGGTACATGGTGCAGGCTGCCAGCATTGACGAGGCAGCACGCAAGATGAACTATGACGAGGAACTCATGGGCCAGCTCATTCGCTTTGTGAGCAGCCACGAAGTGGGTCATGCGTTGGGTTTGCGTCATAACTTTGGCTCTTCCAGCACTGTTCCCGTCGATTCTTTGCGTAATAAGGCATGGGTAGAGGCTCATGGCCATACACCCTCAATCATGGACTATGCGCGCTTCAACTACGTGGCGCAGCCCGAAGACGGTATTTCACGTGAGGGTATCTTCCCCCGAATCAATGACTATGACTTGTGGGCCATTGAATGGGGCTATAAGCCCATGCTTGATGCAACAAACAGTTTTGAGGATCATCAGGCACTTGAAGCCATGACGCGTGAGGCACAAAAGAACAAGCGTCTGTGGTGGGGTGATGGCGAAGGATCACGTATGGATCCCCGTCGTCAGACCGAGGATTTGGGCGATGACCCCGTTAAGGCCGGAGAGTATGGCATACGCAACCTGAAATATGGTGTGAAGCAACTGGAGAAGTGGACCTTGGACGAGAAAGACCTCTATGGCAATAACCTGAATGATATGCACAACCAGTACACGAATCAGCTGATGCGCTACATGGGTCATGCCTTGGGATACATTGGTGGCTATTATGCTACTTACCGTACGCGCGAACAGGGGGGTACCCTATACGAGCCAACACCTTTGGCACGACAGAAGGCGGCCTTGGAGTTCGTGAATAAGAATGCGCTGCAAGAACCTAAATGGTTGCGCGAACCCGCCTATGTCAAGACGATGACAGCAAATCCCGAGAATTTCTTGTTGAACTTTGCAAAGAACATGGCCGGTCGTCTGGTAGGACGCATGAATAGCCTCAATGAGCTTTACCCCATTGATGCCTATACCAAGGACATTGTCCGTCTGTGCTTTACCGAAACTCAAGGCGGCAAACTCTCTCCTTACCGCGAAAGTTTGCAGACAGCTATCGTAAGCAACCTCATCTCCGTGCTTCGTTACAGCGACGGATCCGATCGTGGCAACGTATTGATTGCCCTACGCAGTATCCGCCAGCGTGCCAAGGCTTATGCCGGTTCGGACGCTCGTGCCAAGGCACTCTATGCTGCGATGGTAGATGAGATTGACCGCGCATTAGTCATTAAATAAGAATATTTTATATGAATATAAAACATTTGTTGCTGTTGCCCGTCCTGACCCTTGCTGGTCAGGCCGTGGCACAGTCTGCTCTGGACATTAACCTGCATGATAAGGGGATTGACAGTCTGGTGCTGAGCGTATCGGATGAAACCTTTTCCTCTCCTGTACGTGAGGTGCGGCTGGCGGCCAAGGACGCTAAGGTGAAGTATATGCTGGACGAGCCCACTGTGCGCTTGGTAATAATTACCACACTTGATGCCGGTGCCAAGAAGCAGGTGAAATGCTTCGCCGTGCCCGGCGCAACGGTCAGGGTGAACGGAACTTGGGACAAGCATACTTTCAAAGGACATCAGCTGGTGGAGGACGATGCGGCTTTCGATGCCGCCATCGCTCCCGTCCTGAAGAAAAATGAATCTTTGATGACCCTCTTGCGTTCTATGCAAGAGGCGGGAGAACCCGAAGATTCTATTTTTGCCGTTTATCGGCGTGAGGGAATGAAAATCCGACAGGATCTACAGAGCCAGGCTTATGGTTTCCTCAAAAAGCATCCTGACCGCGATTTTTCCGCCTACCTTGCCGTCAGCCAGTTTGTGCAGGATCCGGACGAGGAACTTGCCAAACTTGCACCTGCCGTGCGTGAGGGAATTATGAAGCCTCACGTGGATGCGGTGTTGGCTGCACGTAAGGCCATGGCCGAAGAGCAAGAGCGCAAAGCACGCGAAGAAGAGGAGCGTATCGCTGCGATGAGTGGCAAGCCTGCTCCTGATTTCACACTCAATGACCTCAATGGTCAGCCCCTTAGCCTTAGTTCGCTGCAAGGAAAGGTTGTTGTTCTTGACTTTTGGGGTGCATGGTGCTATTGGTGTATGAAGGGCATACCAGACATGAAGAGGTACTATGATAAGTACAGCGACCGCATGGAGATTTTAGGTGTTGACTGTAATGATACCGAAGCGAAATGGAAGCAGACTGTTAAGGAACACAATATGAACTGGAAGCATGTCTACAATCCTAAGGGGAATAAGGATGTGCTGGAACAGTACGGCGTATCGGGTTTTCCCACCAAGGTGATTATATCTGCCGATGGAAAGATTCTGAAAACCGTTGTTGGTGAAGATCCTGCTTTCTACGAGTATCTAGACCATTTGTTCCAAAACTAAGGCATATTGCCTCTTATGGCAGAGCATAACATATTAGGAGAGGATGGTGAGCAGCGTGCTGTAGATTATCTGGAGCATGCGGGCTATACCATCCTTCATCGTAATTGGAAGGCTCCCAAGTCGCGCCATGAATTGGATATTGTGGCCTTGGATAGGCATCGCTTGGTGGTGGTAGAGGTGAAGACGCGTACTTCACGCGATTATGGCGAACCATTCGATGCCGTGGATTGGCGGAAAATACGTGCGTTAAGTAATGCCGCTAACAGTTATGTGCGGACTTACCGTATCGATCTGCCCCTGCGCTTTGATATCATTGGCATCGTTGGTGATGAATTACAGCATATCAAGTCTGCTTTTCTGCCTCCGCCCAACTCCAGAAGATAGTATAATCGTGATAGAGGCGTTATGAAAATGAAATCATAACGCCTCTATCACGATTATTGTTTAAATCAAGTGGATATGGTTTTCACGACAGGTCTGGCGCATATCATCAGGCCAGATACTGCTTTGTGTTTCTCCGATATGGGCCTTGTTCAGAAGCAACATGCAAAGACGGCTCTGTCCGATGCCTCCGCCGATGCTCAACGGTAGGCTTCCGTCTAAGAGGCGTTTGTGGAAATACAGCTCTTTTCGTTCTTCCTTGCCTTGAAGTTGCAGTTGTCGCAGCAATGCGTCTTTGTCCACACGGATTCCCATGCTGGAAAGTTCGATGCTGCGTTCTAACACCGGATACCAAACCAGGAGGTCGCCGTTCAAGCCAAGGAAGCCATCTTCGTTTGGCGTGCTCCAATCGTCGTAGTCAGGTGCACGCAAATCATGCTCTTTGCCGTCACTTAGCTTTCCGCCTATTCCGATAATAAATACAGCTCCGTGTTTCTTGCAGATGGCGTGTTCGCGTTCTTTGGGCGACATGTCAGGATACATCTGACACAGTTCCTCGCTATGAATAAAGAAAACCTCTTCGGGCAAGAACGCCTTCAGTTGCGGATAGGTTTCGCAAATATAGAATTCTGTGCGTTGTATGGCACTGTAAATTTTTCTTACGATGCATTTCAGGAAGTTGACATTGCGATGTTGGCTTAGGATGACACGCTCCCAATCCCATTGGTCTACGTAGAGCGAGTGAATGTTGTCTAACTCCTCGTCGGCACGTATGGCATTCATGTCCGTGATGATACCAAAGTTTGGCTCTACACTGTAGTCTGCCAGTGTCAGGCGTTTCCACTTTGCCAGAGAATGTACCACCTCGGCTACCGAACCGTTCATGTCCTTGACAGGGAAAGAAACCGGCCGCTCTGTACCGTTAAGGTCGTCATTGACACCAAGACCACGCAGTACGAACAGAGGAGCCGTTACGCGTCGCAGACGCAATTCCGTAGAGAGGCTGCTGAGGAAGAAATCCTTGATTTTCTTGATGGCAAGTTCTGTTTGTTTCAGGTCCAGGGCTGAATGGTAGTTTGCTGGAATTGTAACTTTACTCATGACCAAATATTACTATTTTTCTATTGTTGTTTGCATTTCGTCAGCAAAGTTAGAAAAAACCTCTCAAATTGTCAAATATAATCAGACAATAATTTCAAAAAAATATCCGATAATATTGTTTGGCCCAAAAGTTTTGCTTAAATTTGCATTCAGAAAACATAATGGTTCCGTAGCTTAGCTGTATAGAGCGTCAGATTCCGGTTCTGAAGGTCGTGGGTTAGAATCCCACCGGAATCACCATTGAAAACCAATGTTTTTGAATAGGTTATGGGGGTTCTTGAGCAACCCCCATTTCTTATTTTTGGATGTAATTTCCACTTTTGAGACTAATTATTTCCGCAAAATTTCCGAATTTTCGTGCCTACAGTCGCATCCGACGCTAATTATCAATGTATGTTCGCTTGGAATTAGGCCTCTTGCCTTGTTGCGTAAACTTATCATGCAACGAAAAAAAATCGTAGTATTTGATTTTGTTTTTTCATAGACACAGAACGCTTGTTATTTTGGCGGCCAAGAATGATACTTTTTATTGAAAACAGAGATTCCCCTTGGGACATGTACTTCCAAGCCCTCCTATGACTATTTGCAGATAATTTTAGAAGAATAGTCCTTTATTGTATTTTTTTCGTAAGTAGTGCAATAATATATAAGACGTGGAAATCGAATCGGCTATAGGAAATCAGATGTATAATTCAAAAAGGCACAAAAACAAGAACGTGCATTTGTAAGAACGGTAATTTATTTGCATTTGTCAGAATTTGTTCGTAATTTTGCAAACAACAAACAATGATACATGTAGAATAATGGAAGATAAACAGCACACAACAAATCTGGAACAAATAGCTCGTTATGCCAAAGCAATGGGACATCCGACGCGGATGGCCATTCTTGCTTTCTTGGCAAAACAAGATAGTTGCTTCTTCGGTGACATTCACGAAGAACTGCCTATTGCCAAAGCAACCGTTTCACAGCATTTGAAAGAATTGAAGGAGGCCGGCTTGATCCAAGGTGAAGTGGAAGCTCCTAAAGTAAAATATTGTATTAACAAGGATAATTGGCAGATTGCAAAAAGGATGTTTGCACATTTCTTTGCACAGCCTTGCTGCGATAAGGACTGTTGCTGATTATTTCAGTAGCAGATGGTGGTTTTGTAATGTCTAACAGTAAAATATATATAAGATTGAGAAAGTTATTATTTTTAAATGTAACGTTTTTCTTCTTCCTTTGTTTCAACGTTTCTGCAAGGGACGGCGCAGATGCTCAGCCTCTCATGAAGGAGATGGGGAATAACTACGTGGAGGTGTTGTATTTCCACGGGAAACGGCGTTGTGCCACCTGTATGGCTATCGAAAGCAATACTGGATTGACAATGAGAAAGTTTTTTGCGAAACAGATAAAAAATGGCAAGGTTTTTTTAAAGATAATAGACATTAGCAAAAAGGAAAATGAGAAGATAGCAGAAAAGTATGAGGTAACATGGTCTTCACTAATTATCGTTAGACATAAGAATGGAAAGGAAACATACAAGAATATGACTGAATTTGCTTTTGCAAATGCGCGCAAATCGCCGGATGTATTCAGGGCTGGTGTCGTAAAATCCGTAAATGTAATGCTGAGATAATAAGGGTTATGGATTGGTTACAGACATTGCTGGATAACAGTTCCACACCTATACTGACAGCATTTCTGCTCGGACTGTTGACAGCACTTTCACCTTGTCCGTTAGCAACGAACATAGCAGCCATCGGGTTTATCGGAAGAGATATTGAAAACAGGAAGCGCATATTCCGGAATGGCCTGCTTTATACGCTGGGGCGAATTCTTTCATACACCCTACTTGGTGTAATACTGATTACTATTCTGAAAGTTGGTTCCACCATGTTCGGCATACAAAAGATAATAGGAACGTGGGGGGAGATGATACTTGGACCCCTTCTGCTCGTAATGGGCCTGTTCATGCTTTTGGGGGACAAACTCAACCTCCCCAAGTTTGGATTCAGTGGAAATCCGGAAGGTCTTGCCGGAAAAGGTGGCTGGGGTGCTTTGATGATAGGAGCTCTGTTCGCCCTGGCTTTCTGTCCCACCAGCGGCGTGTTCTACTTTGGCATGCTGATTCCTATGTCTGCTACAACCTCAGCAGGCTATCTTTTACCCATGATATTTGCTGTCGCCACGGCTATTCCAGTACTTGCTGTTGCATGGCTTCTTGCTTTTAGCGTACAGCGCTTGGGAAAGTTTTACGGAAAGTTACAGAAAGTTCAAAAATGGGCGAACCTTATTGTAGGCGTGGTATTCATCATCATCGGCATATATTATTGCTGGATAATGTATCTGTAAAATGAATTTAATAACAATAATGTTTTTACAAATATGGAAATAAAAGTTTTAGGGTCGGGTTGTGCCAAATGTAAAGCAGCCTACAACACAATTGAGAAGGTACTTAAAGAGAATGATATCGATGCAAAACTCACCAAGGTAGAGGACATCATGGAAATGCTGAATTATAATATCATGGTAACGCCAGCCATTGTCATTGACGAAGTAGTAAAGTTGAAGGGGAAAGTACCGACAGAAAGTGATGTAAGGAAACTTTTGGGTATCTGAGTAGCAGAATATATTTTACCAAGAGCGGAGGAGCAATAATTATGGTATCCGCCTCTTTTTCAAGAATATTATTCGTGATTGAACGGATAACTGGATGTCTATGATACAGGAATTTGCAGACTGGCTTGTTTACGGACTGTTCGGACTAAGTGCCGACACGCCGATAGGGATTGCCGTAAACTTTTTCTTTTACGATACAATAAAAATTCTTTTTCTTTTGTATTTCATCAGCGTATTGATGGGGATTATCAACGCATACTTTCCTGTTGAACGTTTGAGGAAATATCTGAATACGCACAAGATGTACGGATTGCAGTACATGCTGGCGTCCATTTTCGGAGCGATCACTCCTTTCTGTTCATGTTCCTCCATACCACTGTTTATCGGGTTTGTAAAGGGCGGCATTCCTTTGGGCGTAACATTCGCATTTCTTATCACATCACCGTTGGTAAACGAGGTGGCTGTTGCCATGTTCCTTGGCTCCTTCGGATTGAAGGTGACTCTTATCTACGTCATCAGCGGCATTCTGTTGGGGGTACTGGGCGGTATCGTATTGGGTCGTATGCGACTTGACCCTTTTTTGAGTGACTGGGTAAAGCAAATTCAGGCTGATTCATCTGTTCAGACAGGAGGATGGGATAAGGACAATACCATCTTTATCATGCGACTCCCGACAATCTTGCGAGATGCGTGGAGGATTGTAAGCGGTGTGCTTATATAT
>JAQYEW010000062.1 GCA_028723455.1 Prevotellaceae bacterium | reverse complement strand
GCCTTTTGCAATAGTAAGAAGTGTGTTAGGAATGAGCGACTTGCATAAAATCGCAACAAATGCGAAATGTCAAAAAGAATAATTAGAAATGCTCCAGATTTGGATTTGATGGTGTAAGATTTTGATTATCAACACTATCTAGTCGTCCCTTAAATACCCAATAAGTTTATGGTTTACAATATATTATACTGTGATTTATTTGCTTATATCTGCAAGATTTCGTACCTTTACATTATAAATCTTGCAGATATTTATGTTAAAAGGTACATCCAAACAGCTCTCTTTATTCTCTTCTCTAGAAGATATGCTCAATCACCGGCATCCCCTTTTCCAACTTAGTCATAAGATTAACTGGCAGCATTTTGATGATGCCTTTTCTCCTTTGTATTGCAGTACTAACGGTCGCCCTGCCCATCCTGTCCGCCTGATGTGTGGTCTTCTGATCTTGAAACACTTGCGCAATGTGTCTGATGAGACTGTGGTTTTACAATGGAGTGAGAATGCTTACTACCAATACTTTTGCGGACAACTTGAATTTACTCCCAAGGAGCCCTGTGCCGCTTCCGAGTTGGTTCATTTTCGCAACCGTATCGGTGAGAAAGGCATGGAGATAATCTTGGCAGAGAGTATCCGTGTCAATACGGATAAGGACGATGAAGACCATTTTGATACGGCTTTCATAGATTCTACCGTACAGGAGAAGAATATAACTTACCCTACGAATGCGAAGCTGCATAAAAAGATAATCAAAAACGTTCTGAGGATAGCTCATGACAAGTCCCTTCCCCTACGGCAGAGTTATACACGCACCTTGAAAGGGATTTACCGTGCCCAACGCTTCCGTAACCATCCCGGGAACCGTAAGAAAGCCCTTACGGCAGACAGGCGGCTAAAAACCATAGCAGGCCGGTTGGTCAGGAAACTCGAGCGTAATCTGGGGGGAAGCAGTGGCTATGAGAAGATGTTTGAGCTATACTACAGGGTTCTTTCCCAGGGCCGTCAGTCAAAGAATAAAGTATACTCCCTGCACGAACCGGACGTGGTTTGTATCAGTAAAGGCAAGGAACATAAGAAATACGAGTTTGGCAATAAGGTATCCATTCTTCGCTCATGGTCAGGACTTATCCTTGGTGCATGCTCTTTCAGGAATGAATACGACGGGCATACCATACAAAAGACGCTGGAACAAACCCGAAGGATGACAGGCAGGCATATTAATAACCTGGCGGCGGATAGAGGGTATAGGGGTGTGAAACGGATTGGGGATACAAGGATACTCATCCCTGACATTCCTAAGGCAAAAGATACCTACTACCAAAAGAGAAAGAAACACAAGCTATTTTGTAAACGGGCAGGCATAGAGCCAACGATAGGACATCTCAAAGAACACTACAGATTATCCCGCAACTTTTATAAAGGTGTGAAAGGAGACGCTATCAACGTTTTATTGGCTGCGGCGGCATATAACTTCAAAAGAGCTATGAGAGTTCTTTTGTGCCTGATAGAAAAAATCAGCGGGAAGTTCGATTTTACAAACTTCACGCTCAAATATAGTTTTTAAGGGACGACTAATTACACTCCCGAATCGTTCATCACCGCAGCAGACCGCACAAAATTGAGAAGGCATAGATTATGCTCATCTATTCGTCCTGAAAAAAATGGGATAATTCACAAAAAAATATTCGGAATCGCCTTTATTATAAAATAAAATGCGTATTTTTGCCTTGAAACAAGACGTGAAGTACCGCCACGAAGAATTAACAGACAAAATACAGGAATACTATGATTATTAGCACAACCCCCTCGCTTGAAGGACATCCCATCCATGAGTACATTGGCGTAGTAACGGGCGAAACCATCATTGGTGCCAACATCGTGAAGGATTTTTTCGCCGGCATCCGGGATATTGTCGGCGGTCGCAGCGGTAGTTACGAGGAAGTGCTGCGCGAAGGCAAGGACACCGCACTGCGAGAAATGGCCCAACGCGCTGCCGCCATGGGGGCAAATGCCATCGTAGGCGTAGACATAGATTATGAAACAGTCGGTGGAGGCGGGTCAATGATTATGGTGGCGGTCAGTGGTACCGCCGTAAAGATTTGAGTTCATATATTCATCCAAAACAATCAACAAGTCATGAAAACTTTTCTTTGTGTGCTCACGATGAGCTTCTTTTCAGTTTTTGCGTACGGACAGCAAGAACCCGATTTTGAGATGGAACCTTTTGTCTTCAACCAAGCGGAGGCAACTTTTGAAACTCCTCTGCCTTGCGAAAACGCCTATGAAAAAGCCAAGGCCGGTGCGTCGCTATACCTTACAGGCATCGGGAAGGTGAAGAGTTATTACTATATCAAGGGTGAGGCTTCTCCTTTGGAAATTGACAACAAAACAAGCAATATCATCATCAATACGGGCGACATTTCTCCCCAACAATGCCTGAGCATCATCAAACTCGACATTCTCAAATCAAAACGCCGTTGGAAAACAGGCGAGGCCGGAACCTTCACCGGAGCTTCCGCCAATGAAGAAAACGGAGTGGTGCTGAAATATAAGAAATACGGCGAAAACTCTGTCATCATCAGTCTCTCGGGTCTTGAACCAGGAGAATACTGCCTGGCTATAACCAATATGATAACAAACTCGAAGTCCGCTAAGGTTTATACTTTCCGCATTAAAGAATAGATGCCGTCTATGCTGCCATAAACAAAAGCGTTTGTCTGTCTATTGACATATCTGTATCTTTGCATCAGAAACAACTAATAAACTTAAGATACAAATATGGAAACTTTTAACAACATTATTTCAGGCAACGAACTTGTTTTGGTTGATTTTTATGCTACATGGTGTGGTCCCTGCAAGATGATGCACCCCGTTCTGGACACCCTCAAACAAAACATGGGGGATAAGGTTCGTATCGTAAAGATAGATGTTGACAGGAATGAAGCTGCTGCCGCACAGTATGGCATACAGGCTGTTCCCACATTGATGCTTATGCGTAACGGCAAAGTGTTGTGGAGACAAAGCGGAGCACTGCCTTTGGATGCCCTGACACAAGTTATCAATCAGAATCTTTAAGACGACAACCACGATGAAGAAGGAAAGATACATCATCATAGGCGGAGTGGCAGGAGGTGCCACAGCGGCGGCACGCATGAGAAGACTGTCCGAGCAAGCGGAAATCATCCTCTTTGAAAAGGGCGAGCACATCTCGTACGCAAATTGCGGCTTGCCTTATTATATTGGAGGAGTAATCGAGGATCGCAACAAGCTCTTCGTACAGACTCCCAAGGCTTTCGGCAAGCGTTTTAACATTGACGTGAGGACGTTCTCCGAGGTTATCGCCATCGATACGCAAGCCAAGACGGTAAAGGTGAAGACGGCAGACGGGCGCGAATACACAGAAGCCTACGACAAGCTGTTGCTTTCGCCAGGTGCCGCACCCGTTCGTCCGCCGCTTCCCGGCATCGGCCTGGACGGTATCTTCACTCTTAGAAACGTGGCGGATACCGACCGCATCAAAGCCTATACCCAACAACGTCAGGTGAAGCGTGCCGTTATCGTGGGCGGTGGATTCATTGGCTTGGAAATGGCAGAGAACCTGAAACACCTTGGTGCAGAAGTGGCTGTGGTGGAAATGTTACCGCAGGTGATGGCTCCGATTGACTATTCCATGGCATCTTTGGTTCACGAACATCTGCAACAGCAGGGCGTGAAACTGTATCTGGAGCAGGCTGTCGAGTCTTTCACGCAACAGGATGGCCAACTGAAGGTGAACTTCAAATCGGGTATTTCCATTCCCGCCGACATAGTAATCTTGTCCATCGGCGTAAGGGCCGAGACACGTTTGGCGCAAGAGGCGGGTATTGCCTTGGGCGAAATGCGCGGTATTGCGGTGAACGAATATCTCCAAACCTCGGACGAAAACGTCTATGCCGTCGGCGATGCCATTGAATATCCCCACCCCATCACGGGCAAACCCTGGTTGAATTTCCTGGCAGGGCCTGCCAACAGACAGGCTCGCATCGTTGCCGATAACATGGTAGAGGGCAACCACGTAAAATACGAAGGCTCTATCGGCACCGCGATCGCCAAAGTGTTCGACCAAACAGTGGCCGCAACAGGCTTGCCTGCCAAGCGACTGAAGCAGATGGAGATACCTTATCTGAGTGCAACCATCCATCCCAACTCGCATGCGGGATACTATCCCGGTGCCCTGCCCATGAGCATCAAGGTTACATTCTCCCCCACTGACGGCAGGCTTTATGGTGCGCAGATTGTAGGATATGACGGTGTCGACACGCGAATCGACCAGTTGGCTTTTGCCATCAAGCAAGGACTGACGGTTGAAGACCTCACGCGCATTGAACATGCCTATGCGCCTCCCTTCTCTTCTGCCAAAGACCCCGTAGCTTTGGCTGGCTATGTTGCCGCCAATATTCTGCACGGCAAAATGACACCCCTCTATTGGCGCCAACTGAAGGATGCCGATCTGAAGGGAATCACACTCCTTGACGTGCGCACTGCCGACGAATACGAATTAGGTACCATACCCGGGGCTGTTAACCTTCCTGTGGACGAGATGCGCGACCGAATTCATGAGATTCCCACTGATCGTCCCATATGGATTTTCTGCGGTGTAGGTCTGCGTGGCTATCTGGCCTCCAATCTGCTGAAAGACATGGGATACCAAGATGTAAGAAACTTGGTCGGAGGTATCAAGACCTACCGCGCCGCTACGTCCATAGTGGAGACTCCCGACCATTTCGGATGCTCCTGCGATACGCCAGCCTGCGCCAACGACCCTTTATGCGAACCCACAGTAATTCAATTGGATGCTTGCGGACTGCAATGCCCCGGCCCCATCATGAAACTGAAGCAAAATATGGATAGCCTTTCCGCAGGTCAAGTGTTGCAGATCAAAGCCACCGATGCCGGCTTCCCCAAGGACGCTGCAGCGTGGTGCAGAACCACGGGAAACCGATTCCTCAGCCATCGTGCGGAAGGCGGTAAGCACATCGTGGAGATTCAAAAAGCAGCAGAGCATACGACCCAAGCCCCTGCGACCGTTCCCGCTAACCAAGGCAAGACATTGATTCTGTTCAGCGATGACCTGGACAAAACGCTTGCCACCTTCGTACTGGCCAACGGAGCAGCCGCTACAGGCAAAAAGGTAAGTATATTCTTTACCTTCTGGGGACTGAACGCCCTCAAGAAGCAGCACAAGCCACAGGTAAGCAAGGACATCTGGGGCAGGATGTTCGGATGGATGCTTCCTGCTGATTCTACCCGGCTCTCTCTGTCTAAGATGAACATGCTGGGTATCGGCGCCAAAATGATGCGCTTTTTGATGAAGAAAAAAGGTGTCGACTCTCTTGAATCCCTGCGTCAACAAGCCATTGACAATGGTGTCGAATTCATAGCCTGTCAAATGTCCATGGATGTAATGGGTATCAAACGGGAGGAATTGCTGGATTGCGTCAACGTTGGTGGTGTTGCATCGTACATGGAACGGGCTGAGGCCGCGAACGTGAACTTATTCATTTAATACCAATTTAAAATTAACGATTATGGCAAAGAAACTGGAAATTTACAAATGCGAGAAATGTGGCAATATTTTTGAAGTTGTGGAAGCAGGCGGCGGCGTACCTTCATGTTGCGGCGAGTTATGCAAACCTATGAAAGAGAACACCACAGACGCAGCAACGGAAAAGCATGTTCCCGTTATTGAGAAGATCGACGGCGGCTACCGCGTAAGCGTGGGTTCCGTAGAGCATCCCATGACACCCGAACACTACATCCAATGGATTGAGCTTGTTACAGAAAACGAAGTGTTGCGCCATTACCTGACTCCCGATGACAAGCCCGTAGCAGAATTCAAGACAACGGCTGAAAAGGTTACCGTTCGTGAATACTGCAACCTCCACGGCTTATGGAAAGCAGAAAAATAATGTGCGTTGACTAAAAATCAGTCAGACCTTTTTATCAAAACATTATAAACCGGCAACAGATGTGTAATCGCATCCCGTTGTCGGTTTAAAACGTTTATGGCTTAACAAGGCATACCTCCAAGTTTTATTGGAGAGTAACTCAAATGATTTTCTGAATGAAATCATTGAGTTGGTCCTTGAGCTGATTGGCCATAACACAATTCATTTTCAATTCAGACAATGACGTGGCAACAAGTACCGACACTTCAGCAATCTGCCGGCGCATAGCCCGGCCTTTATCCGTGAGCAGGATAATACGCTGACGCTGGTCACGACACATCAACTTACGCACAAGCAACCCCTGCTTCTCCATGCGTTGAAGCAACGGCGTTACCGTATTACTTGCCAAAACCAGACGGGAAGAAATGACATTTACAGCTATTCCATCCTTCTCCAGCAGGATTTTCATAACCAGATACTGGACATAAGTGAGACCCAGCGGGGTCAAAAAGACCTGATAAGTCTGCTGTATCAGTCTGTTCAAGGTATAAAGCTTAAAGCTAACCTCTTCGTCTAACGGTTGTGTCTCTATTTTGTTCATATAACGGATACTTAGTACAAAGATAGTGTTTTTTTCATTTCCCGACTGCCATCACTTCAAATTCGGACAAAAGATACAGGTAAATCGTGTACGACTGAATATTTTGCAGAAAAAACTCTTTGGCAAAGTGCTTGAATAATAAAGGGTATAGTGAAAACAACATTACAACAAAGACTATGAAAGAAAGAAAAGTTGGACAACAGGTTCAGGGATTCCGCGCACAGGACGGTGCAGGTGTTAAATTAGTAAGAGTATTGGGCCATGAAACCATATATGACTTCGACCCCTTTTTGATGTTAGATTCGTTTGACAGCACAAACCAAAAGGATTTTGAAGCAGGTTTTCCAGAACATCCACATCGTGGTATTGAAACCGTAAGTTTCATTGCCAAAGGAAGAATGACGCATGAAGATCATTTAGGGAGCAAAGAAACCATCCACGACGGTGAAGCTCAATGGCTGACAGCCGGCTCTGGCGCTTACCATTCAGAGATGCCCGGTGGTGAAAGATTGCTCGGACTACAATTATGGCTCAACTTGCCGGCAAAGGATAAGATGAAAGCATCACCCGCTTACCACGGCATCCTGAAAGAAGAAATCCAAGAGTTTCCCTTTGATGGAGGCAAGCTCCGCTTGATAACAGGAGAATATCAGGGACACAAGGGCTGGCAAGGCAAGTACCTCCCTCTTGACTATTATGACATACATCTGGAACCCAATGCCAGACTCACCGTTGATGTGAAAGAACAAAACACTGTCATGCTGTTTACCCTTTTGGGAGACATTGTAACAGCAGGCACACATATCGATGAGAAGACAGCAGTAAAGATGCTGGACGGAGATAAGGTAATCATAGAGGCTGGCGCAAACGGGGCGCAAGTGATGCTGATGTCTGCACCTCCTCTCAAAGAACCCATTGCGTGGAATGGGCCTATCGTCATGAACACACAGGCCGAACTACGTCAAGCGGTCAATGAAATCTATCATGGCGGATTTATCAAGGAAGTTACAAAATATTAGGACGACATCACGAAGATTACGATTGACAAAAACATCCGTCTGATAAGGTACTGACCCATGAACCGCAGTTCAATGGGCAGCACGTTATCAGGCGGATGTTGTTTTTTTGAATCTAATATCCCGGAGACTTATTATTCCTCGTGGTGATGCTCCTCCGCGTCATGAGAGAGAACAACTTCGCGACTTACAAGCGTCTGGTTGCCGGCAGCGTCGGTGCAATAAACCATAAAATGATAATTGCCTGGCTTCGTATTCTCAGGAATCACTATGTCATGATGATGCTCGTGCGAATTGCGCTTGCCGGAAAGATCGTACGACTTTTTGAAGAAGAAGGGAACTTCCTCTGAAGTGGCGCGCGAAGAGGGGGCTTTATGGCTGTGTCCGTCGAAGTTGGAGTGTATCTCCACCAAGTAACTGCCCAACATCACGTCGTCAGAAAACTCCGCCTCAAAATGCACATCACCACCAATGCGCAACACCTCGCCATTCGCCGGTTCCTCGAGTTTAATTACAGGCTTGGTGGTATCGGCATCGTTGTCCTTGTCGCATGAAACGAAAGTAAGACCCAACAGAACGGAGAAAATAGAGAATAAAATGTTTGATTTCATTTTGAAATGTTTTTAATAGGTGAATAAAATTGTTGTTTGGAAGTCGAGGCCTGATTCCGGCATCTCAATCTTCCTGTAAAAATTAAGATGATTCAAATAACTTGTGTTAAGTAGGTTACGCACGTTCAAAAGCAAGGAGAGCTTACCTTTGCTTAGCGGAAAATCCACCTTACCGCCTACATTTATCAGGTTGTACCCCGGAGTCGTATCCTCGTTATGGCACACACGGTTTTGTCTGGTCACGCTATGGCACTCGGCAAAGAGTTCCCATCGCTGACACTCCCAACTGATTGTGTTGCGCATCGAAGCAGGCGGAGAAAAGGGCGTTGCCGTGTGCGACCCAGTATCGTAGGTGTGAACATACTCACCCGATAGCTCATAGTAAAAATGACGGATCACACGAAGCTTCATCCTAAACTCACCACCTGCAAACCACGCAGGCGAATCCTTGAATTGATACACCTGGCCTGCATCGGGCAATGCCGACCAGAGGCCTGTAGGATGTAATGCAATAAAATGCGAATAATAACTGAAGAAAGGCGACACACTAAGTTTCAGCCGGTCTGTATGCAGGGTATAAGAAAAGTCGGCTTGCCATCCTTGTTCGCTTGCAAGGGCAGCATCGCCGCGCTCATGACGGAAAGCACCATGATGAACTCCGTTTGACGTCAGCTCATTGGCCGAGGGCAAGCGAAAGGCACGTCCAACGGAGCATCGCAGTTCGTGCTTACGGTCGGGCGTAAACGTGGCTCCCAAAGCAAAAGAATAGTTATCAAAATGACGCCTTACGGCTTCTGCTTCCTGACCGTGGGCACGCGTCAGAATACGCCCGATGTCGTAGCGCATACTGGCATTGAACACAAGTGCATTGTTCATGCGATAGTTGCTCAGGTAATACGCACCAAACTCACTACGATTGTAGTTAGGAATCAAAAAACCATAGCCTCCGATACGATGCTTCTGCACCATCGCTGAAAGACCGAAATAATGCTCCCACTCCGATAAAGGAGTATATCTCACCTGCATTTTAGCCGAGCCGGTATGCAAACGAAGCAACAACTCCTTATCAGGATCCCGGGAAGGTGGCTGTTGGCCATAGTTGTGCGTGTGGAAGCGGCTCCACTCCTCACGATGGTTTTGCTGATAACCCAAGACCAATGTTGCCTGTAAACTATTGCCTGTCCATTTATTGTGGCTGATCACTTTCAAGTGGTTCACCATGCTATAGGGCAGGTCGATATTCCATCTCTTGCCATCAGACAGCAGATTGGCACTATTGGGAACACCGTGCGCACCGCTGAAAAAACCAGCCTTCTGGTAACTGTCGCTTATGACGACGCGTCCGTCAAAACGCCCTTGCCTGTAAGCCCAAAGCCAGTTGAGGCCACGCTCAAGGCCTGCGGTGTTCTTCAAACGGCGGGCATGGATAGGCAGATTCATACTCAGATAGGTAAAGCTGTCAGCAGGCACACGATAGTCTGCCCAATGACGCTCGGAATAGCGCAACCGGGTGAAGAATCGTTTCCGCTTAAGCGCAAGCATTGCTGACGCACTGAGTCCGGAACTGACGCTTTGATATTGCAGCAGAGCCTCTCCCATAAGAGTATCCTTCTGGGGGAAAGGTGCAGGGAGAATTTCAATTGCACCGCCCATGGCATCACTGCCATAGAGCACGGACGCTGGCCCTTTCACCACACGCACCTCGCCAACGTTAAAAGCATCTATTTCCAGACCATGGTCCGCCCCCCACTGCTGTCCCTCCTGTTTTACTCCGTTCTCTGACACAGCCACACGTTGGAAGCCAAGTCCACGTATCATAGGTTTGCTAAAGCCGACACCAATGTCCATGGCACGTACTCCGTCGGTATGCGAAAGAGCATCCATAAGACTGTGTCCCAAATGTCTACGCATCTCTTCCGCAGACACATGAACCGTGGGCAAAGTGGCAACCTCGCTACGTTGGCGCGAGAAACCCATAACGGAGACCTCCTGCATCTGAATGTTCTTCAGGCTATCAGCCGTTTGGGCATAATGCACGGAGGAAGAACAGAGGCCCATCAGTAGTACGCTGATAGTTCTCTTTATTATCATTTAAAATATGTGATTCCTTCAGTTGTTAGTTAATAATTTCAATATCAACTGAAAACCGGAGGAGCTCGCAATCCCGGCAAACACACCCTACTACAAACGATTACATCGGACGCAAAGGGAATGAAAGCAACCACAGCAAGCACTACCGCCGAGAAAGCAAATGCTTGCGGGCTGACGAACAATTGGTGGAAGAATTGACAAACCAGACAGTCGTCATGATTTATAGCCCATTGATAGGCAAAACCTTCGTGATGAATATGTTCATGACAATTCTGGCACTGGTATTCAGGCTGTGCCTTGTGCACATGTAAAATACCCACCAACATCAGCATCAAATAGCCTGTCAGTAGGAACCTGCCTAAAACCATCCTATGATTATCACGTTTTTTGATCATCAAGGTGTAAAGTTAGTGGAAAAAAACAAAATGGAGGAATTGTTTCAAAAAGAATTTGTGATTTTCCCAAGAATACCACTGTTTATAGGTATCTTTGCCAAACGGTAAAACGCACAACAAAAAAAGAACAGCGATTATGAAAAAGAAGTTAGTTATTTTGAGCGGTGCCGGAATCAGCGCAGAGAGCGGCATCAGCACTTTCAGAGATGCCGGAGGCTTATGGGACAAATATCCTGTGGAACAGGTAGCGACCCCAGAGGGATACGCTGCTAATCCCGCCTTGGTCATCCGATTTTACAACGAGCGAAGAAAGCAGTTGTTGAATGTTGAGCCCAACAAAGCACATCGCATCATAGCGGATCTGGAGCAAAACTACCAGGTGAGCGTGATAACCCAGAACATAGACAACCTACATGAAAGGGCGGGAAGCAGCCACGTCATCCACCTACATGGAGAATTGACCAAGGTAACGTCAAGCCTCAGCCCAAACGACCCCAGGTTCATCAAAGAATTGAAGCCAAAGGAATACGAAGTGAAGATGGGAGACTTGGCAGATGACGGTTCGCAGTTAAGACCCTTCATCGTGTGGTTTGGCGAAGCTGTTCCTGAAATAGAGCGGGCCATCGACGAGGTGATGCAGGCAGATATCTTCGTAATCATCGGCACCTCGATGAACGTCTATCCGGCTGCGGGACTAATAAACTACGTCCCGCAAGGTGCTCCCATCTATCTGATAGACCCAAACGAGGTAAACGTCCATCACAACCGGCCGATTCAGGTAATCAGGGAAAAAGCCTCCGTCGGCATGAAGATATTACAAGACAAACTATGACACACAAAAAAAGCCTACAATAATCAGTAGGCTTTTTTTGTGTGGAGATAATCGGATTCGAACCGATGACCCCTTGCATGCCATGCAAGTGCTCTAGCCAGCTGAGCTATACCCCCTTGTTTTGGATTTCCGAGTGCAAAGATAGAGCGTTTTTTTGAAACCAGCAAATTTTTGATGGGATTTTTAAATCTTAGACGGAAAAAGAATCCCTGATCCGAATATACCCCAAATGTCCACAATGTATTTCACAAAATAATGACAGAAATGAGGAGATGTCTGAGAAAAAAAACGTATCTTCGTAGAACCTTAATACATTCTCTGCTGTTATGAAAAAGATTTTGCTTTTGGGCTCGGGCGAACTGGGCAAAGAGTTTGTAATTGCTGTTAAACGTTTGGGACACTATGTAGTGGCTTGCGACAACTACGACAGAGCCCCTGCCATGCAGGTTGCCGACGAGAGTCGGGTATTTTCCATGTTGGATGGCGAAGCGTTGGAACGGACGGTCCGTGAGGTAAATCCAGACATTATCGTACCCGAGGTGGAGAGCATCCGCACGGAGAAACTATATGGTTTTGAACAGGAAGGCATTCAAGTGGTACCAAGCGCCAAAGCCGTGAACTACACCATGAACCGCAAAGCGATTCGTGAACTGGCTCACACAGAACTGGGGCTTCGCACCGCCAACTACCGCTACGCCACCTCCCTGGAAGAATTGCAGGCGGCGGGAGCAGAACTCGGATTCCCCTGCGTAATCAAGCCCTTGATGAGTTCCAGCGGACACGGGCAGAGCAAAGTGGATAGTATGGACGACCTGCCACGGGCATGGGAGAAAGCACGTGAGGGAGCGCGCGGAGACATTCCCGAAGTGATTATTGAGCGCTTCGTAGATTTTGACTACGAGATTACCCTGCTCACCGTTACGCAGCAAAACGGCCCTACCCTCTTCTGTGCACCTATCGGGCATGTGCAGAAAAACGGAGATTACCGCGAAAGCTTCCAGCCCCGCGTAATGCGCCCCGAACTGATACAAGAAGCCCGGGAAATGGCGGCCAAGGTAACGGCTGCCCTGACAGGCTATGGGATATGGGGCGTGGAGTTCTTCGTAAGCGAACAAGAGGGAGTTATATTCAATGAGCTTAGTCCTCGTCCGCACGATACGGGTATGGTAACGCTGGCGGGAACGCAAAATCTAACAGAATTTGAATTACATGCCCGCACCGTTCTGGGGCTTCCCATTCCGGAAATCACCCAAGAACGCCAAGGGGCCAGTGCGGTAGTGCTGAGCACCGTGGAAAGCACAGCACCCGACTACGAGGGAATGGCGGAGGTTTGTGCGGAACCACGCACGGATTTGAGAATCTTCGGCAAGCCCGTCGCCCATATAGGCCGACGCATGGGTGTTGTTGTTTGCTGGGACAGTCTGGACGCCTCACAAGAAGAACTGAGAGAAAAATGTACTTCTTTGGCCGCAAAGATTAACGTCAGATAGAAGTCCTGTTTTTTCAACGTCTAACAATTTGACCTATATGCCGATTATTATATAATCGGCATCAGGCAGATTTTGAGATTAGAAAACTATCAACTACTATGGATGGGTAACAGGGACATACTATTGTTATAGGCAACATGCTCTCAATGCCTATCCAACCATTGTTGAAACCTATTCATCAAGAAAAAATGCGGAGAGCAAACTAAGCATCGTAAGAACGACACTGATTAGTGCCCATGAAAACATCCGTACAGGAGATAGAACATAACTCATCTATTCTATGTTACAAACTCATTCTAAGTATCGGGAAAGGATTGCCAAGTTCATCCGTTTCCGTTCTTTCAGAAACTTGAAATCCCATTTTCTGATAAAATGTGAGTGCATTGGGATTTTGCTCGTTTACATCAATATAGCGTATTTTGCATTCGTCAATGGCTAATCGAATAAGTCTTTTCCCTATGCCTTTTCTGAAATAATCAGGCGAAACAAACAGCATTTCTATCTTGTCGTCCGAGATACCCATAAACGCAATGGGGCATTCATTGTCATTCACGACAAACAAATCAACCACACTCAATGCTCTTCGACCGTGAGGAATAAGATTCTGAATATCTTGCTCCGTTAGAAAAAGATGAGTTGCTCGAACAGTTCTCTCCCATACACTTATCAAAGAATCAATAAGTTCATCTGTTCGCGGCTTATTGGAGGGGAAATACTCTATGGTCATATCTACTTTAGTAGTTTAGTTGCAAGTTTGTAGGTAAACATAATTCGAGGATTAGATAAGTCCCATTGCTCCACTTCTTGCCGTATCAATTCTGAATATTTCTTGCTTATATCCCTTAAAGCATTTCCAA
>JAQYEW010000061.1 GCA_028723455.1 Prevotellaceae bacterium | reverse complement strand
CCATAGGGCCCGCCAATCAGTAATACTAGACGTTTGTTGACGGCATGCTTCTTACGGTCAAACCAATTTGCCAACTCAATACTGCGGAGTTCTTTGCCATGTTCGTCAAGGAGTACAAGGACATCACCCGGCTGGAGGCGTTTTTTTATAAGCAGTGTTTCTTGTTCCTTCTGCTGCGCTTCGCTCAATGTGGCCGTGTTTTTCAGTTTGGGTATCACCTCCATCTCAAAAGGCATATAGTGTTCAATGCGTTTGATATAATCGTTTGTCAGCGCTTCTATATGTGCGTCTGTGGTCTTCCCGACCACGAGCAATGTAGTCTTCATTTATTATTTAGCGTTTGGTGTTTGTCTATATGCAAAGTTAGCGCATTTTCCCGAATTAAATCTTGCACGACCGCAGTTTTGTTTGTATCTTTGTAGATATTAAAACCAAGAGAAAGATGCCAAACATATCCCTTCGAGGTCAGGAGATGCCCGAGTCTCCCATCCGTAAGCTTGCTCCTTTGGCCAGTGCTGCAAAGGAACGGGGAGTGCATGTCTATCAACTTAATATCGGTCAACCCGATTTGCCTACGCCTCAAGTCGCTTTGGACGCACTTCATAGCATCGACCGCAAGGTGCTTGAATACAGTCCGTCCCAGGGCTATCGGAGTTATCGGAAGAAACTGGTGGGTTACTATGAAAAATACGATATCCATCTTTCTCCCGATGATATTATTGTTACTTGTGGAGGATCGGAGGCTGTGCTTTTCAGCTTCATGGCCTGTTTGAATCCTGGCGACGAGATTATCGTTCCGGAACCGGCTTATGCCAATTACATGGCTTTTGCTATTTCTGCGGGTGCCGTTATCCGTACCATATCCACTACGATTGACGAGGGCTTTGCTCTTCCCAAGGTGGAGAAATTCGAGGAACTTATCAACGAGCGTACACGTGCCATCCTGATTTGCAACCCGAATAATCCGACAGGCTATCTGTACACACGCCGTGAGATGAACCAGATTCGAGACTTGGTGAAGAAGTATGACCTCTATCTTTTCTCGGACGAGGTTTATCGTGAGTTTATCTATACGGGTTCACCCTATATCAGTGCATGCCACTTGGAGGGGATCGAGAATAACGTAGTGCTTATTGACAGCGTTTCAAAGCGTTATAGCGAGTGTGGCATTCGTATCGGTGCATTGATTACCAAGAACGAGCAGGTACGCCAGGCTGTGATGAAATTCTGTCAGGCACGTCTTTCACCCCCGCTTATCGGTCAGATTATTGCAGAGGCTTCACTGGATGCTCCCGAAGAGTACCAACGCGAGGTGTATGATGAATATGTGGAACGTCGCAAGTGTCTGATTGACGGGCTGAACCGTATTCCCGGTGTTTATAGTCCCATACCTATGGGGGCTTTCTACACGGTTGCCAAGTTGCCCGTGGATGATGCGGAGAAATTCTGTGCTTGGTGTCTAAGTGATTTTGATTATGAGGGGGAGACGGTGATGATGGCTCCCGCTTCGGGCTTCTACACCACGCCTGGTGCAGGCCGTAATCAAGTACGTTTGGCCTATGTCCTGAAGAAAGAAGATTTGTCTCGTGCACTGTATGTGCTCAAGAAAGCCTTGGAGGCATACCCCGGACGGATTCTGGATTGATGATTCGCATTTGGGCTTCGGGGATATGAATCTGTCGCTTTTTATGTCGCGACGTCTGCTGAAAGGCGAAAATCGCAAGCAGATATCGCATGGTGCTGTTGTCATTTCTACGGCAGGCATTGCTTTGGGTGTGGCTGTAATGATCATTACCCTGAGCATCGTCTTGGGCTTTCAGCGTGAGGTGCGTGAAAAGGTAGTAAGTTTTGGCAGCCATGTTCAGCTTTTGAACTATAACACCTATTATAGAGGCGACATGCATCCCATTCAAGTCAACGGGCAACTGATGGGCGAACTGAGCGGAATTCCTGGCGTCGCCAGTGTGTCGCGCTTCACCGCCAAGAGTGGTGTCTTGAAGACAGATGACGCCTTTCAAGGGGTTAGTTTCCGAGGTTTCGATGAACATTACGACCTCAGTTTTCTGCAACATTCCTTGTTGGAGGGGCAAATTACGGAACCTTTCAGTTCCAAGAAAAGTACGGGCCGCCTTTATGTCTCGAAACGTGTGGCGAAGCAGTTAAAATTGGAAGTGGGGCAGAAGGTCTATGCGTATTTCTTTGAAGAGCGTCTGCGCACACGTCGGTTTACGATTGCGGGCATCTATCAATCAGGCCTGAACGATTTTGATAAAAGTTTTGTTTTCTGCGACTATGCAACCGTGCATCAGTTACTAAAATTTGAACAGGACCAGTGTAGCGGAGCGGAGATACGTTTGACAGATTTTTCACTTGCCGATTCTGTGAGCAATGCCATTGCCATGCGTATGCAAAGTCGTTTGGACGCTTATGGCCAGGGCTATGCCTCACCTTCCATTCTGCGTCTTTATCCCGGAATCTTCTCTTGGCTCAATCTTTTGGACATCAATGTCATTGTTATTTTTTCATTGATGGCCTTGGTTGCTGGCTTTTCTTCTGTTTCGGGCTTGCTTATCATCATATTGGAGCGTGTCCAATTCATCGGTGTGATGAAGGCCTTGGGAGCAAGTAATGGCGTACTGCGCAGTATCTTCAGCAGTTATTCATTCCTGATTGCCTTGCGGGGAATCCTTTTAGGCAATGCTGTGGGCATAGGTCTCTGCCTGTTGCAGGATGCCTTTGGGCTTGTTCGCTTGAATCCTGAAGTCTATTACGTTGAGGCTGTTCCCGTTTTGATGTACTGGCCGCTGATTCTTCTGATGAATGTTGTCGTTGCCCTGCTTGTTTTCATCGCGCTCTTATTGCCCACGTTGCAGGTGAGCCGTATTGAGCCGGCCAAGAGCATCCGTTTCGAGTAAATCCTATTGTTTGCCCAAGATACGGTCCATGACCCAATTCACGGTAGTGGCAGAAGTGCAGTCGCAGGTACATTTGTCGCGCCCCATGAGGTGGTCTACGATGTTTTGAATCAACGGCAGTTGGACATGTTGGGGATTAGGAATGGTAAACTCCTGTCGCCCCTTGCTGTTCTGTAAGATGATAGGGCTGTAGGTAAAGACGCTGAAGCTGATGGCTCCTTCTGTACCCATAATCTCTATGCGGTCTACTTTGCTGTGTTCGCTGGCTACAAAACACCACGAACCGCTGCCGGGAAGTCCGTCGGGAAAACTGAAGCAGGCGCTTACACTGTCCTCTGTGCTGTACAGTTCCCCACGATTGGCCTTGTAGCCGTGCGCGCGCAGAATAGGGCCGAAAATCTCTTGCAGCAAGTCAATCTGATGGGGGGCCAGGTCGTAGAAATACCCTCCGCCTGCAATATCACGCTGCACGCGCCAGGGAAGATCCTGTTTGTTGTAGTCCAAGTCGCGCGGAGGTACGGCAAAGTGTATCTGAACATTCGTTACCTTGCCGATTTCCCCATCCAGCACCAACTGTTTTACTTTCTTGAAATAAGGCAGATAGCGACGGTAATAGGCCACAAAGCAGGGAACGCCTGTTTGCTGGCTGATACGGTTGATGCGTTGGCAATCAATGTAGGAGGCCGCCAAGGGTTTTTCGACGTACACGGGTTTGCCGGATCGCATAGCCATGATGGCATAGGTAGCATGGCTGGAGGGTGGAGTGGCTATATAGACCGCATTTACTTCCGGGTCGTTCACCAATTGCTGCGCATCTGTGTACCACTTCGGAATACCGTGGCGTTCGGCGTAGGAACGTGCTTTTTCGGCATTACGACTCATGACGGCATAAACCTGACTGTCTGGAATTAGACTAAAGGCAGGGCCACTTTTCTTTTCTGTAACCTCGCCGCAGCCAATAAATCCCCATTTGATTGTTTTTGGAGTTTCCATGCTGAATTGCTGAAATATTGTGTTTAAATACAAATTTACATGAAAAAAAAGAACAAACAAAGCTTTCCGTTCAAAAGGCTTGTCCTGTTTGGCGTTTTTTTTTACTTTTGTATGAAAGAAAGAAAAATGGAAAGAAAACAGATTACGATTCGCAGCTATTCAAGATGTTTTCGCGATGGCATTGCTTATGTCTTGCGTCATTTCTCGCACCTGCTTTGGATATTGCGTTATGTGCTTCCTCCCTATGTGCTTAGTTTCGTGCTCCTTGTGATAGCGGACGATGGCTTGTCATTGCGTTTGCAAGCCCAGCCGGGTGATGGGCACCATTTCTGGGTGTTTTTTGCCGGGGTGGCTGTTGCTTGGTTCATGCTGCTTGACGTCGGGTTGCAGGCGGTGCTCGTGGCCTATCAGAAGAGGACCTGCTTGAACCGGCAGGCCGAGGATACCCAAGAGCCTGTGCTTGGTCCCTCTGCATCTGCAACCTATCTGCGTGTCTTGCTGGCTAATTTGGTTCGCGGCGGCATGGCTTTTGTTGTCTTTTTGTCGTTCGTTTTCTTGATGCCCCATCTGTCTGGTCTGGCATTGTCTGCGACTGTCGTGGCATTGTTGGTGCTTGCCTTGCTGTTCCTGATGGGAGTATCACGTTTGTTTTACATGAAATATGCCTACGACAATGACGGTTTTCGGACCAGTTTAAGCGACTGCTTCGGGCTTTTCCGGTATTTGGGCCGTACAATCACCGTGGAGCTGTTGTCGTTTTGGGTCGTTGTGGCTGTCGTGTTTACCTTCGGAGCACCCTTTTTCATCATGCGCCACATCATTACGCTGGCTGCACTGACACGTTTGGCTGGTGAACCGGCATCTCTGCCCGGCTATGCCATGGTGCTGTACTATGTTTGTATTGCTATCTTTGCCTTGGGGATGGCGTTTGCCTCCCTCCTTATCTCGTACCCTGTGTGCATGAACTGGCAAAGCATCAAGGCCTTGGAGGAGGAGGGAGGCAAATAAGCCTTATTTGGCGGCCACCACTTCTATTTCAACGAGTGCTCCCTTGGGCAGGTCTTTTACCGCAAAGGCGCTGCGGCTGGGGAAGGGTGCTTGGAAAAACTCGGCGTACACTTCGTTCATGGGCAGGAAATCATTGATACTGCTCAGGTAAACCGTGGTCTTAACCACGTTATCGAGTGTCGTTCCTGCCTCCTCTAAAATTGCTTTTACATTGAGCAGTGATTGACGGGTCTGTTCCCTGATACCTCCGTCTGGAAATTCCCCCGTAGCGGGATTGATAGGCAGCTGACCAGAGGTGAAAACCATACCGCCGGTCTCAATGGCCTGACTGTAAGGGCCAATGGCGGCAGGAGCTTGGGAAGTGGAGATTACTTTTTTCATCTTCTTTGTGTTGTTTATGGTTAGAAAAATGTTTTTTCAAATGCAAATATAAAGGTAAAAAAGTGATAAAAAGATATAAATTGCCACTTTTCCTTGGGTATAGACTTACATTCTGACATTTATTGCTTACTTTTGTGTCATGTATTTTTGACAGAAGCATATATTAGGACAATATTATTATTAAGGTATGATTAAGAAATTAGCTTTTTATGGTGCGATGGCGGCATTCGCGTTGCCCGCCTTTGCGCAGTACGAGAAGTTGGATGATGGACAGACAGATTTGACCGTCGACGAGAACCGCTGGGCGGCTTCCTATATTGGTTCAGAGCCTTCGCAGGATCCTGCGAAGCTGGTGAGCGGATACATCACCATGTTGCAGATGACCTATAACAGCCAGCAGTGGGGAGATATGTACGAGAATGTGAACTGGTTGCGCAAGAACGCACCCATCGCTACTGTTGCCCTTTACGCACGTGGCCCTCAGATGTTGGGAAATCTCATCAAGAGCGATACCGTTAGTGCCGAGAACAAGAAAAAATACCTGAACGATATGATGAGCCTTTTCGACGAGCGTCTGAAATACCTGAAATACCTGAACGCGGGTGTTCCGGAGGGCAAGAAAGGACGTGCCACCGAGGGCGATGTCCTCATCTCGAAGGCGAATTACTACCACATCTATGGTTATGGCGTTGATGCTGACTACACGTACAATAAGATTTATGACATGTACAAGGCCGGTATCAACAAAATCAAGGAAGAGGGAGGCCGCGAGGTAAAGGGTGCTTATATCCAGTACTTCTTCAGTGTAAGCCACGAGCTGTATAAAGTTGATAACGAGTTTTTCCGTGAGCAGTTCTTGAACGACTATCTGGAGTCAAAGGAAGTGTGCGAAAAGATGCTTCAGTTGGCCAAGGAGGAGACGGACGAGTACACTGCCCAAAAGATTGTTGACGAGTACGATAAGCCCTTGGCTGTTATTGAGCAGGTTTTCGCCCAAAGTGGAGCTGCCAATCGTGAACAGTTGATAGCCATGTACACGCCCAAGGTGGAGGAGAATAAGAACAATATCGCTTATCTGCGTAGCGCAATGAACGTCTTGGCCAATAACGAATGTGATGACACGGATGTTTACTACGCTGCCGCTCGCTATGCCCATGCTATCGAGCCTACTTACGAGAGTGCCATCGGTATGGCGCAGTACAGCAAGAAGGAGGGTAAGATGCAAGCGATGCTCACCTATTACAATGCCGCCTTGGATATGGCTACGAGCGACAACGCCCGCGGACGCATTTGCATGAATATCGCTACGAGCTTGATTAACGGCAAGCAATATACGGGTGCATTGGTCTACCTGGATCGTGCCGTGAACTATAACGCTGAATTGAAGGGTAACGCGGCTTTGAAGAAGGCTGTCGTTTACACCTCTTTGGGTCAGTATGACAAGGCTTTGGCGCAGTGCAATGAGGCCAGCAGTGCGGATATTACTGTGAGTGGTTCCGCAAACCGTTTGGCGCAGAAAATCCGCGACCACCAGGCCAATGCGGCTGCCAATGCACGTGCGCGTGCCGCTTATGATGCTTATATTGCCAAGCAAAAGGCTGAGGAAGACTTCTGGTCCAAGAAGTAAGTTGTATTATTTACGGTATTTTATTGGGGTACTTAACTGAACAGCCCCCGAATCGTTAGACGTTAAATAACCCGTTAGTTATTTGGTCGTCCCTAAATAGCCCTTTTGAACGAGATATCATTTGATAATTACACCTCGCTCAAAAGGGCTATTTAGGGACAACCAAATATGAATAGCATTTTTAACGGATTAAAAGAAAATGTACTCGTTTTACTTTGACATCTCTGTTATTTTGGCTTTCTAAAAAGAGCCATGGGACCAGTGGGAGTGGTGATAGCAGCGATTACCTTTGTTGATTGTATGAGTTAAATAAATTGTATAATGAATTCAACAAGCATATTTGCATTAATTGTCTGTATATATTCCTTTGGTCTTAATCTTTGGAGAATTATTCAGGCTATTAGAAACAAAGATAGGGATGCTTTGAAAGTGCAGATTTCAGTCTTTTTGCTACTCTGTGCCATAGCCTTCTTTGTTTTCTATTTATAGTAAAATTCATCAGGCGAGCCGCAAACAGTATGACTGCTTGCGACTCGCCTGTATTTAAGAGAGATGACGGTATTTTGTTCATTTGCTTTTGTGTGTTCTTATGTTAAATGACATTTTGTTTGCTATTTGCGCCATTATGGTGTCAAATTGATTTTTCCCTTATTGCTTGTTCTTCCTTACTTCCAGCAGAAAAAAGTGCCTTTGTACGACTCGTTTTTCCCTGTTCGGGAGCTTTTCAAAAAATATATATTGGTTTTTTGAAAACATATAGATAGTTTGTTTGAACTATACGTGTGTTTTTAGTAGATTTCCCGCAACTTTTTCTCAAGTATAGCGTGCTGTTTTCAGCGTTTAAGACGTAATTCGGTTCCTCTGAAATTTCTAAGTTGTTGAAAATTAGCAACTAAAAAAAATAGCTTTGAATCCCACACATTGTCTTTAGATTACGAAAAACAGCACAAATTCCAACTTTGTGTTTTTTAAAATGTCATAATAATTCTCTTTTCGCTATCATTTTGATATTTAGTTTGCTTGCGCGGAAAAAGCGGCATGTAAAATTTTGTATTTTCTTGGTTTTGCTTTACCTTTGTATATTAAGTAAATTTAAACGTCATGGCAGCACAGAATAATCATCTTGTCATTATGGCAGGCGGAGTGGGCAGCCGCATTTGGCCGGTGAGCACACAGCAAATGCCTAAGCAGTTTGTGGATATCGTAGGCTGTGGCCGCACGCTCCTTCAATTAACGATGGATCGTTTCAAGGGCTTGGTGCCCGACGAGAATGTGTGGGTTGTTACCAGCCGGCACTATCGCGACATTGTACATGAGCAGTTACCCCAGATTCCCTTGGGCAATATTCTTTTAGAGCCTTGCCGCCGCAACACAGCCCCTTGTATTGCATACGCCAGCTGGCGTATCAAGAAGCAGGACCCTAAGGCGAATATCGTAGTTAGCCCCAGCGACCATTTCGTGTTGGACACGGTGGAGTTTCGCCGCATAGCTGCTTCTTGTCTGGAGTTCGTAAGTGTGAGCGACAGCATAGTAACCCTGGGTATCCGGCCCTCACGTCCCGAGACGGGTTATGGTTATATTCAGGTGGACCGCAGTGCATCCTCGCCCCGCAATCCAAGTATTCTGCGGGTGGATGCTTTCCGTGAGAAGCCGGATCTGGCTACTGCCACACGTTATTTGGAGCAAGGCAACTATCTTTGGAATGCGGGTATCTTCATCTGGAATGTAAACACCATCGTCAATTCCCTGCGCATTTACGCCCGTGAGATCAGTGAGATATTTGAAAACCTCTTGCCTTTCTTGGCTACCGAACGGGAGCAAGAGAAGGTGGACGAGGCATTCCCCACCTGTCCCAGCATTTCCATAGACTATGCCGTAATGGAGAAGGCAGAGGAGATTTTCTGCCATCCCTCGGATTTCGGTTGGAGCGATATGGGTACTTGGGGCTCGCTGCACGACAACACGCCCAGCGATGCTGCGGGCAATACGCTCATCGGCCCCGTGGATACCTACGAAACCCGTAATTGCATCATACATACCTCTGGGTTGAAGAAGGTTATCGTGCAGGGCTTGGAAGGATACATCGTTGCAGAGAAGGACGGACAACTGCTGATCTGTAAATTGAGCGAGGAACAACGCATCAAGGATTTTAGTGGCGGAAATTGATAAGTCATTTGAAAAAAACAAGAATAATGGAAATTCAAAACGAAGAAAAGGTAGAGAAGAAGAGCCTGAACTTTATAGAGCAGAAGATTGTTGCCGACTTGGCAGAGGGTAAGAACGGCGGTCGGTTACAGACACGCTTCCCACCCGAACCCAACGGCTATCTGCACATTGGCCATGCCAAGGCCATCGCGCTTGACTTTGGCGTTGCCAAAAAGTATGGTGGCACGTGCAACCTGCGTTTTGACGACACAAACCCCACGAAGGAGGAAACGGAATACATCGAAAGTATTGAACACGATATCAAGTGGCTGGGCTATCAATGGGATAATGTTTATTATGCCAGTGATTATTTTCAGGAGCTTTGGGACTTTGCCGTTTGGTTGATCAAACAGGGCAGGGCTTATATTGATGAGCAAAGTGCGGAGCAGATTGCAGTACAGAAGGGTACCACAACGAAGGCGGGAACGAACAGCCCCTTCCGCGATCGTCCCGTCGAGGAGAACCTCCGTTTGTTCGAGTTCATGAACAGCGGACAGGCCGTTCCCGGCTCAATGGTGCTGCGTGCCAAGATAGATATGGCACATACCAATATGCTCTTCCGCGACCCCTTGATGTACCGTGTGATGAATATTCCTCATTTGCGTACGGGCGATAAGTGGAACGCCTATCCCATGTACGACTTCACCCATGGCCAGAGCGACTATTTGGAAGGTGTAACACATAGTCTCTGTACCTTGGAATTCGTGGAGCATCGCGCACTGTATGACCTTTTCGTGGACTGGATGAAGGAGTACAAGGGCGATACCACGCCTATGGATGACAACCGTCCCCGTCAGACAGAGTTCAATAAACTGAACCTAAGTTATATACTGCTTTCGAAGCGCAATCTTTTGGCGCTCGTGAACGAGGGTATCGTAAATGCTTGGGATGACCCCCGTATGCCAACGATTAGCGGTTTCCGTAGGCGTGGCTATAGTCCCGAGGCTATCAATAAGTTTATCGACAAGATCGGGTACACTACTTACGACGCACTGAACGAGATGGCGCTCATGGAAAGTGCCGTGCGTGATGATTTGAACACGCGTGCCATTCGTGTAAGTGCGGTACTGGATCCCGTGAAGGTGGTTCTGACGAACTACCCCGAAGGCCGGACAGAGGAGTTGGAGGCTGTGAATAATCCCGAGAACGAAGCGGACGGAACACACAATGTGCAGTTCAGCCGCGAGATATGGATTGAGCGTGAGGACTTTCAGGAGGAAGCGGAAAAGAAATTCATGCGTTTGGCTCCCGGCAAGGAAGTACGCCTGAAGAATGCCTATATCATCAAGTGCGACGAAGAGCATCCTTGCGACAAGGATGCCGAGGGCAACATCACAACCATCTACTGCACTTACGACCCCGAGACGCGTAGCGGTATGCCTGGAGCGAACCGTAAGATCAAGGGCAAGACACTGCATTGGGTTAACTGCAAGGATGCCGTGAAGGCAGAAGTCCGTTTGTATGGACGTCTTTGGAAGGATGAGAATCCTCGTGATGAAATGGCGGCTATCCGCGAGGCACAACAGTGTGATGCTGTTACAGCCATGAAGCAGATGCTTAATCCTGAAAGCCTGAAAGTGTTGACTGACTGTTATGTAGAGCCTTTTGCCGCACAAATGCCTCATCTCAGTTATTTGCAATTCCAGCGTATTGGTTATTTCAATGTGGATACCGATAGTAAGCCAGGCCAGCCCGTCTTTAACAAGACGGTCGGCTTAAAGGACACTTGGCAGAAGAAGTGATGAGCACGATTGCGCTCGTCATTCCTTATTACAATCGCCGGGCTTTGCTTGAGCGAACTTTGGAAAGCATTGCGCTTGCCAAAGAACAACCTACGCAGATCCTGTTGGTGGACAATGCATCCACCGACGGATCTGCTTCCGTTTGCAGGCAGTGGGCGCAAGAGCATCCTTTGCTTAAGGTGGAACTTTTGGAAGAAAGTATGCCCGGTGCCTCAGCAGCCCGCAATCGCGGATTGGCGGCGGTTGAGTCGGAATGGGTATTTTTCTTCGACAGTGACGACGAGTTGGATGCTGACTTCTTTGCAGACATCCGTCCAATGCTAAACGATGATTGGGATATGTTGGCAGTGCCCACACGTATGTTTTTGAAAAATCGTTCGCAGATTCGGAAGTACAAAGTGAGCAGCGACCCAGTGGCGCAGATCTTTTATTCCCATCTTAACACGCAAGGTATGATATTTCGCACGTCCTTTCTTCGCAAGATAGGGGGGTGGAACATTCATGCTTTGGTTTGGAACGATTGGGAGCTGGGACTGCGCGCTTTGCTACATCGCCCACGTTTCAGGTGGATAAGTGAGCGTCCTTATCATCGGATTCACGTACATGATGACAGTATTACGGGAAACTCCTACGCCCAGAAAGGTGAAGAACGTTTGCAAACCTTGCGGATTGCTGCCCATACATGTATGGGGGGCAAGCGTCTTCTCGCCGCCATTTATCTGCGTCATGCCATGTTGGAGGGGCGTTTCATGGCCGAATCAGCATTTGCATTGGCATTGAAGTGCCGCAAGCAGGCTGAAGAGTTGTCTCTGAAGGCAAATTTTCTGCTGCGGTTTAAGATGCGTTTAATACGTTGGTTAACAAGTAATAATATTCCGGGAATATGGCTGTTGGCCTATTGGTTGGTGTAATTTTTTTTGCTGTTGGTTTGGTCATTCGGCAAAAAACAACTACCTTTGCATTCGGTTAATACGAAGGATGGCTCCTTAGCTCAACTGAATAGAGCATTTGACTACGGATCAAAAGGTTGCAGGTTTGAATCCTGCAGGAGTCACAAAAAAAAGGCGAAACCAATTTATTTGGCTTCGCCTTTTTTATTTTTAGGAAGCCCTGCTTATTGCAAGCGAGGCAAGATGTCATGGTCCATGATGTGAAAGATCTCTTCCACATGCTCTGCCCGCAGCAGGCGGATGCGTGTTTCACGGAAGTCTGGGATACCCTTGAAGAGGGGAGTGGCTGCCAAATGTCGGCGAACGTGCAGGATGCCACGGTATTCGTCCAGACGCTCAACGCTGGTTGTTACCTGACGTTTTAGGATATCCATTTTTTCCTCTACACTTATTGCAGTGGCTTTTCCCTCCAAATAGTTTTTGATTTCACGGAAGATCCAGGGACGGCCAAAACTGGCGCGCCCCACCATAATGGCATCTACGCCATAGCGCTCGAAGCACTCCTTGGCACGCTCGGCGGATGTGATATCGCCGTTACCGATAATGGGGATGCGCATACGGGGGTTCTCCTTTACTTTCCCGATGAGTGTCCAATCGGCCTCTCCCGTGTACATTTGCGCACGTGTGCGGCCGTGTATGGTGAGGGCTTGTATTCCGCAGTCCTGTAGTTGCTCTGCCAAATCCACGATGATGCGATGGTCTTGGTCCCATCCCAGGCGTGTTTTGACGGTTACTGGCGTATCGGGCACTGCATCAACAACGGCTTTTGTCATTTCCAGCATGAGCGGTATGTTTTGTAGCATACCGGCTCCTGCTCCTTTTCCGGCTACGCGTTTCACCGGACAACCGAAATTGATGTCCAGCACATCGGGCTTTGCTTGCTCTACGACGATTTGTGCCGCCTCACGCATGGCGTCGACAAAACGTCCGTATATTTGAATGGCAACGGGTCGCTCGTCAGGACATACCTCAAGTTTATCCATCGTGCGGCTAACCTGTCGCACAAGGGCATCGCTGGCTACAAACTCGCTATATACCATATCAGCCCCTAACTGACGACATAAAAGACGGAAACCGATATCGGTAACATCCTCCATAGGAGCCAGCAGGACGCTGTGAGAGGGTAGCTGAAGGTTACCGATCTTCATGCCTGCTGTTTGGTTTTAAAAGCCAGGGCGTAGAGCTTCATTTGCTTTAGCATGGCCAACAGTCCATTGCTGCGTGTGGGGGAAAGGTGTTCGCGTAGGCCTATCTGCTCGATGAAGTACAGGTCAGCATCCATGATGTCTTGGGGTGTCTGATTGTTCAGGACGCGTACCAAAAGCGCAACAATTCCCTTCACGATGAGGGCGTCGCTCTCTGCACGGAACTGCACCTTGCCGTCCACAAGGTCGGCTTGTAGCCATACGCGGCTTTGGCAACCGTCAATCAGATTTTGTTCTGTTTTGTATTCTTCGGGAAGGGCAGGCTGTTCGTTACCCATATCAATGAGAAGTTGGTAGCGGTCCATCCAATCATCGAAATCAATGAATTCTTCAATGACTTCGTCCTGTATTTCGTTTATTGTCATAAATACTTATTAATTAGTTATTCAGCTGCATCGTTATAAATTAATTGTAGAACACTCTGTCCCACAGCCTTGAGCGTATTGGAGTCAATATTCTCTGGTGTGTCCTTAGCCGTATGCCATGTGGGTCCGAAACTGCTTGGGCCATCTTCGTGATGCGGTACAATATCCAGGGTGGGTACACCTACAATCTGGTTAATAGGCAGGTGGTCGTCGGTAACGTAGCCTCCGTCCTTCAAGGGAAAGTAGTGGCCATAACCTAATTGATGGGCCGTGTGCCAAAGCAGTTGGACTACGGGTTCGGCATAGTGTCGTGATATTCCCTCCATGGCGAATTGGGCACCACGACCGCCTACCATGTCAAAAAGGATGCCAAAGCGTGCATGGTAATTGTCTTTCGCGGCCTGCTGTGCCCAATAGGTGGAGCCAAGACACCAGGTGTTGTTTGTGTCTTCGTTTGTATTTACCCACTGAGGAGTGCCCATATCCTCAACATCGAAGCAAATGAAATCAACACCCGTAGAAATAGGTTGTGTCTTTAATTGTCTTGCAATTTCCAGCATGACGGCTACGCCGCTGGCACCATCATTTGCTCCAAGTATGGGTTCCTTGTGCTTTTGCTCGTTTTCGTCATTGTCAGCCCAGGGACGTGTGTCCCAATGGGCGCATAGTAGCAGACGGTCAGTGTTTTCCGGATTCATCCGAGCAATAATATTGCGGCAAGGTACAGTACTTCCGTCCCATACCTTAACTGTAGTCTCTTGAATACTAACCTCGCATCCTGTTTTCTTAAACTCTTCCTCTATCCATGCCGAGCAGTCTTTCCATGCTTGCGTTCCAGGCACACGAGGGCCGAAATCACATTGTGTTTGAATATCGTTGAATGCGTTTTGTTCGTTGAACGACGGGCATGCTGCCATGGCAATAGTGTCGGCCTTCAGATTAGAGGCCCGATGTCTTCCCTTGCATGCACTGAGCGTAAAGAACATGCTTAGTGTGGCAATTATAAAAAGTGGTTTTTTCATAAATGGAAATTAAATGTCTTGAACAATGGTCATTACTCTTAAAAGGTTTTCGCCCCATAACTTGCGCAGATCGCATTCATCGTAGCCGCGCCTGAATAGTTCACGGGTGATATTCATTACTTCGCCTGCGTGAGCAATACCTGGTAGGCCGCCATCGCCGTCGAAATCGGTACCAATGCCCACGTGGTCAATGCCCATGACTTGTATCGCATGCTCGATGTGGGCAATCGCCTCGTCGATTGTCGCACGGCCGTTCATGCTTACGAAGCCTTCGTAGAGGGTGATTTGCATGACACCTCCGTGGGCAGCTAATGCACGCATTTGCTGATCAGTGAGATTACGCGGGTGATCCGTAAGCGCGCGGCAAGAACTGTGGCTACAGATGACGGGCTGCTTACTTAGCTCTAATGTGTCCCAGAAACTTTGCTCACTGGCGTGGCTGAGGTCTATCATCAGCCCCAGACGGTTCATTTCTTGGATCGTTTGTCGTCCAAAATCGCTTAAGCCACCATGTTCGTTGTTGCTTTTGCGCGCACTGTCGCAGATGTCGTTGTCGCCATTGTGGCAGAGCGTGATATAAACCACGCCTCTCTGTTTGAAGCGTTCAATATTGGACAGGTCATGACCTATGGCATAGCCATTTTCAATACCACGCATGATGGCTTTCTTGCCCGTCTGTTTTGCCTGATAGAGCGCTTGGGGTGTGGCAGCCAAACAGGCATGGGCATTGTTTTCTTGTACGTAGGATTCCAATTCGTCCAAGATTTTGTTGGCCCTATCAGTAGCAGTCTTCAATGCCTCCGGTGTTCGCTCCCGCTGTGGAAGATAGGCAACCATAATTGTTGCGTCCAAATGTCCGTAATACATGCGGGGGAGGGTGGTCAGCCTTTCTTCTTGGCTATGAAACTTCATCGGAGTGTCGCAGTGGCTGTCGACGCTGAGTATTCGCTGGTGTACGTCCGCTGTCTTACGATAAAGAGCGGCTTCCTGGACAATCCAACGGAAAAGTGCGGCAGTAACATGATCATTTGTGCCCATAGCTTCGGGATGCCATTGGACACCCAGGATTGGTTTGCTTTCATTGCTCTCTACAGCCTCAATGATCCCGTCCGGGGCTGTTGCGGAAATGCACAGATGAGGTCCTGGTTGGTTTACGGCTTGGTGATGGAAACTGTTGGTGTAAATCTTGTTTTCCTGAACGATGCTTTCCAGTAATGTTCCTTTTTCGATGTTTACAGAATGAGTCGGGCAGTTACGTACGGCATCCTGGCTGTGTTTCAATATCTTCTTTTGGGGAAAAGCCTCTTGAATATCTTGATGTACACTTCCTCCGAGTGCCACGCTAAGCAACTGGCAACCGCGGCAAATGCCAAGAATGGGCAGCTGCATATCAAAGGCCATGCTTATGAGCATCAGTTCTGATAAGTCGCGACGCGTGTTGATGCCATGAAGGGCAGGTGAAGGCTCTTCGCCCATGAAAAGCGGATTAAGGTCTGCACCACCGCTTAAGAGTAAAGCATCTATACCCAGAAGTGTGTTGTACAGAACTGTTGGATTCTCTGTGGGAGGGATAATCAGGGGCGTAGCGCCGGCCTCAAGAATACACTGCCAATAGCCTTCCGCCAATTCACAGCCCTTATCGCCAAAATTCCCCGTGATACCAATCACGGGGATTTTCTCAAATTGAGGACGTGATTTATGCACCTCCCCAACAATATTTTTCCAGTCAAAACGCATGGATTGTCTTACTATTATTCTCCTATGATGGGAGGGACTTCTTCGCGTAGTCTGCCGATGGGTACTTCTTTACGTACGCTCTGTTCCAAGCTGATTAGTGTTTCTGTGCTGATGACTTGTGGAATTTCTTGAATCTTGTGGTTCAGAAGTTCCATAAGATGTTTGTTGTCGCGAGCATACAGTTTGATAAGTAGCGTGTAGGCGCCTGTCGTAAAATGACATTCCACAATTTCCGGAATCTTACTTAGTTGCTCTACAACGCTATTGTATTGATTGCCGCGCTCAAGGTTAATGCCGACGTACGTGCATGTGTTGTAACCCAAACTGGTGGGATTTACGTGATAGCCGCTGCCAATGATTACTCCCATGTCTATCAAACGCTGGACGCGTTGGTGAATAGCAGCACGGCTCACCCCGCATTCATTCGCTACGTCTTTAAAGGGAATACGTGCGTTGTTACTGATGATTTCCAGAATTTTTTTATCCAAATCGTCAATCTTTTCCATGATTCGGTTGCCTTGTTTTTCTTTATTTGAAAGCAAAGATAGAGAAAATAATAACACAATGTTGTATTGAAACGCAAAAAAGGCACTATTTTCTATAGAATAGTGCCTTTTTTGTGTCATTTTGTGGGTTCGTGAATGGTTATTTCACAATTTCCAACAATTCTACTTCAAAAATAAGTGTGCTGTAGGGAGGAATGTTTCCTGTTTCACGGTTGCCATAGGCAAGGTCTTGAGGAACAACAATTTCCCATTTACTGCCTACGGGCATCAATTGCAAAGCTTCCGTCCAGCCCTTGATCACCTGCGTTACACCGAAAGTTGCAGGGCTATTGCGTTTATAGCTGCTGTCAAATTCAGTGCCATTGATCAGGGTGCCTCGGTAGTGTACCTTGACACGGTCGTTCGCGGTGGGCTTCTCTCCTGTACCGGGCGTCAATATGCGATACAAAAGACCACTTTCCGTTTTCTGAACGCCCTCGCGCTGGGCATAGGCAGCTTGGAAAGCCTTGCCTTCTTCACGATTGGCACCATATCGCAACTCCATCTGTTCATCACTAATGCTTTGGATGAGACGTTGGGCAGTCTGCTGAGCCATATTCATCGGCATCAGGGTTTCTTGATTAAGCGTACCGGCAATAAAGCCTGCCATGAAGTTGTTCTGATTGATGTGCTGCGTGGTGTCGTTGGCAAAGAGTTGCTGATTGAGCCCCTTCAGCATCTGTTCCTTTACTTGCTGGCCGATCTGCGTACCTGCGTTATAGGCCTTTTGCTCTGGAGAGAGTTCACCCACCGCATCATTCAGGCCCTTGATGAAGGTCTCAATATAGGTGGTATCCACCTTCAGTTGTTGTACAAGGTAGTTTCTAAGGCCATTGCTTTGTGCCAATCCCACGGCATAGCTTAGCGTGTCAAGCGGGGTGGATAGTACCACAGCAGGCATTTCTACCTGCTTTGCCTTGCTCTTCTTTTTCTTAGGCGCGGCATTGGCAACCAAGGCAAAAAACGCCAAGGTTGCCAATACATATAAGCTATGCTTTCTCATTATTTCTGCTCCTCCTTGACAATCTCTAACAGCTCGATGGTAAAGACAAGCGTAGAGTAGGGTTGAATGTCGCCGGCACTGCGTGAACCATAACCCTTGTCTGCACTGATATACACCTTCCACTTACTGCCTACGGGCATGTGGGTCAATGCTTCTGTCCATCCAGGGATAACTCGGTTGCAGGGGAATGTTGCCGCTTCACCGCGCTGGTAGCTGCTGTCGAAGATGCTGTCGTTAATCATACGGCCTTCGTAGTTTACCTTTACAGTGTTCTCTGCGGAGGGAATGTCTCCTTTTCCAGCCTCGATCACTTCATAGTAAACGCCCTCTGAGAGTTTCTGGATACCCTCTTTTTTAGATAGCTTGGCCAGATACTGCTCATTCTCTTGTTTCCACTGTCCGAACTTTTCTGACATGTACTCGTCCTTCACGCGCTGCATCATTACGTTTACGACTTGCTGGGCACTGTCAACAGAGATAATGGTCTTCTTGCCGCTTGCACTGCCGATGAAACCGGCCAGGAAGTCTTCAATGTTCACCGTTTTGGTGCTGTCACCCATGAAAAGCTCGTTGTTCATGCCGGGCATCATTTGGTTGCTTACCTGTTGGCCGATAGAGATACCCGCCAGATAAGCTTTCTTCTTCTTGTTGTCGCCGGCAGAAGCACCGTCAACAATACCTTTGAAGAACTCGTCCAACATGGTTGAATCGATACCCAAACGTTGGATAGCGTATTCACGCAAACCATTGCTTTGTGCAACGCCGAAGGCATAGCTCAGCGTGTCAACGCTGTTTTGTAAGTCGGCCTTGGGAGTTTTTCCGCCACAGCTGGCAAAAAGGATAGCAGCCATGCCGGCCGCAAAAACTTGTTTTTTCATTATCTTTTAATTAAATTATTATAGCGATTTGTTTTTAGAGAACCTGAATCAATTCCACATCGAACACAAGAGTACTGTAGGGAGGAATCTGAGACCCGGCACCACGCTCGCCATAACCCAAAACGTAGGGAATATGGAAGCGGTATTTTGCTCCCTCTTTCATAAGCTGCACACCTTCGGTCCATCCCGTGATTACTTGGTTGAGGCCAAAGTCGGCGGGTTCTCCTCGCTCGTAGCTGCTATCAAATACGGTGCCGTCAATCAATCGGCCTTCGTAATGACAACGTACGCGGTCAGTGGCCTTGGGACTGTTGCCTGTTCCTTCAGCGAGCACTTCGTATTGGAGGCCGCTCTTCGTAGTAATGACGCCTGTGCGCTCTGCGTTTTCCTTAAGGTAAGCATTTCCCTTCTCAATGGCTTCTTTTGAATCCTCTTTGGCTTTGTTTTCAAAGTATTCGTTCAACAGTTGCTGAGCGTCACGTGCAGACATTTCAGTCTCGCGACCACTCATAACATCACTGATGCTGCGAGTGAAATCTTCGATTGAGAAGTCGTTGATGTTCATGCTCTTCAACTGCTGACCAATGCCCAATCCCAGGGCGTAACTGATTTTTTCCATTCTATAATTCCGGTATTCTTTTTATTTAATGTGCAAATGTATAGTATTATTTCGAATTATTCGTAAGTTCTGTCCAAATTTCGCGTAACATTTCTGTTATCTCATGGTTTTTAAGACCCCAGCGAGGCGCAACCAGCATGTCTGGAGGAATGGAACTTACAATTCGGTCTACGGCCATATCCTGGGGAAATAGACTTAGATAATCTGCTGCTAACCTGACATATTCTTGTGCGGAGGGCATGGGCCAAGGGTTTTGCTCGTATTCCTTGGCCAAGGCTGTGCCGCGGATAATCTGTAACTGATGTAGTTTAATGGCACTGAGAGGGAGTTGGGCAATAAGTCGTGCCTGCCTGAGAACCTCCTTGCGGTCTTCGTCTGGCAGTCCTAAAATAATGTGTGCACCCACGGGAATACCCAAGGCCGCCGTTTCGCATATTTTGCGTTGGCTAGTTGAAAAATCATGCCCACGGTTAATGCGCAGAAGCGTTTGGTCGTTGGCACTCTCAACGCCATACTCTATCATCACAAAGGTACGTTTTCTCAGTTGGGCAAGATAATCAAGCAGCTGAGGGGACATGCAATCGGGCCGTGTTGCGATTATGATACCGCAAATGTCCTTAACGCTAAGTGCTTCCTCGTAAAGATGAATACATTGCTTATCATCGGCATAAGTTCCTGTATATGCCTGGAAATAAGCAATGTATTTTAACTTGTTGAATTTCTTGTTGAAGAAAACCTTTCCTTCCTCCAACTGCGTTGTTACAGATTTCAGAGGATTACAATAGCGTGGATTGAATGCGGCATTACTGCAAAATGTGCAGCCACCGGTTCCAAGATGTCCGTCACGATTGGGGCACGTGAAGCCCGCATCAATGGCAATCTTCTGACATTTGTGCCCCAACTGCTCTTGAAGCCATCGGCCGTATTCTATCACTTTCTTCAGTTTCCGCTCTGTCCGTCCTCGCGTACACGGATGCTTTTGAGAATGATTTCCAAGGCGCTCGTGCGTTTGCTCTTGGCAGCCTCTATAGCCTGTGAATTGTCCACGGTGTTTTCCTGTAGATTGCGGACCAGGTCTTGGGCTTTGTTCAAGTCCGTGCGAGCTTTTTCTACATCGTTTATGGCTTGGGAAACTTTCTGCTGTGCATCAGCCACTTTTTGCTTTGCCTTGACAACCGCCTGTTCTTTCTTCGTAAGTGCCTGTTGGGCTTTCACGACTTGCGTCTTGGCCTTCTCCTGATTCTGAAGGAGTTTGGACGTTTCTTTCTGTGCTTTAAGCAATTCCTTTTCACCCTGCTTCTCTGTTTTGATGGCCTGTTTTACGACTTTTAAATTAGCCTGGGCAGCTTTCAGTTGGGCTTTTTTATCTTTCAGACGCTGCTTCAAATCCATGTCGGCCTTGTTCAGCTTGCTTTGGCCGCTCAGCGTCTTGATATCGCCTTGCAAGGTGGCAATTTCACTGGCAAATTGGTGTTCCCACTGTTGGGTGGTTTTTTCGTTCTGCGCATGGGCGCTCAAAGTCATGGTCAAAGCCATGGCAATGCTGTAAATAAACTTCTTCATTCGTTGTATTTTCCGTTTTTGTTTTAGAATTGGTACAAATTTAGCAATAACTTTGTGAATGGCAAAAAAAGTCTTTAACTTTGTGCCAAATAACCGTCCTTGAAGCTTGAAGTATGTACACGAGAAAACTATTTTCTTTTTTTATTGTCTTATTGCTGAACGTTGGGCTTAAAGCGCAATCTTCTGCTCAGTTGCTTGAGTCGATAACAAGAGTCAATGACAAGTGGCAAGCCCAGCATTCACCCTATGTGCGTGCTTTTTGGGATCATGCCGCTTATTTTACGGGTAACATGGAGGTGTACCGTCTTACAGGCAAGGCGGATTACTATCAGTACAGCGACCGTTGGTGTCGTTACAATAAATGGATGGGAGCACAAGGCGCGGATATCAAGCAATGGAAATATAAGACCTATGGTGAAGGGCATGATTTTGTTCTCTTCGCTGATTGGCAGATTTGCTTTCAAACCTACATTGATATGTACAACCTCGTGCCTGCGGAGTTCAAAGTGGAGCGGGCGAAGGAGGTGATGAGCCACATGGCCAACATGCCCGAGACGGATTTCTGGTGGTGGAGCGATGCCTTGTACATGGCCATGCCTCTGATGAACAAGATGTATAAACTGACGGGCGATGTGAAATATCTGGATAAACTCTATGAATGTTATGCCTGGAGCGACAGCTTGATGTGGGATGCGGAATCGCAGCTTTATTATCGTGATGGCAAGTACATCTGGCCCAAAGTAAAGACAAGCTGCGACGGAGGTAAAAGTTTTTGGGCGCGTGGCGATGGATGGGTGCTGGCCGGTCTGGCAAAAGTGTTGGCGGATATGCCCCAGGATTATAAGCATCGTGCTTTCTTTGTGCAGCGATTCCGGCAATTGTCTGAGGGAGTCAAGCGTTGCCAGCGCCCCCAAGGTTATTGGAGTAGATCCATGTTGTGTGAGGACGACGCCCCTGGTCCTGAGACGAGCGGTACGGCCTTTTTCACTTATGGTATATTGTGGGGTGTTAACAACGGCTTGCTGAGCAAGAGTGACTACGAAACTACGATAGAGAAAGCATGGGATTATCTTTATAATGTGGCTTTGCAAGACGACCATACCATTGGCTTTGTTCAACCCATCGGCGAGAAGCCTGATCCCAACAAAGTGGTGGACGCACACAGCCAGGCTCCTTTTGGTACGGGGGCATGGTTGTTGGCTGCATGCGAGCGTGTTCGTTACCAGGAAAACGCCAAGTTGCGCACATCGCTTCAGATTCAAGTAACAAATCCCACGGATGTGAACCGTTGCGATGTAATATCCTTGGATGCCAAGCAGATCTTTGAAAAGTTGGATTTGCCTGTAGCTCGTGTTCTTACAGTTTCTGATGGTGATCGCGTTTCTATTCCCTATCAACTTACTTATGATGGTAAATTTCTAATTCAAGCCTTTGTGCGTCCAGGACAAACGAACACCTATACGATTGCCTATAATCCATATCCCAAGGATTACCGCTTGGATGCCAATGGCAGAATCTATCCTAACCGGGAGGATGATGTGAGTTTTGAAAACGACAAATGTGGCTGGAGGCTCTATGGACCCAAAATGCACAACAAGGGAGTTACGGGTTTTGATGTGTTTTGTAAGAATGTTACCTATCCCATTGTGGACCAGTTGTACCAGAATGAACTTGCCAGCTATGCGTTGAACGAAAAACTTAAGAAAGAAGGACGAGGTGCAATGTGGCCCATGATTCATCGCAACGAATTTACTTATCATCGCGATCGAGGCCAAGGTATGGATGCCTACACGGTAGGTAAGACACTTGGAGCCGGTGCTCCTGCTTTGCTTGTGGATGGAGCCTTGAAAGTAAGCGACGTTTACCGGACTGCTGCGATTTTGGACAATGGCCCTTTGCGTTTTACGGTTAGTATGCTGATGCACGAACACGATGGTATTCAGGAGACGCGGGTGATAACGCTCGACCGCGGTATGCATCTGGCAAAATGTGAGGCAACGTTTGAGGGGCATCCCGCGGATCGACGGCAGTGGCCGGCATCATAGTCCATGATAGCAACACAAATTTCTTATTAGACAAGAAGAACGGTTATATAGCCTATGCTGACGCTATGGATACCCCACAAGGGCAGAATGGCGAGCTATATCTGGCCTGCCTTTTTCCCGGTGCGAAAACAAAGCTTACGTTTGATAAGCAGACGAAGCACATTATGGGGTTACAGACATTGGGTAGCGATAATTGCTTTACTTATTATGTTGGCAGTGCCTGGAGCAAATACGACATCCCTAATTTTCAAATTTGGCAGACGTTGCTGGCACAATATCGCCAACAGTTCTTGAATCCAATGAAAGTGGATGTCAAGGTACTAAAGCCTGTTGGGAAACAATAGAATAATATGCAAACAAACAACTTAAATTACTAACAACTCAAACAACTAACCTATGAGAATTAAACAACTCTTTACCGTCGCCCTATGGGCGATTTCGACAACACTTGCTGTTGCTCAAAGCATTTCGCCATCGACAAAGTATCATTTTGACAAAGGCACTATTGTTATTGATACGCCCGAACGTCCTGCCGGCCAGCAGAATGTTCTTGGGCTTACTGCACCTAAGATGCAGACCGTTCGTGTTGGTTTTGTAGGTCTGGGTATGCGTGGTCCCGGTGCCGTTTATCGCTTTGCTCATATCCCCGGTGTTCAGATTGTCGCTCTTTGCGACTACGAAGAGGCCCGTGCCGAGAAATGTCAGAAGTATCTCCGCGAACAGGGTCTTCCCCCCGCTGTCATCTACAGTGGCGCAAAAGGCTATGAGGAACTTTGCAAGCGCTCTGATATCGACCTCGTTTATGTTGCCACCGACTGGGACCACCACTTCCCCGTAGCAAAGTGTGCCCTTGAGAATGGTAAGCACACGGCTGTCGAGGTTCCTTCGGCAATGAACCTGGAACAGTGCTGGGACCTTATCAATCTGAGCGAGCGTACTCGCAAGCATTGCATGATTCTTGAGAATTGTTGTTACGACTTCTATGAGATGAACGCCCTCAATATGGCGCAGAACGGTGTCTTTGGCGAAGTTCTGAGAGGTTCGGGCGCTTACATTCACGAACTTACTGATTTCTGGGATTATTATTGGAAGAACCCCAATGGCAGCGACCCCGACAAACTGGGTTGGCGCCTGAAGTATAATATGGAAAATCGTGGTGATGTTTATGCCAGCCACGGATTGGGCCCCGTAGCTCAGGTCATGGATATCCATCGCGGAGACCGCTTTACTACACTCGTTGCTATGGATACCAAGAGTGTGCATGGTAAAGAACTTGTTGAGAAGATTACGGGCAAGCCCTGTAAGAACTTCCGCAATGGCGATCAAACCTCTACCTTGATGCGCACAGCCAACGGTAAAGTGGTTCAGATTGAGCATAACGTAATGAACGGTCAGCCCTACAACCGTCTTTATTCTTTGACGGGAACGAAGGGTTATGCCACGAAGTATCCCGAAGAGCGTTTTGCTCTTAGTGGCGAAGCCCTGAAGGGCACCTCTGCCCCTGCCATTGACAATCTGAACGCTCATGGCTTTATCAGTGCCGAACAGCAAAAGGCTTTGGTGGAGAAGTATTACCATCCCATCTTGAAGAAGTATGGGGATAAGGGCCGCAATATGGGGCACGGAGGTATGGACTTCGTGATGGACAGCCGTCTTGTTTATTGTCTCCAGAATGGACTGCCCTTGGATATGGATGTATATGACTTGGCGGAGTGGAGCTGTCTGGCCGAGTTAGGCGCAATCTCTATGGATAATAACTGCGCCAGTGTCGCCTTCCCCGATTTTACGCGTGGTGATTGGAACAAGGTGAAGGGCTATCGTCATGCTTATGCAAGTCCCGAGGATGAGGCTGCTGCTGAAGCTGCCGCAGAGGCCAGCACTGCTGCTCAGAAACAGATGTGTGCTAAAAAGAAGCTTTGGGAGAAGTATGACAAGGCTATGGCTAAGAAAGCCAAGGCGAAAAAATAATCCGGAGTTTTTTTCTTGACAGAAACGATAAGGGCTGGTGCTTGGTTTTCCTTGCGCCAGCCCTTGTCGTTTCTGTTTGTTGTACGCTTAGCGTTGTGCCTCCGTAGTAGTCTGTTCCAGACGGAAGGTGGAAGCGGGAAGCCCTGCGCGATTGACAAGATTGGCACGTGTGAAAGGTTGCCAACCATAGCGCACATAACGAGGAGATTTTATTTGTTCGTTATTGAGACGTAATTGGGTTCCCTTAACGCTTACCTTGGCCGGTAGGAAAAGCCCGTCGGTACTGGCTATTTCAAAACCAATAATCTCTTCACCATTGGAGGCCTGCATCCCTTCGGCATTTTGCATGGTTAGTATCACATCTTTACTGCCAAAAACGGCTGCTACAGGTTGCGGCCCATTGGCGAGCGTATTGCGATGGCCATACACGTTGTGCAAGGCAAGCAGGACAAGGCGATGAGCGATGGGAGCCTTCTGCCGGGGATGAACATCCAGACTATCGCCGCAGTCTGAACTTACCGCCATCCATGTATAAGGCTGCTGCAAGGCAAGACGGCGCTGACTGTCGCGAAACCAGGGCCATGAGGGTCGGTTAAGACTGCTTAGCTGAACAAAGAGGAATGGCAACTGTGCATCATTCCACGCCTTGCGCCAACTATCTTGCAATAGCGGGAACATGCGCTCGTGTCCTTCCGCATAGTGAGCATTGCTTTCGCCTTGATACCACAGCACGCCATTGATGGGTAGGGAGCGCAGTTGTTGTATGCCGGACTCATAAAGGTAGCAAGGCTGGTAGGGATGGCGTTGCAGGGGTGTCTGGCTTTGCCGGATGTTTGTCTTGGCCCGCTGGCGAACCCAAGCCTGCAAAAAGTCATTGTTGGTCCAGTCGCGCAACAACTCTGGGATTTGCCATTCTACCGTGGAACGGTCAATCCACGCTTCAATGCCACTGCCGCCAATCGCATTACAAACAATGCCGATGGGGCATTGCAAACTGTCGCGCAATTCCCGGGCAAAGGAAAGGGCTATTGCGCTAAAATCAGCTGCACGTTCAGGCGTACACTCTTGCCATTGCGTGGTTTGATAATATTGCAACTTGTTGACGCTTTCTAAAGCCTCTCCGGGCCACTCCACATTATCGGTGGTCCATCGGGGCTTTTGGTCAAAGAGACGGATATCTTTTGCGGTGGTTTCCTGAGCCAGTTCTTTACCTTGAACGGCGTGCTTCAGCTCAAAGGCCATATTGCTTTGGCCGGACGCCAACCACACTTCACCGGCAAGGATATTTGTAAGTTCAATCGTTCGTGAGGATGCTTTTACGCGTAACGTATATGGACCGCCCTGTGCCAATGGTTTCAGCGTAACGCTCCATTGCCCGCGCTTATTGGCTGTTGTACCATGTTTCTGTCCGCCAATTTCAATGCTCACCTTTTCACCTGCATTCGCAATGCCTTGCAAGGGCAGGTGGCGGTTGCGCGGCAGTACCATATTGTCCGTAAAAGCCACGGGAAGCCGCAGCCCTCCATAGTCGCCGGTGATAAAGGCATAGGCTTGACGGGCCATAATGCCATATCCCTCTTTGTTGGGGTGTAGGGCATCTGGAAAGACATCTGGCCGGCAGTGCAAAGAATCAAAGAAGGACATCAGCTCACAACCTTTCACCTGTGCCACGCGCGCTATTTCTTGCTGTATTTTCGCGTGCCAGTCTCTTGTGCCACTTAAGAAGCGATGATGCCGGTCACCAATGGGCGTTAGCTGAGCCAGAATGATGCGGCATGCGGGATTGCTCTTGCGGATGCTATCCACCAAGTCGCAATAGTCCCGGACGAAATGGTCGCGGTGATTGGGCCAAGCTCCCGGATCCGTATCGTTCAGCCCAAAATGGATGATGGCTATGTCGCCATGAAAATCCATTGCTTGACGAAATTCCTTCTGGTCGAAGTAGGGGAGGGAAGTCTGCCGCATCAATCGTGCGCCAGGTTTGCCAAAGCGTCCTACTTCATATCGTGGGCCAAGAAGATTTTGCAACTGGCTGGGATAGCTGTCGTTGACAGGGTCTTGTACGCCAGTACCATAAGTTACGCTATTGCCGATACAACTGACGCGAATGACTGGCTGCTTCTGTTTGCTCTTCTCTCCTGCCTCGGCATGACCACACAACAGGCAGGTGCCGAGCATGACGAGTGAAATTCCTTTTATGACTTTCATCTGTTCTTGTCTGTTGAGGTCATACCAGCACTTTCCCAAGCGATAAAACCACCGTTCAGATTAACGACGCGTAGTCCGATGCCTTGCATCAGCACGGCGGCGTTATAGCTTCGCCTGCCACTTCGGCAATAGACATAATAGGTTCGCTCTTTGTCCAAGGCCTTGATGGAGTTCTTGAACTTTTCTTCTTGCAGATAATCGATGTTCAGCGCGCTATTGATATGTCCGGCAGCAAACTCCTCGGCGGTACGGACATCCAATACGACGGCTGTTGTATCTTCTGTGATAAGTTTGCCGAAAACATCCGTATTCACGCTTTTAATGTTCTCTCGTGCCGTACAGGCTGCCGTTAGCCCCAAAGTGGCGCATAGGGTTAAAAAGAAATGTTTCATGATGAATTGAGGGTTGTGTACATTACTTGTTAGCGAAGTTAGTTATTTTTTCTTATACAGATGAACAGTTAATACAATTTATCATTTTCCAACGCATGTTTTCGGGAAGAACTTTCTGTTGTTTTCTGTCTGATTGGTTTTCTTTTTTGATTGAAAATCGTTATATTTGCATAAAGTAATTGGAAAACCATTTTAATTCCGCTGACAGATGGAAAGAAAGATTTCAAACGCACCCACCTCGGAGATCGGCAAAATGCTGGCTTATAACAAACAATTTGTAGCCTCTCGTGGTTACGAAGAGTATGCCACAAGCAAATATCCGGACAAAAAGATTGCGATTGTAACGTGTATGGACACGCGCTTGGTGAATCTTCTGCCGGCGGCCTTGGGTATCAAAAATGGTGATGTAAAGATTATCAAGAATGCAGGCGCAATCATCACCAATCCCTTCGATTCCACCATCCGCTCCCTGCTTGTTGCTGTCTACGAATTGGGCGTTACGGAGGTAATGATCATCGGGCACACCGGCTGCGGCGTACAGGGTATGGATGGCGCTCAGATGTTGGATCTGATGCGCAGGCGTGGTGTGGATGATGAGCATATTTCACTCATGAAGCATTGTGGCATCAATCTGGAAGAATGGCTCCATGGTTTCGATGATACGAATGTTGCTGTTTTGGAGACGGTTGATTTGGTGAAAAACCATCCCCTTATGCCTAAGGACGTTACCGTGAGCGGATACATCATGGTTTCTGAAACGGGAGAATTAAAACCTTTGTAATGGCGTTTTATCACAACGACAGGATAATCTCCTTTTTGCTGTCGTTATGATATTTTCTTGATAGGTGTTCTCTGGGTAATTATAGAACGGAAAATAGTCCGCCAGTTGTCTTTTTCGCTTCATATAGCTGCTCTCCACAATTCATTCAGATGTTTTGATCAAACCAAATATATGTTTTTGGCATTTATCAGTTTGTTTCTTACCCATTTTTCGGTTTGAAAACATTCGAAAATCCCCGTTTTACAGCGTAAATTACAGTATCACTTCAGAGAGTGAATTTGTAACATATTGATATATAATACATTGTAGTTTCTGATAAATTTAGCAACGAGAGAGGATTGCTGTCAAGAATGGCCAAAATCGCTTGTCGTGAAAATGCAAAATGTAAGTAAAATCGCATTTTCCCTTACATTAGTTTCTGATAGGCAGACAAGCCCCGTCGTCATGCTTTCCGTATGTAGATGATTCTTATTCCGATAAGAAAGCCATACATAGTTGCCCCTTAAAAAGCGAGAGGTCATGGAGGGATGAATTATCGCTTGTCAAGGCTTTTTAAGGGGCGACTATTTACGTTTGAAATGGTCAACATTTGGGCTGCATTTTTCGTGCATTCTGCACGTTCTGCACGTTGATGTCTCGTATTATTTCGCAAGAATATTCGCTTACGTAATAAAGTCTTTCTTCATCTTATCTTTACTTTTAAAGGTGAGTTCATTTTAAAATCCTTGAAAAAATCGTTCCGTCTTGGAATGTATACTGCACAAGTCCATATTTTTTGCTCCAAGCATAACTCTTTATAGAGTTAGCGTGATCATAATTTGTAATTTGTTCTGTATTCCTTTCGTCAAAAAACATTATATCATTGAACGTGACACTGTTGACTTTTAATGTTGTCAATTTTAGAGGTATTTCTCTTGACCATCTTCCTAATAGCCCGCCCGAAAAAAAGAGAGGCTTGTTATTATACAATTTTTGAACATAAAGAGTTCCTACGCATCCAGTAGCTCTATTAAAACTATAATGAATGCATCCCCCAGCTATATAATCCGTATTACTTGTATTAAAGTATGCCATGTTGAAAGGATTCAAAGAATTGTAAATCTCAATTTTATATATTTTAGCAGTATCTTTTGTCCCATTACTAGATTGGAAATACATAATTTCGCCCTCATGTCTATTTGCCACCCATGCCAGTTCCTCATCATTCATGTGTGTTATGTAATGATAAACGCAAGAATGGAAAAAGAATAAAAGAAGCAAAATAGAAGAAGTCCATTTTAACAATCTTTTCATGGCTCTGGAAGTTTATGTTTCAAAAAATCATCTATAGGATGAGTCGGTACTATACCTGTTGGAATTCCTATTGTTTTTCCCGGAAGAGATAGGCCAATCTTTTCTTGAAGATTATTCAGCATGTTTCCTCCCAATCTAACATTACCAATACCGATTTTGGCCCCTATAGCACGATAATTCACTACATTAGGATCTTTATTTAATCCTCCTACTAGTTTTGTTAACCCACTAACTGCAGCAGGATTAAATGTTATAGCAGCCCTACCTGTTGCCATGCTTGAGGCTATTGCTTCTCCTCCTCCAAGTGAGTGCCCTACAAATGTCAATTCACTATTCCCTAACTCATTAGATAATGTTCTTGCATTATAAATGGCTGTGTGGTATTGAGGTGCAGCACCTGCAAGTTGTGCAACATCTTCTATTGCATCTTCAACAGAATTAGTACCAGCATAGACATACGCGTATTCTGTGATCCCATCTTTAGTACGTTGGAATAATGTTGATTGCAAGCCATTCTGATAAAAACGTGTGTAATCCTTTTGAATAGACGTTTCATAATCAGACACTATCCATCCACTTTTTGCTAATTGTAAGGCATATTGCTCCATTGCTTGTCTATTATCTTTGTACGCATATGCGGCCATTAACGCAGCCTCTGAAGCTTTAGGTCTTTCTCCGTCAGGATCGATAAACTTGACCGGATTTCCGAAACAATAAGCATACGGCGAAATCCAAGGCCATGCATTTGCATTTACTGTTACCATTGAAATAGCAAGTGAAATTAAGACTTTCTTTAATCTTTTCATAATGATCTTATTTTATGATTTGAACATTCTTTCTGATTCTTTCCATATCTTCTGAAGTCTGCTTCCATTTGTTCCGTAGCTCCTCCGTTTCTTGAGTCCAATGAGTAGCTCTTAAATCTTGTAGGCATTGCTTAGATTGAGCATCATTCTCATCAGTATATTCATCCTGAAGATGTCCATTCTGTTTAAGATGCCTCTGTAAAAGCACATCCAAAGATTTACCTTTAGTAATTATCGCATTAGGATTCATTGGATAGTATTTCAAAGAAGCATCTACACATCTTAATGTAAACTCATCATAACGCGAAAACTTATGATAATATGCTAAAGCCAAGTCACTTAATTGGCAGGCAACGGTTTCTTTATCTGTTAATGGCGAAAGGTATGTTTTTGCAATAATTGCTGAATCTTCTATCTCAAAATGCTCTTTTATCACCCAAGTCGGTTGATACTGTTGAGCAGTAACCTCAACATTCACCCAGTCTTCAGGAAACAAATTGTCCTCATCTTTGTACATAATGAAGCAATGGCGTGGGGCATGTGCTATATAAGCCTTTGCTCCAAGTTCTTCTGCATATAGCTTGAAAGCCTAGGGTAAAGAATGGCATTGTCCTTTATGAGTCTTTAGCGTCCTTGATACTAATTGATGTTGCCAATCTTCTTCAGAGTATTCTTTGCTAAAATCATATCGAAATGGATTTTGACCGTTGCCTGAGCATGGATAAAAGAAATAGTTACAGAGGGCTATTTGCTTAGCAGTCTTATAATTTTCCCAACGATTGGCAACAATCATACGTTTCATGTAATCTGCTCCTTTTCGGATAGGCTGGAAGAAATCACTCTCGTAGTCTAGATTTCCATCCAAATACGCCCATTCAGCAAGAAACACACTCCTTTTAATAGACAGTGGTTCCTTGCCTTCAAGCATATCTATAATTTCTTTGTATGCAGATTCGAATCGCTGCTTAATTTGAACCTGTTGTGCTCTTAAATCTGAGACAAAGACTACAAAACAAAGAATTAATAATATAATATTTTTACGCATTTACAATATCTATATTAAGGCTCATCCGACAAAACCAAGACAAGAACCTGTTGCCAAGTCCTTGTCTTGTATTTAACTGATTATAAACATATTTCAATTATTCCTCGACGGCTGCCTGCGCCGCGGCAAGACGTGCGATAGGCACTCGGAAAGGAGAACAAGAGGCGTAGTTCATTCCCAAGGAGGCACAGAACTTCACTGACGTGGGTTCACCACCATGCTCACCGCAGATACCTGTTCGAATCTCGGGACGAATTTCACGACCCTTCTCAACAGCTATCTTGATAAGCTGGCCAACACCTCTTTCATCCAGTACTTGGAAAGGATCTACCTTCAGAATCTTCTTTTCAAGATACATGGGAAGGAAACTTGCGATGTCGTCACGGCTGTAACCGAAGGTCATTTGAGTCAAGTCGTTGGTGCCAAAGCTGAAATATTCGGCCTCCGTAGCAATCTTGTTTGCAGTAAGAGCCGCACGAGGAGTTTCTATCATGGTACCAATCTCAAAGTCGATACGGATACCTTCTGCTTCGAACACTTCCTCTGCAGTACGCTTGATAACTTCCTTCTGTTGCTTCAACTCATAAAGGATACCTACCAGGGGAACCATGATTTCAGGGTGAGGGTCATAACCTTCCTTCTTCAACTGACAAGCAGCACCCAAAATGGCACGTGTCTGCATGGCGGTAATCTCTGGGAAGGTGATACCCAAGCGGCAGCCACGGTGGCCAAGCATGGGGTTATTCTCACTCAGAGACTCAACACGACGTTGAATCTTCTCAACGCTTACACCCATTTGTTCGGCCATTACCTTCTGGCCCTCCAAATCATGGGGAACGAACTCATGCAAGGGAGGATCAAGCAGACGGATGTTCACGTGTAAGCCATCCATAGCCTTCATGATGCCGTAGAAGTCTTCCTTCTGATAGGGGAGCAGCTTAGCCAATGCTTTTTCACGACCCTCAACGGTTTCGCTAAGAATCATTTCGCGCATGGCAACAATCTTCTGGTTCTCGAAGAACATATGTTCGGTACGTGTAAGGCCGATACCCTTGGCGCCAAACTGACGTGCAATCTCGGCATCTTTGGGAGTATCCGCGTTGGTACGAATCTCCATCTTGGTGTACTTGTCGCAGAGGTCCATCAGCGCTCTGAAGTCGCCACTCAGCTCTGCTGCCTTGGTAGCAACCTCGCCAGCATACACCTGACCGGTAGTGCCGTTCAACGACAGATAGTCGCCTTCCTTGTACACGATACCCTCAATTTCTACAGTTTTGTTCTTGTAATTTACGTTGATGGCACCTGCGCCACTTACGCAGCACTTACCCATACCACGAGCAACAACGGCAGCGTGGCTGGTCATACCACCGCGTGCAGTCAGGATACCCTCTGCACTTGCCATACCAGCAAGGTCTTCGGGGCTGGTTTCAATACGAACCATGATTACCTTATGGCCGTTTGCACTCCATTCTTGGGCATCATCTGCATGGAACACGATCTGACCGCATGCCGCACCTGGAGATGCAGGGAGTCCCTGGGTGATAACCTTGGCCTTGACCAATGCCTTCTTGTCAAATACGGGGTGCAACAGTTCGTCCAGTTTCTGAGGCTCACAACGCAACAGGGCAGTCTTCTCATCAATAAGGCCCTCGCGAACCAAATCCATGGCAATCTTCACCATGGCAGTTCCGGTACGCTTGCCGTTACGTGTCTGCAAGAACCAGAGCTTGCCTTCTTGAACGGTAAACTCCATGTCCTGCATGTCACGGTAATGCTTCTCCAGTTTGTCCTGCAAAGCGTCCAGCTGAGCGTAAAGCTCGGGCATAGCCTCCTCCATTGAGGGGTATTTCGCAGCACGTTCAGCCTCGCTGATGCCTGCACGCTCTGCCCAACGTTGGCTTCCCAACTTGGTAATCTGCTGAGGTGTGCGGATACCGGCCACAACGTCCTCGCCCTGAGCGTTGATGAGGTACTCGCCATTGAATACGTTCTCACCGTTACCAGCATCGCGGCTGAAGCATACACCCGTAGCACTGGTGTCGCCCATGTTGCCGAATACCATGGCCATTACGCTAACAGCGGTACCCCATTCGTCGGGGATGCTTTCCATTTTACGATACAGGATGGCACGCTCGTTCATCCAACTGCGGAATACGGCGCAGATGGCACCCCACAACTGTTCCATAGGATCGTTGGGGAAATCCTTGCCTGTCTGTTCCTTAATGGCTTTCTTGAAGAGGGCAACCAAATTCTTCAGCGACTCAACGCTCAGTTCCTTGTCCAGTTCTACGCCTTGCTCTTTTTTTACTTCTTCAATGATAGCTTCAAAAGGATCAATGTCTTCTTTGTTCACAGGCTTCATGCCGAGCACAACGTCGCCATACATCTGTACAAAACGACGGTAGCTGTCGTAAACAAAATGGGGGTTGCCCGTTTTGGCAACCATACCTTCCGCTACCTCATCGTTCAGGCCTAAGTTAAGGATGGTATCCATCATACCAGGCATAGATGCACGTGCACCAGAGCGAACGCTTAGCAAGAGAGGGTTCTGAACGTCGCCAAACTTACTGTTCATAAGCGATTCTGTATGGGCAACAGCAGCCTCCACCTCATTCTGTAGTAACTCAATAATCTTATCCTGACCAACCTCGTAGTATTCGTTACAAGTGTCGGTAGTAATAGTGAAACCAGGAGGTACTGGCACACCGATAAGGTTCATTTCAGCCAGGTTAGCACCCTTGCCACCCAGCACTTCGCGCATCTGGGCACTGCCTTCTGCTTGCCCATTTCCAAAAGTGTAAACTCTTTTTTTGTCCATTTTTATGATGAATAATGATATGGTATTAGGTTATTGGTCCATGCAGATACAAAATTAGATCATTTTTCTGAAATACGAACATTACTAGACAATATTTTCTAATCTTTTGTTTAATTTTGCGGAATAATTAAGTTTAATATGAGTAGGAAACGGAAACAACTGCCACTTTTAGAAAAAGTATTTATTTCAGATTTAGTGGCCGAAGGGAAGTCTTTGGCGCGTGTAGAAGACCTTGTCGTTTTTGCCCCTTATGTAGTGCCGGGGGATGTCGTGGATTTGCAATTGACTAAGAAAAAGCATAGTTATGCGGAAGCTGAAGCTGTGCATTTCCATGAGTTCAGTAAGGACCGCGTAGAGGTTGTTTGTGAGCATTTTGGTATATGTGGTGGTTGCAAATGGCAATGTTTAAGCTATGACCGACAACTCTTCTGGAAGCAGAAGCAGGTGATGGATGCGTTGACGCGTATTGGGAAAGTTGAGTTGCCGGCATGTACTCCTATTTTAGGCAGCAAGCAGATTTTTGAATACCGCAACAAATTGGAGTTTGGTTGTGCCAATAAGCGTTGGTTGACAAAGGAGCAGATACAAAGTGATGTACACTTTGAACATAGCGAGAGTATTGGTTTTCATGCAGGTGGGGCATTCGATAAAATCTTACCTATTGAGCACTGTCATTTGATGCCTCCGGTAAATAATGCCATTCGCAACAATATCCGTGATTATGCCTACGCTCATGGTCTTAGTTTCTATGATGCTCGTGAGCACACGGGACTATTGCGTGGCGTTATGCTCCGTCTCTCCAATTCGGGAGAACTGATGGTTCTGATTCAATTTTGCATTGAAAATGCGGAAGGGGAAAAGCAGTCTCAGGCATTGATGCAATACTTGCATGATAATCATCCGGAAATCAGCTCGTTGTTATGGGTAGACAATAGGAAATTGAATGACACTTTTGGCGATTTGGAAGTGCATAAATTCTATGGCACAGAGGCTATCTTCCTCGAAATGGAAAATCTTCGTTTCAAGGTAGGTCCAAAAAGTTTTTATCAAACGAACACGGAACAGGCGTATGAGCTTTACTGTGTGGCTCGTGATTTTGCACAGCTTACCGGTCAGGAACTTGTATATGACCTCTATACCGGTACGGGTACTATTGCCAATTTCTTGGCCCGGCAGGCTCGTCAGGTGATAGGTATTGAGTACGTTCCTGAGGCCATTGAGGATGCAAAGGTAAATAGCCGACTGAATGGAATCGAGAACACATTGTTTTATGCTGGAGACATGAAAGACGTTCTGAGTCAGGAGTTCATCGAGCAGCACGGACGTCCCGATGTCATCGTAACAGACCCCCCTCGTGCTGGAATGCATGCCGATGTGGTAAATGCAATCCTTTTTGCAAATCCAGATCGTATTGTCTATGTGAGTTGCAATCCTGCGACTCAAGCCCGTGACCTCCAGCTGTTAGATGCTCAATATCGTGTAATGCGAATCCAGCCTGTAGACATGTTTCCGCACACTCAGCACGTGGAAAATGTTGTCTTACTAAAACGAAGATAGTTCTTTCAGACGCTAAAGCTTGGGGTTAGAATGGTAGCCCAACAGCAAAATGGAGGGCGAAGTCGCGCTTGAAATTAGGATGAATGATAGGGTAGTGGCGTTTCGAGTCAGTGAAAGCGGGGTTCACCGCTTTCATACCTCCATCCAGACGAAGGATGAAATAATTGAAATTTAGCCGAATACCTAATCCGTAGGCAACGGCAATCTCTCGCCAAAAGCGATTGAATCGAAATTGACCTCCAGGCTGTTCGACATAGTTACGTAGAGTCCATATATTACCCGCGTCGATGAAAGCGGCTCCGTCAACGAGCCAAAACAGATGCGTGCGGTATTCAAGATTCATATCAAGTTTGATGTCTCCTGTCTGGCGAATAAAGTCGACACGTCCGTCGCTACCGCGAAAGGTACCTGGCCCTAATTCACGCACACTCCATCCGCGTACGCTATTCGCTCCTCCGCTGAAGTATCTTTTCTCGTAAGGTAAAACAGTACTGTTCCCATAGGGATAAGCCAAGCCAAGACCTATATGTATGGCTAATGAGTTGTCCGAATTAAGTGCAAAACTCTTCGTGAAATCAAGATCTCCTTTGGCGTATTGGGCATAGGCGATATTGAAGACACTATAGTAGCCATCGCTATTCTTGGCTGTTCGGAAGATGTTTGTAATGCCATAAAGCAGGTTACCGGCACATTCCATGTTAAGGCGAAGGCTCCACGCGTTTGTGCCATAGCTGCCAGTGGAAGAGGAAAGAGACTGGTTACTTAGATTCATCTGATAGCCAAATTTCATGATGAACAGGTTTTCATAGTTATATCGTAGGACGGCATTACGTGACGATTCATTCTCAAGATAATCTTTTCGAAAAGTGTTTGAAATCCAAGGCATGAAAACGTAGTTCAAGTCCATAAGGTCAATACGATGCTGGCGTCGACGTCCGTCGGTATGCCAACGGTAGCGCCATGCGCCTGTTACAACACGTCGGTGGAATTCTGGACGGTCTTGGCTGCCGTACATTAAACTTACTTCGCTTGTACCAACCATTCGGCGGCGCACATTACGTGAAAGGAAAGGTACTTTCAGGTCTGGAAAAGTCAATGATGCTTCTGCACCATATTCGATGTAGTCTTGGTCTTCGTAACCACTGAGTCCATGGATAGCTTCGTAGGCACCACGTATTTTCATGTTGAGCAATTCAGATCCACGCATGAGGTTACGATTCTGATAGCCCAAACTGACGGCAGCACCGAGGTCACCGGCACTGTTCGTGCCTTCTATCTCGAAGGCAAAGCTGTGTGGTTTGACCGTGGAAACAACCACTGTTGCATCCATGACGGTAGAATCCTGTGGGGTTGGTGTCAACTGGATGTTGCTGCTCATAATGGCTCCCATAGCGCTCAAGGCACTATATGTGTTTTGAATATCGCGTTCGCGGAGCAACGAATCACTTATCAGGTGCGTCTTTGCTTTTAAAGCGTTTAACCTTACAGAGCTGTGTCCGAAGAGGGAATCGGTAAGATAGTTTACGTTGCCTACACGATAGGTGCGCTGCCCCTGCGTTTCGATCCATTCCGCCAGACGAACGTTCTGGGACCCTCCCGTGGTATCAACTTTAAAGTGGATATTATCCTTGTTAAAACGATAGTAACCATGATTTCGTAATAAATTGCTGACACGCGACCGCTCTTGGTCCAGTTGGTTGACATCAAAGGGCATGCCCAACTTCATCGGGCTGTTTTTGTCGTTTGTTGTTAGAATCTGTGCAATAGTGTCGTTAGCAACATAGCGATTAAGCATACCCACATGGAAACGTTCTCCAGCGTGAATTTCATAGGTAATCTTTGTTTTCTTTCCTTTGCTTTTCTGTGCCAAATCAACTTCAGCTTTCAGATAACCCATATTTCGCACCGCAGCTTCAATATCTAAACGGGTCTGTTCTGCTTTATGGGCGTTGTAAATGACTGGCGGCTGGCCAATCTTGTGCATGAAACGATTGTAGCGGCGCGTAGTGTCTACTCCGCTGAGCATATAAGGCATCATGGGAACAGGAAGGACATTGAACCATCGACTGTTGGGATGTTGTTGGATATATCCCAGAAATTGTGCTTTTTCCAGCTTCTTGTCCAGGCTTTTTATTTGAACGGATTCTAACAGATATTCTCCTTCGGGCACATATCGTTGTACACTGCACGAGGCCAGCAATACCATGAGCATCGCTAACATCCACGTTCCAAATATAAGTCTCTTTCTATTCACGATGCAAATGTAATGGAATTTGGGCAAATGAAGAAGTGGATGAAGCTATAATCCTAAGAACTTAGAGAGTAATCCCTCCTTATGCTTTTACGTCTGACCTTTCCTTGAGCAAATGGTCAAAAAAAAGGCTCTTCATAGAGGTAGAGAAAAGAGTACCATTATGAAGAGCCTTTTTGGGGACACTTAATTATTATTTGCGCAGCATGTACTCATTGAGCAACTCAGCACCAGGCTCTTCGCCCGCACTGTTCGTTAGCAGGATGGTGCTGTCATTCTTGATCTTATAATATGTTTTCTCCCCGGAAGAGGGAGTTACAAGTTCAATCAAGTTATTATTAACAAGATGATATACACCACTTTCAAGGAACGGTTCGCCCTGTTTTCCCAAGTATTCTGATGTCAGACTATATGTGCTGTCTGCATTGATGACAAGTTCTGTTTTGATACCCTCGCAATCTGCTGCGGGCAGAGTGCCATAGTAAGTACCGGTGAATGATGTTTGTGCAATGCTGTCTTCTGTCTGTTCTGTTCCTGTAGCGTCGTTGACATTAGATTCAGAAGAACGTTTGAAATCACAGCTGTAAAGAACGGCTGCAGCGATGATGAATAGAATGTTTTTTTTCATAATTATAATTTAATTAGTAAAATAAAATTTTTGCGAATGTGGTTTCAGGCAAGCCTTATATGTTATTTCATTTTGCAAAAATACAACTTTTTATTTTATCATTATTGAAAATTGGCGTGATTTGTCTATCTATTCCAAACTCCATCCATGTTCGCCATGGTAAACCATCTGATGCGTCATACCCCCGTCAACACAAATGTTTTCAGCCGTGATGAAGTCTGCTTTATCAGAACAAAGAAATGCAACAAGGTTGGCGATATCCTTAGGACTGCCTACACGGCCTACTGGTTGCTGCTTGGCATCAGGGCCGTCATAATTGACACCTTTGGTTTCTATCCAACCAGGTGAGATGGAATTAACACGAGCCTTGCCTCTCAGACTGATGGCTAAAGCGTGTGTGAGGGCTGAAACTCCACCTTTTGCTGCCGTATAACTTTCTGTTTGCGGCATACTTTGCCGATCGCGCGACGAGGAAATATTCACAATGGATGCTCCGATACCTAAGTGATCCTTTAGAAGTTTCACCAGATAAAAAGGTGCTGTTACACCCACATTCAATGCATACTGAAATTCCTCATAGGAGCAATCATCAATTCCCTTACAAAATGGAAGAGCGTTATTGATGATATAATGTACCTGACCATATTTATTTAAGACATGGGTTGCAAATTTCTCTATTGTTTCCTGCTTAGACAAATCTCCTTGAAAATAATCATCATCTCCGGAAGATTGCATGATGTCAATAATACATACCTTTGCTCCGGCCTTACGAAAAGTTTCGACTATGCTGCGTCCTATACCTTGTGCCCCACCTGTTACTACAACTATTTTGTCCTGAAAACACATTTCTTCTATAACATTGAGTTAGATGTATTTCTGTTTTATCACTTTGGGAAGTTTGGATAATACCAGCTGATAAGATTCTCTGATCCAAGATTTTATTAAGTCCTCATCAATCTTTTCGTAATATATATCACTCCAGTGTTTTTTATTCCAATGCCAGGCAGGAGTAACCCCTCCGAAACGTTCTCGTAGTTCTTCGTTTCTCTCAGGAGTAAGTTTGAGGGCAAATCTGGGTTCTAAAGAATCTGCCATATCGTGCTTCCCTCCTCCAAGCCAAAGGCAGAGAAAGATTTTTCCTTCGATACGGAAAGTGATGATATCGTCTCCAAACGGTTGGTCTTCAGTAACTCCTGGAAGCGAAATCGTGTGTTCTCTTATTTCTTCTACGTTCATGACGGATATTGTTTTATAGGCAAAAATACGAGATATATTCATTATGACAATACCAATATCACATAAAAGTGCATTTTTAGAGTATAATGATCAAAAAAATTGTTTTGTGTGCATTTTTTTCTCTATGTTTGTATAATATAAAAAGATTCAAAACTATTTCGATGTCATTAGAAGCAATTCTCAATTTCAGGCGTGCCGTTCGTTTGTACGATTCCAGTAAAGAACTCAATCCTGAAAAGGTCAAGGAGGCAATTCGCCTTGCAACACTTGCTCCCACAAGTTCCAATATGCAGTTGTGGGAAGCGTATCATATCACCAATGCAGATGTAAAGGACCAACTGGCAGAAGCCTGTTTGGG
>JAQYEW010000060.1 GCA_028723455.1 Prevotellaceae bacterium | reverse complement strand
CCGATGCAGAAGAAATTGGCATTGTCGGTCATTTTTAGGTGCCCCTCTTTACCTGTGATGTCAATGGCAACTGGCAAACCTTGGCGGTCGGTGTAGTACACCTTTAGGGGGGTGTCCTCTGAATGCTTGATATGCTCCTTGAAGAAGAGGCAGAGGGCCGAATCCTGGAGTGTGAGAAATAGGTCGTAGTTGGGATTGAAAGCATAACCGTTGCCTGGGAATGAACTTTCAAACAATTCCAGTTGATTATAGGCTGCCTTCGATGCGGTAATGCCGCAATCGTACAGTTTTGTCTCGATGTAGGACGTGGTGGGCGTGAGCTTTTCCAAGGGGCAGCTCACAATGAGATTGAAATTGGTATAGACCAGTAGGCGACTGTCGGTTTCCAAGAGTTCAAGAACTTGGTCGATGTCGGCCTTGGCAATCTTGTTTGAAGTGTCGGGCATACTGTCGTGCCGCTTTGCTTTGGCACGCATCTTTGCCATGAGTTTGCGCTGCGCTGGGATTTGCACCACTTGGTTATAGACGATGCAGTCTGCATCGGGGATTTCGGGAAAGAATGACAGCAGGTCGGTGGCTATCTGATAGCCATTTACGCTCATTGAACGAAAGGGCTTAATCCACGTGGGCAGGTTGATTTCATCCACGTCCACTAAAGGGTAGCTGCGGATGGCGCGGTCTCCCATCTTCAAGCACTCGTCGGTGCTCCTAAAATTATTCATTGAGAACGCTCCGTGGCTGAAATTGAATGCCATGAAGCGATGCAGGTATTCTTCCACTTCAAGCTTATGGAGCTTACACCAAGCCATACCACGCTCTTGTAGGATGGCGGAAACTTTGTCTATCTTGGTGTGAAATTCGTCCCATTTCTTGGGGTCGTATTTCACGAAGTTGGACTTGATGGCTTCCTGTGTGATGATTAGGAATGTAGTGATTTCGGTGTATTTACGTCCGTTGAAGAAGCGGAAATAGCTCTTGGAAAGGTACTCCATATCTTCCGGAATCTCGTGGTGGTATGCTTGCTTGCACAGCACATCTTGCTTTTGCAGGCAATAGCCCTCGCCAAGGGTCTGGACGATATTATTCAGAATGTCGGCATAGGCGTAATAGAGGGCTGCCTCGGTGCAATACTGTTGCACAGGGTTTTCTATCTGAAAGATGACGGAGGGCTCGCCACGCTTGGTGAAGAGGACGGTGTTCAAGGGGTTACCCTTGCCATCATCAATGTCTGCGAGCTGTGCGAATAGCCCATCAAATGCCTTTTTCTTTGTTGCCATGTCGATTGTCTGTCTGTGTTATTTGTCTGTGATGAAAAGTCCTTTGTAGACCACTACGCCTCTGTATTTCTTTTTGCTGTGCAAACCTTCTCTCTGCTTGATGATAATGAAAAGGTAGCCACCGCCGCAAGTGACAAGTAGAGCGAGGAAGCCGACGAATTTGCCCACCAAAAAGGCAAAGAGCAGATAAATAAAGAAGCCGCCGCCCACAACGCCTGCTGCATAAGCTAAGAACTTGCCACGGATGCCCATAAATTCCAAGGGCTTTTGCAATCCTTTATAGACAGGATATCCGTCAATAAACTCTTCCATTGCCTGGGATGATAAAAGGGGCAGTATGGGCTATGTTACCGTAGTCCATACTGCCCATTCCTAAGATTCCTTTACTGGAAGAACGCTGGCAATGCAGTAGCCATGGCGATGAATGCCACGCAGCCACCCACGGTCATCATGATGCTCTTCTTCACGTCTTGGTCGCCGTTCTGCATCTTGAAATAGATGCTGAACGCACCTACAAGGGCGATGATAGCAGCAATGGCGTACAACAGTTTCTGGACGGGACCCATATAACTCTTGAATTCGTTGGTGGCTTTGGTGAAACCAGCCACACCTTGTGCCAGAGCAGGTACTGCTGACGCACTGAACATCACTGCGCTAACAAAGATTTTCTTTGCTTGGCGACGAACGAAGCGCTTTGCCGCTTCTACATTTCTTTGGATTTTTTCCATTGATTGAATAAATTAGTAATTAAACGATTGTTGTTTTTATTTAAAACCTAATTGGATGCCGCTCTGTAATCCATGGTTAAGAATGTGAGTTTACTTGGCTCATCTCTGCGTGATGCGTCTTGCACCATCCCTGCCAGTATCTCAGGTGGAAAACCACGCTCCATCCGTGTTTCTATTTCTGCTTCGTCAATGATTTCTGCTTCGCTATTGGATTGTGACTGGAGCGTAGGGGTGTGTAAGGAAATTTTGGTGGTAGTGAACTGACCGACCACGTCGGGGAATTCATGTACCTTTTCCTCTTGGTTCTGTGTCTGCTCTTTGACGCTTTTGTCAAAATAAATATCATAAACGATTATGCTAAGATAGTAGAGGCCATAACCGATGAAAATGATTGTCAATATTGGTGTGAATGCCATCGCTACTTGATTATGATGCAATTAAGATGGAAATGGGGATTGGAATAGTAATGTAGCGGAGTGCGCAATGCGCTGTGTGGGTGTACACAATGTGGTGTGCTGCTCCTTATAATGCGTTGCTTTTGCCTGCTCAAAGTAGAATTTCCAGATTACCACTATCAGGCTTGCAAAAAGTGTATGTTCTCTTATTCTCGGCGAATGCCCCAGGCGCGATTGCTGGCAAACCATTTGCCCTCGTGTTCGTGGGCGTTGGTATCGAAGCTGACAGTTACAGTCTCGCCCTCTTGGATGGAGAACTGTGCAATGCGTTCTGCTCCGAACACGTCAAAGAGCAGTCGCTTGGGGTATTGCTCCACGGTCTCAGCAACGTATTGCTGCGATTTCCACTCTCCTTTCGTGCTTGTGCCTGTCTTTTCGGGTAACACAGCGATTATTTTTCCTGTAAAGTCCATAGTGCTTATATTAGTGTCTTTTTGGTTTCTATGTATGCTTTGAGATTTTCCTTGTAGGTCATGATAAAACTGCGCAGAATGGCATTGACCTTGGTGCGCTGGGTGCGCCCTCCAATGTTGCATGCTTTGAGTGTGTTCAGGATGTCTTCGTCAATGGGCACTTGTATCTGCTTTGTTGTCAGAACGCTATTTGTGGCGCAGTAGGTAATGAATGTTTTCCATACTCGGTCGTCAGCCTCTTCTGCTGGGAACTGTGCCGCTTGTGATGGTTCTTCTGAAGGGGCAGGAACTTCTTCCTCTATTTCCAACTTTTCTTTGTTGATGTCGCTCACCAGTTTGTCTATGTTTAGTCCTGAAAAGTCGGACTTTTTAGATGGTTGTTCCATTTTCCTGAGATTTTATGATTAGGTCGTAGATGTAATCAAAAGTGGGTGTAACCTCTTCCGATATTTCTTTGGAATTGGAATAGGTGTTATAGCGTGTCATGGATGCTTTATCTTTCACGCGTGGCGCATTCGTGCCATACTCGGCAAAGATTTCTTCGGTCTTGTTCCACAACTCTAGTTCGTTCTTCAACCCCTTGCGCTGGTCGTAGCGATTGGGAACAAAGATGAGCTGTGCCGCCTCTTGCTTTACTTTGAGGCGTTCCTTTATTTTGTTGATGAAATTAACGAAAGTAACCGTTGAATTGATACTGGTGAGTTCAAATTGGTAAGGACAGACTATATAATCAGACTTGGCAAAAAGTGGCACTAAGCCCTGCTGAGCAAGGTTGCCTGGCGCATCAAAAAGGATGACCCCCTCAGCCTTACTGACATTGTTCATCAGCGCATTCACACTTTCTGCGTCTGAAACGCTGAATGGTGTGATGCTGTAACGTGGCTGATTGTCCGCAAAGAGTTTTGTATCACCAATACGTTTTTCATGGATGGTTTGTTGTCCGTCGCAGTCGATAACAGCAACTGGCACATCGCGGTCGGCAAGATAATTGGCAAACATGGTGCAGAGGGTGGTCTTGCCGACACCCCCTTTCTGGTTTCCAAATATGATAATCTTATTCATGCGAAATGCTTTCTTGATGATACACTTTTCCATTTTGTTCTTTTGGGGAAATGGGATTGTGGAAACATCTCGCTTTGAGCCGACCAATTATTACGCGAGCGGGTCGGAGGACTAATTGCGTACAAAGATAAGAATAAAAAACAATACTTAAAATATCTTTTTGACATTTTTCGGAAATTTCCTAAAGGAATCATAAGAAACTACAAATAGGTGGTATTCCGTAGGGAAAAACAAACTTAATAAACAATAAGCAAAAGCAATATCATTGACTTTATGACAACATTTGATTACATCGTTGTTGCGCCTACTCTCAATACGAGTGGGCGCAAGAGTATTCTTATCCAAGTACAGCACAATGGCGAATGCAGACACATTGGAACTGCGCTGTCTGTTTCTAATTCGCAGATAGCCGAGGATGGCACTATTACCAATAAAGAGATAGTAGCGCAATGTGAGGAACTGGAGCAACGATACACCGCTTGTGCCAAGCTATTAGGGGATAAGCTGCGCTATCTGAATATTGATACGCTTATTGAGGTTGTTAAACAGCGTATTGAGGAGGAAGAATTAAATTTTTCTGCTTTTGCAGAGAAGTGGTGCGCAGAACACGCAGAGATTAAGGGTATCAAGAATTACCGCTCTGCGCTTGCATGCTTCAATGAGTTCTGCAAGAAGAAAGAGGTTTCTGTAGCAGACATTACCATCAAAAGCCTGCAAGCCTTTGAAAAGACACTGGCAGACCGCCCACGAGCGCAGGAGCTGTACCTCTCTTCCATCGTCCGACTTTTTAATGAGGCGCGTTTCTATTTCAATGATGCGGACTTTGGTATCTATCGCATCAAGCGAACGCTGGATGATTACAAAGTGCCTCGCCGAAAAACTGCTCCACAGAAGCGCGGATTGCCCATTGAGGTTATTCGTGCTATCTTTGCACTGCCGTATGACAACTTAAAGCAGAAAGGATATACCTCGCGCCACGATTTGGCGAAAGATTGCTTTATGCTTTCGTTCTGCTTGATGGGGACGAATAGTGTGGATTTGTTCAATGCCACAGAGATCTGTGGTAATGTTATCCGTTACCAACGCAGCAAAACGAAAGACCGCAGGGCTGACCAAGCAGAGATTGTTGTGGAGATACCTGACATCATTCTTCCTTTGGTAGAGAAATACCGCGACAATCAGCGCGTATTCTCTTTTCATCGCCGCTTTGGAAGTTACCAAGATTTCAACAGAGCCATTAACATTGGCTTGAAGGAAATCGGGCGAAAGCTTGGTGTGCCACATTTGCAGTTCTATGCGGCACGGCACTCTATGGCTTCCATTGCTGTGAACAAGGTTGGCATTGACAAGTACACAGTTCACGAAATGCTCAATCACATTGACCCTGCTATGCGCGTAACGGATATGTACATCGAGCGTGATTTCTCACGCATCAATGAGGCTAACCGCAAATTGATGGTGTTCGTGTTTGGCGAGGAGTGAGCATCCATAAGACTCGGATTGTGGTTCTGAATGTCGTGGGTTCGAATCCCACTAGTCACCCTGAAAGCGGAGAGCAGTAATGCCCTCCGCTTTTTTGTTGTATCTGGCATCGTTTTCTCTTTTTTTTCGTAACTTTGCACCATATTATATATACATAAGCAGAAACAACAGATTATAAGAGATATGAACATCCTTGAACTGAGCGAACAGGAAATCGTTCGCCGCAACAATTTGCAAGCCCTGCGCGACTTGGGCATCGAGCCTTATCCCGCAGCGGCATATCCCACCAACGCTTTCAGCATGGACATACGTGCCGAGTTCCGGGAAGATGCCGAGCCTCGCGAGGTGTGCATCGCCGGACGCGTGATGAGCAAACGTATCATGGGCAAGGCAAGCTTTGCCGAGTTGATGGATAGCAAGGGACGCATCCAGGTGTACATCACGCGCGACGATCTGTGTCCCGATGCCGAGGATACCACCCTGTACAACGTGGTGTGGAAGAAATTGCTGGACTTGGGCGACTTTATCGGTGTCAAGGGTTATGTGTTCCGCACCCAAACGGGGGAGATCAGCGTCCATGCCAAGGAACTGACGGTACTGGCCAAGAGCCTCAAGCCCCTGCCTATCGTAAAGGAAAAGGACGGGCAGACCTTTGACAGCTTTGATGATCCCGAGTTGCGCTACCGCCAGCGTTATGTGGACCTGATCGTGAACAACGGCGTGAAGGACACGTTCCTCAAGCGCGCCACCATCATCCGCACGATGCGCCGCATTTTGGACGAGGCGGGTTACACGGAGGTGGATACGCCCATCCTGCAAAACATTGCCGGCGGAGCCAGCGCGCGCCCCTTCATCACGCATTTCAACGCCTTGGGGCAGGATATGTACATGCGTATCGCCACGGAGCTTTACCTCAAGCGACTGATTGTGGGCGGCTTCGAGGGCGTGTATGAGATGGGCAAGAATTTCCGCAACGAGGGTATGGACAAGACCCACAACCCCGAGTTCACTTGTATGGAGCTGTACGTTCAGTACAAGGACTATGAATGGATGATGTCCTTCACGGAGCGTATGTTGGAGGAAATCTGCCTGGCGGTGAACGGAACGACGGAGGTGGAGATTGACGGCAAGGTCATCAGCTTCAAGGCACCCTATCGCCGTTTGCCCATTTTGGAGGCCATCCGGGAGAAGACGGGCTATGACCTCTACGGCATGAGCGAAGAGGAGATGCGCGAGGTAGCCGCGAAAGTAGGCGTAGAGGTGGACGAGAGCATGGGCAAGGGCAAGCTGATTGACGAAATCTTTGGCGAGACTTGCGAGGGTTCTTTCATTCAGCCCACTTTCATCACGGACTATCCCGTTGAGATGTCCCCCCTGACGAAGATGCACCGTTCAAAGCCCGGACTTACCGAGCGTTTTGAACTCATGGTCAACGGCAAGGAACTTGCCAACGCTTACAGCGAGCTGAACGACCCCATTGATCAGGAGGAGCGTTTCCAGGACCAGATGCGCTTGGCGGAGAAGGGCGACGACGAGGCGATGATTATCGACCAGGATTTCCTGCGCGCCTTGCAGTACGGCATGCCCCCCACCAGCGGTATCGGTATTGGTATCGACCGCCTCGTGATGCTGTTGACGGGCAAGTTCGCCATTGGCGAGGTGATGCTCTTCCCCCAGATGAAGCCCGAGGTGAAGGCCCCGCGCGACAAGGACAGTGCTTTCACGGCACTGGGTGTGCCCGAGGAAATCATCCCCATCTTGCGCAAGGCGGGTTATAACCTGGTAAGTACGCTGAAGGACGTGAACCCTGCCAAGATTCAGCAGCAGATCATCGAGATTGTCAAAAAATACAAGTTGGAGGTGGAGAAGCCTTCACAGGAACAGATTGCCGAGTGGACAAGATAGGACGCATTGCCATCCTGGGTGGTGGCAGTTGGGCGACAGCCATAGCGAAGTTCGTGCTTGAGAGCACGGACGAGATATGGTGGTTCATGCAGCGCGAGGACCGCGTGCGCGACTTCCGCCGCTTGAGCCATAACCCGGCGTATCTGCCCCAGGTGCACTTTGATGTGGACCGCATCCATTTCTCGTGGGACATCAACGAGGTGGTGGAGGCCTGTCAGACGCTGATTTTCGTTACCCCCTCGCCTTACCTGAAAGGCACGCTGTCGAAACTGAAGGTGCGTCTGAGGGACAAGTTCGTCCTGACGGCCATCAAGGGTATCGTGCCCGACGAGAACCTCGTCTGTTCCGAATTCTTTCATAAGATGTACGGTGTGCCCGACGAAAATCTGGGCGTGCTCTCGGGTCCTTCGCATGCCGAAGAAGTGGCGTTGGGGCGGCTGACCTATCTGACCGTAGGCTGTAGCGATCAGGAAAAGGCGGAGGCGATGTCCGATTTGATTGCCAGCGGCTATATCAAGACCAAGACCTCAACGGATGTCATTGGCATCGAGTATGCCTCGGTGCTGAAGAATGTCTATGCCATTGCGGCGGGCATTTGTAACGGACTGAACTATGGCGATAACTTTCAGGCGGTGCTGATGACCAATGCCGCGCAGGAGATGTTCCATTTCCTGCAGGCCGTGAATCCCATTGCCCGCAGTATTACGGACAGTGTCTATATGGGCGACATGCTTGTTACGGGCTACAGTAATTTCAGCCGCAACCGGCTCTTCGGTAAGATGATTGGCAAGGGATATAGCGTCAAGAACGCCCAGATAGAGATGGAAATGATAGCCGAGGGCTATTTCGGAACGAAGTGTATGAAGGAAATCAATCGCCACATGCACGTCAATATGCCCATCTTGGATGCCGTATATAATATATTGTACGAGCGCATTCCGCCCAGCATTGAAATCAAGCTGCTCACGGACTCGTTCCGCTGACGGGCATTATCCGCAATCAGAAATATAAACATCAAAACAAAACAAATATGGTATTAGACATTTCCAAGGCGCTTATCAGCGCCGAGAAGGTAAACGCACTGAAGGACGCAGCCATGCAGGCGCAGCAGGCGCTGGAGGACGGCACCTGCGCCGGCAACGATTTCCTGGGCTGGCTCCACTTGCCCTCAAGCATTACCCCCGAATTTATCGCTGAGTTGCAGGCTTGTGCCCGGACTTTGCGCGAGAACTGCGACACCGTTGTGGTGGCCGGTATCGGTGGCTCATACTTGGGCGCACGTTCCGTTATCGAGGCACTGAGCAACAGTTTCGCTCATCTGACCAACGACGGCAAAACGCCCACCATCCTCTATGCAGGCAACAATATTGGCGAGGACTATCTCTTCGAACTTACCGAACTGCTGAAGAACAAGCAATTCGGTGTAATCAATATCTCCAAGAGCGGTACGACCACAGAGACCGCCCTGGCTTTCCGTTTGCTCAAGAAGCAATGCGAGGAACAGCGTGGCAAGGCAATGGCACAGAAGGTGATCGTGGCCGTTACCGATGCCAAGAGAGGTGCGGCACGCACCACGGCCGACAAGGAAGGCTACACCAGTTTCATCATCCCCGACAACGTAGGCGGCCGCTTCAGCGTGCTTACTCCCGTTGGTCTGCTGCCCATCGCTGTTGCCGGTTTCGATATTGCCCAACTGGTGAAGGGCGCGCAGGACATGGAGGCACAGACCGCCGTGGGCGTTCCTTTCGAGGAGAATCCCAGTGCCATCTATGCCGCTGTGCGTAACGCCCTGTACCGCGAGGGCAAGAAGATTGAGATTGTCGTTAACTACCAGCCCAAGCTGCACTATTTCGCCGAGTGGTGGAAGCAGCTTTTTGGCGAGAGCGAGGGCAAGGACGGCAAGGGCATCTTCAATGCCGCCGTGGATTTCTCTACCGACCTCCATTCCATGGGCCAGTGGATTCAGGAAGGCGAGCGTACCATCTTCGAGACCGTTATCAGTGTCGAGGAGCCCGAGCACAAGCTGCTTTTCCCCGGCGACGAGGAGAACCTGGACGGACTGAACTTCCTGGCCGGCAAGCGTGTTGACGAGGTGAACAAGATGGCGGAGTTGGGAACGCTCCTGGCTCATGTGGACGGTGGCGTGCCCAACCTGCGCGTTTCCATTCCCCGCCTGAACGAGTACAACCTGGGACAGCTTATTTATTTCTTCGAGAAAGCCTGCGGCATCAGCGGTCTGCTTCTGGAGGTCAACCCCTTCAACCAGCCCGGTGTAGAGGCATATAAAAAGAACATGTTCGCCTTGCTGGGCAAGCCCGGTTTCGAGAAGGAGACAGAGGCCATCAAGCAGCGTCTGGGATAAAAACGGAATATTTTGTTTACATTCTTAAATCAATACGGCTTTGAGGCGCAGCGTCTCAAGGCCGTTCTCTTTGACATGGACGGCGTGCTCTTTGACAGCATGGCGAACCATGCCGAGGCGTGGACGCGGGCCGCGGCACTTCATCGGCTGAGGATGACGCGCGAGATGGTCTATATGAACGAAGGGCGTACGGGCAGCGGCACCATCAATGCTCTGGCTTTGGAGCAATGGGGACGCGCGGCCACGCAGGCGGAGTGCGAAGCCATCTATGCCACCAAGAGCGAAATCTTCAACTCCCTGCCTCCCGCCCGTCCCATGCCGGGTGCCCTCGATTTGCTCAATGCGCTGCGGCAGGAGGCTATCGGCATCGTCCTTGTAACGGGCAGCGGACAACGCAGCCTGCTGACCAAGCTGGACGACGCTTTCGCCGGCTTCTTCGTGCCCGAACGCATGGTTACGGCCTTCGATGTCAGGCACGGCAAGCCCCACCCCGAACCTTATCTGATGGGACTCAGGAAGGCTGGCGTGTCCGCCGGCGAAGCCGTCGTGGTGGAGAACGCCCCCTTGGGCGTGGAAGCGGCACACAAGGCAGGCATCTTCACGGTTGCAGTGAATACGGGACCCTTGCCCGACGACGTGCTGGCACATGCCGGTGCCGACGTGGTACTTCCCTCTGTGCGCTCGCTCTTGGAGGCAGCCATAAGGTAGGAACAAAAAATATCCCGCTATGCTTTGTAGTTTTTAGGCTTTACACTATCTTTGCCCCCGTAAAAAAAGAAAAGTAGATGAACGCTAAGAAATCATTGTGTCTGCTGGCGGAAGCGCTTGCCGAACTGGATGGCAAGGTGTCTCGCCAATTACTTGTAGACTATGTGCTTGGCAACAAGAGCCAGGCGATTAAGGCCGAAAACCTGCAGGAAGGGGAGCTTTTTGGCAGTGGCGATGAGTATGACGAAGAGCATTATAACAGCGTTATCGACGAGGCCCTGAGTCAGAAGCTCATGGCCGAGAAGGGCGGTAATCTGTTGCTGTCTGCCAAAGGTAAGAAGGCAGTGAAGGATGTTACGGAGGAGTTTCTTATTGCCGACGAGAGCGAAGACGAACAACCCGAACCGGTGGGCAAGTTGTCTCAGGACGACACGCCCGAACTGGATCTGGACCCTACGCCACATGAAAGCGTCGGATCACGCTCGCGTTTGAAGATCCATCTGATTCAGGCCGTGGACCGCAAGGTGGCCCTGGACGATTTCGCCGAGCAACAGAAGTTGGATTTCCACGAAGTCCTGGACATGGTGGAGGCCTTGAAGCGCAGCGGACGCAAGTTGGACATCAGCTATTTCCTCAATGACGTGCTCGAGGCAGAGGATATTGACGAGCTGAACGCTTGTTTTGCGCAGAACGGGGGAAACCTGGACGATGCCTACGATGAACTGGGTGATGTCTATAGCCCCGAAGAAATCCGTCTGGCTTATCTCCAATGGGAGAAGTAAGCAAACGCCGCCTGCTGTGCCTCCTGGTCGGACTGGCCGGCCTTTCCTTGGCTTGGGCACAGCAGAACATCGTCTTTGACAGCGGGCGTATCCGCTCGTTGCGCCTGATTGTCGGGGAAGACCCGCTGCTGCCTCCGGTCATCCGGCTGAACGGCACGCAGGGGATGGAACTCTCCTTTGATGTCATGACGCATGTGCCCGAGCGCCTGATCTATCACATCTTCCATTGCGATTACCAGTGGAAGCGCGATGGCTCGGAGAGCATCTTCGAGAGCGATTATCTCTCCGGCAATAACGGGCGTCCCATCGACGACTACGAAACCAGCTTCAACACCAATCAGAACTACACCCACTACCGCCTCCGCCTCCCCAATCAGGACGTGCGTATCCTGCTCTCCGGCAATTATGCCATAGAGGTGTTCCGCGAGGACGATTACGAAGGGGAGCAAAGCAAGCACCCATTACTGAGGGCGGAGTTCTGCGTCGTTGAGCCGGGCATGAGTATCCAGGCGGAGGTGAGCGGCAATACGGACGTTGACTTCAACCAAAGCCACCAACAGCTGTCCTTCAATGTGCAGTATGGCAATCTGCGCGTGGTGAATCCGGAACGTGAGGTGCATACCGTCGTCCGGCAAAACCGCAGGCAGGACAATGCCCTCGTGAATCTTCAGCCCAACCAGCGTATGGCCACGGGAGCCGCTTTCACTCACCGCAAGGAACTCATCTTCCGTGGGAGCAACGAGTATCACAAGTTCGAGACCATCGACCTGCACCGCCCCACGTTGGGCGTGGAGAACATGCGTTGGTTCGCTCCCTATTACCATGCCACCCTGGTGGCCGACGTGCCCCAACGCACCTATTCCTACGACGAAGACCAGAACGGCGCGAGCGTGCTGCGCAACGCGGAGTACGATGATGTGCACATCACCAGCGAATACCTGTGGGTACACTTCACGCTGCGTTCTCCGCAGCCGTTGCCCGGGGGCGATGTCTATGTCTGCGGACTGTGGACCAACGGCACGTGGGACCCCGAATGTCGCATGGAGTACGACTCCGCGGCGGGCGAATACCGTGCTTCCGTCCTCCTGAAGCAAGGATATTACAGCTATCAGCTGCGCCAGCGTATGCCGGACAACACCGGCAGCACCCTGCTTACGGACGGCGATTTCCATGAAACGGAAAACGAATACACCATATATATATATTACCGGGCCCAAGGCGAACGTTACGACCGTTTGGTGGGCTATCGCACCCTGAACGCAAATCAATAAACCCTTTACATGGAACTCATCTGGAATTATTTCGTCGAAGTGCTGGAAAGCATGGGAGCAGCCTTGCGCATCCCCGTTTCATTTGTTGTCATCGAATTCATCGGCACCTTCGCCTTTGCGCTTTCGGGTATCCGCCTGGCGTCGGCGAAGCATTTTGATATCTTCGGCGCTTGGATTGTGGGCATGGCTACGGCTGTGGGTGGCGGCACCATCCGCGACCTTGCGCTCGGGCTGCAACCCTTTTGGATGACGAATGTCAGCTATTCCGTCTGCTGTGCTGTGGCGGTGGTGTGGGTGATGGCTTTCCGTCGCTATCTGGTACGCCAAAGCAATGCCTGGTTTCTTTTCGACACCATCGGCTTGGCGCTTTTTAATGTGATCGGTATCGAAAAGACCCTGAACATGGGGCTGCCCACGTGGACAGCCATCATGATGGGCGGCGTAACGGGTGCCGCCGGCGGTGTTATCCGTGATGTGCTTATCAACGAAGAGCCCCTGATTTTCCGCAAGGAGATTTATGCCATGGCTTGTGTGGCCGGCGGCGTCATATATATCCTGGGCAGCCGCTTCGGCATGGGGAGCAATGTGAATGCTACGTTAAGTATTCTCGTTGTCATCGCCATGCGCCTCTTGGCCGTCAAGTACCATTGGCACCTGCCTGTGGTAAAGGGCGAGGAAGATTATATGTAGGCCTTTTTACTTTATTTCCCCCACACCCTGAGCCGTGGGAGGGATACTTAGGATGTTACCCTGTGCATCGTATTGCAGCGGTTCGGCGATGATGGACCGGCTGTAGCTGGTGCCTGCGTGCAGGCCGCCGTTGTGCGAGAAGAAGATCCATCGGTTCTTGAAACGCACGATGGCGGGGTGCGTGGTGTTGGAATTGCCGGCAATCTCGCTGATAACGCCCTTGTAGGTATAGGGTCCGCCGATATTGTCCGCCACGGCATAGGCGATTTTCTCGGGCCAGCCCGAGGCATAGGTCAGGTAATACTTTCCTTGGTATTTGTGAACCCAAGGAGCTTCCGTGAAGTCGGGTATCTGCAACTGGTGGATTTCGCCGTCAATCTCAATCATGTTGTCTTTCAACTTCGCCCAATAACATTCGCGGTTGCCCCAGAAGATATAAGGCGTGTTGTCGTCGTCGATGAAGATGGCGGGGTCAATGACTGCCCAACTGTGGGTGGAGGCGAAACAGTCCTTGTTCGTCAGCAGGGGCTTGCCCAGCGCGTCGCGGTAGGGACCCTTGATGTTGTCGCTCACAGCCACGCCGATGCCGCACCAGTTTGTGCTCACATACCAATAATATTTTCCGTTGCGCTTGGCCACATGCCCTGCGTATGCCTGTTTGCTCGCTGCCCATGCGAAGTCTTCGATATGCAGGGGCGAGGGATGCTCCGTCCAATGCTTCATGTCTGTGGTGGAATACAGCAGCCAGTCCTTCATGACATAGCCCTGTTGGTTCCCTGCCGCGTCGTGGCCGGCGAAGAGCCACAGCGTGTCGTTCTCCACCATTACGGCGGGGTCTGCCGTGAATTTGTCGTGGAAAAGCGGATTGCCTTTGGTTTCAAACGTATGCGTCAGCACATAGCCCCATTTCTTTTGTACGCGTTCCAATTCCTCCTGCGTCAGCGAGATCACGCTGCCGTGGCGGGGGAAGAAGTTCTTGCGGAAGGATTGCGGAGTCTTGGTGAATGTCTTCAGGTCCTTTGAGGTCTGGTATTCATAACGTCCGCTGCCGTAGAGGTCATACATCAGTACGTATTCTTCGCTGCCGTTCAGTCTGAAGGTGCTGCTGCCCTCCACGTGTGTGCGCGTGCCGGCATAGGCGTCCAGGTACCTGAAGTCCTCCTTCCACGGGCCTGTCAGGCTTTTGGCGGTGGCTTGCTGAATGCCGTTCTTCACCTCCTTGCCTTGCGCGTCCTTCGTGTTTCCCTTATAGAAAAGGTGGAAGTGACCGTTTTTCTCGACTATATCGTTGTCTATGCTGCCGTATTTGGCGGAGAACAGCACCTTGGGCTCGCTCTCGAAGCCCGTAAAGTCCTTGTTGGCATAGGCATAATAGGTGATGAGCGACTTGCGGTCCGTGCGTTGCAGGGTGAAATAGACCATGTATTTCCCGGCTTTGCGGTCGTAGATGGTCTGCGGAGCCCACACCCAATAGGCGTCGCCGAAATTTCTGGCGAAATCCTTTGCCAGCACCACCTTGGCATGCGTCCAGTTCACGAGGTCCTTAGAGCGCAGCATCACGATGCCCGGATTCTCTTTCCATCCGTCGCGGACGGTGTTCATGTCCGTGGCCACAAGGTAATAGTCGCCGTTCCGGCCACGCAGGATGTGCGGGTCGCGGATGCCGCCGCTCTGGCTGATGCTGTCGCTATGGATTACGGGGCGGTTGTCGTTCAGGGCATACCAGTTCTTTGCGTCCTCGCTGACGGCGAAGCGCAGCTGCTCTTGCATTTTGCCCTCGCCCCCTCCTTCAAAATAAGCGAACAGATAACCGGCAAACCCCTCCTTCTGTGCTTTCGCCTGACCCCATACCGAGCCGGTCGAAAGCAGCAGGCCGAGGGAAAGGAAAATCGTCTTTTTCATGTCTTATGCAGTAGATTAGTGATGTGCTGTGGTATTAGCAATCACAAATATACGAAAAAGATTTTAAAAGTAGTATGTTTTACACTAATTTCAATGGTGGTACGGTTTTTGTGGGTATGCAGGTCATGTGTGTCAAGTATGGGATTGACAATGCAAGCCTTTTCAGATGGCGGTGTTTTTCACGGTATTAGACTTTGCATGTTGAAAGAAAAATCTTAACTTTGGGCAAAATATGCCCTATGATATTTTAGACAGTGGCAAGACCGAGTAATCAAATTATTCGTCGAACTTATGTTAATGAAGCATCACTCCGACGGATGAATGGAAGACGCAGGACAAGTACGCGGCAAGTACAGGACAAGCAGTGTGCAGAGATTGCAAATAGCAGATGTTTGCTATTTGGCTTGAGTGGAATCGTACTTTTCTACCACTTTTTGATGCCTCTGGGCGGCGTTCTTTGCGATCGTCCTCCGTCGGGCTTGGAATTATCGGGTTTTGGGGAGACCTGGAAATCAGTGGAATAGAAATTTTTGGAGCGGGAAATAAGGTGGAATGGACGTAAAAGGGTGGTTTTTGGATGGTGGTTCAAGGGCTTTTTGAGTTGAAAACATATAATGGTTTGGGGCAAATCATATATTTGATTTGCCCCAAACCATTATTTAATTGTGCGGAAGCCTCGGGAAGAGGCGGATTCTGTCTGTATTTTGCGCTGGAACATTACGCGAGGCGTGAGTTCCCATACGCCGAAATAGTACTTTTCTACCAATTTAGAAATTCCAGCCGATGCGCAGGACGTGGTCTTTGTGCTTGCCACCGTCCTTGGTGAGCATGCCGAAACCGTAGCCGGCGTAGAGGTTGCGGTTGATGTGAACGCCCACTGTAAGGTCAAAGGCAAAGCAGCTGGTCCAGTCGCTCTGGCTGGAGGTTGTGCCGCCATAGCCGAGGTCGATGGCCAGCAGGCCTTTCAGGTTGGGGCCGAACTCGGGAGAATAGCCGCGCACACCCGCCATCAGCTTCAGTTCGTGGCTGGTGCCGTCGGTGTAGTCCAGGTTGTATTTCACCACAGGAAGATCCAGTGCGATATATTGGTTCTGGCTATATTGCGCACGTCCGCCCAATTCCAGCTGCGAGCCGATGCCGCCTTCCAGGGCGTAGCTCCAGCCCTTTTCGTTTGTCTGTGCCATGGCTGCGCTCATGCTGAGCAGGGCGGCAACCATTATGGAAAAGAATCTTTTCATTCTCATTTTTTATTTAGGGTTCTACAATACCTGCCTCGACCCATTGTTTCAGGGTCTCTTCTGCATCGTTGAGGGCGGTGGCTTCATCCACCTCGTACTCGTCGGTCAGGGCCTGCGCCAGATCCCGGGCGGTGAAGTCCTTGCCGACGACGGCGTTCCACATGACGGCGGCCGATTCGTTGAGGCTGATGACCTTCGAGAAGTCGATGTTCTCGATGCCCGTGGCCACGATGATATTCACGTCGCAGATGTTCTGCAAATCGAATCCTTTTTTGATTTTCATTTTTTTAGGTTTTTCTTAGATTTCGTCCGTAGGCAAAGATAAGGATATTCCCTTGAGTGTGCAAGCGACGGATGCGAAATTCTTGGTTTCGCAGGCGGTTCGTTTCGGAGATAATGCTTATCTTTGTATGCATTACAGCCTTTAATAACCTTTTTACGACATGAATTCATCCCATTCCTTGATACTTGCAGGTGCCTTGGCCGCCATGACGGCGGATGCGGAGGCGAAGCGGCGTGAGCAGCGTCCCAACATCCTTTTCATTATGTGCGACGATATGGGCTATGGCGATTTGGGGTGCTACGGACAGCGCTATATCCAGACGCCGCATATCGACCGGATGGCACAGGAAGGAATGCGGTTCACGCAGGCCTATGCAGGTGCGCCCGTGAGTGCTCCCTCGCGTGCCAGTCTGATGACGGGGCAGCATACGGGACACACACGCGTGCGTGGCAACCGCGAATACTGGCCTCAGTCGGGGACCGTGATGTACGGTGATAATGCGGATTATGCCGTGGTGGGTCAGGAGCCTTATGATGCCAACCACCTCATCCTGCCCGAGCTGTTCAAGGGCAAGGGCTATCGGACGGGGATGTTCGGCAAGTGGGCCGGCGGCTACGAGGGTTCGGAGTCCACGCCCGACAAGCGTGGCGTGGATGAGTTCTACGGCTATGTCTGTCAGTTTCAGGCTCACCTCTATTATCCCAATTTCCTGAACGAATACGTGCGGGAGCGCGGCGATACGGCCGTTGGCCGCGTGGTTTTGGAACAGAACATCCGGCACAAGATGTTCGGAAGCGATTATCGCAACCGTGCGCAGTATTCCGCCGACCTGATTCATCAGCGTGCCCTGGACTGGATCGGCCGCCAGGATGTGGGGCAGCCCTTCTTCGGCGTGCTTACCTATACGCTGCCCCATGCAGAATTGGCGCAGCCCGAGGACTCCCTGCTGGAGCAGTACAAGCGGAAATTCTTTGCGGACAAGACTTGGGGCGGGCAGGAAGCCAGCCGCTATAATCCCGTAACACATACCCACGCGCAGTTTGCCGCCATGGTGGCACGCCTGGACAAGTATGTGGGCGAGGTTTTGGAGAAACTGAAAGAGAAGGGGCTGGACGGGAACACCCTGGTAATCTTCACCAGCGACAACGGCCCTCACGAGGAGGGTGGCGCCGATCCCGCTTTCTTCGGCCGTGACGGCAAGCTGCGCGGACTGAAGCGTCAGTGTTACGAGGGAGGCATCCGTGTGCCTTTCATCGCGCGCTGGCAGGGCAAGATTCAGGCAGGCGCGGTGAACGACCACGTTTTGGCCTTTTATGATGTGATGCCCACCTTCGCCGAACTGATTGGCGTGAAGGACTTCCCTAAGGCTTACCTGAACAGGAAGGTGGAAGGGGATTGTTTCGACGGCCTTTCCTTCCGTAAGACCTTGCTGGGGCTTCCCGGTCAGCAGGCGCATGATTTCCTGTACTGGGAGTTTTCGGAGACGAACCAGATCGCCGTGCGCCGGGGCGATTGGAAACTGATCGTGGAGCGGGGCGTGCCGCGTCTGTACAATCTGGATACGGACATTCACGAGGATCATGACGTGGCTGCGCAACACCCCGACATCGTGAAGCGCATGACGGACATCATCCGTGCGGAGCATCGCCCCTCGGACTATTACAGGATTACGCTTCCCCGATGAATGGATACGAAAAAGCCCCCTTGCCGGACAGGCAAGGGGGCTTTTGTCAGTACGCTCGGCATGAGCATTGTCTAACGGGTGTAAGTCCCGAGTGAGCCCTAATAGCGGGAATCACATAGCCCAAGGCAAGGGTGTCCATCGCGAGGTGGAATCTGAAGGAAGCCGGCGGCAAACATCTGGTCTAACGAACAGAAACTTCATACAAGGCATTTGACCGTGGGT
>JAQYEW010000059.1 GCA_028723455.1 Prevotellaceae bacterium | reverse complement strand
CCCTTACCACAGCCCTTGGGGCTTGCGCCGCTCCGCCTCCTCCATGCTCAGCACGGGTTTGTCTTTTTGCGTGTTCTGCTCACGCAGCCGCTGCTGTTCCTCGCGCAACTGACGGACATAGGCATCCGCTTGGGCAGGATTCAGAAGCATGGATGCCAGGACACCGTTCTGGCTGGCATCCTTCACCCACACCACGGCACCTTCGTATTCGGGCGCTATCTTCAGGGCGGTATAGAGTGGGTTCGTTGTGGCACCGCCTATCATCACGGGAATATGCAAGCCCGATTGCCTCAAGAGGCGAACGACATGCGTCATCTCCTCCAGCGAGGGAGTAATCAGACCGGAAAGACCGATGATGTCCACCTGCTGTTCCCGGGCCTGACGCACAATCTCCTCGGCAGGAACCATCACGCCCAGATCAATAATCTCGTAACCATTGCAGGCCATCACCACACCCACGATATTCTTGCCGATGTCATGCACGTCGCCCTTCACCGTTGCCAGCAGGACACGCCCCTTGGAGGCCTGTCCCTCTACCTTCTGTGCCTCGATATAGGGTTGCAGGATGTTCACGGCCTGCTTCATCGTGCGTGCCGTCTTCACTACCTGGGGCAGGAACATCTTGCCCTCTCCGAAAAGATTGCCGACGTGGTTCATGCCCTCCATCAGCGGGCCCTCGATGATGTCCACGGCCAAGGGATATTTCTGAAGGGCTTCGTGCAGGTCGGCCTCCAGATGTGTGCCAATGCCCTTTTGCAGTGCCTGTTTCAAACGTTCCTCCACGCTCAGTTCCACCTGTTCCTTGGGCGTTTCGTCCCTTACGTCCCGTTCTTTCTCCGCCTGCTGTTCCCCCAGCAGATGCTGCGCCAGTTCTATCAGGCGTTCGCTGGCCTGTTCCGAAGGCCGCAGCATAACGTCCTCGATGATGGCCAGATGGTCCGCCGGAATGTCGCTGTACATCACCTTGGCCGAAGGGTTCACGATACCGAAGTCCATGCCACGCTGGCGGGCGTGGTAAAGGAAGACGGCGTGCATGGCCTCGCGCAGATAGTTGTTGCCACGGAACGAGAAGGAAAGGTTGCTGACACCACCGCTGATGTGCGCACCGGGCAGGCTGTCGTGAATCCACTGCGTTGCCTCCAGGAAATCGAAGGCATAGGTATCGTGCTCCGCAATGCCCGTAGCCACGGCCAGCACGTTGGGGTCGAAAATGATGTCCAGGGGATTCATGCCCACCTGTTCCGTAAGCAAGTCGTAGGCGCGCCGGCAGATTTCCTTGCGTCGGGCAAGCGTCGTGGCCTGGCCTTGTTCGTCAAAGGCCATCACGATGACGGCGGCCCCCATGCGCTGTACCTCGCGTGCGTGTTGCAGAAAGGCTTCCTCACCCTCCTTCAGCGAGATGCTGTTCACGATGGCCTTTCCCTGAACGCATTTCAGTCCGGCATGAATGACGCTCCATTTCGAACTGTCAATCATCACGGGGACACGGCTGATATCGGGGTCGCTGCCCATCAGGTTCAGGAAGTTCACCATCTCGGCCTCGGCATCCAACAGGCCGTCGTCCATATTGACGTCCAGCACCAAGGCGCCATCCTCCACCTGCCGACGGGCGATGTCCAGCGCCTCGTCATAATTCTTCTCATTGACCAGGCGCAGAAACTTGCGGCTGCCAGCCACGTTGCATCGCTCGCCCACGTTCACGAAAGCCACCTCGGGCGTCAGTTCCAACGGTTCCAAGCCACTGAGCAGCATACGCCTTGGCGCGGCAGCGGGCACATGCACGGGGGCTTGCGTCAGTGGTTCCAAAGCACGGATATGCTCGGGCGTTGTGCCGCAACAGCCACCGATGATGTTCACCAGCCCCTCGTCCGTGAAGGCCTGCATCTCGTGCAGCATCATCTCCGGCGTTTGGTCGTACCCGCCCATGGCGTTGGGCAGACCCGCATTGGGATGCACCGTAATATAATAAGGAGCACGCGCGGCCAGCGTACGCAGATGGGGCAGCATATCTTTGGCACCGAACGAACAGTTCAGGCCGATGCTGAACACCGGCGCATGCTGTATGCTGACCAAGAAAGCCTCCAAGGTCTGGCCCGTCAGCACACGTCCTGCCGCATCGTTCACCGTAACGCTCACCATCAAAGGCACGCTCTTTCCCGTTCTCCGCATCGCTTCCTGCGCGGCATCCAGAGCGGCCTTGGCATTGAGCGTGTCGAAGATGGTCTCCAAAAGGATACCATCCACGCCGGCCTCCACGATGGCTGTCATCTGTTCCAGATAGGCGTCGCGCAGCTCGTCATACGTAATGCCACGCAGGGCGGGATTGCTTACGTCGGGACTCATGGAGCATGACTTGTTCGTGGGGCCTACGCTGGCCACGACGAAGCGGGGCTTTTCCGGCGTACCGAACTCATCAGCCACCTCGCGCGCCAGGCGCACGGCCTCGCGGTTCAACCGCTTCACCAGATGCTCGCAAGCATAGTCGGCCATCGAGACGCGCTGGGAAGAGAAGGTGTTTGTTTCGATGATGTCGGCACCGGCCTCCAGATAACGGCGGTGAATGTCCCGGATAACATCGGGGCGCGTGAGCGTCAACAAATCGTTGTTACCCTTTTGCAAGCCGGGCAGGTCGCGGAACTCCGTGCCGCGAAAATCCTCCTCCGCCAGTCCGTAACGCTGTATCATCGTACCCATGGCACCGTCCAGGCGCAGGATGCGTTCTTTGATTGCTGTCTGCAACATCTTCAGTAATTCTTCTTGAAGCTGCGAGCCATCTCGCGGCGGTCCTCTTTTTCCTTCAGCGTCTCGCGCTTGTCAAACTCCTTCTTGCCCTTGGCCACGAAGATGTCCAGTTTGGCCAGACCGGCCTTGTTGATGAACAGCGACGTGGGAATGAGCGAGAAGCCCGGTGCTTTCAAGGCCGAGGCAATCTTGCGTATCTCCTTGCGGTTCAGGAGCAATTTGCGCTCGCGACGCTCCGCATGATTGTTATACGAACCGTCGGCATACTGCGCGATGTACATGTTCTTGACCCACACCTCGCCGTTATTGATATAGCAGAAGGTGTCCACCAGCGAGGCCTTGCCGTTGCGGATGCTCTTGATTTCCGTACCCGTGAGCACGATGCCCGCCGTGTACTGGTCCATCAAGGCATAGTCGAACTTCGCCCGCTTATTGCGGATGTTCACCTTATCGTTTGTCTTTAACTTCTTGTCTTTCATTGTCCTTTCATGCTTTCTCCACCACAGCGAACTGCTCGATATGCTCGTCGATGTACCGGGCCACAAGTTCCGTTACCTGCTCCTCTGTGCACACGAACTCATCGTCCAGGTCCTCGAACGCAGGGTATTGCTCGTACAGCGCCATAAACTCCTCGTCGCTCAGTTCGCGCGTCAGTTCCTTGTCGTACTGCTCATAGAGCTTGCGTCCCTTGTAAATAAGTTTCTGGAAGTCCGCCGCCCCCCATTGGCGCATGGCCTTGGCAAAGGGGTTCAGGAAGATAAAGGGGCCATAGCCGTTGTAAATCAACTGTATGAAGCCACCGTCCATGACCTCTCTGCGCACGGTCAGATAGGCCAGCAGCGTAATCTGGTCGGCATTCAACAGGGGCATATTCTGAGCCGTCAGTTCACCGCCTATAGCCTCCTGGATGGCGCGCCCGAAAAGCTCCACAAAGGCATCCATGCCTTCCTGTGCAGCCTGCACGATTTCTTGTTCCTTGATACGTATCTCCATATAGGTGCAAAAGTAATGCTTTCTAGGCAATCGGCACAAAAAAAACGTGCGTTTGTTAGGCCATCTAACTACTTTTAGGTATTTTTGCAGTGAAAATACGCACGATAAACATATTAAACTAATTAATCATTATGGTTTATTCACACGAAGTACAAAACATGTGTTGCGTGGCCAAAGGTCCTAACCATGGTCCCGCTCCCATTCCCGAAGAGGGCAAGTGGGTACAAGCTAAGGAAATCAAGGATATCAGCGGCCTTACCCATGGTGTGGGCTGGTGCGCTCCCCAGCAAGGTGCCTGCAAGCTGACGCTCAACGTGAAGGAGGGCATCATCGAGGAGTGTCTGGTTGAGACCATCGGCTGCTCCGGCATGACGCACTCCGCCGCCATGGCCAGCGAAATCCTGCCCGGCAAGACCCTCTTGGAGGCCTTGAACACCGACCTTGTTTGCGATGCCATCAACACCGCCATGCGCGAGCTCTTCCTCCAGATCGTATATGGTCGCACGCAGAGCGCGTTCTCCGAGGGCGGTTTGATGATCGGCGCCGGCCTCGAGGACTTGGGCAAGGGCCTCATCTCACAGACTGGCACCCTCTACGGCACCAAGGTAAAGGGCACTCGCTACCTCCAGCTCACCGAGGGCTACATCACCAAGATGTTCCTGGATGCTGACGATCAGGTTTGCGGCTACGAGTTCGTTCACATGGGCAAGTTCATGGATGCCATCAAGAAAGGCGTTCCCGCCGACGAGGCGCTGAAGAGCGTTACCGGCACCTACGGCCGCACCAAGGCCGAGGATGGCGTAGTAAAATCCATCGACCCCCGTCACGAATAATTTTTTAGTGGTTTAAACAAGCAATAACAATGATTAGAGAAGTTAAATTCGAATCACAAGACCGTCGCATCAAGCAGATTCTTGCTTGCTTGAACAAGCACGGCATCGCTTCTATCGAGGAGGCCAACCAGATTTGCGACGCTGCCGGTCTGGATCCCTATATGACGTGTGAGGAAACTCAGATGATCTGCTTTGAGAACGCCAAGTGGGCCTACGTCGTAGGTACCGCCATCGCCCTCAAGGAGAAGGCCAAGAGCGCCGTTGAGGCCGCCCAGTACATCGGCGAGGGCTTGCAGAGCTTCTGCATCCCCGGCTCTGTTGCCGACGACCGCAAGGTAGGTATCGGCCACGGCGAACTGGCTGCACGCCTGCTGCACGAGGACACCAAGTGCTTCGCCTTCCTGGCCGGCCACGAGAGTTTCGCCGCTGCCGAGGGCGCCATCAAGATTGCCCAGATGGCAAACAAGTCCAGACCTGCCGACAAGCCCCTGCGCTGCATCCTGAACGGTCTGGGCAAGGACGCCGCCCAGATTATCAGCCGTATCAACGGATTCACCTATGTACAGACCCAGTTCGACTACTTCACCGGCGAACTGAAGGAGGTGAAGCGCATCGCCTACAGCAACGGCCCCCGTGCCGCTGTTAACTGCTACGGTGCCGACGACGTTCGCGAGGGCGTTGCCGTACTGTGGAAGGAGGACGTAGACGTATCCATCACCGGTAACTCTACCAACCCCACCCGCTTCCAGCACCCCGTTGCAGGCACTTACAAGAAGGAGCGCATCCTGGCCGGCAAGGCTTACTTCAGCGTTGCCAGCGGTGGCGGTACGGGTCGTACCCTGCACCCCGACAACATGGCAGCCGGTCCCGCTTCTTACGGTATGACCGACACCATGGGCCGCATGCACAGCGACGCCCAGTTCGCCGGCTCAAGCTCAGTGCCCGCCCACGTGGAGATGATGGGCTTCCTGGGTATCGGCAACAACCCCATGGTAGGTTGCTCCGTTGCCTGCGCCGTTAACGTAGACCTGGCTCTGAACAAATAAGCCAAGACGTACACACAATCGAGTAGGAGGTAAACACTAATCGTAGGTGTTTATCTCCTACTTTCATGTTTACCGACCTCTCACACCACCGTACGTGCCGTTCGGCATACGGCGGTTCCTATTTTGGATTCCATTCGAGATATGAATCCATTAGAC
>JAQYEW010000058.1 GCA_028723455.1 Prevotellaceae bacterium | reverse complement strand
TGCTTGTGGACTGTGTCAGACTTATTTCAGGTGGCTATGGCGGCGGGGTTCCACCTCTTCCCATTCCGAACAGAGAAGTTAAGCCCGCCCGCGCCGATGGTACTGCATACCCGTGGGAGAGTAGGTAGCCGCCGTTTTTTTTCAGCAAGGGAGCCGAGTTCAACAGAACTTGGCTCCCTTCTTTTGTTCCTTTGCTCCCTGTTCTCCTATCCAGACCTTTGTTCATCCTGAACCTATCCATCATTTCACTCCACCACTTCACTACTTTACCACTTCACTACTCCACCACTTCACTACTTTACCACTTCACTCCTTTACCACTTTACTCCTCTACCACTTTACTCCTCACTACTCACTAATCTATCAAACAAAAAGCGTTAAGACGTAGTTTTCTCACTTTTTTTTCGTAACTTTGGATTCAATGAACTATGAGTGGAAGATAAAAGAGCCAAGTAGACAAGAGGTGGAAGCGAGCGAAGCCTTTGGAAAGGAATTGGGAATCAGCCCGATTCTTGCAGGGCTGCTGCGTTCCAGGGGCATTTCCACGCTTACGGATGCCAAGAACTTCTTCCGGCCTCAGTTGAGCCAGTTGCTGGACCCCTTTCTGTTTAAGGATATGTCAAAGGCCGTGGCCCGTTTGAACGAGGCATTGGCACGTAACGAGCGGGTGTTGGTCTATGGCGACTATGACGTGGATGGCGTTACGGCCGTTTCTTTGGTTTACAAGTTTCTGTTGCAGTTCCATTCAAATATTGACTACTATATTCCCAATCGCAACGAGGAGGGCTATGGTGTCAGTGTGCAGGGCGTAGAATATGCCTATGAGAATGATGTTCGGTTAATCATTGTCTTGGACTGTGGCATCAAGGCGAACGAGAACATTCAGTATGCCAAGGACCTGGGTATAGATTTCATCATCTGCGACCATCATGTGCCTGGCGACGAGCTGCCTCCTGCTGTGGCTATCCTGAATGCCAAGCGCGAGGATAGTCCCTATCCTTACAAGGATCTCTCGGGATGCGGCGTTGGCTTTAAGTTCATGCAGGCTTTTGCCCAGAACAACGGTATCGAATTCTCGAAGCTGACCTCTTTGCTTGATTTGTGTGCCGTAAGCATTGCCGGCGATATTGTGCCTATTATGGGTGAGAACCGTATTTTGGCTTACCATGGTCTGCGCCAGCTGAACGCTTCGCCCAGCGTGGGGATGCAGGCGATTATGGACTGTTGCGGTTTGGGCGACCGTGAAATCACCTTGAGCGACATTATCTTCAAGATTGGACCCCGCATCAATGCCAGCGGTCGTATTCAGAGTGGCAAGGAAGCCGTACGCCTGCTGGTGGAAACGGATCCTCGTATCGCCATGCAGGAGGCCAAACTGATTAACCAATACAACGACCAGCGGAAAGATTTGGATAAGGCAACCACGGAGGAGGCCAACCGCATTGTGGCTGAATTGTCGGATCAGGGCGAAACGAAGGGTATTGCGCTCTATAATCCTAATTGGCATAAGGGCGTGATAGGCATTGTTGCTTCGCGCCTGACGGAAATCTATTATCGTCCCGCCGTCGTGCTCACGGGCGACGGCGATGGCATGGCAACGGGTTCGGCGCGTTCTGTCAGTGGCTTTGACATTTACAAGGCCATTGATTCGTGCCGCGACTTGCTGGAGAATTTTGGCGGACACACCTATGCTGCCGGCCTGTCCATGAAAGCCGAGAATGTCCCTGCCTTCTTGGAACGTTTCGAGGCCTACGTGGCCGAAAACATAGACCCTACGCAGATGATGCCCACATTGGACATTGATGCGGTGATAGACTTCAAGGATGTTACGCGTCGTTTCTTTACCGACCTCAAGCGTTTCGCCCCCTTCGGCCCGGACAATCCACGCCCGTTATTCTGCACCACGCAAGTCTATGATTACGGCAACAGCAAGGTTGTGGGTCGAGACCAGGAGCACATCAAATTGGAACTTGTGGACAAGCGGAGCAGTTGCGTCATGAACGGTATCGCTTTCGGGCAGAGCAGTCAGGCGCGCTATATCAAAAGCCGCCGTTCGTTTGACATAGTCTATTCCGTAGAGGAGAATACGCACCGAAAGGGCGAGGCTCAATTATTGATAGAGGACATTCGACCTACGGAGTAAGGCATTTGCGATGGACCGTTACCAGTCTTTTCTGAAGAGCTATTGGGGCTACGATGACTTTCGTGGCGTACAGCGTGAAATCATTGAAAGCATTTGTGCCGGTAAGGACACACTGGGTCTGATGCCTACGGGCGGAGGAAAGAGCATCACGTTTCAGGTGCCGGCACTCTGTATGTCGGGCATCTGCATTGTTGTTACCCCTTTGATTGCCTTGATGCAGGACCAAGTGATGGCACTGCGGCGGCGTGGCATCAAGGCCACGGCGGTGTACAGCGGCATGTCGAGGGAGGAGATCGTAACCGCCTTGGATAATTGTATCTTGGGCGACTACAAACTGCTGTATGCTTCGCCCGAACGTTTGCAGTCGGAACTCTTCCAAACGAAGTTGCACCACATGCGCGTAAGCTTCATCGCCGTTGATGAAGCGCATTGCATCAGTCAGTGGGGTTATGACTTCCGTCCCAGCTATCTGGATATTGCCCTTATTCGTCGCATTGTTCCTCACGCCCCCGTATTGGCGCTTACCGCCAGTGCCACTCCGGAAGTTGTCAAGGACATTCAGAAGCAGCTGCTGTTTCGCGAGGGAAGCAAGGTGGTTCGTATGAGTTTCGAGCGTCCGAACCTGACGTATATCGTCCGCAAGAGCCACGACAAGCCTCATGACCTACTGCATATACTCCGCAGTGTGAACGGTTCTGCCATCGTTTATACCCGTAACCGCCAGCAGACGCATGAGCTGGCGGGCCTGTTGCTGGCCGAGGGCATCACCGCCACGAACTATCACGCCGGATTGGCGTCGCACGAGAAGACCTTGCGTCAGGAGGCCTGGCTCAGGGACGAGTATCGTGTGATGGTGGCTACGAACGCCTTCGGCATGGGTATCGACAAGGCAGATGTACGGCTGGTGGTCCATGTGGAATGTCCTGACAGCCCCGAGGCCTATTTTCAGGAAGCGGGCCGTGCGGGTAGGGACGGAGCACAGAGCTATGCCGTCTTGCTGTTCGAGGAGCGCGACGGGCAGAAACTCTTGCGGCGCATAGCGGAGACCTATCCCAAGATGGACGCGATCCGTGATGTGTACGAACATGTATGCTATTACCTTCAAATGGCTATGGGGGACGGACAGGATGTAACGCGTGAATTCAATTTGGGTGAGTTCTGTTACCAATACAGGCATTTCCCCGTGTTGGTCGTGAACTCGCTGGAGTTGCTCTCCAATGCAGGCTTTATTGAATACAGGCGCGACGACGAGGTAATCAGCCGTTTGATGTTCACCTTGCAGCGCGACCAACTGTACCGCCTGCGCCGCGCCAATGCGTCAGAGGATGTCCTGATACAAGCCTTGCTGCGCAAGTACACGGGTTTGTTTTCCCAGTACGTATATATCGAGGAGGCCTTGTTGGCGCATGAGACCGGATTGACGCAGGAGGCCGTTTACCATGCCCTGCGGGACCTGTCGGGGGAGGGAGTCCTGGACTATATTCCCAGCAAGAAGACCGATTTTATCAAGTTCGTAACGCGTCGAGTGGAGCGGGACGAGATTGTGTTGCCCGATAGCGTGTATGCTGACCGTAAACGACAATACAAGCAACGCATCGAGGCCATGCTGATGTATTGCCTGGACGATCAGGTGTGCCACAGCACCTTCCTGCTGAACTATTTCGGAGAGCAGGGAGCCAAGGAATGCGGCAAGTGCGAGGTGTGCCGCTCCAACCAGAATACGGAAGCGGCAAACGACCGCATGAGGGAGCACTTCCTTGCGCAGTTGCGGCAGGGTCCGCTGTCGCCCAAGGATTTGAATTATGACGGTTTTCCTCGCGATGCTTATGCCGAAGTGATCAAGACCTTGGTGGATCAGGAACAGGTCGTGTTGAACGCAACCTTGCAGTTCGCGTTGCCGGCCGGGGAGGCTTAGTATTTGCCCAGACGTTCCGCCAATCCGTCTTTGTAGGCCTGCCACATCATGGGAATGTCCTTCCATTGATAGCCGGAGGAGAAGGGAGCCGTAATGCAAGCTGTAAGCACATAGCCAAACATACCGATAAATGGGCGCAGGTAGCGTACGGCGTTGTTGCGCCCATAGTGATGATTGAGATAAGTGTTGTTGCGAATGGCATAGCGGCGTTTCCATTTCTTTTGCTGTTGGCGTTCTGTCCAGGATGCCTTGTTAAAGAAATGATGCTTGTCCATGAGGGCATCGGGGATGTAAAGGATGCGGTATCCCGCCAGCTTCGCCCGCAGGCAATAGTCTGTGTCGTCGCTGAAGATAAACAGTTCCGCATTGGGTAGTCCTATGCTGTCCACACAGGCAGCGCTCACGAAAAGACCTTCGAAGGCCGTGCCGGCGATGTCTGTGGGTGCGTTGACAACCATTTTCTTGAGCTTGCCGTTGTGTAGCGAAGCCAATGGATTGGTAAGGTTATAGCTTAGGAAATCGTTGGTGAAGATCTTGTCCTCCATCAATCGGCGAGGCGCTAAGATGCCTACGCCGGCTTCGCTTGTATGGGGAAGCATTTTTTCCAGACAAGCGGGGCGTGGAAAGACATCATCATCCATGCACCATATCCATTGGGCACCCAGGCCGCGGGCATACCGGATGCCTGATGCAAAGCCACCGGCTCCGCCTACGTTGGGCTGGTTCAGCACAATCAAATCGTTTTGTTGTGCCAGCCATGACGCAGTGCCGTCTGTGCTGCTGTTGTTCACGACAACGATACCCTTTAGCGGTCTTGTTTGCAAACGCAGACATTCCACGGTGCGCTGCAATAGTTTCAGACGGTTATAGGTAACGACTACCGCATAAATTGTGTCGGTGTTTTCCATGTCCTAAAATATCTTTTATACAAAGATACTAATTTTGATGAGAAATTATGAATATTTGCTTATTTTTGTAGTATGAAGAAATATGATTTCCTGGTAGTGGGCGCGGGCCTGTTCGGTGCCGTGTTTGCTTACGAGGCTGCGAAGCAAGGCAAGCGTGTGCTCGTTTTGGAGCGACGGTCTCATCTTGGAGGAAACATCTACAGCGAGGCTGTGGATGGTGTTCAGGTACATCGCTATGGGGCGCACATTTTCCATACCGACGACCGCCGGCTGTGGGACTACGTCAATGCCATCGTTCCTTTCCGTCCTTATGTCAACAGCCCGTTGGCCAATTATGGCGGAAAACTGTATAACCTGCCCTTCAATATGCACACGTTTTATCAGTTGTGGGGTACCGTTACGCCCCAGGAGGCACGTGAACGTTTGCAGAAAGAATGTGCTCCCTATGCCTCTCTTGAGCCTCAGAACCTGGAGGAGCAGGCTTTGAAGCTCGTCGGCCCCACCATTTATGAAACGCTCATCAAGGGCTACACCGAGAAGCAGTGGGGCTGTGATGCCAAGGATTTGCCTGCGTTTATCATCAAACGCCTGCCTTTGCGCTTTACCTATAATAATAACTATTTCAACGATCGCTACCAAGGTATTCCCGAGGAAGGCTACACCGCCTTGGTGGAAAAGCTCCTGGCGCAAGCCGATGTCCGTTTGGATGTCGATTATCTGGCGGATAAGGCACGTTGGGATGCATCGGCAGAGCATGTGCTCTTTACAGGACGTATCGACGAATACTTCAATTTTTCGTTGGGCCATTTGGATTACCGCAGTTTGCGTTTCGAGACTGAGCGCATGGATGATACAGCCGACTATCAGGGTACGGCCGTCATCAACTTTACGGAGCGCGAGGTGCCTTATACGCGACGGATTGAACACAAGCATTTCATGCCTGTGGATACGCCCTTTACCATCGTAACACGTGAGTATCCCGAGGTGTTTGCGGAGGGCAAGGAACCCTATTATCCCGTCAATAACGCGCGAAATAACGCCCTTTATCAGGCTTATGCTACACTGGCAGCGGCGGAGAAGCACGTTTTGTGGGGTGGCCGTTTGGCTCAGTACGCCTATTTGGATATGGACGACACGGTTTGCGAAGCCTTGAAACTGGCAAACCGCTTGTTTGCCTGGTAAGAAATTAACGAGAATTTGTTTAACTTTGTGTTATCGTAAAATAACAAAGCAATGCGTCTGATAAAAATGACGGGAGGATTGGGCAACCAGATGTTTATCTATGCTTTCTATCTGCGAATGAAGCAGCTCTATCCCCATACGAGAATTGATCTTTCGGATATGGTGCATTATCATGCCCACTATGGTTATGAACTACACCGTGTATTCCCCCATCTCCCCAAGGATGAGTTTTGTATAAACCAGTCGTTGAAGAAGGTTCTGGAATTCTTGTGCTTTCACACCCTCATAGAGCGCAAACAAAAGCGTGACACACTGGAAGCCTTTTGGCAGCCTCGTTTTTGGCCCCTCATCTATTTTAAAGGCTTTTATCAGAGTGAACGTTTTTTTGCTGACATCGCACCCCAGGTGAGACAGGCATTCCGTTTCTCTGATGCTTTGGCAAGCGACCAAACGCGTCAGTTGTTGTTACGCATTGACGCAGAACCTAATGCGGTTTCACTTCATGTGCGTCGTGGGGATTACCAGCAGACCAAGTTCTATAATTCAATGGGTAGGGTGTGCACATCGCGCTATTATGTGGATGCCGTGGACCGAATGCGTTCGCATGTTCCTGACGCCCATTTTTATGTTTTTAGTGACGACATACAGTGGGTTCGTTCGCACATACCAATCGAGGAGGCTGTTTATGTGGATTTTAATCAGGATGCGGATAGCTGGCAGGATATGCTGCTGATGAGCCGTTGTCATCATAATATTATTTGCAATAGTAGTTTCTCTTGGTGGGGAGCGTGGCTCAATGCTTATGCGGATAAGCGCGTGATTGCCCCCAGTGTGTGGTGTGCCAATGCGCCAACTCCCGATATTTTGCCGGATGCGTGGGATCGCATAGAGGTTGTTCCTGCCAAAATCCGTCTGTTATGACCATGTTCAGCAAAATCTTTCGTGCCTTGTGGGGCTTGCCCAGCAGCTTTTCTACGCCCCTTGCTCCCAGAATAGTGATGACGCTCTTGGTGAAAGACGAGGAAGACATCCTGGAGCAGAATCTGCTCTTTCACCATAGCATGGGAGTGGATGCGTTTATCGTTACCGACAATAACTCAAGTGATGGCACTTTGGGTATTATAGACAAGTACGAGAAGAAAGGCTGGATAGTGGAAGTGATTCGCGAGACAGCGTGTGATTACAGCCAAAAGAAATGGGTAGATCGAATGGTGATGCTTGCTATCCGTAAATATGCCGCGGATTGGGTAATCAATGCCGATGCTGATGAGTTCTGGTATCCCCCACAGGGGTCTTTTCCGAAATACCTTTCGGGCGTTAACGCCAATGTGTTACATTGCTCCGTCGTGAATGTCTATCCCGAGCCCGGTCTCTTTTGGCAGGAATGGAGTCAGACTGTTCGTGAAGTGGTGGATGCAGAACGCTTCGGTCTCTCTCCCTATTCCCTCTTTTCGCACCATAAGGGGAAGGTGATGCATCGTGCCAATGGCTACATTCAGATTTCCATGGGTAACCATAAGGTACTCATGTTATGGCGCAGGCAGCAACATAGCGATATTATTGTGTACCACTATCCCGTTCGTGGCAAGGAGCATTTCCTGCGCAAGATGATTAATGGAGGCAAGCAATTAGAGCAGAATCTCAGGAAACGCGGTGGCCGCCATTGGCGTTATTGCTACGAGCTCCATAAACAGGGCAAGTTGGAGGAAGAATATGAGCGTATGGTGGGAAGCAAGTGTCGTGCGCAGCTGATTCAGGGAGGATTCATCGTTCCAGACCAGCGCATGAAGAACCTTCTTGCTCACTTGGTGTAGCTGATAAGCTTGTGATATAGGTCGCGAGGCAAAGCCTTTAATACATTGCGAAGTATCTTGAAATCGCGTGTAAGCTTGTCGTCGTAGGACATGGCCGACATGACTTTGCCTTCCAGCTGGTCTGTGCCAAGGATGAGGTCAAGGACGCGGGGGCAAAACACATCTTCTTGTACCTGACGCATCTCCTGTTGGTAGAAGTTGGTGTTTAGCATCTGATGGGAAATTCCTGTGGTATCGAATATGGATACCGTGAAAGGCAATGCTTCGTATGATGCGTTGTGCAGCGAGAACTCCACCAACATCTGTTCCCAGTCGGACACAATGCGGTATTTTTCGTTGTAAGGACGAGCCACCAGCATGCTTCGTTTGATGAACGTGGCTTGGTGTGAGATGGCTCGGGTGGCAATTAACTGTATGGCAATCCTTTGCCTTGCCTTGATAAAACGCTTGTGCGGGCCCACATTTTGTTGGTGCCCCGTGTAAAAATCCTTTCCGTTGAGCAAAGGCAGGGCTTTGGATAATACGTGTTGATCGTAAAAACAGTCTCCGGAATTCATGAAGATACAATATTCCCCATGCGCTTGGGCGATGCCCTTGTTCATGGCGGAATAGATGCCGTTATCCGGCTCGCTGCACCACCAATCGATTTTGTTCGTGTGTTCTTCCAGCCACTGACGCGAACCATCGGAGGAGCCTCCGTCCACAACAATAAACTCAAAATCCCGGCAAGTCTGTGCGAAAATGGAGGCAGCGGTAAGTTTCAGTCCCTCCAGATTGTTATAAGCAATGGTGATTACGGATACCTTTGTGTTTTCTTTCATGCGTGCAAAGTTACAAAAAATCCTCCTTTTAGTACAATAAAGCGGAAAAATATGTGTAACTTTGTTATATCATCAACAAAGTTAAAAGCAATGCCCAGCCGCCACGCCTATCTTGTTATCGCGCATCACGAAGCCGAAGTACTGCGATGTCAACTTCGGTTGCTTGACTATCCCGGCAATGATATTTATCTGCATATTGACGCGCATGCTGTGGATATGCGGAGCGCATTTGCGAAGTGGCAGCCGCGACATGCGGGATACCAACTTGTGGAGCGTCCGCTGCATGCAGGTTGGGGAGGCTATAATATGGTGCGGGTGGAGATGATGCTTCTTCGTCTGGCACATGTTCATGGGCCTTATGCGCGCTACCATGTCCTTAGTGGCGTGGATTTGCCTATCAAGAGCCAGCAGGCTATACACGCCTTCTTCGCCGCGCATCCCCATCGCGAGTATGTTTCCTTTTGGACCACTCCGGAGCATAATCGAGACTTGCGCCGCAAGGTGCGCTATTATTATCTCTTTAATGAGCATTTGAAGGACAAGCATAGTTGGAAGCATCGCTTGACGACTCCTGTCCGAAAAATCTCGCTTGTCATCCAAAAAGCGTTGTTTCTTCGTCGTCGTGGGAAACGTGATTGGCGCAAGGGGAGTGTGTGGGTCAGCATTACGGAGGATTTCTGTGCCTATTTGGTGTCGCGCATGCCACAAGTGCTTGCCCTCTATCGTTACTTGTTGTGTGCCGATGAGATCTTCCTCCAGACGGAGCTTTGGAACTCCCCCTTTCGTGAACGCGTGGTGCTCTCGGGTAGTTTGGAGGAAGAAAGTATGCGCTTGATAGACTGGCAGCGTGGCTATCCCTATGTGTGGAAATATGAGGATGTGGACGAACTGCGTCAGAGTCCTTGTCTCTTTGCCCGTAAGTTCTCGGGTAATGATACACGTTTGCTGGAAGCTGTAACGCAGATGGCGACGCAGTAATCTTTTGTGTAATTGCGGCAAAGAAATGCACCTCCCAAGCCCGGAGCTTGATGAGGTGCATTTTTTTGTTTGTAGACGTGCGGACTTTTCAGATGCCCAGTTTCTTGCGGATGTTCTTGGGGATGGCGTTCTTGTTGATGACGATGTTCATCGTCTTGTAGGCAACGTAGGGCTTGGTTACGTACCAGAATCCCTTGTAGGGTCCGTAGTCGCCCCATGAGTTCTTCATCATGAAGTACTCCTTGCCGTGCTGGTCCTTGGCGATGCCGTAGATCTGCATGCCGTGGTCGTCGGTGGTCTCCCAGTTGTCATAGCCCTGTTGGCGCATCTCTTGGGTGATGGTCAGCTCGCCCTGATTGTCGTTTTGGGTGATCTTGCTACCGGCCTTCTCGCCAGTCCAGCGGCTCTGGTCGCTGCCTACGCCGGCACTTTGCGTGGTGGCAGGTACGCTGGCAACACAACGGTTCTTGCCCGTGCGACGGCTGAAGCCGCTCTCGCTGACATCAGCACCCCATGCGAAGGTCCATCCGTTGCGCACGCTCTGCTCCATTACCTCCATGAACTCGTCCAAGGGCAGGTTGTAGGAGCTGGCCCAACGCCAGTTGTCCTGAATCTCGAGGATGAAGGACTCGTAGAAGGGGTGGTGCGTGTAGCTGGTCAGGCTTACGTAGTCGTCGGGGTTCAGACCCACGTACTCCATGAAGCTCTTGGGAGTGAATTTCTTGCCCTTGTATTCAAACTCTGTGGGAGCCTGTCCGAAATAGTTGTCCACCATGCCCTGCACGTTCTTCTTCCATGCGGGGTTGATTTTCTTTGCGTCGCTTTTGGCGATGGATGTTACGTAAGCCTCCATGGGAGGGAAGAAACTGGTGAAGTTGTAGAGACTGTCGCCATAGGCCGTGATGGGATAGGGCATCACGCCTTCGGGTACCAGGCCGTTATGCTTCATGCCATAGATGGCGTCGTAGAAGGATCCGCCCTGGCTGAAGGAGGCATCGCCGTGGGTGCGCACGTTGCGGTCGGCACGGTCGACGTAGGTCTTGCTGACGAGGAAACTCTCGCAGAGGTCGATATCCGTCATTTCAGGATGCTTCTTCAGGATTTCGCTCTCCAGAAAAGCGTAAGAGCTGTAGGCCCAGCAGGTACCGCTGTTGTTCTGGTTCTTGATGCCGGTAACGGGGTTCTCGAGAATGGTGGTGAAGATGAGGCTGTCGCTCTTTTCCTCCGCTTTCTTTTCCTGGGCAGCGAGGGGCAGCAGGCTGCCGAGTGCCAGAGCGAGTGTAAGCATGTTTTTTGTCATAAATGATTTTTGTTCTTGTTGTATTTTTATATTATGGATTTGTGTGCTGTTATCTTGTCGCCAGAAAGGCCTCGACATCATTCAGATGATAGGGGATTAACTCCTTGCCCAGAAAGCGGCACCCGTCCTTGGTAATAAGTATGTCGTCCTCCAGGCGGATGCCGCCGAAGTCCTTGTAGGTCTCGATCTTGTCGAAGTTCAGGAATTGTGCGTTGTGGCCTTGCTGGCGCCAATCGTCGATAAGGGCGGGAATGAAATAAATGCCCGGTTCGTCGGTCATTACCCAACCTTCCTGCAGGCGACGGCCGCAGCGCAGGGCATTGGTGCCAAATTGGTTGGGGTTGGGGCGTACCTCGTCGTCGAAGCCCACATAAATCTGTCCCAGGCCTTCCATGTCGTGCACGTCCATGCCCATCATGTGTCCCAATCCGTGGGGGAAGAACATGGCGTGGGCACCAGCTGCCACGGCTTCGTCCGTGTCGCCTTTCATAAGTCCCAGTTCTTTCAGCCGCTCTACCATCAGGTGGGCAACGCCAAAGTGCACGTCCCACCATTTCACGCCGGGCGCAGCCAGTTGCAGGGTCAGGTCGTGGCACTCCTCGACAATGCTGTATATTTCCCGTTGGCGTTGGGTAAAGGTGCCGGAGATGGGCGTGGTGCGCGTGTTGTCGCTGCAATAGAGTTCGTTGGTCTCTGCACCGGCGTCGCAGAGCATGAGGCGGCCTGCTTCGAGTGGGCGCATGGAGGGGTTGCCGTGCATGATTTCGCCGTGCATGGTTACGATGTTGCCAAAGCTGACACCGTGTCCCTTGCTGCGTGCGATGCCCTCTATAACGCCGCTGATGTATTGCTCCGTAACGCCGGGGCGGCAGAGGCGCATGGCTGTCGTGTGCATCTCGTAGCCAATGGCGCTGGCACGTTCCATTTCTTCAATCTCCTCAGCAGTCTTCACGGCACGCTGGTCCACGACGGCCCGGATAAGCTCCACGCTGGCCTGTTGGCGTTGGTCGCGAGGGTGAATGCCTGTGAGGTCCATGAGTTGGATCATGATGTCGTGGCGGTAGGGGGGCAGGAAGTGGATCTTGCGTCCCTGGCGGCGTGCGTTCTCGACAAGTGTCGAGAGATCTTTCATGGGTGCGCTGTGTTCCACACCGGTCTGGGCTGCCATGTCCGCCACGCTTTCCACCTGGCCCATCCAGACGATGTCCTCGATGTCAACGTCGTTGCCAAACAGATATTGGCGGTTGTTGTCAACGTCGATAACGCCTGCCAGACCCTCGCGATGCAGGCCGTAATAATAAAGGAAAGCACTGTCCTGTCGATAGGCATAGCTGTTGGCGGGATAGTTGGCGGGCGATTCGTTATTGCCCATGAGCAGGATGAGTCCGCTCCGGATGCGCTGTTGCAGCAGGCTGCGGCGCTGAACGTAGGTTTCTTTACTGAAGAGCATATATGAGGTGGTTATGGTTTATGGTTGTTTTTGGTTAAGACTTGCCGTAAACTGACGGCTGACATAGTTGTGGTGGCTGCGACAGGCTTCGCCGGCAAAGGCGATGGCGGTTTGCAGCAAGGGACGCCACTGCTCCGGCTCCATCGTGTGCAGGTCCTCACGCTTGAGTCCTCGCTTCATGATGGCATAGACCAGACCCGCGTTGAAATTGTCTCCGGCACCAACGGTACTTACCACATCGGGGATGCGTGGTGCCTGGAGGCTGATCTGTCCCCGGGGCGTGTGTACGCTTACCGTTCCTTCGCCTGCTGTGCAAAGGAAAAGAGGGCAATGGGGACGGATGTATTGGTCGTAGATGTAAGCGGTATCGCGCGTGCCGTACATGATTTCAAAGTCGTCGGCACTGCCGCGCACGATGGTGCTTAGGCGGTAGTTTTGCAGGATGGCCGGCATCAGTTCCTGAAGCTCGTGCTGATGGCTGCGGCGGAAATTCAGGTCATAATAGACCGTTGCTCCCTGTCGGCTGGCTGCTTGCAAGAGTCTTTGAATCTGAGGGTGTGTGGTGGGGCAGATGGCGAAATAAGACCCAAGGAGCAGGACATCGTCTGCCTCGGGCTGCGGCCATTGCCAGTTGTCGTCCAGCGAGGGCTGGGGCTTGTAAAAGAGGTAGTCGGCATCGCCGGCATCGTTCAGGTATGCCAGCGCAACGGCACTTTTCTCTTCCTCGCGCAGTTGGAACCAACGCGTGTCGATGCCGTTGTCGCGCAGCATCTGTTCCGTCTGCCGTCCGGGGCGGTCGTTGCCGCTATATCCCACAAAGGTGCAGGGCATCCCCGTGCGCCCCAGCGAGATGATGCTGTTGAAACAGCTGCCGCCGGGCACGGCACTTATGGGCTGCTGGTTCTTGAAAAGAATGTCCAGAATGGTTTCCCCTACGCCTATAACTTTTTGCATTATTGTTTTTTAAGCCTGTTAAGTGTACAAAGTTAAGAAAAAAAAGCGTACCTTTGCAGTTCTAAATTCATAAAGAAATTTAATTCAATGACAACATTTAAGGAGTTAGGCCTTTGCAACGAACTGTTGCAGGCCGTCGAAGAACAGGGTTATGAGCATCCCATGCCCGTGCAAGAACAGGTGATTCCCCACCTCTTGCAGCACGAGGGTGATCTGGTAGCCCTGGCCCAGACGGGTACAGGAAAGACGGCGGCTTACGGCCTGCCTCTGCTGCACCTGCAAATGGAGTATCTGCGCCAGGGAGGCCAGAGCGGTGTAACGAGATCGCTTATCTTAAGCCCAACGCGCGAGCTGTGCCTGCAAATCGCCGATGATTTGGAAGGCTTTGCCAAGTTCATGCCCCAGGTGCGTGTGCTGGCCGTCTATGGCGGCACGAACATAGAGCCTCAGATACGTGCCCTCAAGAAGGGCGTGGACATCATCGTGGCAACGCCCGGTCGTCTGATCGACTTGATGAAACGTGGTGCCGCCCGCTTGTCCGACGTGCACAATCTGGTGCTGGACGAGGCGGACGAAATGCTTTCCATGGGCTTCCAGGAAGATCTGGACGCCATTCTGGAGGGCGTGGGAGGCGAGCACAACACGCTGCTATTCAGCGCAACGATGAGCAAGGAGATTGAGCGCATCTCGCGCCAGTACCTCAAGGACAGCCATACCATTCAGGTAGGTTCGCGCAACGAAGGCAGCAAGAACGTCAATCACGTCTATTACATGGTGCGCGCTCAGGACAAGTATCCCGCGCTGAAGCGTATCGTGGATTTCTACCCCCATATTTATGCCATCATCTTCTGCCGCACAAAGGTGGAAACTCAGCAGGTGGCTGACAACCTGATTCGGGACGGATACAATGCCGATGCCCTGCATGGCGACCTCAGCCAGCAGCAGCGCGACCTGACGATGCAGAAGTTCCGCCAGCACCGCACCCAGATCCTGGTAGCCACGGACGTGGCCGCACGCGGATTGGACGTGGACGATTTGACGCACGTCATCAACTACGGCATGCCCGACGACACGGAGAACTACACCCACCGCTCGGGCCGCACAGGCCGCGCAGGCAAGAAAGGCACCAGCATCTGTATCGTACACAGCCGCGAGCGCCAGCGCATCAAGCAAGTGGAGCAGTCCATCCAAAAGGAGTTTGAGCGTGGCATCCTGCCCGAGCCCAAGGAAATCTGCGGCAAGCAGCTCTTCCACGTCATTGACCAGGTGGAGCGCGTAGAGGTGATCGAAGAGGAGATTGCCCCCTTCATGGAGGAGGTGAACCGCCGTCTGGAATGGCTGACGAAGGAGGACCTGATCAAGCGCGTGGTAAGTCGCGAGTTCAGCCATTTCCTTCAGTATTACGCCAACGCCCCCGAGATTGAGGAGGTGAAGCCCGGCAGCCGCGACGAGGGCGAGCGTGGCAAGAAACGCAAGAAGGGAGACCGCAGTGCGGAGGCCGGATTTACGCGTCTTTTCTGTCCTGTCAGCAAGATTGACGGTTTCTTTGCCAAGGAACTCATCAAACTGATCAACGACCACGTGCGTGGCGGCAAAGTGGACATCGGCCGCATCGACCTGATGAGAAACTATTCCTACATCGAGGTGGCTGAAGACGATGCCGAGCGCGTTATCGAGGGCTTGAGCGATGTGCGTGTGCATGGGCGTCGCATCTCGGTAGAGGTGGCCGATACGGATGGCTCCGGCGCACAGGAGCGCAAGGCAGACAAGGCACATGCCGACCGCAACGACCGTCGTGAGCGCGGCGACCGCAACAATCGTCGCGACCGCAGCGACCGCAACAACGACCGCGCCGACCGCAGCGACCGTCGTGAACGCAAGGAAAAGCCCGTGCGAAAGGACCGCCCCAGTCGCGAGGAACGTGGCTATACAACGCCCCGCGGCAAGCAGTACAAGAAGGAGGATTGGATGAAATTCCTCCATCCCGAACAAAAGGAGTTGCAGGGAAGCGAACCCGATTTCTCGGAAGAAGGCTGGGCACGCAGGTTCCCCAAAAAGAAATAACACTTAAAAACGCTTATGATAAAGAAAATACTGATGGCCGGCGTGGCTGCCATGAGCCTGCTTACCGCCCATGCCGACGAGGGCATGTGGATGTTGAACAAGATTGACCAACGCACGGCCGACGTGATGAAGGAATTGGGTTTGCAGCTCACGCCCCGCGAGCTCTACAACCCCGAGGGAGTCAGCCTGAAGGATGCCGTGGTGGATTTTGGCGACTTTTGTAGCGGCGTCGTAGTAAGCCCCGAGGGCCTCGTATTTACGAATCATCATTGTGGCTTTGGCGCCATCCAGCAACTGTCAACGCCGGAGGACGACATCCTGAAGAACGGCTTTGTTGCACGTAGCAAGGAGCAGGAACGTCCCGTGGAGGGGCTCTTCGTACGCTTCCTGGACCGCACGGAGGACTGTACGGGGCGCGTGATGCGTGCCATGAACGGATTGGAACCCACGAAGCTGGATAGCGTGATGCAGGCCGTGGAGAAGGAGTACAGCAAGGCGTACCCCGACCACTATGTCTTGGTAAAGAATTATTTTAATGCCAATGCCTTCTACGTCAGCCTGTACAAGACCTATACCGACATCCGCCTGGTTTTTACAGCGCCCGAAACCGTGGGCAAGTTCGGTGGCGATACGGACAACTGGATGTGGCCCCGCCAAACTTGTGATTTCAGTGTTTTCCGCATCTATGAGAACAACCAGCCCCTGAAGTCCAAACGCTATGCACGTATCAGCCTGGACGGTTATCAGCCCGGCGACTATTGCATGACCATCGGCTATCCCGGCTCCACGAGCCGTTACCTCTCAAGTTGGGGTATCGATCAGCGCATCAACGCACGCAACGTCAGCACCATCCAGGTGCGTGGCCTGAAACAGGACGTATGGAAGAAACACATGGAGGCCGACCGCAACGTGGGCATCAAGTATGCCTCGAAGTACGCCTCCAGCAGCAACTATTGGAAGAACTCCATCGGCATGAACAAGGCCATCAATGACCTGCAGGTCATTGCCGAGAAACAGGAACTGGAGGGAAATATCCGCCGTTGGTACCAGAGCAAACCGGAGCTGAAACGTCGCTTCGGACAGATGTTGCCCGAGCTGGAAAAGGACTACAACGCCATTTTCCGGCAGGTGAAGGCCTTGGGATTTTTCAGCGAGACCTTCCTGCGCGGTATCGAAATCTATCGCCCGGCCACTATGCTGGCCGGCCTCCCCGCCGATGCTGATTCGGCTGAGGTGAAGCGTGTGCAGGAACGCTTGCAGGCTTTCTTCAAGGACTATGACCAGGCTACGGACCAAGAGGTGATGGGCGTATTGTTGGAAAACTATCGCCGCCAGGTGGATGCCGCTTATCTGCCCGATCTCTACAAGGAGCTTGACGGCCGTTTCAAGGGCGATTGTAAGGCGTATGCCAAGCATATTTTCCAAAATACGGTAATCCTGAAGGAGGATGCCGTGGAGCGTCTGCTGGCCGACAGCACCTTGCTGGACAAGGATCCCGCCTTCGTTTATGCCCAAAGCGTGAAGAACATGGTTGCCGAGGCCAACAGCCGCGGCGTCCGCGAGCGGGAGAACATTGATTACAACGAACATCTCCTGACGCAAGCCATCCTGGAGCGAGACCAGGAGACACCGCATTACAGCGACGCGAACTTCTCGATGCGCCTGAGTTATGGCTATGTCCAGGACTATACCAACCAGGGCACGCACTATGATTATTTCACCACCAGCAAGAGTCTTCTGGACAAGGCTGCCAAGCAGCAGGAGATTCCGGATTACGAACTGGAGCAGCACATCATCGACCTGTTGCAGACGCGCGACTTCGGCCGCTATGCCGACAAGCACACGGGCGATCTGAACCTTTGTTTCCTGTCGAACAACGACATTACGGGTGGCAACAGCGGCAGCCCCATGTTCAACGGCCGCGGCGAGCTTATCGGCCTGGCTTTCGACGGCAACTGGGAGGCCATGTCCGGCGACATCAGCTTCGATGCCGACCTGCAACGCTGCATTGGCGTGGATATCCGCTATGTGCTCTTCATGATTGACCGCTGGGGTAAGGCTGAAAACCTTATCCGGGAAATGGGTCTCTGAAAGATGCTAACAGATAATCAACGTTAGTTCGACGATTTTAGAACAATGCGAGCCGTGTGTCAAATGTCCTTTGTGCATTAACACACGGCTCGCATTGGAAACATGCAGTATGTGGCAATGGTCCCTAATAAATTGACGGTGAAATTGTCAAAGCATCTGTGTCTGGAATGCTCCACTTGCGCAATGTTCTTGAGTTCATCATTCACGGTCTCAATAATCGCCCTCTTTCTGAGCGGCAGCTTGTCGGAAACGCTCATCAAAGCACCTTTCATATTGCTTTTCAGTTTTGTGATAAGTTGGATGCCGTCAACGAATAGTCTTTGAAAGAGATTCCTGCCGATGTATCCCTTGTCTCCTACCAACTTTCCATATATAAACTCTATGAATGCTTTGTATTCCAACGGCTTGCGGTCATCAACGTCCCCAGGGTTTATCATGAAGTTAAGGAGTTCGCCCTTCTGGTTACAAATCAGATGCAGCTTGAATCCGAAGGAACCATCCCATAGAACATTTACCTCGCTGTGCGATGCCTTTGAACGTCTTGTGCAGGGTGGTTTTACTTTATAGGTTTGTTGAAATAAGATTTTAATTATGAATATCATAGATGCGTTAGGAATAGCTTGTGGATTCTTTTTGGGGATTTTTGTCATTAAGTATATGACAAAATTTATCAAGAGGAAAAAGAAGTAGTCAGCACATTCTATTTATTGCTGTCTGGTATTTTTTTTTGACCTATGCGCCGAATATCTCGATACTGATAAAAACAAAACCACTCTCTCTTTATAAGAGATTGATGTTTGCACGGGCTGCTTGTGCGATTTGCTGCTGATGTGTCAGTTATAGCTTTTTCCATCCTTATAGAAGTTGCCGCCTATCTGCATGAAATCAAAGTATCATTTTTTATGCTTTTGTTTCGGCACGCGTTACGTCTATTCCAATCCAATACTTGGAATTGCCGTTGTAGGGATGGTCGATAAAGTCATATCGTTCTATCAGTTCTACCACCTTTTCTTTTGGACATTTTACGGTTACGTGTGTAAGGTCGTTGATGTCGAAGTAGCAGAAGATGTGCCCACCGACAGAGAAGGCAAGCACATCCTTTGCAGCCTTGAACTGTTGAAAGGGACAAAACTAATATGTGTTTTGTCCCTTTCTATTATATGGTTTTTTCCCCTTTCGCGGCAGGTCGTGAACAATGATGTGTGCCACGAAGAGAAGAATCAGGAACGTATTGGCAGCCAGGCGGGCAAGGGTGCTCCAGGTGTCGGGTACCAGCGTCATCAGGATATAGAAGAGGAGGGTGAGCGCCACGTAGCCTATGATGCTGCGCATGGGATAGGCAATGGGGTATTTGCGCTGGCCCACCACATAACTTAATAACATGGCCGTGCCATAGCCTGCAAAACCTCCCCAGGCACAGGCCATATAGCCGTAGCGAGGAATACCCCACAGGTTGACGGCCAGCAGCACGGCGCAGCCCGCCAGCGAGAACCATGCGCCGTAGATGGTCTTGTCAATGAGCTTGTACCAAAAGCTGAGGTTGAAATACACGCCCATCATAATCTCCGCCGCCATCACGATGGGTACCACACGCAGTCCCTCGCGGTAGCCTGCGCCGATGATGTGCTGGAGCAGTGGCATCCACCCCACCACGCTCAGGAATGCCAGGAGGGTGAAGATAATAAAGTACTTCATGGCCGCGGCGTAGTATTCCTGTTTGTCCGCATCCTGCGTCTTGGCAAAGACGATAGGCTCGTAGGCGTAGCGGAAGGCCTGCGTGATCATAGCCATGATCATGGCGATCTTGACGCAGGCACCGTAAATGCCTAACTGTACCTCGGCTTCTGCACGGTCGGGATAAACGAGGGGGAAGAGTATCTTGTCCGCCGTCTGGTTCAGGATGCCGGCAATGCCCAGGACAAGCAGCGGCCAGCTGTACTGAAGCATGCGGCGCAGCAGTCCAAAATCCGTGCTCCAGCGTATCCTAAGCAGGTCGGGGACGAAGAAAAGGGTGATGAGGCCCGTGCAAACCAGATTGATGAGGAAGACGTAATAGACGGACGTCATCCCCAAATAAAGGAAATAGAAGCAGTTCAGGCCGATGTTCAATACGATGAACAGCAGTTTCAGCGTGGCGAACTTCATGGGCCTTTTCTGGTAGCGCAACCAGCTGAAAGGCAGGGCTTGCAGGGCATCCAAGGCCACCACAACGCCCATCATCAGCAGATAGTCGGGATGGCCGGCATAGCCCAGGGCTGCGGAAATGGAACCTTGGAAGCCAAACAGGAGGCCCAGAAAGAGGAATGTGAGCAAGCCCACGACACCGAAGGCCATGGAAAAGACCGTATCGGGCTTCTCCTCGGGGCGGTTGGCGAAGCGGAAGAGGGTGGTTTCCATGCCGAAGGTCAGGACAACCAGCACAAGGGCTACGTAGGCGTAGATATTGGTACTAATGCCGTAGTCGCCGCTCTCGTGGGGCATGCAGTGGGTGTAAAGCGGGACGAGGAGGTAGTTCAGGAAGCGTCCTACAATGCTGCTCAGGCCGTAGATGGCTGTGTCGCGCAGCAGGGATTTCATGTTTGCCATAAATTCAACGCGCAGTTTTTGTTATCCATAAAAGAAGTAGGCGATGGCAATAGCTGCCACAACGCCCACGAGGTCGGTGAGCAGGCCGGCGACAACGGCATGGCGGGTCTGGCGGACGCCTACCGAACCGAAATAGACGGCCAGGATATAAAAGGTGGTGTCCGTGGCTCCCTGGAAGATGCACGCCAAGCGTCCTACAAAACTGTCGGCGCCGTAGGTGTTCATGGCATCCACCATCATGCCGCGTGCGCCACTTCCGCTCAGGGGTTTCATCAAGGCCGTGGGCAAGGCATCCACAAATTGTGCGTCCAGTCCCGTCAGAGCCACTGCGTTGCGTACTACGCCCATCAGCATGTCCATGGCACCGCTGGCGCGGAATACGCCGATGGCTACCAAGATAGCCACCAGGTAGGGGATAATTCTGACGGCGGTCTGAAAACCGTCCTTGGCCCCTTCGATGAAAGCTTCATACACATTCACACGCTTGCGCATGCCGGCCAGGATAAAAAGGGTGATGATGGAAAAGAGCAGGACATTGGCTACGGTGGTACTCACCTGACCCAGGGCGTCGCGAGAGAGCTGTGTGCCCAACCATACCACAGCGCTCACCAAGATGCAAAGTCCGCCCATCAGCCCCATGATGTAGCGGTTCATGAGGTTGATACGCTGGTAGAGGCTGGTGATGACGATGGCAGCCATCGTGGCGATGGTGGTGGCAAGGAGGATGGGGATGAAGACATCCGTGGGTTGCGCGGCTCCCATTTGGGCGCGGTACACGAGGATGCTCACGGGTACGAGGGTGAGGCCGCTGGTGTTCAGCACCAGGAACATGATCATGGCGTTCGTGGCACGCTCCTTCCGGGGATTCAGTTCCTGTAGTCCCTCCATGGCTTTCAGACCCAGGGGCGTGGCCGCATTGTCCAAGCCCAGCATGTTGGCCGAAAGGTTCATGAAAATATGCCCGAAGGCGGGATGCCCGGCGGGTATCTCGGGAAAGAGACGCGTGAAGAGAGGGCTCAGGAGTCGTGAGATCGCTGCTACCAACCCGCCTCGCTCGCCGATTTTCATGATGCCCATCCATAGCGAGAGGGTGCCTGTCAGGCCCAGGGAGATCTCGAAGGCCGTCTTGGCCGAGGCGAACGTGCTGTCCATGATGGCGGGGAAAACTTCCGTGTTGCCCATCGCTAATTGTCCCAGAGCCATTACAAAGGCCACCAGGAAAAACGTTATCCAGATGTAATTGAGTACCATGATTGCAAAGGTAGCAAAAAAACGGGGCAACCGTGTGGTTGCCCCGCCCTTAATTGCTTTGTGTGCGTGAATTTTTACTTCACGACCTTCTTGCCGTTCACGATAACCACGCCCTTGGCATTGGTGTTAACCACGCGGCCGCTCAGATCGTAAGCCTGAGCCTTGGCGCTGTCGGCTTTTAGCAGTTCAACGCCGGTGGCAACTGCGCCGTTCAGCTCTACCAGTTGGCCTTTGGTCAGCTCGTAGGTAGATACGCCATCTTTCGTGTAAAGCACCAGGTTACCCTTGACCACCACGATGTCGCCTGCCTTGAATCTGTTTGCGTCGGTGATATCCGTGCCATTGAAATCCTTGGTACGGAAGATTCTGAACCCGTCCTCGATGTCAAAGGTGGCGTTTTTGAACTTTGTTACCTCAATATCAACAACCTGTGCGATAGTACCCTTAACGAACACGGTCTTGGTGAGGTCGTACTCGGTGGCAGCGTCGATGATGGCCTTGGCCTGTGCTGCGGTGTAGGCGGTAGCTGCGGTGTTGCTGGGATCTTTCTTTGCGGGTGGTTCGGGCGTATCGCCGCCACCTTCGCCCAATGTAACAACGATGGATGAGAATTGGGTGTTGGCGGCAACGCTCAGCACCAACTCTTTTGTAGAACCTGTCCAGGTTACGGAGTTGTTCTGACCACTAACGAAAGCGCTCAGTGTGCCGGTGTTCACGGTGTTGGCACCCCATTTCGCATAGGCGGCATTCGAGCCTAAGTTGAAGACAACCTTGCTGAAGGGTTGTTCTGCGGAAATAGTCAGCGTGCCGCTGTACATACGCAGCTGGGGGGCTGTGGCCCAAATACGGTTGGCTGTTTTGCCCTCAGCCGCAGGGGATACGGTAATTTTAACGCCCTCAACGGTGGCAGACTTGGCTTCCTTGAAATCACCGTCAGCAACATAGTTGGGGCTTTTACCAGAGGATGCACCGGGGAGGCCGAACATACTAACGCCATTGGCGAAATCAATCGTCACGTCCTGTGCAAAAGATGTGGCGGCAACAAAAGCCGCAGCGATAAGGAGTAATGTTTTTTTCATAAGTAAAAAATATGTATAAAAGTTTTTATGGTTAGATTCTGCAAAGATAAGACTTTTTAAATTATCAAGGGAAGAAAATCCGTTTATATTTTATTAAGAAATTATGAAGACTCGGGATTATGAAAATTATTCGTAACTTTGTAAGTTCAGAGAAAAAAGAAAAATGGAGGATACATTCGATATACACGAACAGCGCTACGTCAAGGAGAAGGACTTTGAAAACGCCCTTCGCCCCCTGGGATTTAATGACTTCAGCGGACAACAGAAGGTTGTGGAGAACCTGCGCATCTTCGTGGATGCCGCCAAATATCGCGGCGAACCCTTGGATCATACGCTGCTGCATGGGCCTCCCGGATTGGGAAAAACAACGCTGGCCAATATTCTGGCCAATGAGTTGGGCGTGGGCTTTAAGCTGACCAGCGGGCCCGTGTTGGACAAGCCCGGCGACTTGGCGGGTATCCTGACGTCGTTGGAGGCCAACGATGTGCTTTTCATCGACGAGATTCATCGTTTGAGCCCCGTGGTGGAGGAGTATCTGTACAGTGCGATGGAGGATTATCGCATCGACATCATGATTGACAAGGGTCCCTCGGCGCGCAGTATTCAGATTGACTTGGCCCCTTTCACCTTGGTGGCAGCCACCACGCGCAGTGGCTTGCTGACGGCTCCCTTGCGTGCCCGATTCGGTATCAACATGCACTTGGAGTACTACGACGCGCATACGCTGGCGAAGATCATCACACGCTCGGCGGGCATCATGGGACTGCCTATCCAATCTGAGGCAGCCAGTGAGATAGCCGGTCGCTCACGCGGTACGCCACGTATTGCCAACGCCCTCCTGCGCCGTGTGCGCGATTTTGCGCAGGTGAAGGGTAATGGCACCATCGACCTCCGGATTGCACGCTATGGCCTGGAGGCACTGAATATCGACCGTTATGGTTTGGATGAGATTGACAACAAAATCCTGCTGACCATCATCGACAAGTTCAACGGAGGCCCCGTGGGCATCAATACGATTGCTACGGCTGTCGGCGAGGATGGGGGAACCGTGGAGGAGGTCTATGAACCCTTTCTTATTAAGGAGGGTTTCCTGAAACGTACGCCACGCGGCCGCGAGGTTACGGAATTGGCCTATCGTCATCTGGGGCGTCCCATGACGGGCCGTTATGGTCATCCGCTGCAAGGTGATTTGTTCTCCGGACAGGAATAAGAGGATGCCTGTCATGCATAAAGCAAGAGGATGGAGCGCGCTCCATCCTCTTGCTTTATGGTTATGTCTTGCTTATCGTACCAACACTTTGCTGATGCGTACATTGCCTTCGGCATCGGTGGTCTTGATGATATTCACACCCTTCAACAGGCGGTTGGTCTTTGTGCCGCCCACGGTGAAGATCTCCGTGCGGCTGACAGCCTCCGCAGGACCTTGGATAGCCGTGGTAACATCCTCTGCGGGTGTTGCCTTGCCAAGGTAGAGCAGTGTCCAATTATCGAAGATGAGCCAGTCGTCGGCAAAGCCGCCCATTTTGTTGAGACCGATGACAACCTCCTCTTGACCCTCTTTCACCTCGAATTGCAACCAGTTCTGGTACATGTCGTTTTCGAAAGCGTTGTTGGCCGACTCCATATTTGCGGGAACGGTGAGCTTACCGGCGGTGGTTCCGCCCACGAATGTATTGTAGGCCTCGGCGCCGCTTCTCAAGCTGCTTATCTTTGTCTTGGTGTCGCCGGCGATAATGTCTACGTAGCGTTTCAGGGTGTCGGCACTCTCCGCGTCAACATTGGCCATATAGCCTGCGCCACGATAGAAGCCCTTAACGCCCAGACGATAGAATCCGGGAGCCAGGCCACGCAACGTTTGTGTGAAGCTGATGGAGTCTTGGTTGAAGATTTCGGTAACACCAGAGCCAAAACCGGCGGTACCGCCCTTTACGTCCCAATACTTGCTGCTTCCCTCGCCGACAGTGTTGAGGCTGCTGTTGGTAAGGATGGCGGCAGTGAGGTCGGCTGGGGCTGCTTCAGTGGCCACGTTCAGTGCGTCGAATTGTACGTACTTTGTCCAGCCGGCCTTCAGGTCATTGAGGGACTTCTCCACCTCGGCGTTGGTTGCTATGGGGTCTGCACCTTCGGCAACCATGGCACTAACGTTCTCCAGGATTGTGGGGAATGTCTCTTCGCTGCTTTCAACGCTGGGCATGATGTTCTCGTTGAAATCGTTGTACAGGTCGGCAAGACTTTGAACAAGCTTGCGTGTCTGTTCTGCGAAGGCGATAGCCTCGTCCATCTGATTCAGCGCAGCGATGCAAGCGTCGCTGTTGTCGCCCTCCAGCGCTGCGTCACCGGCGGCAACGGCTGCGGCCAGTTTGTCCAGAGCCTCCGTCGTGAGTGCGCCGGCCATATCCTCCTGTGCCTGTGTCAGAGCCTGCTTGTCGCGGATGGGTTCTTCGTAAGCGGCTACGCCATTGCCCTGATATTTCAGTTGGAAGCGGTCGAAGAGCACCCAGTCCTTACCTTCTGTGTCGCGAATGCCGATGGTGATGTCGCCGGCCTCCTTGACGAGAATGTTGAACTTGTTCTCGTAGTATCCTGCTGCAAAGAAGATATTGGAACCGTTCATGCCGTTGGGCACGTACTTGCCGTCGGGGCCGTTGGGCTTGTCGCTTTGGAATGCCGTCTGGTCGTTATTAACCTGGAACAGGGGAGCGGTACTGCCTTCGCTCAGGAGGTTTTTCAACTTCACGGTTTGCTGTTGGCCGTTCACCACAGCATACAGTTCCGCGGTGATGCCATTGCCGTTGTCGTCGCGTCCGAATGCCTGGCAGGAGAGTGTGTAAAGGCCGGCAGGCATCTGCTTAACGCTTTGGCTGATGTCAAACTTAGCCTGGAACACCTCTGCATTGCCGGAAGCCAAATCCTTGGGTTGCTTGCCACCTTCCAAGGTGTTGGTGAGGTCCATGCCGCCCCAAACGGGTGTGGCACTGCCTTCTGCGATATTCCATCCGCCGAAGTTGGTGTCGAAACCGGGATTGTTCAGCAGAATGGTAACGTCGTCGCCTGCCTTGGCGTGCTGGCTGATAAAATTGCCGATAAGTGTGTTGCGGTGGCCGTCAATGGCTGCTATTTCCTCGCTGGTCAGTGTCTTGCTTTCGTACTTGCCGTTTAACTCGTCCAGGTACTCGTTCAGCGCGTCCGCCAGTTCGTTCCAGTTGCTCTCTACAGCCTTGTCCGAGGTTGCCTTCACGCCGTCAATGGATTTTTTTGCGTTAGCGTATTCCATGATACTGGTTTCAAGAGCATCTACGGCAGCAGTAAGTGCGGCGGCTTGGGCTTGGAAGTTCTCCGTGGCGTTCTTGGCTTCGTTCAAAGCGTTCTCAAAAGCAGTAATGAGCGTCTGCTGCGCCATCAGCTCCGATGTGTCGGGGTATTTTTCTTCCAGGCGTGCGATCTGTCCTTGCAGTGCAGCCAACGCGGGGTCAGTAGCGTTGCCGAAATAGGTGAGCTTGAAGTTGTCGACGGCAATCCAGTTGGCGGTACATGCTGCGGTGGTGCGCAGTCCAAGCGTAACGTCTCCGCCGGTTGAGTAGAATACAACCTCGAAGTGCTCGGGACGGTCGATGGCAGTGGCCACGGGCTGCTGGTTATCAATCGTGCCGGCGGTGGCGAAAATCTGAACGCCCGTAACGGCTACGCCATCCTGGTTGATGGAGGTGGCATCCAATGCCAGTTGGTATTTGCCGGCGGGCAGGCTCTTCAGTGTCTGGGAAATCTGACCTACGCCCAGGCTTCTTGCTGCTGCGCCGTACTGTGTTCCGCTCCATGCCTCGGCGAATCCGCTGATGGAAACGCCCGTTGACTCGTTTGTATCCGTGCGGCTTTGCCATGCCACGTTTTGGGCGGTCTTGCCGGCAACGAAGGTATTGGTCCATCCCTGTTGTCCACCGTCAAGATTGGGGTTCACCAAGAGGCTGGTAGCATCCTTGGGGTTCTCCTCTGTAGCGCCATCCAGTACGGCATACACCTTGGCCAGCGCAGTCTTCTCGCGCAGTGCGGCAGCGGCTGCGGTGATTTCCTCTTCCGTTGCGGCAGTGTTGTTGTAAACGGCCAGCTCGGCGGCGTGGTCAACGCTGACGCCAAGTTCGCTGATGGCAGCCTGCATCTCTTGCAGCGCATTGTAAAGGTTCTTGCGAATCTTCCAGGCGGCGAAATCCGCGGGGTCCACGAATGCCCAGTCGATCTGGCTGGTGTAGTCTGTGTTGCTGGGGTCGGCATTGGTTACCAAGGTGCTGTCCGTCGTCGTGCTTATGCGTCCGAACCAGTGTTGGTCATACAGCTCGCTGGCCGAACCATAGGTGGCATCCGAAGCGTGCGTGCGGATGCGGTAGTAGCCGTTCTCCTGTTTTTCAAAGCTCCAGAAGTTGTGTCCTTGGGTTCCCATGTCCAGATAAGCCGTGCTTTCGTTGTCTCTGAAAGCAAAGCCTCCGATGCGTGGCTTGCCGTCGCGGTGCAGTACGCTGTCCTGAATCTGGATGGTCCAGCCCAAATTGATTGCGTCAGCGACGGAGTCCGTCAGCAGGAATCTGGTGGCCCTGTCGCTCAGGCTGGCCTGCAAGCCCCAGTAGCCGCCGCCTGTCAGAAACTGGTTGGCCTCCACATTGTAGAGCAGCATCATCGTCTTGCTCACAGGACCATTCTGCATCTTGGGCTGAGGAGCGGTCCATGTTTGAGCATTGGCACTGGCGGCAACGAATGCCATGCCGAATAAGGGAAGTAGATTGTGTTTCATGTTCAGGTTGTTTTAGGTATGTTTTTATTATCGTTTTTCAATTAAAAAAGTGCAATACCACCCTTTCTGAGGGCAATATTACACTTTAATTTTCATCTTTGCAAGAAAATGGGTGTCTTTTTTACTTCTTGATGTGTTTTTAACAAATCGGGGGAGCGTTATTGCTCCAAATAGGTGTAGCCATACAGGCCGGCGCGATAGTTGGAAATGAATTCCTTGCCCTCGGCGGCAGTGATCTTTTTGTCCTGTATTGCGCGGCTGACCCAGATTTCCAGTCTTCGTACCAGTTTCTTAGGGTCATACTGTACGTATTCCAGCACGTCGGCAACGCTCTCTCCGTCGATGATCTTGTCGATGGTGTATCCTTTGTCGTCGACACTGATATGTGCGGCGTTGGTATCGCCAAAGAGGTTGTGCATATTGCCCAGGATCTCCTGATAGGCACCCACCAGAAAGACTCCTATATAATAATGTTCGCCCGTGCGCAGGGGATGCAGAGGGATGTAGTTGGTTTGGTTCGTGCCGTTGACGTAGGCGGTGATTTTTCCGTCGCTGTCGCAGGTGATGTCGTGTAGCGTCGCGCTGCGCGTGGGTTGCTCGTTCAGCCTTTCGATGGGCATGATGGGAAAGAGCTGGTCGATGCCCCATGCGTCTGGCATGCTTTGGAAGAGGCTGAAGTTGCAGAAGTATTTGTCGGCCATCTGCTTGTCCAGTTTGCGCAGTTCGTCGGGCACATGCTTTTGGTTATGTGCCATTTCCGCGATTTCGTGGCTCAGCGCCCAATAGATGCTTTCGATGTGGGCGCGTGTTTTCAGGTCGATGATGCCGTGGCGGAAGAGGTCAAGGGCCTCTTCGCGGATGTCCTCTGCGTCGTGCCAGTCCTCGAGCATGGAGCGTGGGGTAAGCTTTTCCCAGATTTCGTTCAGGTCGTGAACCAGTTTGTGGTCGTCGGGTCCGGGCTGGAAGTCCTCGGGCATTTGGGGTGCGGAGGCACTCTCCATGGCATCGATAACGAGTACGCTGTGATGGGCAGCCAGCGAACGGCCGCCTTCGGTAATCAGGTTGGGGTGGGGTACTTTGGCTGTGTTGGCGGCCTCTACGAAGGTGTAGATGCAGTCGTTCACGTACTCTTGGATGCTGTAGTTCACGGAGCTTTCGCTGTTGCTGGAGCGCGTTCCGTCATAGTCCACACCTAATCCGCCGCCGCAGTCCACGAACTCTACGGGGAAATTCATCTCACGCAGCTGCACGTAGAAGTGTGCGGCCTCGCGCAGGGCGGCGCTGATGTTGCGGATTTTGGTGATCTGGCTGCCGATGTGGAAGTGTATGAATCGGAAGCAGTCGCGCAGTCCCATGCTTTCCAGTTCCTCCAGCGCCATGAGCAGTTCCGAACTGTTGAGGCCGAATTTGGAGGCATCGCCGCCGCTCTCGCTCCATTTGCCGCTGCCGTTGCTGGCCAGTTTGATGCGGATGCCAAGGTTGGGACGCACACCCAGTTTGCAGGCCGTTTCGGCAATGATTTGCAGTTCGGGCAGTTTCTCGATGACCAGGAACACGCGCTTGCCCATCTTTTGGGCCAGCAGTGCCAGTTCGATATAGTTTTGGTCCTTATGTCCGTTGCAGATAATGAGGCTGTCGCTGTCCATGTTTGTGGCCAGTACGGCGTGCAGCTCGGGTTTGGAACCGGCCTCCAGTCCCAGGTTGTAGCGCTTGCCGTGGCTGATGATTTCCTCCACGACGGGGCGCATCTGGTTCACTTTGATGGGGAAGATGATAAAGTGTTCGGCCTGATAGTTGTATTCCTTGGTGGCCTTGCGGAAGCATTCGTCGGTTTTCTCGATGCGGTTGTCAAGGATGTCCGGGAAGCGTAGCAGCAACGGCGTGGACATGTGGCGTACGCTGAGTGCGTCCACCACTTCCTTGAGGTCCACCTGTACGCTGTTCTTCTTGGGCGTTACGTACACGTGTCCCTTGTCGTTGATGCCAAAATAGTTGACTCCCCAGCCCTTGATGTTATAGAGCTCCTCAGAGTCCTCGATGCGCCATTTTCTCATTATGTTAGTGAGTTAGTGATTAGTGAGTAGTGAGTGGTGAGTAGTGAGTGGTAGATTGGTGAATTAGTAAATTGGTGGATTGGTGGGTGGTGGATTGGTGAGTGGGCTTGCGCCAAGCCGTTACTGTCCTATCGCTTTGCGAAGCAGGTCGATGGTGATGTTGATCTTGTCGTAGTTGTCCATCAGGCTTACGTCCAGGACATGCTTGGCCTTGAGATAGAACGGTTCGCGTTGGTGAAGCGATTCGCGGATGTATTGCTCCAGTTCCTGGGGGCTTTTGCCTTTTATCAGCGGACGCTCCGTGCGCCCCATGCCCAGGTGCTGCGCCAATACCTTGGGGTCGCAGCGCAGATACACGGTGTCGCCGTCCAGGCTGTTCATGTAGTCCATATTGTCGAAGAAGCAGGGCGTGCCACCGCCGCAGCTGAGTACGATGTTTTCAAATTCCGCCACTTCGTGCAGCATGCGTCGTTCCAGGTCGCGGAAGCCCTCTTCTCCCTTCTCGGCGAAGATTTCGGGCACACGCTTGTGAAAGCGCATCTCGATGTACCAGTCCAGGTCATAGAACTGCAAGCCGAGGGCTTTGGCCAACTGGCGGCCGACGGTGGTCTTGCCGCTGCCCATGTAGCCTACAAGGATGATTCTTTGCATCACGATTTCTTGCTATAGCGTCCGCGTCGGGCGGGTTTCTCGTCAGGTGAGGGAGCGTTGTTGACAATCTCCATGCACTGCTCCAGGCTCAGTTCCTTGGCCGTCTCGTGGAGGTTCTTGGGCAGGCGGTAGTTCGTTCCCTTATAGCAGATGTAGGGGCCGTAGCGTCCGTTCAGCACTTCCAGTTCGGGTTCCTCGGCAAACTGCCTGAGGTGGCGCTGCTCCTCCTCCTGTTGTTTCTTCTCTATGAGCTGGCGTGCCTGGTCCTGTGTGATGGTCAGGGGGTCGATGTCCTTGGGGATGCTTATGTATTTCTTCATGTATTGCACGTAGGGGCCGAAGCGTCCGGTGCCGATGGTAACGAGGTGCCCGTCCAGCAGCCCCAGGTCGCGTGGCAGGCGGAACAGTTCCAAGGCCTCTTCCAGGGTGATGGTCTCCAGGCTCTGGTCGGCTTTGAGTTGGGCGAAGCGAGGCTTCTGCTCATCATCGGCCGTGCCTATCTGCACCACGGGTCCGAAGCGTCCGATCTTGGCGCTCACCACGAGGCCCGTCTTGGGTTCGTTGCCCAGGATACGCTCGCCTACGCGGTGTTCCGAGCGCACGTTCATGATGGTTTCCACCTGGGGGTTGAACTCGCTATAGAACTGGCGCAGCATGTCTGTCCACACTTCGTGTCCTTCGGCAATCTCGTCAAAGTTCTTTTCCACGTCGGCCGTGAAGTTATAGTCCATGATGTGTGGAAAGCTCTGCATCAGGAAGTCCGTAACCACGGTGCCCACGTCTGTGGGCAGCAGTTTGCCGCGCTCGGCGCCCACGGTCATCTTCTTCTGTGTACGCTTCACCTGCTTGCCCTTCAGCGACAGCTGGACGTAGGGCACGCTCTCGCCGGGCTTGTCGCCCTTCACCACGTATTCCCGTTGCTGGATGGTGGTGATGGTGGTGGCATAGGTGCTGGGGCGTCCGATGCCCAGTTCCTCCAGTTTCTTCACCAGGCTGGCTTCGTTGTAGCGCGGGGGTCGCTGGGCAAAACGCTGTGTGGCCAACACTTCCTGGCGTTGCATCTCCTCGCCGACGCTTAATTGGGGCAGCTCGCCCTCGCTGGCGCGTGCTTCATTGCCCTCGTCGTCGCTTTCGCGGTAGACGCGCAGGAAACCGTCGAATTTCACCACCTCGCCCGTGGCCAAGAAGTGGCGGTCGGTGCCCGAGACGGCAATGGTGGCTGTGGTCTTCAGCAGTTGCGCGTCGGCCATCTGGCTGGCGATGGTGCGCTTCCATATCAGTTCATAGAGGTGGCGTTCCTGGGGCGTACCCTCGATTTGGGGCGTGTTCATGTAGGTGGGGCGGATGGCCTCGTGGGCCTCCTGCGCTCCCTTGCTGTGGGTGTGGTACTGGCGGGTCTTCACGTACTCTGTGCCCATGGTCTCCGTTACGTAGGCCTTGCTGGTTCCCAGGCAGAGCGAGGAGAGGTTCGTGCTGTCCGTACGCATGTAGGTGATGCGTCCGCTTTCATACAGACGCTGTGCCACCATCATCGTCTGCTTGACGGTGAAGCCCAGTTTGTGGGCGGCCTCCTGTTGCAGGGTGGAGGTGGTGAAGGGCGCTGCGGGTGTGCGTGTCAGGGGGCGTGTTTGGATGTCGTCGATGGTCAGTGTGCTTTGGGCGCACTGCTCCAGGAAGTTCTTGGCCTCCTCCTCCGTGTCGAACTTCTTGTCCAATTCGGCCTTTACCGTTTGTCCCGTGGCGTTCAGCAGCTCGGCCGTTACGCGGTAGCTGTCCGCTCCCTGGAAGGCCTGCACTTCGCGCTCGCGCTCTACGATCAGCCTTACGGCCACGCTCTGCACACGTCCTGCGCTGAGCGAGGGCTTCACCTTACGCCACAGGATGGGACTCAGCTTGAAGCCCACCATGCGGTCCAATACACGGCGCGCCTGCTGTGCGTCCACCAGGTTCTGGTCGATGTCGCGGGGGTGTTGGATGGCCTCCTTGATGGCCGTCTCGGTAATCTCGTGGAAGACGATGCGCTTGGTGGTCGCGGGGTCCAGCCCCAGCACCTCCTTCAAGTGCCAGCTGATGGCCTCTCCCTCACGGTCTTCATCGGATGCCAGCCACACGCGTCGGGCGCTCTTGGAGAGCTTTTTCAGCTCGTCCACAATCTTTTTCTTGTCGCCGGGAATCTCGTATTGCGGCAGGAAGGTGTCCGTATCGATGCTGAAGGAACGCTTCTTCAGGTCGCGGATATGTCCGTAACTGGACATCACCTTGTAGTCCTCGCCCAGAAATTTCTCGATCGTTTTGGCCTTGGCAGGGCTCTCCACGATTACCAGATTATCTTTCATGCTTTCGCTTGTTTTTGTCATTTCGGGGGCAAAGATAGGACTTTTTTTTATTATACCTTATTATAAAAGGCGTTTTTTAGTTCTTTCGCCTTGACGCACCACGGACCCTGCGTCTTTTTGTTTCTGATCCGTGTCTGCCTGGTTCGTGTGGCGGTTTTGACGTTTTGATGCAGAAGTGCCGTTATTCCTGTCTTCCTGACTCCGCAAATCCACGTCCTTTTTTCTCCTTTTTAGAAGAAAAAGGAGAGCCTGATGCCGCTCTCGTGCAGCATGAATACGTCGTCGGGACAAAGCATATAGATGTTTTGTCCCGACTAACGGTATGTTTTTCTCCTTTCTACGCTTTGTTTTTCGGCACTCAGCGGCTTGTTTTCATGCCATTTCCGCCTCCTTTTGCCCGGATTTTCCCTGACGATATTCCTATTCCGTTGAATATCAGCATCCGACTTGCCTCCGATTTCTGCCCTTAAAATCGTCCGGGGCGAAAGGTATTTCAAAGAACCGCCTTTTGTCGGGTTTGCGGTTTGTCATATTGACATTGAAAACACGCTTTTCCCGACAAAAGGGTAGTTTGCGCTTCAAAGATAGTCCTTGATGAAAATGCCGTCGGCATTCACCGTTACCTGGTAGAAACGCCCGGGCAGGACCCTGAAGTCGGACGTGTAGTAGGGCTTGATCGCCCTCGGCGGAAGGTCGGCCACCATACGCTTGAGCTTATTGAATCCGTTTGCCGTATGTTCGTCCGGGTTGTTTGTCAGTAGTTCCAGCGAATAACCGCCGTGTCTTTCATAAAGCAGGACGGGGAACGTTCTTTCCTGCTGTGCGGAACTCATGGAGGTGTTGATGCTGACCAGCAGACCCAACAGGCGGCTTCCGTCACTCACGTAGTCGTACCATTCGCCGTCAAAGACCTGTTTTGTACGTTGCGCATACGAGAAGAAGTCGGCATGGCCGTTGCGGAAGCCCGACCGCTTTATGGGTTTGCCGTTCTCGTACCTTTCCGCATAGACGAGCGGCGAAACCGTGTAGCCCATGTACTTCCGGGGTCCTTTCATGCTTACGAAATCGCCTTGCAGTTTCTCTTTTCTCCATGTTTCCCGTATTTTCTCCTGTGGCTTTCCCTTACTATCGTACACGTCGGCCAGTGCGAAGTAGCCAAACCACGCCCATACGTTCTGGAGTGTTTCTGTTTTTTTCTTTCTTTTATCATCGAGTGGCGACCTAAGCACGATACCCGTGCCTATGGGGCAATGGATGATGGAGTCGTATGCCGAAAAAACATGCTTGGGCGCAGAAGCGTCTTTGTACTTCTCAAAAGCGAGTTTCATTTCTTCAACGGATACCGTGTCGCGAAAGTATTCGTTGATAAGCTCCATGTCCACAGTGTCCTTGCCGCAATATTTCCCCCACATTTCATTGACGTCCATAAAAAGCAGTCGGGCGGCATTATTATCTTGCCCCGTTGCCCAGGGAGAAAAAGAGGCTGCGAACAGAAGGGATAGCGTAATTTTAAAAAGATTGTTCTTCATAATAGATGGATTTTTGTGTGTTTATCAGGAAAGGTGTTGCAACACACCATAATGCAAACCCTACGTAATTTGAATTTAAATATAGAGAAGCATTATGTGTGTTGATTGGTAGAGACATAACGTTCTATTACAAGGAAGATAATCCCATAAGGTTATTTCATTTCTTTGTCATAATAGTCTTCTTGAGTTTGTGTGTATTCGTCGTATTTCTTCCATTTTCCAGAAATTTCGTTATACACATAGTTATTTTTTATTCCATAGTGCTTGGTTGTTTTTATATCGCTGCTACTAGGAAGATCATTATACTCCTCTACTTGATAGCCAGGGTATCCTAAACCAGACATCGTTTGTGCGTGGTTATGGACGCAACTATCATATCCAGAGAAGAATCCACTTTTTAGTCGCACACTGTTTTTGTCATGTGATGTCATTAAGGCCCCTCCTTCTTTATTCTCGTTAAATCCATATGCCCATTCAACATCAGTATTATCTGCAAGGAACATAAATAGTCCAGATGAAACATTCTGGCCTGAGAAAGAAACACCACTTTCTTGAGAGATATCTCCCAAGTCTCCATCAAGTTGGAATTGTTGATCTCCAATAATAATAACATTGTCCTTTTGTCCTTGTTGGGGATCTTCTGTTCCTATTAGATTACCCATACGATCAAATTCGTATCTCTTTCCTCCGACAAAGGTCATCATTTCACTAGGGGACATCACTTTCATCTTCATCCGCAAATCAGCCAGATGCTCTTTTTTAAGTTTTTTCATTTTTTAAATAATTAAGTTTGTGCTTGTAAAGCTTTATCATGTTATAAATAGTCATAAGGCGATAGTCTATTTTGACTATACCATCTTTTTCAATTGCTTTTATGCTGTTGTTGAGTTGTTGTAATTTTGGGGGCATTCTTGGATACAAATAATGAAGAATTTCTTCTCTTATTTGTAAGCTACATTGTTCTTGTTCTACGCAATATTTATTGCTAACCTGCTCTGTGTGGGTTCGGTAATATAGCAGAAATTGAGGCTCTATAAAAAATCTTGCTCCAAGCTTAGCAGCTTCTACCCATAGTTTATAATCTTCAGCGTACTTGTAATTTTGGTATCTAAGTCTTTTTTTGTTGACAAAATCCCTTCTAAACATCATACTTGAATGGACAAAGATGTTATTTTTTAGTAATTTAACCAATGGAGAGTCAATCTTTCCGTAGAGTGTACGATACGGTGATGCTTTACATGTCATGTCATCAAAGAAGATACACCAAGTTGAACAAAAATCAATGTTTTCATCTTGTTCCATAATACGATGTTGGACGAGGAGCCTATCAGGGTGCATAATATCATCGGAATCCATTCTGGCAATGTATTTTCCGACGGCAGTCTCTAAGCCAAGGTTTAAGGATGAAATAAAGTCGTGTCGATTGTGAATCACTTTAATTCGCTTGTCATTAAATGATTCTATAATTTTGATAGAATTATCGGAAGACCCATCATTGATAAGTATAATTTCAATATCCTTATATGATTGTTCGACAATACTTTTTAGAGACTCTTTGATATGTTTCTCCGAATTGTAGAATGGCATAACGATGCTGATAACTGGCGTACTCATTTTTATAAACTATTATAAACTTTTATGGTTCTGTTGATCATTTTTTCAAGAGTAAATTCTTGTAAATATTTCGTTCGTTCTATTTGCCCAATTTTACGCCTGAGAAAAGGTGAGTTTATGAGCAATTCAATTTTGCTAGCTAAAACTTTTTTATCAAGAGTCAGCCCTGTGTTTGTATTATATAAAGCAGGAATGAACATGCCAGCATTCTTGTCGAAAATCTCATGAAGTTCTTCTATACCAGAATAAACAGTTGGAAGGGCAAACATAGACATCTCTATTGCTACATAACTACATTGTTCAAACAATGATGTTATGACTCCAATATGTGCCTTTTTGTATAGGCTGCAAAGTGTGTCAAAACTAACCTGCCCTAACAATTTTATTTTAAGTTTGGGTTTTCTTTTTATTTCCTTTTTCATTTCTTCTGTTATTTTCCCTGCTATGATTAATTCAAAGTTATACCCTTTGGACTCAATTATATTTAGTGCTTCTAGTAAAAGATGAACCCCCTTGGCCTTAGATACTGTTCCTACATATAAAATACAGATAGGATTTTTCTTCGTAATATCTTCAAAAAGAACCTGGTTTTCGCATCTGTCCTTTAGTCCATTGGGAATAAAATGGACTTTTTCAGGACATGTATGAAGGTAAGTTTCATAGTAATTTTTTGAACTTTTTGTTACGCATATTATAGCATCAGACTTGGAGCAAATGAGATATTCTTCTTCTATAGTGAATGTTTTAAAATAGTTATCATCAGTATCTTCTTCTATATAAATTCTCTTAAAAATATGGTTGAAATGCCTTTTATTATCTTCGTATAAATATTTCCAGGGAATGCAGTGAATATGTGATACAATCTTGCAGTCATAATTTGCTCGTAGATAGATGGCGAGTTGTATAAGATTCATCGTTTGAATGTGAAAAATAAATTTCCCCATTAATTCGTTTCTTAGAATGTATGAAACTATGTGATTGTATTCGTCGTTCCAATAGCTTTTATTAATGGTATGCGGATTTATTGGTAACGGTATTATTATTTCTGTGTAGTTTTGGTGTTTGATATGCTTGTGTAATCTAATCATTGTGGAGAAAATAAACACTAGACACACAATTTCAAAATTCTCAGAGTATAGTCCTTCTCGAAGCATTTCAATATATCTAGAAACTCCATTCGTAGATCCCTCTTCCTTAATTTCGGCTATTATTATTTTCTTTTTGTTCATACTAATACAGTACAAAGAAGAAATCCTTGATTCGATTTAAAGGTTTATATGTAATTTTTAATTCTCTTTTGGTTTGGTAGCAGAATAAAGTATGTCACAGATCTTATCTTGATTTTATTAAGAATAATAGTTGGAGTATATACCTTGATTATGGACAGAGTCTAATTATATTCTGCGTTTTTTTGTTTCTCCTTGCAAGGATGATCTTTTTCATGATTCAGTTTTTATTATTTATTGTTTGCTGTCGGGAGCGTACTTTTTAATCAAGCTATTTGTTAAACAAAGATGATCTCAAAGGAAATCTGATTACGAAGAGTATATTTTTTAATAGTAGTGTCTCCATGTTATATGATTGAAAGTATATTATGAAGCCTTTGATGATTTCCTTGATGGATAGCAATTAAACCAAGAATTAATCCTGCTAATCCAAAAGAGAGCCTTGTGGGGTTTCCTTTCCCCATCACTATAACAGATAAAATCTCGTCCAAATCTTGGGGGCGGGAAGCAAAGAACTTCTTACATAGATAGTCTCGTACGTTATGTTGGCTTAAATATGGCTCCTTAAATAGGCACTTCGTGTCTATTCTGTCAACTAATGATAGTTGTTTAAGCATCATATGTAGTTCGTTGTCAAAAAGATTTGTTGCAGAATGTTTGATTGAGGACATGTAGAATTGAATATGTACATCCCTCCTAAATATACCTTCTTTGACTAAAGAAGTATATTGTTGAAAAAAAACGTTAGGAATTATTTCGGATCTAAATAATGCGTTTTTCAAAAAACCTCGCAGAATTTCTGTGAGATATTCTTTGTTTTCGCTATTACTCTTTGCTTTCTTCCACAAATAATACAGATTTTTCATTTCCATTTCTTTTATTGAGGAAATTTGTTTCTTTGTGCGGTTTTCACCAGAGACATACAGATATGACGCAATCGGCCAAATAGATGCTAAATTGTCAATATTCATTTTTATTACATCATATTGTAAGAAAGTGTGAACAATCTTTTCATGTTGCTCATTAAAGATTTCTTTTGGGTTAGATTCGATAAATTTATTTTGAATCAGATATTCTAAGACAAAACCGATACCTGCCAACCCTGTTTCTAGACTGATATCAGTGCTCTGAAACAATAAAGACTGTGAGAGAAGGTCATACGCATAGTCTTCTATGGTTTGATCGTTTAGAAAGCGAGAAGCTTCAAATAGGCTGAGTGCAATCCCTGATTTTCCATTGTAGAAAGAAAAGTCTTCTACAAGTTGACCATTTAGCATCACGTAATAGACCAATTCTCGAATGGTATTTTTCGCAGTATATATTTCGTAATAGCTTTTCATCTTTTCAGAATACTAGTTCTTTGGTAAATATTTTTTCTTTCTATTATATCCGTCTGCGACGCAACTAAACTAGCATAAATCCCATTCTTGAGCAGTAGTTCTTCGTGATTCCCTACTTCCACAATCTCCCCTTTGTCCATCACAACTATCTGGTCTGCATGGCGAATTGTACTCAACCTATGGGCAATAACTACTACTGTTCGTCTCACGAATGCTTCTCTCAGTGCATCAGTTATCCTGGCCTCGTTCAGTGTGTCAAGTGCGTTTGTCGCCTCGTCCAGGAACAGCATTTCTGGATTTCTGTATAGGGCGCGGGCAATCAGCAAGCGTTGCTTTTGTCCACCGCTCAATCCACGCCCGTTTTCGCCAATCATTGTGTCAAAGCCCTTGGGCATGGCGTTAATCTCGTCCTCAATCTGTGCCATTCTGCAACATTTATGTACCTGATCATAGTCTATGTGTTCGTCGTCAAGGACAATGTTCGTAAGGATGCTCTCACTGAAAAGCTTTCCGTCCTGCATCACCACGCCACACAATCCGCGCCAAGTCCGCAGGTTGATGCTCCGCGTGTTCATCCCTCCCATATTAATTTCCCCATAAGTGGGGTTGTAAAGGCGCACCAACAATTTGAGCAAGGTGGATTTACCGCTCCCGCTGCCGCCCACGATTGCCGTTACCTTGTTCTGTGGAATCTTCAGGTAAATATGCCGTAGTACCAACGGTGAGGTTTCGGTATATTGGAAATGCACATTTTCCAACACAATGTCTCTGCTTTCGGGGAGGATGTTCGACGAACCCATTGAGAGCAGTTCCTCCTCGTCATCCAGTTGGCGAATCTCGTTCATGCGCAGGAACGAGATCTTTGCGTATTGGGCAGAGACAATGAAGTTGATGAGTTGGATAAGAGGGCCATTCAGCATGCCAATGATGAATTGCGTGGAAATCATCACGCCATAGGTAATGTCCCCATGTATCACGGCCGTCGCACAGAAGAACGTTACGCCCATGTTCTTCGCGCTCTCGATGAATTGTGCGCCTAAGTTCTGCATGTTGGTGATTGTCATTACACGCCTGTTTACGTGGTACAATCCAGCCTGAATTCCCTCCCATTTCCATCGGCGCGTGCGCTCGTAGTTGTAAATCTTGATGTCCTGCATGGCGGCCACGGTCTCCACCCAATAGCTCTGGTCGCGCGACAGCAGCTCGAAGTATTGCCAATCCAGTTTCTTGCGTATGTTCAGGAACAGAAGGATCCAGAGCACATAAATCACAGACCCTGCCAGGAAGATAACAAAGATAATGGGGTTGTACACCAGAAGAATAATGGCGAACAGCGCAAAAGTAAGTGCGGAGAAAATTAAAGCCAACGAGTTGTTCATGACAAAATTGCGGATGCGCTCGTGGTCGCGAGCGCGTTGCAGGATGTCTCCCAGCAGCTTGTTCTCAAAGAACGTGATGGGCAGCTTCATGAGCTTTATCAAATAGTCCGAGATGAGCGCGATATTCACCCGTGCGGTGATGTGCATCAGAATCCAGTCGCGCAGCACGTTGAACACCATGACGCTCACAAGGATTGTGATATTCCCCACCAGCACCATGTGGATGAAGTTCGTGTCTGAAGTCTTGATGCCAACATCTATCACGGCCTTAGAGATGAAAGGGAGTATGCCTTGCAGCATCGTCACCACCAGCATAATGCCGAACACCAGCATGAAATTTCCCCGATAAGGGGCAAAATAGCGTAGGATGCTCAGCAGGCTGTCTTTCTGTTGACGTTTTTCCTCCTTGCTCACGTTGAAGTCTGCCGTGGGTTCAATGGCCATCAGCGCTCCTACATTCTGACCCTCCAATAGCCATCCTTTTGCAAACTCCTCGTGCGTGTAGCTGATATGGCCTTTCATCGGGTCGGCCACATGGATGTGCTTGGCCGTCGCGCCATAAACGACGATGAAATGGTTGCCGCCCCAGAACAGGATGGCTGGCAATGGCACTTTCTCCACCAAATCTTTCATCGTGCACTTGACGGAAAGCGTACGTAAGCCAATGCTTTCCGCCCCTGTGCTCAATCCCAACATGGAAACGCCCTCCTTGGTGATGCCGCACTTGTCGCGCAGGTGTTGCAGGGAATAATATCTGCCAAAGTGCTTTGCCACCATCTTCAGGCATGACGGGCCACAATCGTGCGAGTCCATCTGATAGTCTATGGGGAATCTGTTGAACAGTTTCATTTCGTCGCGTTTGCTTTCAGGTTGTCGAAGAGCCTTTCGATGAGCCGCTTGGGTTCGGTGATGATTTCAGCGGACCCCTTGGACTCAAAGTTTAGGTTCAAGTGATGGCCAAAGTTCGTCCTTGCGCCATTGGGGAAGGAAATCTGCACTTGGTAAGTCTCCGCCATGGATTCGTTTCCTTGTTCCTTTTTGCTTAGGGGCGCAATGCGCCTGACCACGCCTTTCAGTAATCCGAACTCATCATAGGGGTATTCATTCAGCTTGACGTTCACTTCCTGTCCTATGCGGATTTTTCCCACTCCATTGGCGGGAATGTCAGCTTCTCCAATCAATTTATTGTATGGTGGTAATACGGAAAACAATTCCATCCCGGATTGAACGGCCACATTCTCGCGCCAGAAACCCAGATACTGCAACTCACCATCGATCGGTGCGGTAATCAGGTATTTCTCTTCCCATAAGCGTAACTGTGTTTCCAGGATGTTACGTTTGACCATCATATTCACGTACGCCTCCTCCATGCTCTCCGCCTCCTCAATATGGCTCCGTGCGATTTCCATGCGCGAGGTGCTGATTTCTGATTGCTTGGACAGCAGGGAGTTCTTCAGCGCCACCTCCGCATCCAGTTGTTGTAGGTAAGCGTTTTGCGTATTTTCCAGTTGGCTCTGGCTTATCAGCCCTTTCGATGCCAGTGAACTGTCACGGCGATATTCTTTGTGATAGTTCGTACGCACTTTGTTTTTGATGTCCATTGAGTGTCGGATTTGAAGCACGACTTCTTGGTTTGCTTTAATTTGCCCTTCCATGCTCTTGCGCATGTTGGTATGGCGTTCGGATGACGCCAAACGCTCCCAATGATCCTTGGCTATCAGATAGCTGTTATAGCTTTCTGTTAGTTCTCCTATTACCAGATTCTTGGCTATTGGTGTTTTCTCCTTTGAGTCCAGAAAAATCTTTAATTTGATGACATCTTCATACACAGCTCCATTCTCGACAAGCGCGATAGGGTCTTTTCGGGTAATATGCTCTCCTTGATTCTTCAAAAGATGCAATCTCCCGCTTGTATGCGATACCAGGCGGACGGGTGCCTCGAGACCGGTAATTGAAACGTAGCCGTCTACCGTATCAGGATATTTGATAATCCAAGTGAGGAGGAGAAATACTGTCACTATTGCCAGCATAATCCCGGTAACCCAAAAACACCAACGTGTGGGCATACGATCCACAATGTCTTGGACTTCTTCGCTATAGGATTCTTTGTTTTTCATTTCTTGGATTTCGTTAACAGTAATTTCCCCTATCTCCTGTTACAAAAGTAGAAAAAATAATAAAACAATAGAACAGTTTTTTCTTTTTTGTAAAAATAAACTTTTGAGGTAACCCTTCTAAAGTCTGTCCACATTGCGACTGAGACTAACAATCTCGGTATGCTGTGCGTCCACTGTCTCACGCAGTGACCGCACATCTTTTGTTAGGCTTTCGAGCATTGCAGATATATCTTTAACTTGCTCTTTTATTACGGTATAAAGGTGCAAAAAATATCTGATATAAGCAAACTTATTACCTACTAATTAGTGGAGGCCTAAAGATTTATTTTGCTTTCAAACCAAGAGGAATCTCTACCTCTTAGATTAGGAAAGGAGGGGACGGGGATATTGCTGAATAGTTACAGATATAGCTTTGTTTTGAAATAACAAATTGTATTTCAAAATTTTATTAGTGTTTTATCACACAAGAGATGTGATGTTGGCATTGTACCCCATATCAGTGCAGACAGGAAAATTGGGGACATCATGTCCGTCCTTGCGTCGATGTGATTGCGTGAGGAATAAGTTGGCATAAATTCCAATATCAAGCGCAAATATATGTGTCTAAATTATAATTTCCTTAGTCTTGCATTTCTTTGCGAAGATAACATTTTATTTGAAATAGATAAGGAATAATGCAAACCTTGCCGATACGCCAGCATTTTGCTCCCATCTTATCATAAAATCTGCATAAACCATCTGCCTTAAAGAAAAAATCAGTATTTTTGTCTTTGATGGGCGTAGCGATTTTTGTTAAATAATAACACATAAAAACCTGCTAACTATGAAAAAGATGTTCTATGGTCTGATTTGTCTTGCCGGGTTGTCGGCATGCAAATCTGAGAATCTTGTCCTGGACGCATTACGCGTGCATGATGTCGCAAACTCCGCATGCAAGCTGACGCTTTCAGAAGCGCGCAGCGACTCCAAGCTGCAAAATGATGCGGTTTCTTCAACCCTTTACATGGAGTTGGGCAAAGACGGCATAGCCCAATGTATGATGGAGAATGTGGAAGCCAACTGTGGGGTAAGTAATATTTATGTGAGCATGACCAATCAGGATACAAAGATCACGCTGGTGGTGTATCATAATGAACTTGAGGCATTTGCCGATTGCATTTGCAAATACGATGTGAACTTTAAGATGAGCAAGCTGGTAGCGGGCAGTTATGACCTGGAAGTGTACTATGCCAGTCCCAAAATGAAATATGACGAGTCCGGTATAGCTTATCGTGGTAAGGTCAGTCTTGTATCGGGCGAAAGGGTACGTGTCAGCCTCGACCCGGAAAAGAGTTTGCCGGAAATATAAAAAGTGAAGTTAACCCCAAAAGTTGGACAAAAAACTTTTGGGGTTAACTTCATATAGGGCACCGATTATAAATTTGAGATTTATCAAGTTTCATAAAAAGTTTCAAAATTCGTGCAGTCTTTCTGTTGCAATCTACTCCCTTTATTAAAATAAAAAGGAAAAGTAATCTATGAAAGTAGATGTTGATATAGACGCATGTAAACAAGGGGAACGGGAAGCTCTCGGAAATTTATACAAGGCATATTCCGACAGATTATTGCGAATATGCCGGCACTATGTGACAGACAAAAGCACGGCGGAAGATATTTTGCACGAAGCTTTTATCATCATCTTTACCTCCATCAAATCTCTGAAGGACAACTCTAAATTGGAAGGATGGATGATAACGATTGTAAGAAACCTTTCGTTAAAATACTTGCGAAGTTCAGAAAAAGGATATATTCCGTTATCCAGTCTGGGAATAGAACTTGTGAACGAAGAGGATGAAGAAGAAAAAAAGATTGATCTGGAGTTATTGCTTTCGGCGATAGAGTTGTTACCAAAGGGGAACCGGGAGATTTTCAAACTCTCTGTTCTGGATGATTTTTCGCATAAGGAAATAGGAGAACTGCTTGGTATCAATCCTCACAGTTCTTCTTCTCAGTTGGCTCGGGCAAAGAAAAAGCTGCGTACCATACTGATTAACTATTGGATGCTATTCTTGCTTCCTATCCTGATACCAGTCTGTATCTATTTCGTAACGAGGGATAAGTCCGTTGACACATCTGATAATAGGTCAACGGCTTTAGGCACTCATCATGAGCGTCCAAAACGAGTTCAACAAAAAGGAGCAGCCTCTCAAAAGGTTGAGCGGCCAAGGTGTTCCATACCATCAAGCACTATTGACAAAGATAGGCATGTTTTTGCAGAAAATACTAATTCTACTGAAAAGATTTCATTACAGGTAGAAACAGACATCATTGAATCTGGACAGCAGACTATATCATTCCATGTGGATTCTTTAGAGAAATATCCGGCTATAAAGAGTATCAACATAGAAGACTCTATGTTACATGTTCCACAAATTTCCGAAGAAAAAATGATGGCACTAAATGAAAGTATGTTGCCTAATGCCAGCAAGAAGTATCCGTGGACATTCAACTTCGGCTATTTCTCCAATGCCAGTGCAAATGGAGCTATGTCCAATATGAACTATTTGTCCGTTATTGATTATGCTAACGGTGGTGTCGCTTCCAGATTATACACTTGGGCTGACTTAGAGAACTATTATGCTCAAAACAATGCCTTGATGGACTCTGTTGAGAGAGCAAGAATGTCCTTGATACTCCTTGATCATCCAATGGATGATAACAGCCCATTGGGAGAGGTCGCACACCATTACCGTCCTAAAACCTATGCCCTTTCCATAAGTAAGCAATTAAGTCCAAAATGGACTTTTGGGACAGGAATAACTTATACCCGACTAAAATCTGAATTTGAAAGCGAGTACCACAAAGCCAGATTGATGAAGACTCAGAAAATAGATTATGTGGGTATCCCATTGCGATTGACCTATCGAATCTGGGGCAAGGGGCGCTTCAATGCCTATACAACCGGTGGTGTGACATTTGAGGTACCAGTCCATAGTTCGCTTGATAAGAAATATATCATAACATCCGACTCGTCGTACACACTGAAGTGTGGCATCAAGCCACGTTATCAGTGGTCCGTGAATTTAGGTATCGGTGTGCAATACAAGATATTCAAGCCATTCAGCCTGTATTTGGAACCCAACATGTCCTATCATTTTAGGAATGGCAGCGGGCTTGAAACCTATCGCACGGAGCATCCGTTCATCATAACGGTGCCATTCGGAGTGAGACTTACTTGGTAAATGATTGGAAAATGAAAAGGTAAGATAAAGTCATAAATATTTTGCAGCCTTTTAGTTGTTTTTTGCTCTTAACAATACAAGATAAAACACAAAAGAAAGAATGTATAGTATTTATGACTACATCCATAACGGGATTGTATTTGCCAACAATGTAATACGCAGACGGCATAAGGAACTTACTTCCTTGATGATATATTCCACTACCAACTGCCAGTCACGTTGCAAGCACTGTTCCATTTGGAAGAAACCTACGGAAAATTTAAGATTAGACGACATC
>JAQYEW010000057.1 GCA_028723455.1 Prevotellaceae bacterium | reverse complement strand
TTTTCCGTTATATTTGCACATTATTATTGTAAAACAAACGCTAAAAACAGACTGCCATGAGCAACCCATTTTCTTTGGAAGGAAAGAATGCCTGGATTACCGGAGCATCCTACGGTATCGGATTTAACATCGCCAAGGCCTTTGCCGAGGCGGGTGCCAAGAACATCATCTTCAACGACATCAAGGCCGAACTGGTGGAGAAAGGCCTGGAGGCGTATCACGAAGCCGGCATCCACAACGTGCATGGCTACGTGTGCGACGTAACGGACGAAGAGGGCGTAAAGGCCCTGGTGGAGAAAATCCATGCCGAAGTGGGCCAGATCGATATCCTGGTGAACAACGCCGGCATCATCAAGCGCATCCCCATGCACGAGATGAAGCGCTCCGAGTTCCAGCAGGTAATCGACATCGACCTGGTCGCCCCCTTCATCTGCGCCAGCGCCGTGCTGCCCGAGATGATGCAGCGCAACGAGGGCAAGATCATCAACATCTGCTCCATGATGAGCGAACTGGGCCGCGAGACCGTAAGCGCCTACGCCGCCGCCAAGGGCGGCCTGAAGATGCTGACGCGCAACATCTGTTCCGAGTACGGCGAATACAACATCCAGTGCAACGGCATCGGTCCCGGATACATCGCCACGCCCCAGACAGCCCCCCTGCGCGAGCGTCAGGCCGACGGCAGCCGCCATCCCTTCGACAGCTTCATCTGTGCCAAGACACCCGCCGGCCGCTGGCTGGAACCCGAGGAACTGGGTGGTCCCGCCGTATTCCTGGCCAGCCGCGCCAGTGATGCCGTGAACGGACACATCCTCTATGTGGACGGAGGTATCCTCGCCTATATCGGCAAGCAGCCCAAATAAGGCGAAACGCATCCTTTCTGCACATTTTTTGTCCGTTTGCGCAGTTTTTATTACCTTTGTACCCAGGCAGGGGAGTCCCGCACTCCCCCGCCCTATTAAATACGGAAATAACCAAACAACGAAACAACGTGAGTTACAATTTATTAAAAGGTAAGCGCGGCATCATCTTCGGTGCCCTGAACGACAAGAGTATTGCATGGAAAGTGGCACAGCGTGCCGTAGAGGAGGGTGCCCAGATCACGCTGAGCAACACCGCCGTAGCCATACGCATGGGTACGGTGAAGGAACTGAGCGACGAGCTGCAATGCGAGGTAATCGCCGCCGATGCCTCGAACGTAGAGGACCTGGAGAACGTCTTCGCCCGCTCGATGGAGGTGCTGGGCGGCAAGATCGACTTCGTGCTGCACAGCATCGGCATGAGCCCCAACGTGCGCAAGGGCCGCACCTACGACGACCTGGACTACAAGATGCTCTCCACCACGCTGGACGTTTCCGCCCTCAGTTTCCACAAGATGCTGCAGGCCGCCAAGAAACTGGACGCTCTGAACGAGGGTGCCAGCGTGCTGGCACTGAGCTACGTGGCCGCACAGCGCACGTTCTACGGCTACAACGACATGGCGGATGCCAAGGCACTCCTGGAAAGCATCGCCCGCAGCTTCGGATATATCTACGGCCGCGAGAAGGGCGTGCGTATCAACACCATCTCGCAAAGCCCCACGATGACCACTGCAGGCCAGGGCGTGAAGGGCATGGACAAGCTCTATGACTTCGCCAACCGCATGTCGCCCTTGGGCAATGCGGACGCGGCGGAATGTGCCGACTACTGCATCGTCATGTTCTCTGACCTCACGCGCAAGGTAACCATGCAGAACCTCTTCCACGACGGCGGATTCAGCAACGTGGGCATGAGCCTGCGTGCCATGAACACCTACGAAAAGGGCCTGGAGGACTACATGGACGAGAACGGCAACGTTATCTACGGGTAACAGCCATAACCAGCAATTATAAAGGCCGGCGCAAAGCACAATCATTGCGCCGGCCTTTACAATACCGACAAACCCATACGCACCTGACCATGAAAGAGCGCATGTCTATCAACAAAAGAGGATGGGCAAGTTTAGATTTTATATGCAAATACTGTATGAATATCTCATTGACCCAGGTTATAGCAATAACAAAACATATATTGACCCTCGATGCTTGGATTACGAGGCAGATCAGTATATGCTTAGAAGTAATTTAAAAAAAATGAAACTAAAAAGTATCTTGGGACTTCTGTTGCTTCCGCTCACGCTGGTTTCTTGCTATCCTCCTCAGCTTATCTATGTATTGGATAAGACACGGACATTTCCTGTAGATTCTGTTGAGGTGGCATTGCTGGATTGCAGTTGTTTTTCTTTAAATACACGAAAACTTGATTTCGCCATGTATGTCAGTGTTACCAATCATAGCAACACCCCATTAACATTAGGGGAAAGCAACAAGTTGGATGTTCTTATGGACTCCATTGTATTGCATAGCTATTTTAATAGCAGTAGCAAACTGCCTCGCACTCTGGCACCACGAGCAAAAGATACGCTTTATTTTTGGTTTAAAACAGACGATTACGAAAGTCGCATCTATCATTCAACCAGGGAAAGAAAAATACATTTCTTACAATTACATCTCGACCTCAAAAAAGACATTAAGAAAATACAACTACCCATGTATATCCAATTTAAAAAGAGAAAGAGAATATAATTCGAAGACCATGACAAATAATTATTATTACTTCATACCCAACGGGAATGTGAAAGAGGCTGGAATCATAACCTCTCCAGACAGGGATAAATGTCCCGAGATTCTGGACGCGGAAGAAGTGAAGTTAAACAACGACTTCATTTACGAATTGCGGGAAGGGAAATACTGTCCTTTCGACATGGGACCCCATTGGGTGAGGCTTGTAGACGAAGAACTGAAGGAACTCCTTGAGGCCTATGCGGAAAAGGAATACACAGAGTTTATCCCGGTCATGGTCAGGAGTAAGGAATATGGAGACAGACAGTACTACATCCTGCATTTCAAGAAGATATACGATGTGATTGACAAGGAGAACTCCACCTATGATCCTCCAGGATGGATAATCAAAATGTGCGTAGATTATGCCAAGGTAAAGAATCTTCACGTGTTTAATTCAGAGCCATTAATCAATGACTTGATTGTATCCACAAAGGTCTATAAGGAAATCAAGAAGAGAAAACTTAATTTCGGTACGAGCTTTGGTATCCATTTCTGTCTCAACAAGGACAAGTATGTAACGAAGAAATAAGCATGCAATATGATGATGACAGATAATTATTATTACTTCATACCCAACGGGAATGTGAAAGAGGCTGGAATCATAACCTCTCCAGACAGGGATAAATGTCCCGAGATTCTTGATGCGGAAGAAGTGAAGTTAAACAACGACTTCATTTACGAATTGCGGGAAGGGAAATACTGTCCTTTCGACATGGGACCCCATTGGGTGAGGCTGGTAGACGAAGAACTGAAGGAACTCCTTGAGGCCTATGCGGAAAAGGAATACACAGAGTTTATCCCTGTCATGGTCAGGAGCAAGGAATATGGAGACAGACAGTACTATATCCTTCATTTCAAGAAGATATACGATGTGATTGACGAGGAAAACTCCACTTATGGCTCACCTGGATGGATAATCAAAATGTGTGTAGATTATGCCAAGGTAAAGGATCTTCACGTGTTTAATTCAGAGCCATTAATCAATGACTTAATTGTATCCACCAAAGTTTACAAGGAAATCAAGAAAAGAAAGCTGAATTTTGGTACGGGATTTGGCATCATTTACTGTCTCAACAAGGACAAGTATGTAATGAAGAAATAAGCATGCAATATGATGATGACAAACAATTACTATTATTTAACGTGAGTTCGATGAATTGTTTCTGGTGGATCCTTAAAGAATGTCCTGTTTGAGCTTGGTCATTCTACACTCAAAGGGTTCGCCACGGGTCTTGCCGTAGGTTCTATGGCAGCGACAATGAACCAAGATCTAAAATATTTATTGCGAGGAGGTTTATGGGGTATGGGGATACGCACTACAACAACAGGCCTAACAATTGCGGCTCTAGGTAGAGCATTTCTTCCCGATGAGATTCTTCGTGAGAGAATAGCTAATGAGGGGCAGATATTTCGGTATGCAAGAAGAATCATGCCTAAATCGGCAGGCATAACACTTGGCAAAAATATATCCGTAAGATTAACAGACGATGTTGACTATAATAGGTATCTACTACAACATGAGGTTGGACATAGAGTACAAATTAGAGAAATGGGAGGAATAATTTTCTATACTCGAATACTTGGGGAATATATAAAACATCTTTTCAGTGATGGTGGATTCTATTCTGTTTACAATACAGAGGGAACTCTTGAATACTTAGCAGATAAATATTCTTTTGAAAGGTTAGGGTATTATTATAAAAATAATACTATTAAATTCCAATTCCCATAATTAATTATCGTAACAAGACAAATCCTAAATAGATGAAAAATATAATATATTTTTTTTGTTTATTAGTAGTTTCTTCTTGCTCTTATGGCATACATTTAGAGGGAACGATTATAAGTGATAGAAACATACCTTTAAAAGGAGTGAATATCTCAGAAGGGCATTGGAGCAAAGAAGAGGTTATGCAAACGGACTCTATGGGGAAATTTCATATCACGGGAGCAAAGCACGGATTTGGGTTTCCACGCTTGAGAATAACCTTTAGAAAGGAAGGGTTTTTAGATAAGGAAATTAAATTTTCTCAAACTTGGATTAGCAAACCTGTCATAATAATTTTAGAGCAAGATTCTCTCGCGAATTCTGATTTAAAGAGAAAGAAAAGATAATTCGAAGACTATGACTGACAATTACTATTACTTTATCCCAAATTGATATGAGAAAGAGGCGGGAAGCATAGATACTCCTGATTTGAATAAATGCCCGGAGATATACGACGCGGAACAGGTCAAGATTAACGATGATTTCGTTTACGAGTTACAGGACGGGAAATACTGTCCTTTCGACATGGGACCCCATTGGGTGAGGCTTGTAGACGAAGAGCTGAAGGAACTCCTTGAGACCTATGCGGAAAAGGAATACACGGAGTTTATCCCTGTGATGGTCAGGAGCAAGGAATATGGAGACAGGCAATACTACATCCTGCACTTCAAGAAAATATACGATGTGATTGACAAGGAAAACACGGTTTTTGGTTATGCGGACAGTATTATCAAACTTCGCGTGGACTATGCCAAGGTGAAGAATCTACACGTGTTTAATTCGAGACCATTAATCAATGACTT
>JAQYEW010000056.1 GCA_028723455.1 Prevotellaceae bacterium | reverse complement strand
GCAATCTGCTCAAAGCCATCCTTCTTTGCACGCGACGCAAAATAGGTGTATTTGTTTCGTGCCATGCTCTCGCCTGCGAAAGCGGCCTCCAGGTTCTTTTCGGTCTGGGTACCTGAATATTTATTTGCCATTTGTCGGATATTTTTATTTTGATTATACTTCTGAGAACTGGTCTTTGCCTACTGCGCACAGCGGACATTCAAAATCTTCGGGAACATCCTCCCATGCAGTACCGGGAGCGATACCGGCCTCGGGAACACCAACTTCCGGGTCATACTCCCAGCCGCAAACATCACAAACATACTTTGCCATAATACTGTTGTTTTAAGTGAATAAATATTTTGTTGTGTATTATCTATTCCCAAAATTACGAAATTTTCTTTTTACTACCAAGTTCAGATTACTTAAATATAGGTATAATTCTCTTTTTTCGCTTTAAATTACGCTCTTTATATCCAAATTTACCATAGAAATCAGTACTTTTGCAACGCAAAATTGATATATAATATATGGAAAGCGTTTGGATTTGTGCTGTGGGTCTTTTTATAGCCACCTTGATTGGAGCGGCATTTGGATTTGTTTTTAGGGAACTACCCCATAAATGGAACGACACCATATTGGGATATTGTGCGGGCATCATGTTGGCAGCCTCTACGATTGGGCTGATTGTCCCTGCCTTTGAAATGGGCACCCAATGGTGGTGGGTGGCAGTTGGTGTGATGATGGGGGCTTTCGTTCTCAACCTTTTGGATTTGGTCACTCCACACCTGCACCACCTTACAGGCCTTGACCCCGAAGAACATACCAACAACAGCACCCTCAGCCGTGTACTCCTGTTCGTAATGGCAATCGCATTGCACAAACTGCCCGAGGGCATGGCTGTGGGTGTCAGTTTGTCGCCGTCCACAACGGATTGGTCGGTGGCTATGGGTATTGCCCTGCAAAACGTTCCGGAGGGCATGGTCGTTATCGCCCCGCTTATTGTAGCCGGCGTAAGCAAGTGGCGTACCTTGTTCATTTCGCTTGCCATCGGTCTTTTGGAGGTTGTCGGCGTTTGGATGGGCTACGTGCTTGGAACGGCATCGGCAACGATGCTTCCCATTATGTTAGGCTTCGCTGGTGGCGCCATGCTTTATGTAACCAGCGACGAAATGATTCCGGAAACGCATGCGCACGGCTATCAAAAGCAGGCCACCTATGCCTTGCTGGTTGGTTTTATGACGCTCCTTCTGATGGAAAATCTTTTATAAGCCATATCCCCCGGACGGATTTCTCTGCCCGGGGGATACTCTTTTATAAATATTGGCAAAATGTTTTCCGAGACCCTATTTCCCGAAAACGAAACTTTGGTCGATGGTGCATTGGCCGTTGTAACTTCTGTCGTTTACGATTACCTCTGCGTTGGGCTGCTTCATTTGTTTTCTAAATATATCGAAGTCCACATGATTGAATCCGCCCAGCAGTTTTGCATCCAGCTGATAGGTGCCTGCGCCCCTGAAGGTATATACTATCTTGCCGCTCTTCGTTTCTCTTACTTCGTAAGTTCCGCTCAACTTGTGCGCCATGCGGCCGCCCAAGAGAGCATTAAATACGCCCCTCGTTTCTCCATTGACTTCCGCATGACCATGACTAACCTTGGCCCACAGCTTTTCATTAACAGGATTCCATAGGAATGGCAGCCAATCTTCTGTGGTGGCAATCGTTGCCTCGTAGTCGCAGTTTATGGTAAACTGTCCGCTGCCTGTCTTGGTCTTGGCATCATAGGTGCCAATTAGGCTCAGCCCGTTTACCTCAATGCTTGTGTTGGCTGATGGTGTCTGTGCCAGCAGAGTCGAATGTTCTGTCATCAGTTCGGCAATGTCGCCATAAAGATTCTTGAAATAAACAATCCAATGAGCTTCGACGGTAGACTGATTTTCGATATACTCCGGCTGGTTGTCGGAAAATACCTGCCAGTATCCTCCTTGTAACACGACTTGTTCCTCCCATCCTATTGAATCGGGTGTCATCACCACATTAAGTTTCATGTCGTCCGGATACTTAGGGTCAAAGCCGAGTATATGATCCTGACTCAAGTCGATGAGGGTCTTGTAGTCCAGCTCTACGTCCAGTCGCTTCAGAATCTCTCCCTTACCGTCTACCACCACAAGACGGGGTTCAATCTTGTTGTACACCTGGGCAAAGACGCGGAACTGGATTTGTCCCTTTCCTTGCTTGTCCAGCTTGGTCTCCCATAATTGGGGATCTTCGATATTGGCGGGCAGATTGGCAAAGCGTACCGTGCAGTTGGCATAGATTGATGAATCGTTCTTCAGTGCGCCGTCCTTGAACGAGATGGTAATAACCTTGTTCATCATTTTCTGGTAACGCTCCATGGCGCGGTAGCTTTCCTCGAAGGCTTCGTAACGCATGCTGTCGCAGATGGTTTCCATTGCCTGCGCAATATCGGTACGATAAAGTTCGGCACGATACTCGTCGGAAATGGTTTGCTCCATCTTCGGGTTCAGGCCTCCCCAGCCTGTCCACCACAAACCCGTACTGGCAATGTAGTGAGCCTGTTCTTCAGCCCCTATGGTCCAGAACTTGTCGCAATGGCGGCGTACCAGGTTGTCAATGGCAGCGTCCAGACGCTCCTTCGTCAGCTGTTTGTTATGCACTACGGGCCAAATCACAGACACCCAATCAGCCTGTGAGCGGTGCCCGGGTTCGCCCTGGCCATAATAGAGGTGATAGGCCGCGCGGTACTTGTCGGTACGTCCCTGCCATGCACTCTCGGCAAACTTGTTCAGGCTGTAGTTGATGGTGGCTACCGAGAACATGCTTGCCGCCCAGATAGGACCACCCAGGAACTTGCCTGCGTAGGTGGTCATTTGGTTGAGGGCCATATTGATTGTTCCCCCCGCCACCGCTTCCATTTTGCCGTCCAGGGCTGCGCTATATACCTGATAGGCAGATACCGTTGCGCCCACAAAAGCAATGTGGTCTTCGAAATCGTTTAGCAGTTCGTTGCTGTAGCCCATAGCCTGCGCGAAGTTGTAGCCCATATCCAGGCCGAAGGTTGAGGCCGTGGAGTAATGCTCTGCCATCCAATCCAGAACAGCCTTCGTTTCATCAGGCTTTTCGGTAACGCATTGTGCCAATTCCAACAGATTGTTGGCTGTCTTCTCCCAATTCTCGCCCAACGAGGGGATGTCCAAGGCACTGAAGTATTTGATTTGTGCATTGCGCGAGTTCTCGTGGTCGATGTCAAAGATACCGAAGCGGGAGAGGTGGGTGCTCAGGATGACCATCTCCTGACGAACGCTGTCGTAATGGTGACAGATGGGTCGCCATGCACGCACGGTATCTGTCTCGTCGAACCAGCTTGCCAGCACATCATAGCCTTTGCGTTTCGCAAATGGTATGCGGATTTCCACCACACCATGCAGTTTGTGGGTATTCTCTCCCGTACTGTCGCGATCCAGTGTAATGTCGTAGGCTTTGGCACTGCACACACCCTCAATGGCAGCAAGTGCGGAGGGATAGAATGACGTTACCTTTACCCGGCTCTTTTCGCCGAGCGCGCTGGCGCTGAAGCGCAGGGCATAGTCGGGTGTCGTTATTTCCGGGCAAAGCGGACTGACGGCATAAGTGGCGGAGCCGTTCTGCGCTGCGCTCACAGGCTCGGCAGGACGCTCGAATGTAATACTGTCAACGGCATTCAACGGATAGGCTGTGCTATCCACGAAAAGGTTGGCACCGTCGGTGAAGATATTGCCCACACGACTCAATCCCACTTCCTTCCAGGCGTTTCCGATATGGATATAGAGGTGCTGCGGTTCGTCCTCCAAACGCTGGTCGTTGTTTGCAATCAATCCCGCCGGTCTTTTGGAGAAACGCATGCCTTTCAAATCTGCCGTTGAAAAGCTTTGCACCGTATGTCCCCTATCCAGGAAATGTATCAGATCTCCTTCGAAGGTAATCTCGTCGAAGCTACTCAGTGGCAGGCCGGATTCGTTGCCGTCATTGTCAATCAGGTTGAAGTACTTGAACTTCTCGAGCACGGGATTCGCAAGTTTGTTTTGCGGCATGGAGATGTTGTGTAGACGATCCAAACCCACACCTTCGAATGCTCCATTGCCATATTCCAGGCTGCGCGAGCCATCGCTATTGGTAATGATGCGCCAATAGGGGTGCCGGTAATAGGGGAAATCTTTTTCCTTCTGTTCTGTGTAAGGGCCGTAGCCGAAGTTGTAATGTTCTTCCCATTTCATTTTGAAGTGCCTGACGCTTGGCGACCATGTCCAATGGAATATGGCATGCTTCAGCTCAGAGAGTTGGTGCGTACCCAAGGTTTTGCCCGAGGCGTCCTTCACGGTCAATACGCCATCCTGTATCAGCAGTTCACCCTTGTGGGCAATAGGATAGTAAATGCGCTCTCCTTCCGGTTTTATAATACAAACAGACCACACCCTGTCCTTCTCCGTGGAAGGTACCACGTAGCTGATGCGCGACTTTTCATTGATGTTAAGGAAGTAAAGGATCTCCGACTTATTGTCATTGATGGCATTGCCACGAACATAATAGACCGGTTGGGTTTTATAATCTTGGATTTCATCATCCCACATCTTGTATTTGGCATCATAACACAGCTCAAACGGATATATGGCATAATCGAACCTGCGCACAGAATTGTTGTTTGTAGATGTTTTATATACGTAGCAGGCAAGCGCACTGTCAGCAGGCAGTGGCTTGGCGTAGCACGTATCCAGGTCGTCAATGATTTCGCCAAACGTGTTCCAGACGGGTGCATACTTGTAAGCCTCCAAACTTCCATCGGGCACATACAGCTTGGTATACACGTAGGGCTTGCCGCCGGCAAGTGCCATGGGGTGCATACGAGGGGGCGTAGTTGCATAGATACGCATGTTCTGGATCTCATAACAATCAAATACAAAAGAATCAACCTCCTGTATACTATTGGGCAGGGTGATATATGCTGTACTCCTATCAAAAGCCTGGGAAGCAATGCGCTCCACGCCCTCGGGGATTACATTGCCTTGCGCACAACTGTAAAGTACCTTACCATCCTTGCTAAGAAGCATGCCCTCTGCGTTATGGCAGTAGAAGGGATTGCCCTCGCTGACCTCATAACCCTCGAAAACGGGCTGCATGGCAGGATATTTTGTTCTGAAAGCACGTGCGCCCACAAACTGCGTTTCCGCAGGCAAGACCACCTTTATAGCCACGTTCGTGTTCTGGAACGCACCCTCCCCGATACGTTCCACTTGCTCGAATTCCAATTTCTGCATCGTGCTGATGGTGCTTTGGGCAAAGGCATAGTCGCCCACCTCCTTGACAAAGGAAAGATTTTCTACATACCCAAGCGGCTTGCAGGCAAAGAACGCACGCCTGCCTATCTTAATGCCTTGGGGCAGACGCAATCGTTGTATGCCGCAAGAAATAAACACAGAATCGGAAATGCTTGTAACGCCATCCTCGATAATGACGTCCTTCAGTCCTTTGCAGGAATGGAAAGCGTTGGGTTCCGGCGTTGTCTGTGAACGGATGGTAACTGATTTCAAGGCATTGCAGTCTCGGAAAGCATATTTGCCGATGCGGGTAAGCGTGGAGGGGAAACTTACGGATTCTATCCCGGAGCCGGCAAAGGCGTAGGGAGCAATGGCGGTGATGCCCTCTCCGATTACAAGATGCCTTACGCCGGTCAGCTTGCCGAACACATTGCCTTCAACCGTTGTCGGCAACGCATAGGTCTTTCCCTCCCACTCCACTGTTGCGTTGACGGTAAGCACTTCGCCATCCAATCCGCAGATGATCCGGGCGTGGCTGTCATCAACAATCTCGTACAAACAGCCATCCTTCTCAAAGCGGGTGTTATAAGATGGATGCAAATTAAGCATCGAACCTGTCCACATACTGTATTCATCACTGCTAAGTAAAATTAAATTGGTACGATGCCAACCATTGTCCATACCACCCCATCCCAAATTAAAATGGAAGAAACCTTGGTCGGCATAGCCATCGCACACGAAAGCATGACTATCGCGCGAAGAAGTTGGAGGAAGATTGTTAATATTCAGATTCTCTAAATCTACATACTTGTGGCCGACATAGTACACGGGACGCCCCGCATCTAATTCTTGACGTAACAAATCATCGCTCCCCCCGCCCCAATACACATCGTCGCTATAACCAAAATACCGCACCAAAGCATCCATGGCCACATCGCTATAAGCTCCTGATTCCGTAGGAGTATAACTCATGTTACTTGCCGTGCCCACATCAGCCATCAGCGTAGCCAATGATATACTGCTATCGTCCCATAAGTAAGTATGCCTAAAGTCTCTATGCTCACCTGTTTTCCACGTATTGGTATGTTCTCCCATACCTTGATTGGGCCATTTCCAATAACGCATAATCTGAGCCACGGCCGTGGCAACGCAACCCGTTGGGCAACGTGTACCATCCACTTCGGGACATTGATCGTTGTAGGGTGCCCACTGGTTGTAGTTGACAGGCAGAAGTGGTTGAACAATTATCGTTGGGGGCTTGGGTGCTGCTTTAGGAGCACTCCACTGTGGACGCACACCATCGGCACGTGCCTTGTCAATAACTGTTGCATAACCAGAGAGCAGCCAACGCATATTCTCCGATGCGTTTTCGTAGGAGAAATCGCCCTCGTCCGAGAAAGCAAGGATGGGGTCGACGGTAACTTCATTGCCCGACACGATGACCCATCCCCGGCCGCCGCCGCGGTTGAACACATAGAATGAGGCGGGCGCCCCGGACCTCGCCACATTGGAACGCACGGCCTTCGGCGAAGCAGCGTCGGACACGTGGCGGCCCACATAGGCGAGCGTGAGTTGTGGGGCATCGGCAAGACGCTTAGCCTTGGCACCCTGCCCCGGACTGTCGCTGCTGACGAACTGCGCGGCGATGTCCAAAGCCTGTTGTTGGCTTACGTCATCGGCCTGCACCGGCAGGAGGCCCCAACCGAGCAGCAAGAGGGATAATATTCGTTTCATAGGAAATGTGATTTAAGGATGGAACTGAAAAAGGAGTGTTCTCGCCCGGCCTCAGCGCTTCATCAGCTTGCGCACCCTGCCGGCATGCTTTACGATATAGACACCCCTTGGCAACTGCTTGAAATCAGCACCCACTTTGATGCCCGCCAATGTGAACACCTCGGCATGGGCCAGGTCATTCTCCGTCAGATCGGGCAGCGGGGAATCGTCCTTAGCCTGGGCGATGCCCGTGAGCGAACGGTCATCAAAACTGAGGTGCATCAACTGACCGAGCGGCGCACGGCCAATCACATTGCCCGTGCGGCCGTGAAACACCAGCTGCCCCTGCTCGACGGTAATCTTTTGAATGTCCTTGAGCGGGGTTACAAGGGTGGGGGCACCGTATTGCCGGGTAACGGCATACTCGAATGGTTTGTTCGCGTCGTTCCCGTCCGCGGTTTGTGCCTGCGCCATGAAGGGAATGGCGGAGAGCATAAGCAAAAGTGTTTTTTTCATGTCAGATCGGTTTTTGTTAATGAATATATCTATGTACAAAAATACCAATTCAGCAGCATAAAAAAACGTTTTTCCTTATCAATCGACTCTCGAATCGTACATTTTTACTCTCAAATCGTACAAACGGGCAAAACACGCCCATTTTATCGCAAAAAACATTCAAAAAGAACAAACTTATTCTGATTGTCCATAGAATTTTAAGCTTTTTATTATAACAAACCATAAAATTTTATTATTACCTTTGCCTCCGAAATAAATGATGTAATAATCCTATGCTGCGCATCTTACTCAGTTACACGCCATTTCTTGTATGCCTCTGTTGGTTTGTTGTCTTTGCCCTTACCTACAGACGAAATGACACGGCCAAACGATTCCTCACCTGGTTTCTGGGCACCTGCGTCATCCTGTACCTTTGTCATGCGCTTTACTTCACCAGCGGGCTGCCACACCTCATGGAATGTCTGTGGACGCTCTGTTCGCTGTCGGTTTATCCGCTCTATTACGCCTATATCTGCAAACTGACGCTTCGCCCGCTCTCAAACAAAAGGCTGGCGTTGATTCTTCTTCCCGGACTGCTTGTCGCACTGGCCAGGTATTTCTTCCCTGAAGAGGGGGACACGGCACGCAAGCTGCTCAATGCCTTGCAGATCGTGCCTGTCTGCTATTACGGCTTTCGGCACCTGCACGCCTTCGACAAACAACTGTCCGAGGTGTATGCCGACACCGAGGGGCGTGATACGCGTGCCATCAAGCGTCTGCTCATTGCTTTCGTATTCACGTCGGTGTATTCCGCCATTGCCAACGCCCTGGGGAAACATTTTTTTGCACAAAGCCTGTGGCTCATCGCTCTGATACTGACTCCCATCACCATCTTGCTCTGCGTATTAAGCTATATCGGGTACCGCCGCAGCTATTCCGTCGAGCAGTTTATGCACGACAACGCCATCGATTCATTGCCGACAACGACAGGCAAGCACGTAGAAATTGGAAAGGAATTGGAGCAGCTGATGCACGAACGCCAATTCTATCTAAGAAGAAACCTGAAAATTGGGGATATAGCCATCGAAACCGGTATCTGCCGTACCTACATTTCCGCCTACGTCAATAATGTCATCGGGTGTACCTTTTCCGAGTTCATCAACCGCTTCCGTGTGGAACACGCCAAGCGGCTCATGCTTGAAAGAAAAGGCACCAAGCTGAGTGTTGTCGCACAGCTTTCGGGCTTCTCCAGCGAGCAGTCCTTCTACCGCAATTTCTACCTCTTCACGCAGATGAAACCCTCTGAATGGCTGGCAGCCGAACTTCGGCAACAGGCATCCTGACCCTTCCCTACTTTTGCTTCTCGTTCGTGGGAAGAGGTAGAAACATCGGCTTTTGAGCGGGTAGCACACTCACCACACGCCCATTGCGGAATCGGATGAAAACGTCATATTCCTTGCCGATACATTGCCAGATGACCGTTCCGTCTTCCTCGAAACCAGCCACTTTCCGGTTCCATCGCATGATTTTCTTCACCTCCTCCATCGTCTGCCCGGGATAAAGTTTCATGGTAGCATCCTCCACGCTCTGAAGCATCGCACAGCCGGACACAAGAAAAGCAGCAACTATTGCCAACGTAAAATGTTGTATTGATTTTTTCATGACATGATGTTTTTATGCCACGAAGTTAGATATTAAAACCAAACAGGGGAAAGGGGAAAAGCCTATTTCATCGTAGGCGTTTCCCCCTCCTTCTACAACTATTCCGCAACCCTCAATGCTGCGGGCGTCCATGCCTTGAGGAAGCGCAGCACCTTCTCCTTGCTGTATCCCTTATCCTCCTCCAGAAAGCCGGAATCCTGGATATGCAACACCTCGCCCCGTTGGTTCAGAACGACAAAAACGGGAAAACCGAAGCGTTCGGGACGACCCAAACGGGAAAGCAGGTCCGCCACGGCGGCTTTCTGTGCGGCATCTCGCTGTTTGCGTGGGTTGTAATTGACGTGCAGATACACAAAGTTGTCGTCAATCGCCTTGGCAATGTCCGCGTCCTTGGCAGCGAAATCAGCAAAGAGCAGGCACCAGGGACACCAGTTTCCGCCCACTTGGCAAAGCACGAACTTTTCGGTCTCCGACTGACGTACAACGCTAAGAGCACTATCAATCTGTGCAATGGGGTCGCGTGCCTCGTCATACACTGGCTTCAACTTTGTCTGTGCGCCCGCCGACAGGACACCAAACACGAAAACAAGCGATAATATGGTCTTTTTCATCTTCATATTTTGAACTTATCAGTTATCAATAAGAATAAAGTGATCACACTTTATGTTTTTAATTCTTTATGTTTTTAATTCTTTATGTTTATAATATGCCATACTCCATTATTATCCTTGCCTTCACGCTTCAATACAGCCATCTTTTGCAAAGCGGAAATGTCGCGTTCTATAGTACGCTGGCTCACCGACAAAATCTCCGACATTTGTTTGCCTGTTATTGTCGGAGACTCTTTGATTAGATTGAGGATTTTCCGTTGACGTTCAGAGAGTTTCGTTTCCGACATGTCTCCGACATTCGGGGTACCGAAAGAGGCAAAGATGATGGTCTGAAATTGGGTCGGAGTTGATCTGAATTTGGGTTCCAACTCATCCTTATATCCTTCCAGGGCTTTGGTGTCATTACAGATGCGTGTAAGTCCGCTACCTCGTTTCTCCATGTAGTCAAGCTGGGCCATCACGTTTGCAAGTATAGGATTGCGCCTTTCGGAAGACACATCTTTGATGTCTAAGTCCTGTATCAGCATACCATTGTACATTCCACCTGGGGATGTTACAATTAGGCGATCGTCGTATATGTCAAGATGAACTTCACCACCCATCACGGTATAGTCGCGATGGATGAAATGGTTAACCATTGCCTCCAGAACAGCTCGTTCCGCATACTCAGGCTTGTTCTTTCGCCCATCAGGTAACTTCTCCCAGCCTTTCTTCGTATTTGACTTCACAAAGTTCATGGCTTCACGAAGCAGCATGAGGACATTGCCTGTGAACTCTGCATCATTGATGGCATCACCCTTTTCCTTTCCGTCCCAACGTGTGCAGTATAGGCGAGATTGCCACAATGGACAGTCATCGGCAAACAATGCGCCTGCATTCGTAAGGTTTCCTGTACCAGTTATCAGTCCAAACGATAATAGATACTTCTTGTCCCATTCTTGTTTGGTGCGGTCTTTGAACGAGTTCGCCAATATCGTAAAGGAATAGTCCTCTGCTTTATAGTCTGTGTGAAGGGAATCAAAAGTTTTGTTGGAACCTTTCAGTACCAAGCGTACCATCTGTTCTGCCGAGGCAGGCATACTTTCATCACCAAC
>JAQYEW010000055.1 GCA_028723455.1 Prevotellaceae bacterium | reverse complement strand
CGCAATCGCCGGATGCCCCGAAGTGCTTGCTGCTGTTGGCAGTCTCCTGTGTCTGCTGCGTGGCGATTACCACGGTGTTGTCTGCAGCCTCGCTGTTGCCACGGTAATACACCTGATATTCATTGCCTTCAAATACTCCGTCGAAATAGAAGCGCGCATAAGGCGTCTTTCCCGTAATGTCGCTGTTGCTGCTCTGCTGCAGGCTCGAGCCATTCTTGACCCAAAGGTTATCACCCGATTCCCAGAAGAAAGGATTGGAAGCCACGCCTACGCCGGTATGATCCAATGAGGTGCGCGTTACGGGTACATTCCCCTGGCCACCCTGATTGCCGCCGAAAGTGGTCTTCCCCTTAACATTATTATCTTCCGTGTCCGGGGTTTGTTTTTCGTCCACCAGTTCGTTACTTGGAGAGCAAGCCGCGAACAATCCTGTCAGCGCGATAGCGGCGCCGTAAAATAAATGTTTCATTCTTTTTTAATTATAATATACTTGTTTAATTTATTGATTCATCACTTATCGGAACTTACCAGAGAACAGCATCCTGCCGCATAGCATCCCAACTGCCTTTCTCCGTTATTGCCAGGGGTCTCCCAGGACGCCGCCGCCGTTTCCGCTCTCATGACCGCCGTTTCCCTCGGCATTGCCAATCACAAACCCTCCTGTGGCACCCTGATGTCCGCCATCAAAGAAGGCATCACCGATTACGCCGCCGCCGTTTCCGGACTGGTGTCCGCCCTGGAAAGACCCCACTAACATGTAATCCGCAGAAATACATGCCTGTACCGAGGTACACGGTCTGACATAAAGCGATTTGCTCGTCTTTCTCTTTTCCATTACTTATATTGGTTTAGTACAAAATAATAATTCTTATTTCTATTTCTATGATGCATTCCCTGAGGGGGAAGGGCAGCCCCTGAAGATACCGTTTCAGCTTTTGCCAGTATTCTGTTTGCAAAGATAAACAAATTAGAACAAAAACCTGCTATTGTAAACAAATATTAACAACCCCACCCCGCTGTTAACAACAAATAACAAGAAGAGCGGTTTTGACACAACATAAAACCGCAAACTACTGTAAAAAAGTTTTTTTAGGCAAAATATTTGGGCATATCAAAGAAAGTGCCTACCTTTGCCAAACAACCTTAAAACGAACAAATAAAGGGTTCTGATGGGCATCGCCGCCTGTCAGGATTCTTTTATTTTAGTCCGTAATAAAAGTACAAACAATTAAAAACAAAACAAGAGCATAATGGCTTACATGACACAAAAGGGCTACGACAAGCTCGTGGCCGACCTACAGAAACTGGAGACCATCGAACGCCCCGCAGCCAGCGCGGCCATTGCCGAAGCACGCGACAAGGGCGACCTGAGCGAGAACGCGGAATACGATGCCGCCAAGGAGGCGCAAGCCAAACTGGAGGGCCGCATCGCCGTCCTCAAGCAGACCATCCGAGAGGCTAAAATCATAGACACCAAAACGCTGGACACCACAACCGTAAATATCCTGGCCACCGTAGGCTTGAAGAACGTCAAGAACGGAATGGCCATGAAATACACCATCGTCAGCGAGACGGAGGCCGACCTGCGCGCAGGGAAAATCAGCGTGGGCACGCCCATTGCACAAGGCCTGCTGGGCAGACAGGTAGGCGACGTGTGCAACATCAAGGTGCCCCAAGGCACGGTGGAACTGGAGATTACCAGCATCACCTACGACGAATAACACAAACGCACAAACGACCTTCCCATGACCATCTTCAGCCGTATCATCGCTGGCGAAATTCCCAGCTACAAGTGTGCCGAGAACGAGGAGTTCTATGCCTTTCTGGATATCAACCCCCTGCAAAAAGGCCACACCCTGGTGGTGCCCAAGCGCGAGGTGGATTATTTCTTCGACCTTACGGACGAGGAAATAGCCCGCATGCAAGTATTCGCCAAGCACGTGGCCCAGGCCATCAAGCAGGTATGCCCCTGCGTGAAGGTGGCCCAGGCCGTATTGGGTCTGGAAGTGCCTCATGCCCACATCCACCTTGTACCCATGCAGAGCGAGGCGGACGCGAACTTTGCCAACGCGAAAAAGCAGTTCACGCCCGAAGAGATGCAGCAGACCGCCAATAACATCCTGGCCGCCTTCCGCGAATAAGGCAGGGAAACGGGAAACAGGCGGGCCACGCAGTTATAAATACTGCGTGGCCCGCCTGTTTCTTCCGCGTTCACTCTCCTCTCAACTGCACCTCATTGCGCATACGGCGCACCGTGGCGCGGTCCTTGGGACAGATCAGCAACACATCATCTGACTCCGCAACCACATAATTCTCCAAGCCCTCCACGACGGCCTTGCGGCCGGAGGGCAGGAGAATAACCGTGCTGCGGCAGTTCGAGAGCACCGCTTCGGTGTTCATCGTCAGATTGCCTTCCGCGTCGGCCCCCTCCCGCAATGTGGCCCAAGCACCCAAATCCGCCCATCCGAACTGGCAGCGATGGACGTAGACATCCTGACTGCGTTCCATAACACTTAAATCAATGCTCAAGCGAGGCAGCATGTTAAAGAATTCGGGCAAGAGATTCGGATCGCCCTGTTCGGCATCCGCCATCATCCGGGGAATCGTCAGCTGGTACTCCGGCACCAATTTGAAGATGTTATTCAGCATCACCGAGGCACCGAAGGCAAAGATACCCGCATTCCACAGAAAACTGCCGTCCTTGACGAACATCTGCGCAAAATCCGCCGTGGGCTTTTCCGTAAAGCTCTTCACACGATAGACATCCTCATCCACCGCCTCATCCGAAACCTGGATGTAGCCATATTCCGTTTCGGGGCGCGTAGCGGGCACTCCCAGCACCACAATCTTCTGCCGCTCGTGCGCAAAACGCATGCCGTGCAGTATGTCTTCCTGAAAGACCGTTTCGTTCAGTATCATCTGGTCGGCAGGGGACACCACCACCGTCGCCTTTGCATCCAATGTCAGAATCCTGACCGTTCCCCAGGCCACGGCGGCCAAAGTGCCGCGCTGCAAGGGCTCTTCCAGTATCTGCTGCTCGTCCACCTCGGGTAATTGCTCGCGGATGTAGGGCAGGTAATCCACATGTGTGCTTATAAAGATGTGGTCGGCAGGGAAAAAACGCGCATAGCGGTCATAGGTCTGCTGCAAAAGGGTACGTCCCGTGCCAAAGAGGTCCAGAAACTGTTTGGGCTTCTCGGCACGGCTTACGGGCCACAAGCGACTGCCGATGCCGCCGGCCAGAATCAGGCAATATCTGTGATTATCTGCATTCATAGTTTTCTCGTATTAGGTTCTATGGTTATTCCTTTCGCTAAATTACACATTCTTTCTCAGACAGCACAACAAAACTGCGAAATTATTCGATGAGTTTGCAAATTATAATCCATTTTCATTTTATTTCACGAAATAACGACGCTGCTTGCATGCGCAGGCAATCACCAAAAATAAAGGCCAGGCAATCCCGAAGAAATGCCTGGCCTTTGCCTTGTACGCCTGATAAGACTCGAACTTACACGCCCGAAGGCACCAGATCCTAAGTCTGGCGTGTCTACCAATTCCACCACAAGCGCATCTGCGTATGCAAAGATACGCAAAGTTTACGACACCGCACCTATGCCTGCACTGTTTTTTTTCGTAGGATAATCAGCGTTACGGCTCCAAGGATGAGGGCGATACCCAACAACATACGGCCGGAAACATGCTCGCCGAAGAGCAGCAGGCCGATAACGACGGCCGTAACCGGCTCCAAGGCACCCATGATGGCGGAGGGCGTGGAGCCGATGAGCTTGATGCCTACGGTCATGAAATAGAGGCTGAGCACCGTGGGCATCAAGGCCAGCTGTAGGGCACAAAGCCAACTGCGCGTCGTGGGCAGTGCCAACGCGAGCGGCTCTCCGGCCAACAGGCTGTAAACCACGATGGCCGCCCAGCCAAACAACAGGACCCAGAATGTAAACTTCATGGGAGGGATGTCCGTCTTCCACTGATTGACGGCAACAATGTAGAGGGAATAGACCAGGGAGCTGACCATCACAAGCGTGAAGCCCGTCATGCTCAGCCGCCCGCCGTCATCGCCCCGGTACAAGAGGGCCACGCCCAACAGCGCCAGCAGGATGCTGCAAGCCGTGCGCCACGTGATGCGCTCGTGAAAGAAGGCGGCCATCAGGACGGCCGTCATCACGGGATAGACGAAGAGCAGCGTGCTGGCAATGCCCGCCGCCATGTGATGGAAACTGAGGTAGAGGGTGATGCTGGAGAGGCTGAAAAAGACACCCAGCATGGCCAGACGTATGGCATGTCCCCATTTGATGCGCAGGCTCTGCCCCCGAAGCAGCAACAAAACGGCGAACATGGCAACGGCAAAGGCATAGCGATAGAAAAGTACCGTACTGCTGTTCACACCGTCGGCATACATGGGCAAGGTGCCCAACGGGTTCGTGCCGTAGAACATGGCGGCCAGCACGGCCGCGGCAAACCCCTTTGCTTTGTCGCTCATAAGCGTCTTTTTCAGATGTCGGCGTTTTTCATTCTTTCCTGGTGCATGGCCTCGAAATCCTTGTCGCGCAGGACGAAGCTGGTGGTCAGGTACTTCTGCTTCACGGTGGGGTTGTCCGCCAGCTCGCGAGGCGTACCGTGGAACAGGATCTGCCCCTCGAAAAGCATATAAGCGCGGTCGGTGATGCAGAGCGTGTCCTCGACGTTATGGTCGGTAATCAGCACGCCTATGTTCTGCTGTTTCAATTTCCACACGATGTACTGGATGTCCTCCACGGCAAT
>JAQYEW010000054.1 GCA_028723455.1 Prevotellaceae bacterium | reverse complement strand
ATTCGTATTATATCCAAGAAAAGGGAAGTCTAAATTAGCGGGAAACAATAATTTGTATTGTTTTCTGGAATAAAGATTGCAAAATGACAGTTCAAAAGCGGGGCCTTTTTCCCTTGTTATAGGAGAAAGATGAAGCCTTTTAGAAGTTTTATCTTGCGTGTTTTGACACGAAAATCCAAGCATCTATATGTTTTTGCGAAAACATATACTTGATTTCATCAAAATAAGCCGATGTTTTGAGGCGGAATATCCTTTGTTTTTTCCGACTTTTTGGCGTTTTTTTGCTCTGTAATTTTTCATGTATCTGAAAACCAAAGGCATAGAAATCGCTTCTTTCGTGGCGGATGGTGCTGCGTTTGCAAAGAACGCCGTACAGACGCATCAGGGATTTCCAAAAAGATAGCATTTTGGCGTGTTTCTTGACATTTTGTTTTCTTGCTTCCTTGGAATGCGTTGGTGAAACGATTTTCATGCAAAGATTTGCAATTCTCGTGATTTTCTTGTTACTTTGTGAGGAAGGAGGGCGTTCCTTCCATGCCGCAAGGCTAAAAACAAACATAGGAGATGCGAAAAAACTATATATTGTTGCTGCTGGTCGGTTTGCTTGTTGCTTGCAGTAAGCCGAAAAAAGAAGTGCCACCTGTGGCAACGCAGGCGGATTTGCTGGCACAAGCGCGCTCGTGTTCGCGCATTTACGCCAGCGAATATGTGGTGAGCAAAGTGGTGGTAAGGCGCGACGAGCGTAAGCTCCATGCCCATGTCTTGGGCATGGATGTGAATATGTCCCTGATGGGTGGCGAGCGCGTTACGGCGGTGCCCGTGGAGGGCGTGGTGAAGACCTATGTGGACATGAGCATGATTGCCGCCGAGGACATCCGTCGGCAAGGCGATACCTTGGAGGTTATTCTGCCAGACCCGAGCATAGAGGTTACCGGCACGCGCATCCTGCATGATGAGGTACGCGAGAAAGTGGGGTTGCTGCAAAGCGATTTCACGGATGCCGAGCGCATGGCCTTGCAGCGACAGGGGCGCGACAGCATTGTCGCCGACCTGCCCCGTTTGGGTCTCGTTGCCGCGGCACGCGAAAGCGCGGCACGCACCTTGGTGCCCCTCTTTGTGGGCTTAGGGTTCAAGGAGGAAGACATTACCATTACCTTTCGCCAAAGCGACGAGCGTATGTCGGCCCCCCATGTCATACAAAACAGGATAGTTGCCGGAAGATGAAGACACTGCGTAATATACTCTTGGAGCTGGTCGTATTGGCCGCCTTGGTGGCAGCCATCGTATTCTGGTTGCGGGGAACAGCTCCCTCCCTGTCTTTTGCAAGCACGGATGTCAGCGCCACCGATATGCGTATCGATCGGATACGCGATATTGGAGAGTGGGAATTCCTAAGCATCCATGCCGAGGAAATCGTGGATTCCACCTTTGTTACGCCTCGTCCCTGGCCTTTGCCTGACGAGAAACGCTATCTGGCACGTATCTATCGCGGCACGCTGCGCTTGGGTCTGAACTTGCGCGAGGATGCGCCCGAGGGATGGATACGTGTCATGGGGGATAGCGTCAGCGTGAGTCTGCCCCCTATGCGCCTTTTGGACGAACGTTTCGTGGATGAGGCCCAGACGCGCCCCTTGATCGAGGACGGCAAGTTCTCCGATGCCGAGCGCAAGGCGCTTACGGAGCGTGCGCGTGTGCAACTGCGCCGGCACAACCTTACGCCCGAGAACCTTCAGCGCTGCCGCCAGCAGGCTGTCCTCAGAATGACGGACCTGCTTCATAGTTTGGGCTATCGGCGCGTGAGCGTAAAGTAGGAGCGGATGGAGACTGTTCGCACAACTTTGCGTTGGCGAACCTTGTGAGAACCATATTTTTTATGTATATTTGTATGCTTATAATCTAAAAACCCTAAAGATAAATCACAGACAATGGCAAACAACCAACCTCAGCAGCAACCCATACAGATCCAATTCAAGTTGGAGGATATACAGGAAGTGCAGTTCGCAACCCTCGTAAACGAGTGGCCCACCACGGAGCAGCAGGTAAACAACCAGTTGCAGTTCAACGTGGAGACGGACAAGCGTCTGGTGCACTGCGTTGCTCAGTACGAATACAAACAGAACGATATCACGCAGTTGATCCTGACCGTGCAGTCGACCTTCGAGTTCCAGACGGAAAGCTGGAGCGCCATGTATAACCTTCAGGGCGACGAATGGTTGCTGCCTGCGGGCTTGTTGCAGCACTTGGCAGACATCACCATCGGTGCTTCGCGCGGTATCTTGGCCGTGCGCACTCAGGAGAAGGGCTTCCCCCGTGTAATCCTGCCCTTGGTGAATGTGGCCCAGATTATTCAGAACAACCTGCGCGTACCCCGCAAGCAGGGCTAAGAACGGAAGGCACATGAAAGTCGGAATCATTCAGCAAACGTGTGTGGCGGATGTGGAAGCCAACAAGCAGAAGCTGGCGCAGAACATTGCCCGCGTGGCGCGACAGGGAGCTGAACTTGTGGTTTTACAGGAACTGCATAACAGCCTTTATTTCTGTCAGGTGGAGGATGTGGGTAATTGCAGCCTTGCAGAGCCGATTCCCGGCCCCAGTACCGAGTATTATGGTGCTCTTGCCAAGGCATTTGGCATCGTCCTTGTTACCAGTCTTTATGAGCGCCGTGCGCCGGGTCTGTATCACAACACGGCGGTGGTGTTCGAGAAAGACGGCAGCATTGCCGGCATTTACCGCAAGAACCATATCCCCGACGACCCGGCCTATTACGAGAAATTCTATTTCACCCCCGGCGACCTCGGTTTCCGTCCCATCGAAACATCGGTGGGCAAACTTGGAGTGCAGGTGTGTTGGGACCAGTGGTATCCCGAGGGTGCCCGCCTGATGGCTTTGGCTGGTGCGGAATTGTTGATTTATCCCACTGCCATTGGATATGAGAGCAGTGATTCGCCGGAGGAACAGGAGCGCCAACGCGAGGCCTGGACAACGGTGCAGCGCGGCCATGCCGTGGCGAATGGACTGCCTGTGATTGCCGTGAACCGCACCGGACACGAACCTGATCCCAGCGGGCAAACGCGTGGCATACAGTTTTGGGGCAGCAGTTTTGTTGTCGGGCCTCAGGGCGAGTTCCTCTACCGTGCCCCGAAGGACGAGGAGGTATGCCAAGTGATTGATGTGGATATGCAGCGTAGCGAGAATGTACGACGCTGGTGGCCTTTCCTGCGCGACCGCCGCATTGATGAATTTGGCGAGTTGACGAAGCGATTTCGTGATTAAAGATAGCAAATGGAATTAGACGAGATTTTGGGCAAGCGCCGCAGTATCCGGAAATTTGATTCCTTGCGCCCCGTGGAGCGCAAGGAGTTGGAACGGTTGGTTATGGCGGCGCAAGAGGCGCCCACATGGAAGAACAGCCAAACGGTGCGATATAGAATAGTTACGGGTGCAGGAACACGCGCGAAGTTGCTGGCCTGCCTGCATCCCCAAAATCAGGCGGCGGCCGGTGATGCCCCTGCATTGATTGTTACTTCTTTCGTGAGCCACCGTTCAGGCTTTGAGCGTGATGGCAGTGCAACGAATGAGTTGGGCGATGGTTGGGGTATCTATGATTTGGGTCTGCAAAATGCCTTGCTGTTGTTGAAAGCCACGGATTTGGGCTTGGACACCTTGGTGTTAGGGCTGCGTGATGCTGACGCTATCCGTCAGCTGCTGGATATTCCAGAGGCGGAAACCATCGTTGCCATCATTGCTGTGGGGCATCGTGCCATCGAGCCTGCCCGCCCTCCTCGCAAGGAATTGGCGGACATCGCCGCCTTCTTCGAGGATTAAGGTAAACTCTCAGAATACCCCTTCAGGGAATTGCATCGTGCAGCAGTGCAGGGAACCGTGCTGCTCAATCAGCACACGGCAGTTGATGCCTACTATCTCGTGTTGGGGGAAGGCTTTCTGCAACTGTCGTTTCGCCTCGTTGTCCAATTCGGCATGGCCATAGGTGGGCATCAGGACAGCACCGTTGACAACAAGGAAATTCGCATAGGTGGCTGGCAGACGCTGACCCTCGTCGTCGTATTCTGTGGCCGCCATGGGCAGCGGTACAAGGCGATAGGGACGGCCGTCGCCTGTCCGGAAGGTTTTTAGTTGTTCCTCCATCAGATGCAGCTCCAGGAAATGCTCGTCCTCGGGATTTAGGCACTGGACATAGGCGATTGTATCCTCGGGGCAAAGGCGTGCCAGGGTGTCGACATGGCTGTCTGTGTCGTCGCCGGCCAGATAACCGTGATCCAGCCAAAGGACACGTTGGGCACCGAGCCTGCGCTTCAATTCCGCCTCGATTTGTGCTTGCGAGAGGGGTTCGTTGCGGTTGGGTGCCATCAGACATTCCGTGGTGGTGAGTAGGGTGCCACAGCCGTCGCTCTCAATACTGCCGCCTTCCAGGGTAAAGTCCAGTTCACACTTGTAGGTGCCCCGCATGCCCAAAGCCTGGCTGCAATCTGCCATGCGGCGACAAATCTGATTGTCGTTGCCGGCGGCAAATTTCTGTCCCCATCCATTAAAGCGGAAGTCCAGAAGTTGGGCTTCACCCTCCTTATTATACAAGGTGATGAAACCATGGTCGCGTGCCCACGTATCGTCCGTAGGACATTCAAAGAGGCGGATGCGGTTCAAGCAAGCTTCGGGCAGTTGCTGTTCCAAAACACCGGCCACATGGTCGGGTTCTGGAGTTACGATGATTAGCGTCTCGCGCAGACTGATTTCGCGTGCCATATCAATGTAGCAAGCTTCAGCCTCGGCAAGCATGCCGGCCCAGTCCGTATTGGCATGAGGCCACGTCAGTTGTACGGCGCTCTGGGGCGCCCATTCAGCAGGTAGTATCATTGTCGTCGTGTGTTTCCAAGCGCAAAGGTAAAAAAAAGATGACAACGGATAGAGGATAGTCGGAACTTTTCCTTATCTTTGCACTTGATATCATACATATTATACCATTAGCGTGAAAATTAAGGAGGTTATTGATGCCCTTGAGCGTTTCGCGCCTTTGCCCTTGCAGGAGAGCTATGACAATGCCGGCCTGCAATGCGGATTGTCAGAGGCCGAAGTTTCAGGGGCCTTATTATGTCTGGACGTTACGGAAGATGTGCTGCGCGAAGCCATGGATCTGGACTGTAATCTGGTGATTGCGCATCACCCGCTCTTGTTCCGTGGCGTAAAGCATCTGGTGGATGCCACGCAGGTGGAGCGTTGCCTCCGTATCGCCATCAAGCATGACATCGCCATTTATGCCGCCCATACCAATCTGGACAATGCGGAGGATGGTGTCAATTACAAGATGGCGGAGAAGTTGGGACTCATGGATGTTGTGCCCATGCAGGGCGGGGGAGCGATGGGCTACCTGCCTGTTGCCGAGGATTCCCTGGCATTCCTGCAAAGGGTGAAGGATGTGTTCCGCGTGGAGAGCCTGCAACACAATGAATTGTTGCAACGTCCTATTCAGAGTGTGGCGCTGTGTGGCGGTGCGGGTGCCTTTTTGCTGGACACCGCCATTGCGCAAGAGGCGGATGCTTTCCTGACGGGCGAGATGGGCTACCATCAGTTCTTTGGCCACGAACAGGAGGTGCAGATAGCGGTTCTGGGGCATTATCAAAGCGAGCAATACACTACCGAGATTTTCCAACAGCTGCTGGAAGAGGAGTTTCCGATGCTTACGACCTTTGTGGCCAGTGTCAGCACGAATCCTATCTCTTATTTGTAAGGAAGAACAAAGCATAATAATCATATATATAAAGCAATGACAAAAGAAACACAGAACAATGTAGAGGTTGCCGTTGAGGACAAGTTGAGAAACCTTTACCAGTTGCAGACCGTTCTTTCCGAGGTGGACCGCATCAAGATCCTGCGCGGTGAGTTGCCTTTGGAAGTACAGGACCTTGAGGACGAGATCGAGGGCCTTACCACCCGTATCGAGAAAATTCAGGTAGAGATTGAAGGACTGCAGCGCGAAACCAGCGGACGCCGTGGCGATATTGAGGGCCACCGACTGAACGTGGAGCGTTACAAGAAACAGTTGGAACAGGTACGTAACAACCGCGAGTTCGATAGTCTGAACAAGGAAATCGAACTGGAGGAACTGGATATCCAACTGAACGAGAAGAAAATCAGCGAAGCCAACGAGCTTATCAAGCAGAAGCAAGAGGAGCTGAAGCATTGCAGCGCTACCGTTATGGAGCGTCGTGGCGACCTCGACATCAAGAAGAGCGAGCTGGAGGATATTATTCAGGAGACCAAAGTGGAGGAGGAGAAACTGCGCCAGAACGCCAAGAATCTGGAGGCTAAGATTGATGACCGCCTCTTGGCGGCCTTCAAGCGCATACGCAAGAACAGCCGCAACGGTCTGGGTGTAGTGTATGTGCAGCGTGATGCCTGCGGTGGTTGCTTTAACAAGATTCCCCCCCAGCGTCAGTTGGATATCCGTATGCGTAAGAAGATTATCGTATGTGAGTACTGTGGCCGTATCATGGTTGACCCCGAACTGGCTGGCGTGGAGATTCAGAAGACTGCCGAAGACAAGCCCAAGCGTCGCTTGAGCCGTCGTAAGGCTGAATAAAACAAAACGCATGGTGGAAGGTTGTAACAGCAAACCTTCCACCATGTGTTTTATAGCTTTCGCCGTTCTCCCTCGCTGCGTATCGCCCAAAAGTCAACGCCGGCAGGTTGGGTAAATTCCAACATCCGCCAGGCGGAACGAAAACCGCTAAGGGTGAAGTGCATGGGTACAAGCAGCCCCACACGAAAACGCTCCATGAATTGCCGTGCGCCACGCGTATAGCCGTTGCCTATACGCCCGTCCACAGGCAGAAATGCCACATCGAATGTCGAGGCATGTTTGGCAATGTCCTTCAGTTCGCCAAGGTAACGCTTCTCCTCATACATTGGGTCTATGGCTTTCCCCGTCTCCTTATCTATGGCTTCTTCCTCCTGTCCGCCCTCTGTCAGATAGCGTGCATACCAGTTCCCCAAGTCGCCGGCGTGAAACAATCGTCTGCCTTCTACCTCCACTATCCAGGACACACCGCTGTCGTTGCTGCCCATGGCGTGGACACAGAGCCGTTCGTCTTGCCACGTAGCGCCTTTTGCCAGCCAAACATCGGCTTCGTCGCGCGCTGCACGACGGTGGCGCAGGATGTCCTTCGATAGCAGATAGGTAAGGGTAGGGTGTCGTTCTCGCCAAGCGAAGATTTCACGTGTGAAATGGTCTTCGTGAAAATGGCTGCTTAGTACGTAGATAGGTTTGGGACTGTCCAGCAATCTCTCCATGGCATGCGTAGGATCCATCCAATAATCGAAGATAAGGATGCATCGTTCCGTTTCTACGGCAAAGCCGCTATGGAAAAGAAAGGTCAGTTCCATGTACTAAAGGATGACTTTTTTCTGATTTACAATGTGAATACCACGCCCTTTGGAACTTGCGTTTCGTCCGCTAAGGTCGTAGACAGCAGGATTGCTTTGACTTATGGCATGCAGGGCTTCCATGGAAGTCGCTTGGTCGAAATCTTGGACAAAGGCGATCTGACGGATAGTGCTTTCGCCCGTAGTGGAGGTCAGTCCGAAGATGGTCTGGCCTGCACAAATGTCAGTGGTACCTATGGTGGATATGTTATGGGCAATACCGCTCTGAGTAAGGTCCCAAGCGATGGCTTGTTGGGTAGTACCGTTGTTCAGATTAAGTGTGCGCGTAAAGGTAGGGGGTACTTGGGTGCCACGATTGCTCCCGTTCAGCCACCAGAGATAGTTCTGTCCGCTCTCTGTGCCCAGGTTTGTACCGATAACCAACAGATACTTCTGCAAAGGCTGGATGGTATAGTCGCATTTTGCATAGTCCAGCATGAGACAGACATTGTTGCTGCCGCTCTGACGGATGGTGAGTGTGTTGTCGTCGTTGTAGGTGATGCGGTTGGCCGGCAGGCGGCCGGTGTCGCCTGTAGTCCAATCCGTTGCCACCCATTTATACGCTTTGCCTTGAGTGTCATAGTTGCGCATAAGGCGTAGGTAGTAGAGACCTGGACAGAGCGTGGCTCCCGTAGCGGCCAGGCGTACAGTAAACTTGTTTTTGGCTTTGCCCTGTGCATCTGCCGCTAACGAAGCCGGGATGGGATACTCTATGTTATAGAAACCATTTATGGCGCCTTTCATGGTGCTTGGAATGGTAATGTCGGCAATCTTCACACCGTCCACACTGAGGGTGGCTTGTCGTCCACGGTCGGCTGTTGTGAAGCGAAGCATTATGGAAAGGCTGTCGGTGATTCCCTCGGGATTGAAAAGACTGTACTGGATATGTCCGTTCTTGCCCGCATCGCGATAGGTTTCGTTGTTATAGGAACCGGCGGTGGATTCGGTACTGTAATTGTATTCATGTCCCGCCTCGCTCTGTTGTTCGCCCGTAGCCACAAAGTCGATGGTGCGTGAAGCCAGTTCTGCGGCACGCTGTTCCTCAAGAGCCATATCGCTTTTGGCGAAGTTTTCGGCCGTTTGTTGGTACCAATAGCACATGTAGCGGGCATGGTGAATGGTTGCAAAAGGCTGCAAGGTAAGCCTTTCCCATTTATATTCGGGCACGTTGGGGCGGCTGACGTCGATGGTAAAGCGCAGGCGTGTGCTGTCTGTGAGACGGATGCGTTGTAGGACATTGCTACGCTCGCCGATGAGCAGCGGAGCGGTGGTCAGTTGTTTGCTCTGCGCCATGCTGCCGGGAGCGTGATCCATGCGGCCGTCCCCTGCGTATTCGTTCTGGAGAACCTCCCAAGCCAGCCCCGTGGTATCGGCATCTGCCTGGTTTTCTGCCGTAGTTTTTGCGCCAAGCAGAACGGGACCATATTCAAAGGCCACGTAATCTTCATAGTTGGGACAGGGAACGGTACGCAGTTCCATCGGTATCCGGACGGTAACCACGTCGCCCTTCTTCCATGTGCGATGAATCTTGACGTAGGAGGCCTCGCCACGTTTTACGTCGATAGGTTGCTCTTCTCCGTTCACAAGAATTTTGTATCCCTCTGTTGTCCACCAGGGATGGCGCAGAGCCAGCGTGAAGGTGCCGTCGGCATCCATGGTGAGTTTTGTCTGTTGTTCATAGGGGTAGCGTGTCTCCTGGGTCAGTGCGAAGCGTTCGTCGACGAGACGGCTGGCTATGAAGAGGTTGACATAGAGAACCTCAGCCCCGTCGTGGGTATAGGCAAAGTGGGCATATTTGCTGTGGTTCTCCATACCCGTGCCTACGCAGCACCACATTCCTTGGTTGGGCTGGCTGTAAATGCGATAGCCTTGGGGGCGCAGCGTAGTGAAATAGACGTAGCCACCTGTGGTGGGGTCTTGGGTTGAAAGCATGTGGTTGAGCGTTGCGTACTCGTAGAAATCAGCGTAACGTGCATCGCGGGTGCGATCGGAAAGCATTTCCGAAAGTTTGAGCATATTGTTCGTGTTGCAACTTTCAGGACCATCCAAGTGGTCAATATAGCGGTGGCTGTTGGCAGTGGACAGGAAGTGTTCGCCAACGCTGTTGCCGCCGATACAGGTCGTGCGCTTCAGCGCCACGTCTGCCCAGAAGTTTTCCGCCGCTTGGGTGTACAGCGTTATGATGGCATCATCCATTTTTTCACGTTCGGCTTCCTCGGCGGCGCGTTCAAAACCAATGTACTTGGGCACTTGGGTGTTGGCGTGGCGGTTGTCAAGGAACGTGCCGTTAGGGCTTTGCAGACCATTGACCATGGTTTGGTGCGAATATTTCTTTGCGGCAATGTAATAACGGCCATCGCCAAAGAGGCGGAAGGCATCGGCCATTACTTCGTTCATCCCGCCGTGCTCGGTATCCAGCATGCCCTGCATCTGGCTTTCCGTGAGTTTGTCCACAACGTTTGCGGCCCAATCAGCCATAGCCCGGAAAAGTTCTCGGGCAACGTCGTTATTGGCATAGACGGCCGCATCGCGCAATCCTGCCATTACCTTGTGCTGGCAATAAAAGGGAACCCATCCGCGCACGTTCTGAAAAGGGGAGAGGTTGCCTTGGAACATCTGCTGCCATACGTTATTGATGGGCTGGCCGCCGATGAAACCCTTCAGCCCCGTTGCGTCGGTGGCATACGCATCCTGGCAATCCTTGAGAACGCTTACCATGTAATCCAACCGTTCCTTGAGTTGCTGTTTGACCGTCGCATCCTGACAGGAGGCGTAGCCCAAGGCCAAAGCGGAGAGGTAGTGGCCGCCCACATGGCCGGACAAGTCGAAATTGGCGCCACCCCAGTTTGTGAAATTGGGGTGAAGGGTCTGCCATTGTGTGTACTTGCCTGTGTTCAAGCCTGCCTGACGAACGAACGGCGTCAGCAGTCGGTCTGTATCGTAGGTCAAGAGAGTCCGGAAATTCAAATCCATGGCTCTTTTCAACTCGCCATCCAAAAGCTGCACTTTGTCAAGGTTGAAATGATTGGGATAGAGTTCTTCCTGAGCCGGCGAAGGAAGGCATGAAGTAGCAAAAGCCAGCGAGCATAGAGCAAGGCGAAGAGAGTGTTTCATGTTACTTAGGATTTAGGGATCAGTTTTCGGATGCAAAAATAAGTGTAAATTTGCACCGGAACAAATAAATCTTTATCTTTGTAACATCAAGAACAAAGAAAATAAAGGTATGAAGAGAACTTTCTTAGTGTTGCTCACAGCCCTTGGGTGTATGTCGCTGAGCGGTTGTAAGGAGAATTATTCAAATGGCGAGAAAGTGGGCAATTTGATTGAGTTTACCCAAAAGGGAGTTATATGGGACTCATGGGAAGGACGCCTGAATCTGACGCAGACGGGCATGAATACCAGTGGAGACCCCTTCTCCTTTTCTTTCGACAACGACCGCGATGATCAGGATTCGCTCGTCAAGTTGCTCTATCAGGCCCAGGTGGAAGGATGGAAGGTGAAAATCAGATACCATGAGGTGTGGGGGCTGAAGAACGTAGGACGTAACCGCGGAGAGACAAGGTATTTTGTGGATGACGTTACGGTTCTGGACAAGGATTTTGCGAACGTCTCCAAACGTTTTGGCGGAGAACGCCAGGGGCGTGTCGTGGATACCGTGTACGTGGTCATCGACAAGTCAGAACTCAAAAACAGGTAGGTTATAGTTCGCCGTAGGAGGGAATCTCGCGGAGGAAACGGTAGTTGCCCTCTTCGTAGTTGATGCTGCAACAGTAATGTTGCAGGCCGTTGCTTACAATCAGGTAAGGAACGCGCATGGTAATGTTGTATCGAGAGATCTGGTCGAACACTTTCTGCGAGAGTGCAACGCTTGGAGCCTTGTACTCGATGAGCATGCGTGGCTGGGCTTGCCGGTCATAGAGCACACTGTCCGTACGCCGTTGCAGACCGTTGAGTGAGAGGCTGACCTCATTGGCAAGGAGAGCCGCGGGATAGCCTTTGTGGGTAATGAGGTAGTGGATGAAGTGTTGGCGCACCCATTCCTCGGGAGTAAGCGTAACGTGCCGCCGGCGCAGGATGTCGAACACACGCAAACGACCGTCTTGCCCTTGCGAGATGCGCAGGGAGGCCGGGGGGAGGTTCAGCGGACAAAGTGATTCTGATGGTGTCATATATTTTACTGTGCGTGATGTGTCGCGCAACCGTTCATGCCCCAAAGATAACGCTTTTTGATTGACCGGCCAAACCCCACAGGAGGAATGTTCTCCTCTTCACTGCAATGTCTTCAGTACTTCACCTGAAGTATTGCAGTACTTAAACGAAAATACTCCGGTACTTCAACGGGAGTACTTCCCCGGATTCAAAAAGTTTTGGCTGGAGGACTTTATTTCCTTCGGTGAAACAACGTCAATAGGTATTCCTCAAAATCCTTGATGGAATCGCGGCATATCAGAAGGTGGTGTCCGGTCCGGGCTGCGATAGCTTGCGGCCTCTGCCACATGGTGTATCTCTATGCTTTCCTTGCTCAGTATGATTTCTGCCTTTGATATGGCGGAATCACGGTGATATTTCCACTTGTTAACTGGTTTTAGCGTATATTTTTCCATCATTGTGTCAAAAACTTGCAGAAATCATCAGACATACAATATATTTGTGTATCTTTGTGTTCTGTGATTTTAGTGATTTTTGTCCGTATTTATTTGATTCCAAAGTTTTGAAGTTGCGGCAGATTTCGCTAATCACAAAATTTATAGACAATTATATTTCGTCGAACTCACGTTAACTTACGTTATTTGCCCAATGAAAACATTAAAACTATTGATTACAATCATTAGTGGAATACTATTGCTTTCCGTTATCACGCTATCAATTATAGGCTATTTTTTGACACGTAATGAATTTTCAGATCCTCCAGAACATTACCTATCTATCGGAAACCGGATTTATACAACAGCACCGGCAATGATGATTGATGAATCGTACGATTCGTTAGATATCAGTGGCCGTGGAATTAAAATCGGAGTATTGGATACGGGATTCGGTGGATTGTGGCAACGTTCATGGACGAAAAAAATGAATGTAGTTGCCTACGCTGATTTTGTGGATGGCGACACAACCGATTTTTTTCGTCAAAAACCCGGCCGAGAGCGAGACCACGGAGCCTACTCCTGTGCATGCATAGGTGGTTATCTCTCTTCAGGTGATACTATAAAGGGGTTGGCGTGGAATGCCAAATATTACTTGGCTGAGATTGACGACTTCGATTCAGAGTTACGGATAGAGGAGGACCGTATGATGAACGCTATACGCTGGTTGCTGTCGCATAATGTAGATGTGATAACAAGCTCATGCGGTTATACGGTATATGATGATTATGATGGTTACACGGTCTCCATGCTCGATGGACATAGTTCTCGTATCTCGCAATTTGTAGACAGTGTGTTGCAAGTCAATCCTAACCTAATATTTATTCAGAGCATGGGCAACGAGGGTGATAAGCCCTGGCGTTACTCTATTTTTCCTGCAGATGTTAGGGAGGTAATATCTGTTGGCGCCATTGAATCAGACGGCACAACTCGCACCAGTTACAGTTCTATAGGTTATAGAGGTGTCAATTACATAAAGCCTGATGTATGTGCTTATGCACAGCCTCCACGCCGAGGAACGTCATATACGGCTCCTGTCATTGCCGGATTATGTGCTTCTCTGCTGGAGTACAAGCGAATGAGTCGAAATGAACTTATCAATCTCTTACATACATCGGGATTGAACAACTCTGCCCCTAACCGTGAAATTGGTTATGGTCTACCTCAAACTTCGCAAATATCATTGCTCTTTAACTGATAAACCTATAGATACGTCAGTTCTGGATAAGAACTTCTAAAAAAATGCAATATCCCCAAAGAACCTGTGGTTTATCAAAGAGTCTGGGCGAGATACATCCCCTGTCGGCAAAGAGCTTTCCGTAAAGCGTCTTGGCCAGAACTGCCCAAACCTTCGGATCTCTGGCGTCCACGTAGGCTCCCGTGAAACAGAACATGATGATCTCCCCTCTGTCATTGCTGGCCAGATGCAGCTTGAAACTATGACACCATCCTATCGTACCCATTCCATCAGTGGCAAGTCCCTTGAATATCTTATGGGCGTAGCGTCTGAGATTGTGGCAGAATAGAACTAGTCGTCCCTTAAGAACCAAATTTGAAGTTTGTAAAATCGGCCTTCACCGTCCTTATCCGTATTGACACGGATGCTCTCTGTCAGGATCATCTCCATACCTTTTATGAGGCTTTTCTTATCCCGAACTCACGTAATCAGATGATACACTAACATATTTTTTATTAGAGATTACGTTATTTCTTATATTGTCATGAAAAAGGCTAGGGACGTATCAGATAGAGAGTAAACCATAAGTCTTCCGTTTAATTGAAATAAGGCAATGCCTATGATCTTTTCATTCTTCTTTATTAACGGGCAACTATAACGGTATTCACTATCTTCTGTGAAAAAGAAAAAGTCAGTACCCAGATTACCGCCACTGGTGTGCTTCCAATCTGACTGTACAATTACACTATCTCTTACAGAAAAAAATGATGTTACAATGATTATAATCATCAGCAAGACTAACCGCCTTGACAGCATGTTTTTCTTCATAACTAATGCCTCCTTCCTGGTTGATAGTAGTTATTTATAGTTCCTCTTCCATTTCGACTTGTTCTCATAGGATTTGCTTTGGAATGTGTAGGAAAAAAACGTCCTACAATCCCAAGAGATGATCCTCCAACCATATACGTTGGGTATGAAAATGACCCATTAATCATTTCTTGCGTATTCTGTCTTACATTTGTATATCGAGAAGGATATGCAGATGATGTTTGACCATGTACATTTATATTTCTATAATTACTCAAAGAGGATATTCTTGTAGAGAAAGAAGGGCTGCCATCATTTGCGACACCTGTTTTGCATCCATAGAAATTCGCATTTGCATCAGGTGCCCAATTAAAATCTATATTGTTCCAACCATCTAATGTCATCTGTTTTCCATCAAGAGCGTTCTGACTTGTTCTTGTTGTTCCTGTTGGACCATCCACTCCTGCGTGTGACCAAATACTAAATTCTGCAGTTTTGCCAAAGGAATCACCATATGTGCCTACAATATTACCTACTAATGATTCAATTGAACTGATGTCTTGAATTTCACGCATCAATACAATATCATTAGAAGCATTAAAATAGACGCTATGTTCAATGTCATATTTTCTTGTTTCAGCTGCTGATTTAAACATGTCGTCTCCTCGTCCATTTCCTGTTGTATAAAAAAGCATATATATGTCTTTACCATCTGGATCAATTGCATTAACGGGATTTCCTCCACAATAACTATATGGACTAAGATGATAGTAACTCTCTGCGTGAGGATCAATGGTTGTAAACATCGCCTTCGCATTTTCGCTTATGCTATCTTGAAGAACAATATTTCCAGCCATATCACTCAGTGTGGCTATGCCTTTCTCAAAATCGAAATCGGCAAAGTATCTGACTTCATTGTCTTTTCGGATTTGAATACGGTATATGCCGCTTACTGGTTCCGCCTTTGCTTCAAGCATGACTGATTTGTCTCCAAATATCGCATAGGGACTCTGAGCAGAAACTGTAATACCAATGCAAGACAAGACTGATGTTATAAATATTGTCTGAAATATTTTTGTTAATAATTCGATTCTCATGATTTACTGTTTTGATTCGTTCTCCATATTCTTCAATGCATTCTCAACGTTTTGCCGATATTCAGCATCTGTTTGTTGTGAATATCCAAGGTTATCGAGCATATAGATCATACGCTGAAATTCTGTGTAATTATTTTCTGCATAAGGAGTTCGTGAATTTCCATATTTCTCTTGGAAGGCATAGCCTAATTGCTGATGTACGCAGAATTTCAAGACAAGAGCGTCACAGAAATTAGGTAATACTTTAAGCACTTCTTCTGCACATCTTAAAGGGAAATAATCCCACGAATTGTATTTCTGCTGATAGGCTTTGCCTAACT
>JAQYEW010000053.1 GCA_028723455.1 Prevotellaceae bacterium | reverse complement strand
GATAATCAACTGTTAGGGAAATTCATCCGCTTGTTATACGCTTATTTCGGATATTTGATTTTCAAACTCTTACCTTCTAACGCAATCGCATCACTAAGCGTAATGTCAAGCTTCTGATCTTCCGAAAATCCTATGGTTTCGCCATCTTTCAAAGTTACATCGCAATCTAAAACGTATGTAACTATCTCTAACAGGAAATTACGGACATCATTCAAGTCTGCATTTTCAGCATATACCTCCATCTCCTCCTTACCGAATTTTCTCATTCCATAGGTATATATACCGGCATATTCTTTGGTTTGATATACGCCAAACCACACCCAGTCCAATATCGGCAATACGTCATCATCCTGCTGCATGACAGATGCGGCATCACAATAAAAACGGGGTTCAAACACCGCCCCATCCGTATATACAGCAATGGCTCCTTTCTGCTTTAAACATGAGGAAACGACTTTGGTAAATAGTTTCCCTTTTTCAAACAAGCCGGCATCCTTTCCAAGCACAGAAACCAAGATATGCGCTTTGTGGCTTTTCGTCATTTCCACTGCATCCTTCCACATATAATTAGCCTTGGCATAATGTTCAGCTTCTTGATTAGGTACTGGAGTCGGCATAATGGTCACTGCAAGTGTAATATCTCCCATAAACGCTACCAACATTTCGGCATTGTTGTCATATGGAATATCCATATTCCAATCCGCTTTGCAATCGCTTATGAGTTTCTTTATGTCCCATTCATTTTGTGATAACAGCACAGAGGCTACGAAAGCTCCGGTTGAAACTTTTTTCTCATTCATACGCTTATTGTTTGGGGAAAATAGGCTGTTAAGATGCTCTCCACCGGTAGTCGTCGCTTTCGCATACCGATCAGATGGGAAAGCACAGAAGACTTTGTCATTGTGATTAAGCTCATTTTGGAGGGCGGTATAAACGGCTCCTTGCATGACAGCAACAGGCATACTGCCTCCAAAGAAAGAAACTGCGGCATGTCCAAAAGGCAGAAAACTCAAGAAGAGAAAGGTGAAAAGAAATTGCATTTACATCATGTAACTTAATATTCGGCGGATAATCAACTGTTAGGGAAATTCATCCGATTGTTATACGCTTATTGTGAATACTCGCTGGTTGAATTAGATTTTTAAATACTTTAAGATGAATAGTTTCACAATTCACAGATTGTCGGCAAATTATTGGTCGCTAAACGGCTAACTACCATTACTCTGCTTATGCGCAACCTCATGACAAATTTCGTTAGAATTCTCGGAATATGCAAGAATTTTGCAGGAAAATGTATTCGCTCGCAGCATAACAGCCGAACCTTCCGGATTTGACGGCAAGAATCTCCCTTTTCATCGGCTGCACAAATAAAACAAAAACACCTCAAAATCAAATTGATTAAGAGGTGTTCTGGTACCCAGAGCCGGGATCGAACCGGCACAGGTTGCCCTACTGGTGTTTGAGACCAGCGCGTCTACCGATTCCGCCATCTGGGCTTTTTGTACCGAGTGCAAAGGTAGAGGATTCTTGCGAAACAGCCAAATAATAGCAGTTTTTTTTATATCTTCGCAAACAAATAAACGTAGGAAAATGATTCTTGAAGAACTTAGAGCCTATATCGAGCAGGAAATCCTTCCCCGATACGACCACTTCGATGCTGCGCACAGACGCGACCACGCCACGCTTGTTATCCGACAAAGCATGGAGCTTTCCCGGAAATTGGGGGCAAATGAAGCGATGTGCTACACGATTGCCGCCTATCACGATACAGGACTTTCCGAGGGACGTGAAACGCACCACATCGTTAGTGGGCACATTCTCCGCAAGGACAAATCGCTGAGAAAATGGTTCAGCGAAGAAGAGATAGAAACAATGGCGCAGGCTGCTGAGGACCACAGAGCCAGCAGCAAGACTCCGCCGCGTAGTATCTACGGACGCATCGTGGCTGAGGCAGACCGCTTCATCGATCCACAAAAAATCATCGAACGCACCATTCAATATGGGCTGGACCACTATCCCGCCCTTGGCAGAGAGGAACACTGGCAACGCACCTTGGAACATCTGAAAGAGAAGTACGGCGAAGGGGGTTACCTGAAACTCTGGTTTGAGGACAGTCCCAATACAATCCGTCTGGAGGCACTCAGAACAATCATCAAAGACGAGGCCCGCCTTCGCCAGATATTCGATACGTTTTTTCCCAAGGCCGACCCTATGGGGCAAGCCATCATGGACTATCACCGGACAGGCAAGGCCGATAGTTTGCGCGTGCTAAGCCCACAGTTTGACGAGGATGAGATTCCCGTAAGCCATCTTTTCCGCACGTTCCGTGATATGCCCAAGTTGGAGAAGCGCGCCATCCGGGAAGCGCGTGGGCGCACGTTGGACATAGGTGCCGGTGCCGGCTGCCATTCTTTGGAATTGCAACAAAGGGGATTGGAGGTAACCGCCTTGGAGATTTCACCCCTGTCGTGCCAGGTAATGCGCGAGCGGGGCGTAAGGATTGTGGAAGAAAGAGATATCTTAGAGGACGATTGGACGGAACAATTCGACACGATCTTACTGCTGATGAACGGTTTGGGCATCGCCGGCAAACCTGAAAATCTGCCACGTTTGCTCAATCGGCTGAAGAAACTCCTGAAACCCGGTGGACAGATACTGACAGACAGTTGCGATTTGCGCTATATCTTTGAGGACGAGAATGGGCAACTGGATTGGGATTCTTCCCATGGCTATTACGGGGCATTGGAATACCAGATGATATATAAGGATATTGAGGGCAACACGTTCCCTTGGCTATATGCCGATGCCAAAATGCTTGCCGCCGCCGCAAGCGAGACAGGCTTGCAATGTGAAATTCTGGATCAGGGAGATAACCATGATTTCCTGGCGCGAATCTCGTAACAGACCATAGGGTACGACAAAGGCGGAAATGCGCCGACGCATTTCCGCCTTTGTGATTCGGATGGGGCTCGAACCCATGACCCGCAGCTTAGAAGGCTGCTGCTCTAATCCAACTGAGCTACCGAACCATCCTTCGTTCGTGTGCTGACGGCACACTTTGCGACTGCAAAGGTAAGACATCGGCACGGAATAGCCAAACGTATCAGGTAATTTTTACCTTAAGCCACGAAAAAAAGGTAAAGGGCTGCCATCGCGGCTGCCCTTTACCTATAGTTTTTAGAAAAGCAATTGGTTGTATTAACTTTAAAGGAAATTCCTTTCAATGTTTAGGGGGATCAGGGAACGCTGACCATTGTCAGGCTGTCCGTACCCTTCTCCATGGTAGCTGTGGCTGCATCTACGGGCACAACGCTTGTGCTGTCTTCCGTCCGCTCGCCCTGAGCCATCTGGGACTCCTGCGGATTACGCCATCCGTACTGCGATGCCATGCCGAGCGAAAGAACGATCGCCACCACGGCTGCCACCTTGTAAAGAGGCTGTAATCGCTGAAGCAGCGTCAAACGACGGGCTGCCACATAGTGCTCTCCACGTTCGTCAATAAGCTGCATCATGCGCTTGTCAAAGTCCTTATCCAGCCGAGCCTCAGATTTAATTTCCTGCTCAGCCTGAAAGATTGCCTTGTAGGGCAACAGGCGCGCCGGAATATCGCTCTGCTGAAAGAAAGCGCGCAGGATAGCCTCCTCCTCGAGGGTGGTCTGGCACTCCCAGTACTGCTCCAACAGTTGTTCGATGTATTTATAATCCATAACTCTCTATCTGCTCGATAATTGTTTTTATTTTCTTTCTGGCGCGGTGCAGATACACCTTCACCTGCGACTCCGTCATCTCCGTCAGTTCTGCAATCTCGGCGTAGGAATGCTCTTCCATATCCCTTAGTTGCATGATAGTACGTTGTGCCTCGGGCAGCTGGTCCATAGCCTGACGGATGAGCCTTACCTCTTCTTTCTGTTCAGAACCTGGGACCATCGGCCGGTCGTGTTGTTCGGGATTGAACGAAACATTTCTGGCGGCCGCCCTTTTCACGAAGTCAAGTGCGAGACGACGGCAGATGGTTAAGCAATAGGCCTCCATGCTTTGTATATTCGGCCATTGTTCTTGAACATCCCAAACGCGGAGCATGGTGTCTTGCACAATGTCTTCGGCGTCTTCACGATTCAAAGTGATGCGTAATGCCAGTCGAAAGAGCTTGTCCTTCAGCGGCAACACCTCGGTTTGAAATCGTTCTCTGTTCATCGCTCTCTAAGTATATAGACGAATGTGCGGGGCTTTTGTTACAGGCCAGGCGATTTTTTTATTCAATTATTGTTCCGCTATGCCCCAAGAGGTCAACGGCACTGGTAATAAGTACCTTCTTCACTCCTTTCTGAAGGGAGGCGAAGGCATTATCCAATTTGGGAAGCATGCCATCGGTAATGCACCCGTCAGCCTTAAGCCGTGCATAGAGCCCGGCATCCAGATGGGGTATCACGCTATCGTCGTCCTCTGCATCCAGAAGCACACCATTCTTCTCGAACGCAAAGGTGAGGGTAACATCAAAATACGGAACCAACGCCAATGCGACAGCGCTGGCAATGGTATCCGCATTGGTATTGAGCAGATGTCCCTGGCCGTCGTGGCTCAAGGGGGCCATCACAGGTACGATGCCACGCTGAATGAGCGTTGACAGAAGCTCACCGTCCACGTTGTCCAGGTCGCCCACCCAACCGTAATCCACATCCTTCACGGGACGCTTATGCGCACGGATGAGGTTCATGTCGGCACCGGTAAAGCCTGCGGCATTCAGACCGCGAGCCTGCATCAAGGCCACGATATTCTTGTTGACAAGCCCGCCATAGACCATCGTTACCACATTGAGCATCTTTTCGTCCGTAACGCGGCGTCCCTCCACCATTTGGCTCTCAATGCCAAGGTCAGAGGCGATGCGTGTCGCGCTACGGCCTCCGCCATGAACAAGGATTTTATGACCGGGAACCGCAGCGAAGTTACTGATAAGCTCGTTCAGGAACTCGGGCTGCTCAACGACGGCTCCGCCCACTTTGATTACTGTTAGTTGTTCCATACGTCTGTTCTTCTATTTTACAGCCTCTAACTGGAAGATCTGCTGTTCCTGGGGACTTGATCCCAGATGGTCTCCTTGCTGGTTCCAGAAAGCCTGACCCGCACGGCCTCCACACTGAATGCTAAAGCGACCATCCTGACCGTTGAGCAGGAAGGTGTGCCACTGGGCATCATAGGGATTCAACTGACGGTCCGCCCAGAAGGTGCCTCGCTCGTTCAGATAGCGGCCGTCCTGTTTGTTCGTAATCTTGTACCGGCCTGTCTTGGTGTCCAATTCAATCAACCACTGCTGACGTTGGGGGTTGATGACGTCGCGTTCAGCGACGAAGACAGGACGGTCGCCCGTGCGGTCAGCCTGTGCTTGCGCATTGGTAAGGTAGCGGCCGTTCACCTTAATGAAATATTCGCCATCAGCAATGGCCTGCACGGGGAAGAACTCCTTGCCGTAGGCATATTTCTTCTGATATTCCTTCACCAAGGCATTCACGTGCTCCTCAATCCAAGGAGCGATAACCGTTCCGCTTGGCACAGGTTTGGCCTTTACGATGCTACCCTCGAAATCGCGGCTCGTAATGGCTTTTTGTGCGCGTGTGGCCTCGGCATACGTGCGATACGCACCCACAAAGGCCAGACTGTCTTTCTCGTTCAAAGACTCGCTCATATAGAAAACCTGTGCCCCCCTTTGGGCCAATAAGCCCCAGCTGCGTACCCAGGGGGCTATTTCACCGATCAAATGAGGATTGTTGATGCTATCACCCAGCAACTGGTTAGAAAACGACTGAACAATGCTGAAATAACCAAAGGCAGCCCGAACACTGTCTTTTGCCTGAGAGATAGACTCCAGAAACGCCTTGCTCTCCCCCTCACGCCTCAGGCCATGGCCCGTCGGACCCAAATCAACATTGTCCTGACAGAAGAACAGGAATGCCACAGGGTTTGTGGGAACCAAAGCCTTGGCAGCACGTTCCCAGCTTTTCTCCGCATCGTAGGCGGGCATGTTCCACGTATAATCGGCAATACTGTACACGCTCAGTTTGGATGCTTCGGCATATTCCATGGGATTGGAACAGAAACCGCTGACCATGTCTGCGATATCCAGTCCGTTGCCGTAGGTCTTACCCATGAGCAGACGGCTCTGGCAGTAATCGTTCACGGGATAGTTCAGCCAGATGAAAGCCTTACGCTTGATTTGATTGTTGATCCATTGCATGTCATTCTGCTCGATCATGTCCACAACAGAATTGCCCGTCCACATGATGCGCACTTCGGGATACATCTTTGTGCCTAACGTCTCAAGGTAGTCGCCGCTGCTCCATCCCTTGTTGTACTGTGTGGGACACATGATCAAGGGTTGCACGCCGGGGCGACGGCGAACAAACTCATCCGTTACATAGTTCAGCAGACCTGCCTGCTTGTCGCCCTTGGCACCTTCACCCCAAATGTCATCGAAGAAGACAGCGAAGGTGCGCACGCCCAAATCGTACATCATCTCCAATTTCTTCACCACAGCCATGCTGTCCGCAAGGTTCCATTGAATATCGCCTCCGGGATGAATAGCCCATACAAACTGTACCTTATTTTTATGAGCTGCGTCCACCAGTTCACGGATGCGCTGAGCCTCCTCCGCAGGATAGGGATCACGCCAATGCGCACGGTGATAGGGGTCGTCCTTGGGGCCGTAAACATAGATATTCAATTTGTTCTTACCATAGAAGTCAAACTGGCGCAACCGGTCCGCATGGCTCCAGGGGTTGCCATAGAAGCCTTCGATGACGCCTCTACAAGCCACGGAGGGCCAATCCGTAATCTCGCACAAGGGCAGCGACGCACCTTGCATGAGACCCAGCAGGCTCTGCACGCCATAATAGGTGCCACGCTCGTCGGACCCCGCCACAACGATCTGCGTAGGGCTTACCTTAAGGAAATAGCCTTCCGCCTGCGCAGGAATCTGCTTGGCAAAGGCCTTGACGCTCTTATCGCCGCGCTCACCGATGATGAGCTTCAGTCCGCCCTTCGGCTGAACACGCGTCAGATGATTTCTGAGCAGTGCAACGGCATCGGCGTCAGCTTTGTCAGCCCCCACCAGCGTAACGGGTTGGGACAGCGAAATCGTTTGGCTGTCAATTCTTGATTGCTGAGGCAAGGGCGACAACTCTCTTGCGCTGAGCGAAAAGGGAAGGAAAAGAAAAAGGGTAATGAAAAGATTTCTCATATAGATTTTGGGAAAGTTATTATTTCACATATTCCGCCCAGTCCGTCAGGCGCATGTCGCCCTTACGCTGCAAGGTGTCGTGCATGGCAAAGGCGGCAGAAAGGACATGTGGCGTATGGCCTCCTCGCTTTGATGCCATTGCCAGGTAATCCTGCAAGAGAGGGCGATAATCCGGGTGGGCCACCTTGATCAGCTCTACCGCCTTCTGCAAATCGCTCTTACGGCGCAGGTCGGCCACGCCATACTCGGTAATCACCGCATCCACAAAATGATTTGTGTGGTCGATGTGGCTGGCAAAGGGAACAATGCTGGAGATGCTTCCTCCCTTGGTGGTAGAACCGCAAGTAAAAATGCTGAGATAGGCGTTGTCCGTAAAGTCGGCAGACCCTCCGATGCCGTTCATCATCTTTGTTCCGCAAATCTTCGTACTGTTCACATGGCCATAGATGTCAACCTCAATGGCTGTATTGAGCGAACACACACCGATACGGGAGATAACCTCAGGGTTGTTGCTGATTTCGGAAGGACGCAGCACAAGCTTGTCAGCAAAGAAATCAATATCGTCATAGATACCGCGCAAGCACTCGTTCGTAACAGTCAGCGAGCAGCTGCTGGCACTCAGCACACGGCCGTCACGGATCAACTGGACGGGAGCGTCCTGCAACACCTCGGTGTAAATATTGAAATTGGGGACTTCGGCACATTTTCCCAGAGCACCCAGCACCGCGTTCGCACCGCTACCCACGCCACTCTGCAAATTCAGGAAGGTAGGGGGAATCAAGCCACGGCGCATATTGTCCAAAAGGAAGTCAGCCACATTCTGACCGATCTGATTCGTGATGGGGTCCGCATCCTTGAAAGAACGGGCCTCATCGGGTACGTTGCACTCGATAACACCCACAATGCGGCTTGCGTCCACCTCGATATAGGGTTTGCCGATGCGGTCGTTAGCCTTCAGGATAGAGACGGGCTTGCGGAAAGGATGGTCCTCAATTTCATAAACATCATGCAGTCCCTTGCTCTTGGGGCAGTGGAAGGCGTTTAGCTCGATGATGATACCCTCGGTGGCCATGCGACAGATTGTGGGGCTGATACCACCCGCCGCGGTGAGATAGATATGGGCCTTTGAACCGACCTTCTCAATCGCACAGGCCTCAATAATCGCCCAATGCACCTGACCCAGATAGCCCTGACGAATCTGCGTTGCCACACCGGAAAGGTTCAGGTCGCTATAGTTCACCTCATTCGCATTCACATGCTTTCGGAAATCGGCGTTGGTGGTATAGGGAGTACGGAAATCTATGGCATGGGCATTGGAGAGGGCGCCATCAGTGCTTTGTCCCGTGCTGGCTCCCGTGAGCAAACTTACCTTGAAGGGGCGTCCCGCGGCATGTTCTGCCTCCGCCATTTTGGCAATCTCTGCCGTGGTGCACTTGGCCGTACCGGCGGGAGTAAAACCACTCAAGCCTATCGTCTGGCCGTTCTTTACAAGGGCTGCTGCCTCGGCAGCCGTGATGCTGTTGAATTCCATGATAAAGTATAAATGTTTGACTATTATCCGAGATTAAGCAAAGATACAAAAAACCGAGAATAAAACAGAACCTGACGGGGTTTGAAAAAGACATTACGCACGTGCACGCAAACTTTATAAAGAATTAACACGCAAATGGCGAAAAAAAATCGTATCTTTGCACCTTGCATAGTATGCCCCTAACAGACAACAAGACAAATACAGAAAGAAAAAGAAATGAAAAAACTGCTAATTGAGACCTACGGGTGCCAGATGAACGTTGCCGACAGCGAGGTGGTGGCCTCCGTAATGGGAATGGCAGGATATGAAGTGTGCGAAAAGGTGGAGGAGGCCGATGCCGTGTTCCTGAACACCTGCTCCGTGCGCGACAACGCCGAACAGAAAATTATCAGCCGCATCGAATATTTTCACTCGCTACAACGCAAGGGGCAGAAGCTCATCATCGGCATCATGGGATGTATGGCCGAACGTGTGAAAGAAAAACTGATCGAGGAATACGGCGTTGATATTGTCGTCGGACCCGATGCCTATATGTCATTGCCGGATCTGGTATCGCAGGTAGAGGCCGGACAGAAAGCCATCAACGTCGAGTTGTCGCTCACCGAGACCTATGGCGATGTGGTGCCTCAGCGTATCAGCGGACATCACATCGGTGGTTTTGTAAGCATCACCCGTGGCTGTAATAATTTCTGCCACTATTGCATTGTGCCCTATACCCGAGGACGCGAGCGCAGCCGCGACGTGGAAAGCATCTTGCGCGAGGCACGCGACCTGAGAGACCGCAATTTCAAAGAACTCACCCTGCTGGGGCAAAACGTCAACAGCTATCTCGGCAACGACAAGGACGGGAATCCAGTCAACTTCCCCCAGCTGCTGCGTCTGGTCGCACACGAGGTGCCCACCATGCGCGTGCGCTTCACCACCAGCCACCCCAAAGACATGAGCGACGACACGCTGCATGTGATTGCCGAAGAGCCCAATGTTTGCAAGAGCATTCACCTGCCCGTGCAGAGCGGCAGCAACGATGTGTTGAAACGCATGAACCGCAAGTACACCCGCGAGTGGTATCTGGACCGCGTGGCAGCCATCCGCCGTATCATCCCCGACTGCGGGCTGACGACAGACATCTTTGCGGGCTATTGCGGAGAAACAGAGGAGGATCATCAGCAGAGCCTTTCGTTGATGCGCGAATGTGCTTACGACAGTGCCTTTATGTTCAAATACAGCGAGCGGCCCGGCACGTATGCCAGCAAACACCTGGCGGACGACATTCCCGAGGAAACGAAGATTCGCCGTCTCAACGAACTCATCGCCCTTCAGAACGAACTGAGCGCCGAGAGCAACCGCCGCTACATCGGCCACGAATATGACATCCTTGTCGAAGGCGTCAGCAAACGGTCGAAAGACCAGTTGTTCGGACGCACAGAACAAAACAAGGTTGTGATTATCGACCGTGCAGGCCATCATATTGGCGATACGGTGCGAGTGCGAATTACCGAAAGCAGCAGTGCAACCCTAAAAGGAATTATTGTAGAGCATGCCTAAGAAAAAACCCCTCCTGTCCTTCCAATGGCAGACACTTACCAGCACCATCAGCACCACCTTCGTGCTTATCCTCCTGGGACTTACGGTGCTGTGCGCCCTGACAGCCAAGAACGTAGGCGACAGCGTCAAGCAAAGCCTGACCGTTACGGCCATCCTGACCGATGAGGCTACAGAAGCCTCCAGCCTGAAACTGAAACAGCAGCTGGAGAAGGAGCATTGGATCAAGGACATCAATTACATCAGCGCAGAGAAGGCACTCAAGGAGCAGACAGAAGCCATGGGCACCGACCCCTCTGAATTCTTGGGAGAGAACCCCTATACCCCCCTCCTGGAGATGCATCTGGAAGCGGATTATGCCTGCACAGACAGCCTGGTATGGATTACCAAGGAAGTGAAACAGAAAGCCTTGGTGGCTGACGTTGTCTACCAGAAGGATTTGGTTGAGCGCCTGAACCGCAACCTTACAAAACTGAGTTATGTGCTGTTGGCCATCAGCGTCGTACTGCTTGTCATCACCATTGTGCTCATCAACAACACGGTACGGCTGAGTGTCTATTCCCGTCGCTTCGTCATCCACACGATGCGCCTTGTGGGAGCCAGCTGGAGCTTTATCCGCCGTCCATTTATGCTGCGTTCGCTGTACATTGGGCTAACGGCCGGCCTCTTGGCCTGCGCCAGTTTGGGAGCCGCCTTGCACACGCTGATTCAGTACGATTCCCAAATGCTGGTCTATCTGCCCCTTGAGAACCTGATCATCACGGGGGTCAGCGTCATCACCAGTGGTCTCCTGCTCACCCTTGTATGCACTTTTATCAGTGTCAGCCATTTCCTAAGCCTGCCCGAAAGCAAGCTTTACGGCTGACAACAGCATCAGATAATCAACTAATAACCAATAGCAAATAAGTTATGCGCAACTTTGCATTTGACAAGACCAACTACGTATTGCTGGCCGTTGGCATGGTCATCATCCTTTTGGGCTTTTTCCTTATGTCGGGCAGTGGCAGCAGCGAAACCGCCTTCAACCCTGACATCTTCAGTGACCGTCGCATCAAGGTGGCTCCCGTGGTATGCCTCTTTGGCTTCCTGTTCATGACCTACGGAATCATGCACAAGCCCAAGGGTGTGCAAGAGGACACGGAGACGCCCAACGAAGGAAAGGAGACTGAGGTATGAGTTGGATTGAAGCCTTAATCTTGGGGCTGGTACAGGGCTTTACGGAGTATCTGCCTGTCAGCAGCAGCGGCCACGTAACCATTGGCGCCACATTCTTCGGAATCAACGGTGAGGACAACCTGGCTTTCACCGTTGCCGTACATGTAGCAACCGTACTGAGCACCTTCGTGGTCCTTTGGTCCGAGATTTCCTGGATTCTGAAGGGGCTTTTCAAGTTCAAGATGAACGACGAGACACGCTATGCCCTGAACATTCTGGTCAGCATGATTCCTGTGGGCATCGTGGGAGTCTTCTTCAAGGACTATGTTGAACAGGCCTTCGGTTCGGGTCTGCTGATCGTGGGTCTCATGCTACTCGTTACGGCCGCCCTGCTCACATTCTCGTACTATGCCAAGCCCCGGCAGAAAGAAAGCATCAGCTTGGGCGACGCCTTTGTGATTGGTTTGGCACAGGCCTGCGCCGTCATGCCCGGTCTCAGCCGCAGTGGCAGCACCATCGCAACGGGTCTCTTACTGGGCAACAAGAAAGAGCTTTTGGCGAAATTCTCGTTTCTCATGGTCATACCTCCCATTTTGGGCGAGGCACTACTGAGCGTACTGAAGACTGCCAAAGGCGAGGCGGTGTTCGGAGAAATCGACATCCTCCCCTTAAGCGTCGGTTTTCTGGCGGCCTTCGTCAGTGGTTGCGTAGCATGCAAATGGATGATCAACATCGTCAAGAAAGGCAAGCTTGTCTATTTCGGCATCTACTGCGCCATCGTAGGTACAGCCTTGGTGCTTTGGAATCTTTTCGCCTGAGGCTCTATTATTATATTAAGGTATAGATGGATTACGAATCAGGAGAAATACTCTGTTTTGACAAACCGCTCACCTGGACCAGCTTCAATCTGGTAGCCAAAGTGCGTTGGGCGCTCTGTCGCCACTTGGGTGTCAAGAAGCTCAAGGTAGGCCACGCAGGCACCCTCGACCCTCTCGCCACCGGCGTACTGATCGTTTGCACAGGCAAGGCCACGAAGCGCATCGACGAACTACAGGCGCAGACAAAAGAATATGTCGCCACCCTGCAACTGGGCAGCACGACACCCAGCTTCGACCTGGAGAAAGACATTGATGCCACCTACCCTACCGCTCACATCACACGCGAACTTATCGACCAGTCCCTGCCTCGCTTTATGGGACGTATCGAGCAGGTGCCTCCTGCCTTCTCGGCCGTGAAGGTGGATGGGAAACGTGCCTACAAATTGGCCCGCAAGGGCGACCACGAAGAGATTGAGCAGCTGTTAAAGCCTAAGGTGTTGGTTATCGACGAACTGGAAGTCCTTGGCTTTGACGCAGAACAGATGCAGCTCACCATCCGCGTCGTTTGCAGCAAAGGCACCTACATCCGCGCCTTGGCACGCGACATCGGACAAGCCTTACAAAGCGGCGCCCACCTTATCGCACTGCGTCGTACCCGCGTGGGCGACGTGCGCGTTGAACAGTGCCGGCAACTGGAAGATTTTATCACACAGATCGAAAAACAAACAAGATAATGAAACTATCACAATTTAAGTATAAACTACCCGAAGAACGCATCGCTCTCCATCCCACCCCCTACCGCGACGACTGCCGCCTCATGGTGGTGCATTGCAAGAGTGGTGTCATTGAGCACCGCGAATGTTTTTCTGACATCTTGGAATATTTCGACAAGGACGATGTCTTTGTATTCAACGACACCAAGGTGTTCCCCGCACGTCTCTATGGCAACAAGGAAAAGACGGGCGCGCGTATCGAGGTGTTCCTGCTGCGCGAACTGGACGAGGAACTGCGCCTTTGGGACGTACTCGTTTCCCCCGCCCGCAAGATCCGTATTGGCAACAAGCTGTATTTTGGCGAGGACGATTCGCTGGTGGCTGAGGTTATTGACAACACCACCAGCCGCGGCCGTACCCTACGCTTCCTTTTCGACGGCACACACGACGAATTCAAGCAGGCCCTCTTCTCTATGGGTCAGGCTCCCCTGCCTCGTGAGATAATAAAGCGCGAGGCCGAGGAAAGCGACTTCGAGGATTTCCAATGCGTCTTCGCCAGGAACGAGGGAGCCGTAACCGCCCCCACGGCAGGCCTGCATTTCTCGCGCCAACTCATGAAGCGTCTTGAACTGAAGGACATCCAACTGGCCTATGTTACCCTACATTGCGGACTGGGCAATTTCCGTGAGATCGATGTCGAGGACCTTACAAAGCACAAGACTGATGTCGAGGAGATGATCGTCAACCAACAGGCTTGCGACATCATCAACAAGGCAAAAGCGGACGGCCATCGCGTAGTGGCCGTGGGCACCACGGTGCAACGCGTACTGGAAACTGCCGTCAGTGCCGATAACAACATCAAGGAGTTCAACGGATGGACCAACAAATTCATCTTCCCTCCCTATGAGTTCAAACTGGCAGATGCAATGGTGGCTAACTTCTACACCCCCATGTCCACGATGCTCATGCTCACCTGCGCCTATGGTGGGTACGACCGCGTGATGCGTGCCTATAAGGAGGCCCTCAACGACAGTCGCTATCGCTTCGGCACCTATGGCGACGCGATGCTGCTCCTTCAGGACTAAACTCTAAGCATATAGATGCACACGCTCTACCTAAGCCTGGGTTCCAATCTTGGTAACCGCCATGCGCTCCTCCATCGGGCACTCTGCCTGATAGACGAGCGCATAGGCGATGTCTACCGGACCTCTTCATTCATTGAAACGGAGCCTTGGGGGTTTCAGAGCGAGCACCGCTTCCTGAATGCCTGCTGTCAGGTAAACACGATGTTGTCGCCGAAGCGGTGCCTCCAGGAGACCCAGCAGATAGAGCACGAGTTGGGACGCCGGCAGAAGAGCACAGACGGGCGTTACCACGACCGGCCCATCGACATCGACCTTCTGATGTACGACGACCTTCAGCTCAACGAACCCGGCCTGCAACTGCCCCATCCCCACATGCACGAGCGCGATTTCGTGATGATTCCGCTCCGGGAACTGCTGAATAAAGGATAAAAAAGGCAACGCAAATCCTCTTGTGCTTTGTTTTTTTGCCTACCTTTGTAGCCGAGATTTAAATAGTGGATAGATTTGGGCTGCTTGCAACCACACAAAAAAATGCTAAAACGACAAGGGAGATTGTGGTTCACCCCACATTGCACACTCGCTTGTCATGCATTCTGCCCTCCAATCTTTCCCATTACATTTATTAATTACAAACAAACCAATTAATTAAAGTATGGGTTATTTGTTTACTTCGGAATCCGTTTCCGAGGGCCATCCTGACAAGGTGGCCGACCAAATCAGTGATGCAGTTCTGGACAAGCTCCTGGCTTTCGACCCACAGAGCAAGGTAGCCTGCGAAACGCTTGTAACAACGGGACAGGTTGTGCTGGCCGGTGAAATCAAAAGCCAGGCCTATATCGACGTTCAGCGCGTGGCGCGTGAAGTGATCAACCGTATCGGTTATACCAAATCCGAGTACATGTTCGACGGCAACAGTTGTGGCGTGCTCAGTGCCCTGCACGAGCAGAGCGCTGACATCAACCGTGGCGTGGACCGTGCCAACCAAGAGGAACAAGGTGCCGGAGACCAGGGCATGATGTTCGGCTATGCCACGAACGAAACCAAGAACTACATGCCCCTGAGCCTCGACCTGGCTCACCGCCTGCTGGAGGTCTTGGCCGACATCCGTCGTGAAGGCAAGGAGATGACCTACCTGCGCCCCGACTCGAAGAGCCAGGTAACCATTGAATACGACGATCAGGATTGCCCCGTCCGTATCGACACCATCGTCATCAGCACGCAGCACGACGAGTTCGACACCGACGAGGCCATGCAACAAAAGATCCGCCGGGATGTCATCAACATCCTCGTACCCCGCACCCTTGCAACCATCGATGACGAGCGCATCACAAACCTCTTCAACGATCGGATTACCTATCACGTCAATCCCACGGGCAAATTTGTCATTGGCGGCCCCCACGGCGACAGCGGTCTCACAGGCCGTAAGATCATCGTTGACACCTATGGCGGCAAGGGCGCTCATGGTGGCGGTGCCTTCTCAGGCAAGGATCCTTCAAAGGTTGACCGCTCGGCCGCCTATGCCGCACGGCACATTGCCAAGAACATGGTGGCCGCAGGCGTGGCCGACGAGATGCTGGTACAGCTAAGCTATGCCATCGGCGTGGCCAAACCCGTAAGCGTGTACGTAAACACCTACGGCAAGAGCCACGTGTCGCTCACCGACGGCCAGATTGCCGAGAAAATCAACGAATTGTTCGACCTCCGCCCTTATGCCATCGAGAAGAGCCTGAAACTGCGCAATCCCATCTACGAGGAGACAGCAGCCTATGGCCACATGGGACGCGAGCCCAGGACAATCACGAAGACCTATGACAGCCTCTACAACGGCGGCCGGGAAGTGAAACTGGAAGTAGAGCTGTTCACGTGGGAGAAACTGGACCGTGTGAACGACATCAAGCAAGCCTTCCGCCTATGAGCAAAGTAAAGAATGTAGCTGTCTATTGCGCAAGCAGTACACAGCTGCATCCCGAATATGTCAGCGATGCCCGTCGTGTGGGTCAGTTATTGGCCGAGGCAGGTGTCGCCTTGGTGAACGGCGCAGGCAATATGGGTCTGATGCAGGCCACCACGGACGGTTGTCTGGATGCCGGCGGACGCGCCATCGGTGTCATCCCCTCCTTCATGATTCAAGAGGGCTGGGCCTACGGACGCATGACAGAGCTGGTTGAGACCAAAGACATGAGCGACCGCAAAAACAAAATCGCCGAGCTGAGCGATGCCGCCATCGCCCTGCCCGGCGGCTGCGGCACCATGGACGAACTGTTCGAACTGATTACAAACAAACAGTTGGGTCTGTACCTCAAGCCCATCGTCATCCTGAACACCTTGGGCTACTATGACGGCCTCCTGCAATGGCTGGAGCGTGCCGAACACGACCATTTCATCCGCGACATCCACCGCCGTCTGTGGTGCGTAGCGCAAACGCCCGAGGAAGCCGTCCAACTGGCGCTCAGCACACCCCTTTGGGACCCTAACATCCGACGCTTCGCCAAGATATGAACCTACTGGAGGCAGATTCCCTTTACCAAGACTCTACGGCACGTGTCCGGCACCTCGATATCAGCGAGGCGCTGGACACGTGTAACGGTTTTTTCCAAGGCAATCCTCTCATCCGTCATGGCGACGCCTATCCCTCCTGGGGCATTAGCGCCGACTTGCTCACGCCCCAACCGTGGCAAACGCACTGGCTTGCCGCTTCCTTGCTGGCTTTGGGAATCCTGACGCTTGTATTCCTGGGATGGTATTGGAGGGGGATGCGCCTCCAAGCCCGCAACTTCGTCTTTTCCTTCCCAAGCGGCCAGGAACCAAGCCACCGCATCCTGCCTTGGCACGCTATCCTATGCGCCTGCGCCATCCTAAGTCTTACGGGTGGATTTTTCTACCTTGCATGGTTCCAAACCCACAACGACCTCTTCTTTGTCCGCATCCCTCCCTATCTGCTTACGCTGGCCTTCTCGGCTACGATAGCCCTGTACTTCACGCTGTACTTTGCCCTATCCGGCTTCGTCAACAGCATTTTCTTCGAGCAACGCGAGCGAAACCTATGGCGCGACGCAGAGACATTCATCCTCCTCATGGAGGCTTACGCCTTCTGCCTGCTGACACATCTGGCAGTCTTCCTCCCCCTGGACGTGAAACAAATGCAATGGGCCGTGCCGGGTGTGCTTCTGGGCGGTCTTTTCCTCTACACCTACAAGCTGCAACGTATCTTTTTCCCACGTTATTACCTTATTTTCCATCTTTTTGCCTACCTTTGCACCTTGAAAATTCTGCCCCTCCTTGCATTGGCCTGGACACTGACAGAAATCACGAAACACTTGACATCATAACAAACGCTATAGACAAACCATGGTAAAGAAGATTTTGGTATCACAGCCCAAACCCTCTTCGGAGAAGTCCCCCTATTACGATATCGCACGCAAATACGACGTCGAGATTGTATTCCGCCCCTTTATCAAGGTGGAAGCCGTCAGCGCAAAGGAATTCCGCGCCCAGCACATCAATTTGCAGGACTTTACGGCCGTTGTATTCAACTCACGCCATGCCGTGGACAACTTCTTCCTCATGGCCAAGGAAATGCGCGTCAACATCAGCGAGGACATGAAATACTTCTGCGTAACGGAGCAGGTGGCCCTCTACATCCAGAAATACGTCCAATACCGCAAGCGTAAAGTGTTCTTCGGAGCCACGGGCAAGATGATTGACGTCCTGCCCGCCATGGTAAAGCATAAGATGGAGCGTTTCTTCGTCCCCATGAGCGATGTGCACAACAACGAGATCGCCGACATGATGGACAGCAAGGGGCTGCGCCACACAGAGGGTGTCATGTACCGCACCGTAAGCAACGACTTCGAGGAAAACGAGCCTTTCGACTACGACCTCGTGATTTTCTTCAGTCCCACGGGCGTGCACTCCCTCCTGAAGAATTTCCCCGATTTCAAGGAGAAATACAGCGCAAGGACTGCCATTGGCACCTTTGGCATCCAGACCGCCAAAACCGCCAAGGAGTCCGGACTCGAGATTGCCCTGGAGGCACCCACGCCCCAGTATCCCAGCATTACCGCCGCACTCAGCGATTACGTAAAGCATGCCAACGAAGCTTAACACCTTCACCAAGGCGGAGCGGCTTTGCAGCAAGAAACGCATTGAACAGCTCTTTACGGCCGGTAGCCATTCGCTATCGGCCTTTCCCTTACGTGCCGTTTGGAACCTGGAAGAGCGCGACGGCATGCCTTGCCAGCTGCTGATTTCCGTCAGCAAGCGACGCCAGCGTCATGCCGTGGACCGCAACCGCCTCAAGCGGCTTGTCCGCGAAGCCTTCCGCATCCACAAGCATGCCCTGTACGAAACCTTGGGACAGCGTCGCATGAACCTGGCCATCCTATGGACCGGCGACCGACTGATGCCCTTTGCAACGGTTGAGCGCAAGCTGCAAAACCTGCTGCAACGAATCATCGAGGAACTCAACCAGCCCCAGGAATCATGAACCCCATCACTTGGCTGCTCATCCAGCCCATCCGTTTTTACAGGCGCTTCATATCGCCTCTGACACCTCCCTCGTGCCGTTTTACCCCCACATGCTCGCAGTATGCCATCGAAGCCCTGCGCAAGCACGGCCCCCTCAAGGGGCTTCTGCTGACTATCTGGCGCATCCTGCGCTGCAACCCCTGGGGCGGCAGCGGCTATGACCCCGTACCATGACCTTCATCAATTTCCATACGCACCGTCCTGCATACAGCGGCGAGCGGGTGATTCAGGACGGAGTGGACACCTGGGGCATCCATCCCTGGCATGCCCACAGGGATTTCCAATTTGACAATCCCAACATTTTGGCTGTTGGCGAATGTGGGCTGGACCGCACATGCGCCACACCCTGGGAAGTCCAATTATCCGCTTTCCAAAGATGCATCTCCCTGAGCGAGCAGCTCCACAAACCGCTCATCCTGCATTGCGTGCGCGCCTTGGACGACTGTCTGCTCCTGCGCCGTCGCCTCTCTGCCCGCCAACCCTGGATTTATCACGGATTTCGTGGCAGCGAGCGCAAGTTGGCTCACATCCTGGATGCGGGGCTTTACGCCTGCTTCGGCTTCCATTTCATGGAGGATGCCGTTAAAGCCTGTCCTCCGGACCGCCTGCTCCTTGAATCCGATGAGGACGAGCGTAACGTCCGCGAACTTTATCACAAGGTGTCCCGACTGCGCGGCATCTCCCTTGAGTCGCTTCGCCTGCAAATGGAGGCGAACTACCATACGCTTATCCATTAAAGAGCCGCCACCCCTCGTTCAGATCGCGCAGCGAAAAGTCCTTCCCCAAACGATGCTCGGCCAAGACACCCACCAAGGGCAGCATCGTATCGGCTGATAGCGGACAGATGGCATCACGCAGGCTCAAGCCGGTCAGAATCCGTATCTTGCGACGCACATACCAGCGGTCTATCTCGTCCCACCCCTTGGTAAGACGCTCTAACACATCGCCCAAACCCAACTTCTTGCCACGCAGCATCCACAGGCGGATGGCGGAGAAGACGGCGCGATAGCCCATGGCCATGGAGGTAAAGGCATAACGCCGACTGGTGGTCTTACCGTAATCAACGCCCTGCCACAAGTGTCCGTCATTGGGCAGACTCAAAGGATTGTTGTTCATTGCCGTGTCTTTCATTTTCTGTTGTTTTTTGAAATTTATCACTGCAAAGATACCACACCCTAAAAACGTACTGTCCGTTTAGCGTACTT
>JAQYEW010000052.1 GCA_028723455.1 Prevotellaceae bacterium | reverse complement strand
GCACTTCAAGAAAATATACGATGTGATTGACAAGGAAAACACGGTTTTTGGTTATGCGGACAGTATTATCAAACTTCGCGTGGACTATGCCAAGGTGAAGAATCTACACGTGTTTAATTCGAGACCATTAATCAATGACTTAATTGTATCCACAAAGGTCTATAAGGAAATCAAGAAGAGAAAACTTAATTTCGGTACGAGCTTTGGTATACATTTCTGTCTCAACAAAGATAAGTATGTAACGAGTAAGAAACATAGACATTCAACAGATTCTTGACATAGGCTCTTCGAGCATCCATGTATTTGATTCAAAGAAGATTGTAATAAATATTATTGTTGTCCAGTAAAATATGTATCTTTGCTCATGGTGTCCTTGCATACTTTTGTAACAGACATAAAGGGATAGGATGGCAGTTGTCTGCCGTACCTTTGCATTGTGGTTCAGAGAAAGTGCGAATCTCGAACAAATCCCGAAGGCATCTCGAAGGCGAACCGTAAAAAAAAGCAATGCCCCCGAAGAGAATAAAAGCTTTCGGGGGCATTGTCGTGTTTACTTTTTATCCTACCTGCGAACCGGGCTTCACCTCGTGCTCCGTAGTGGTTACGGAGATGGTGCCGTCGTTGTTCTCGGCCGAGAGAATCATTCCCTCGCTGACCAGGCCGTTCTTGAACTCGCGCGGAGCCAGATTGGCGATGAAGAGCACTTGCTTGCCTACAAGCTGTTCGGGTTCGTACCACTGTGCGATGCCGCTAACGATGGTGCGGTTCTTCAGTCCGTCGGCAATCTTGAACTTCAGCAGTTTCTTCATCTTGGGCACACGCTCACATTCCAGTACGGTGCCTACGCGGATGTCCAGTTTCTGGAAGTCGTCGAACGAGACAGTCTCCTTGATGGGCGCAGCCTGATAGTTGGCTTCCTCGTTGGCCTTGATGGTTGCCGCCAGCTTGTCCACCTGGCATTGGATGGTCTCGTCCTCGATCTTGCTGAACAGCAGTTCGGGCTTGGGCAGCTGCGCACCCGTGGCTATCAGATCCGTGCGCCCCAGGCTCTCCCACTCCAAACGCTCCAAGGCGAGCATGCAGCGCAGGCGTTCGCTGGAGAAAGGAAGGAAGGGCTGGAAAGCAATGGCCAGATTGGCCGTAATCTGCAAGCTGACATTGATGATGGTCTTCACACGCTCGGGGTCGGTCTTCACCACCTTCCAAGGCTCCATGTCGGCGATGTACTTGTTGCCGATGCGCGCCAGATTCATGGCCTCTTTCTGTGCCTCGCGGAACTTGAAGTTCTCCAGGAGGTCCTCCAAGCGTTCCTTCACCCCGCGGAACTCCGCCAGCGTTTCCCGGTCATAATCCGTCAGTACGCCGCAAGCGGGCACAACGCCCTCGTAATACTTCTGCGTGAGCTGCAAGGCACGGTTCACGAAATTGCCGTAAACGGCCACCAACTCATTGTTGCAGCGTGCCTGGAAATCGGCCCAGGTGAAGTCGTTGTCCTTCGTTTCGGGCGCATTGGCCGTAAGGACATAGCGCAGCTCGTCCTGGCGGTCGGGAAGTTCGTCCAAATATTCATTGAGCCAGACGGCATAGTTGCGTGAAGTGGAAATCTTGTTACCCTCCAGGTTCAGGAACTCGTTCGAGGGCACGTTGTCGGGCAGGATATAGTCGCCATGCGCCTTGAGCATAGCGGGGAAGACGATGCAATGGAAGACGATGTTGTCCTTGCCGATGAAATGCACCAGGCGTGTCTCGGGATCCTTCCACCATTGCTCCCACGAGCCCAACTCGGGATGTGCGTCGCATAGTTCCTTGGTATTGCTGATATACCCGATGGGCGCATCGAACCAGACATAAAGCACCTTGCCGTCGGCTCCCTCAACGGGTACGGGGATACCCCAGTCCAGATCGCGCGTAACGGCACGGGGACGCAGGCCTCCGTCCAGCCAGCTCTTGCACTGGCCATAGACGTTGGGACGCCACTCCTTGTGCTCCTGCAATATCCAGCGTTCCAGCCAAGGCTGGTACTGGTCCAGGGGCAGATACCAATGTTTGGTTTCGCGCTTCACCAGGGGATTGCCTGTCTCGGCATTGTAGGGGTTGATGAGTTCCTCGGGCGAGAGGGTGGCACCGCAGCTTTCGCACTGGTCGCCATAGGCCTCGTGGTTATGGCAACGCGGACATTCGCCACGGATGTTGCGGTCGGTGAGGAAATGCCCCGTCTGCTCGTCATAGAATTGCTCGCTGACCTGCTCCGTCAGTTTGCCGTTGTCATAGAGATGGCGGAAGAAGTCGCTGGCCAGGCGGTGATGTGTCCGGCTGGTGGTACGGCTGTAAATGTCGAAGGAGATGCCGAAGCGTTGGAAGGAGTCTTTGATAAGGCTGTGATAGCGGTCCACGACCTCCTGCACGCTGATGCCCTCCTTGCGGGCACGTATGGTAACGGGTACGCCGTGCTCGTCCGAACCGCCTACGAAGATCACGTCGCGTCCCTTGAGGCGCAGATAGCGCACATAGATATCCGAAGGCACGTAGACACCCGCCAGATGGCCGATGTGTACGGGACCGTTGGCATAGGGCAGGGCGGCGGTAACGGTAGTTCTTTTGAATTTCTTGTCCATATTCATTATTTTATGTCAGTGAACAAAGCCCACATGCCATGTTGACGTGTGGCTTGCGGGCTTTGTTCGTGGTGCGTCCCGGGGACGACCGGTTACTTTACGCGGTAGCGTACCTGCTCCGTGCGGAATTTCTTCGATACCTTGCGCTCCTTCTCGGAATAAACGCCCTTACCGGTGATAACGCTCAAACGGTTCTTGTCGTTGTCGGCATAGGGTTGCTCGGTGTCTCCCTTCCAGGTTACGCTCTTGATAATCTTGGGGTCTACGCCGTTCTCGATGAGCTTGCGCTTGGTGCTCTGGGCACGCTTCTGGCTATAGCCCATGTTCAGCTTGGGGTTGCCCGTGCCCTTGTCGGCATAAGCCACGATGGCAATCTCGGCATTCTTTACGTTCTTCAGGAACTCGGCAACCGCCTTGATCTGCGCCTCGCTGCCGCCAATGCTGTCGCTGGCAATGGAGAAGAAGATTTCCTTCTTGATATCACGCTCGCGCTCCACGTCAACATACTCAACGTCGTCGTACCAGGTGGTGTCGATGCGGGTCTCCCACACCTCCTCCACGGCAACGGGAGCGACATCAGGCTGCTGGGCAACCTTCTGCTTCTTGTGGCCGAACTTGACGGCCAGGCCCAACTGGGCGGTGAGCTGCCAGTCGTCGCGGCTGTTGTTCTTGCTGTTGTACTTGTCGCGGAGACTGTTGGCAGCCACCTCGAGGTTCAGGCTCAGGTTGCGGCACAGGTTCCAATCCAGCATAGCGCCTACGCGGGCGTTGTGGCTCAGCTCGCGACCGCTCCAGGCGTTCATCAAGCCCAGGCCGCGTGCATCGGCATTGTCCCATGCAACATTCAAGCCGCCACCACCGATGAGGTAAACATTCACGGGATAGTAATCCTTCTTGCCAAACATGGTTACCAGATTCAGCATCAGGTCCAGATCCGTCGTAACGTACTTGTAATCGTACTTCGAGCCGGGCTTCAGTCCGCCCTGGTTCCAAATGCCGTTGACGTGCAGGCGCGTACCCACAACAGGCGTGAACCAATAGCCGCCATACACGCTGGCGGTAGGAGTGATGAGCTTGAGGTTGTCATAGTTGGTGAAGGTTGTCTGCGCACCACCCTGCACGCCGATGAAGGCATGGGGGAAGGGCTGATAAACCGTTTTGCTTTCCTGGGCAACTGCTGTGCCCGCCATAGCCACACCCAGTGCGGCCAAGGCCATGATACGTTTGAACATAACTTGTTTATTGATAATTTTTGGTTTACTATTCCTGTAATTTCGTTTTTCTGTGCCACTGCACCCAATATCGCAAACAAAAGTAATTAAAAAAGTTAAAGAAACAACTCCGTAAGGCGCTTTTTCTTACTTTCTTTATTTAATAAGGTGTTTTTTGCCGCTTAAGAGACAACAACTCCTGATTTTTCCCTAACTTTGTATCAATATGGACTCACTTTTACGACACGGAAATGAACGAACTTACCATACGCGAAGCCACCGGCCGGTGCGACATGCGGAAATTTGTGCGCTTTAATTGGGAACTGTACAAAGACTGCCCCTATGCCGTTCCCGACCTTTTGGAGGACACGCTGGACACTTTGAACCCGAAGAAAAACCCTGCCTTCGCATTCTGCGAGGCCGCTTTCTTCATCGCCGAGCGCGACGGGCGCATGGTGGGACGCATTGCAGCCATCATCAACCACCGGGCCAACAAGAAATGGGACCAGAAGCGCGTGCGCTTCGGGTGGATCGACTTCATCGACGACATCACCGTCAGCCAGGCCCTGCTCAGGCGTGCCGAGCAATGGGGCAAGGAACGCGGCATGGACACCATCGTAGGCCCCATGGGACTGACGGACCTGGACTTGGAAGGAATGCTTACAGATGGTTACGACCAGCTGGGCACGATGAACACCATCTATAACTATCCCTATTATCCCGAACACATGAAGCAGTTGGGATACGAAAAAGAAGTGGGATGGGTAGAGCGCAAGGTCTATATCCCCAAGGGCGAGCATGCCGCCAACAGCCAGAAATACCTGCGTGTGGCGGAGATGGTGAGCAAACGCTATGGCTTCCGCATCAAGAAATTCAAGAGCAAAAGCGAGATACGCAAGGGAGGATACATCCAGAAGGTGCTGGATGTCGTAAACAAGAGTTATGCCGGGCTGTACGGCTACAGCGAACTGGACGAAGCCCAGATGCAGCAATACGCCGACACCTATCTCCCGTTCCTGGACAAACGCTGGCTGAGCGTGGTGGAAAACGCCGAGGGCGAGGTAATCGGCATGGGCGTATGCATTACCAGCCTGAGCCGTGCCATCCAAAAGGCCAAGGCTAAACTGTTCCCCTTCGGATGGTTCCATTTGGCCAAGGCCATTTACCTGAACCGTCATCCAAAGATTCTGGACATGCTGCTCGTAGGCGTGCTTCCAGAATATCAGCAGCAGGGAGCCAACTCGCTCTTCTTCGCCAACCTGATTCCTGAGGGTATCAAAGACGGCTACGAATGGGCGGAGTCTCACCCCCAACTGGAGGACAACTATGCCTCTCAGAACCAATGGAAATTCCTGGACTGCGAGATTCACAAACGCCGCGCGGCATTCAAGAAAGCAATAGACTAACAACCCACATGGCAGAAACAATACAAGAAACGGAAACAACACCACAGGCGGAAGCCGTCAATTACGACGAAGGCAATATCCGCCACCTCTCCGACATGGAGCACGTGCGCACCCGTCCGGGCATGTACATCGGACGCTTGGGCGACGGCAGCCAGATGGAGGACGGCATCTATGTGCTCATGAAGGAAGTCATCGACAACAGTATCGATGAGTTCAAGATGAAATGCGGACGGCGCATTGAAATCAACATCGAGGACAACCTACGCGTCAGTGTGCGCGACTTTGGCCGTGGCATCCCCCAGGGAAAGCTTATCGAGGCCGTGTCGATGCTGAACACAGGCGGCAAGTACGACAGCAAAGCCTTCCAAAAGAGCGTCGGACTGAACGGCGTGGGACTGAAGGCCGTGAACGCCCTGAGCCGACACTTCGAGGCTCGCTCCTACCGCGACGGCATGGTACGCATCACCCGGTTTGAACGCGGAGAACTTGTCAGCGACCACACAGAAGCCTCGGAGGAGGAGAGCGGCACCTACGTCTTCTTCGAACCCGATGCCACCCTCTTCAAGCACTATCTCTTCCGTGGAGAGTTCGTGGAGACCATGCTGCGCAACTACACCTACCTGAACACCGGACTCACCATCCTGTTCAACGGCAGGCGCATCCTCTCGCGTGAAGGACTGAGCGACCTCCTGAACGACCGCATGGACTACGCCGCCCTCTACCCCATCATCCACCTCAGCGGAGAAGACATCGAGATTGCCTTTACCCACACCAACCAGAACGGCGAGGAGTACTACAGCTTCGTCAACGGACAGCATACGACCTTGGGCGGCACGCATCAGGCGGCCTTCAAGAAATACATCGCCGAAACCATCAAGGAGCATAGCAACAAGAACTTCGACTATGCGGATATCCGCAACGGGCTGGTGGCCGCCATCAGCATCAATATCCAGGAGCCGCTCTTTGAAAGCCAGACGAAAGTAAAGCTGGGATCCCAGACAACGGCCCCGGACGGAGGCGTCAGCATCGACAAGTTCATCGGCGACTTCGTGAAGCGCGAGGTCGACAACTATCTCCACAAGAACGCGGACGTGGCAGAGATTATCCTGCAAAAGGTGCAGGAGAGCGAAAAGGTGCGCAAGGAGATGGCCGGCGTGGCGAAGAAAGCACGCGAAATCAGCAAGAAAGCCAACCTGCACAACCGCAAACTGCGCGATTGCCGCGTCCATCTGACCGACGCCAAAGGCACGCAGCAAGAGGATACCTGCATCTTCATTACCGAGGGCGACAGTGCCAGCGGCAGCATTACCAAGAGCCGCGACGTGAACACCCAGGCCGTGTTCTCGCTGCGCGGAAAGCCTCTGAACTGCTACGGCCTGACGAAAAAGGTGGTGTACGAGAACGAGGAGTTCAATCTCTTGCAGGCAGCACTGAACATCGAGGACGGACTGGACACACTGCGCTATAACAAGGTCATCGTGGCCACGGACGCCGATGTCGACGGCATGCACATCCGCCTCCTGATGATCACCTTCTTCCTCCAGTTCTTCCCCGAACTCATTAAGAAGGGCCACGTCTTCATTTTGCAGACCCCCCTCTTCCGCGTCCGTGTCCGTAAGAGCAAGTTAGGCAAGCAACGCCTGGAACAGCTGCGCCAGAGCGCGGAGAACACGGAGGCTGACTATCGCCCACAGATTTCGGAGAGCACGGACTTCATCACCCAATATTGTTACAGCGAAAGCGAACGCCTGCAAGCCATTGAGGCCATGGGACCCGATCCCGAAATCACGCGATTCAAGGGATTGGGAGAAATCAGTCCCGAGGAGTTCCGCAACTTCATCGGACCCAACATCCGTCTGGAACAGGTAAAACTGAACAAGGGCGACCAAGTGCCTGACCTGCTGGAATACTATATGGGAAAGAACACCATGGAACGCCAAAACTTCATCATCGACAACCTGGTTATCGAAGAGGATGAAGTGGAGGATGAATGAAACAAGCAAGATGGACAACAGTAAAAAAGTATTTTTCCCCGGCAGTTTCGACCCCTTCACATTGGGTCATGCAGACCTTGTTGAGCGCGGCCTGCGGCTGTTCGACAACATCGTCGTAGCCGTGGGATACAACGAGCAAAAGAGCGGATGGATTCCCGTCGAGGAGCGCGTAAGGGCGCTGCAAGAGTTCTACGCCCACGAACCCCGCATCGAGGTCATCAGCTACACGGGCCTTACGGTGGACGCCGCCAGACGCACGGCGTGCAGCTGCATCCTGCGTGGCGTGCGCAGCACCAAGGACTATGAATACGAGCTGGACATCGCGGATATCAACCACCGCCTTTCGGGACTGGAAACCGTTGTTCTCTTTGCCGACCCTCATTTGAGCAGCCTCTCGAGCAGCGTGGTGCGCGAACTCTCTCATTTCGGCCGCGACATCCGCGAATGGCTCCCGGCCAATCTCAACTATCGTATAGAAAGAAACAAATAATGAAGAAAATCCTATTACTGCTGGCTCTCGCAGCCAATATCATACCCACCGCCGCCCAATCGGAAAGCGACATGGAACAGGCCCTGCGCAAACTGTACATGGCGACGGTGATGACCACCATGCGCTATGTGGACTCCGTAGACGCCAACAGCCTTGTGGAGAACGCCATCCGCGGCATGCTGGACAAGCTGGATCCGCACAGCACCTACACCAACAAGAAAGAAACCCACGCCTTCCAGGAAAGCATGCAAGGCTCTTTCGAGGGCATCGGCGTGCAGTTCAACATACTGGAGGACACACTCCTGGTGGTACAGACCGTAAGCAAGGGTCCCAGCGAGAAGGTGGGCATCGTAGCCGGCGACCGCATCATCTCTGTCAACGACACCTCCATTGCCGGCGTGAAGATGAAACAGGAGGAGATTATCTCCCGACTGCGCGGACCCAAGAACAGCAAGGTGAAATTGGGCGTCAAACGTCAGGGCATCCGGGAAACCATCTTCTTCAACGTAACGCGCGACAAGATTCCTCTCCACACCCTGGATGCCGCCTTTATGCTCACGCCCAGCATCGGCCTCATCCGCTTCGGTTCCTTCGGACAGACCACCCACCAGGAAGTGATGGAAGCCATCCGCAAATTAAAAGCGCAGGGCATGCAGGACCTCGTCCTTGACCTTCAGCAGAATGGTGGTGGCTTGCTGAATATCGCCGCAGACATCGCCAGCGAACTGCTGCCCAAGGGCGACACTATCGTATATACAAAGGGGCGGGCCGTACCCAGCCAAATGTTCGTGAGCGATGGTCGGGGAGGATTCCAAGGCCGCTTGGCAATCCTTATCGACGAATACTCCGCCAGCGCCAGCGAGATTCTGGCCGGTGCCATACAAGATAACGACCGCGGCATCCTGGTTGGCCGCCGTTCCTTCGGCAAGGGCTTGGTACAGATACCCATCAACCTGCCCGACCAAAGCATGATCAAACTCACCGTCAGCCGCTACTACACCCCCAGCGGCCGCAGTATCCAAAAGCACTATACCAAGGGCGACAACCTGAGTTACGCCCGCGATGCCATTGACCGATACAACCGCGGAGAGCTGACCCATGCAGACAGCATCCATTTCCCGGACTCGCTGCGCTATCAGACACGTAAGCAAGGACGCACGGTGTACGGCGGCGGTGGCATCATGCCCGACTACTTCGTGCCCCTGGACACCACACGCTACACTCCCGCCTATCGCCATATAAGCGCACGCGGCATCATCCTTCAATCCAACCTGCGCTATCTGGACAAGAATCGCAAGAAACTGGAAAAGCAGTGGACGGATTTCAATCTCTTCCGCAGTCAGTACCAAACACCCGACGAGGTGGTGGAGAACATCCTCAAGGAAGCCCAGGACAAAAAGATTCCGTTGGGCAGCGAAAGCGAACGCAAGCAGACCAAGGAACAGCTGGCCCACATCCTGAAAGCCCTGTGCGCAAGAGATCTGTGGGACATCAGCGAATACTTCGCGATCCTCTATGCCAACGACCCCGTTGTACAAAAAGCCGTAGAACTCTTGCAGCCATGATTGCCTTTCACACAGAGGGGGTCAGCCTCCCTCCTATCCACGAACAAGACATCCGTCAGTGGGTGAGCCGCGTTGCCCAGGCCCACGGACGCCGCGTGGGCGACATCAACTATGTCTTCGTGAACGACGACCGTATCCTGGAGGTGAACAAAGAGTTCCTCCAACACGATTATTATACGGACATCATCACCTTTGATTACGACGAGGCCGACATCATCTCGGGCGACCTCTACATCTCGCTTGACACCGTCCGCACGAATGCCGGGCAACTGGGCGTCAGCTATCTCCAGGAACTTCACCGCGTCATCATCCATGGCGTGCTGCACCTGTGTGGCATCAACGACAAGGGACCCGGTGAACGCGAGATAATGGAGCAGCACGAAAACGAAGCCCTCCGCCTAATAACCCTTTAACAGAATACCCACCATGCCGCTGTCCCCGATCACCCTTATCCTGGCCATTTGCACTACGGCACATTACATTATCACTGCCGTCATGGCCCTCTTCGCCCGCCATCGGGTGAAGTACCTCAGTATCGCGTGGGTCATGGGTATCTTCGCTTTCTCGCTTCTGGGCATTACGATCGTAACCGCCAACTTTTCCGCACCGCCCTCCATGCTGCACCCCGGCACCTTGGCGCTACTCATGGCGGCTTGCTTCTTACAAAGTATCTATCCGCTGTCCATTCCCATGCCCGCCTTCCTGCAATGGAGGCGTATGTGGGGGTATGCCACCCCCGCCATCCTGGTTATCCTGGCCTATCTCGTCGCGATTTTCCTGGGTATGCCCACTTACGCCATACAGGACTTCGCCGACCTCCAACAGCATTTCCTCAGCCTGGACGTGCTCTTTCGTATGCTCTGCCTGGGCATCAGTGTCTACTATATTATTAACATCCTGCGCCTGCCACGCAAAATGTCCAAGGCCAACGTGCCCACCTACCTCAAGGCCTATACCACGATGCTGGGGTTCAACGCCCTCCTCTATGTGGTCATCACCTTTTTGCCTTTCAACAAGCTGCTGAACATCATCTGCCTGAGCATATTTACCCTGCTGAACCTCTATCTCTGTCTGCGCGCCTTGGAAAGCATGGCCCTGGAACTGCCAAAGCCCAAGCCGACACTCATTGAGCATGAACCCGAGGAAGCCGAAATCAGACAGAGCGAATACGATTTCAACGAGGCTAACCAAAAGCGGTTTGAACGCGTGGAGCATTGGATGCAACACCATCAGGAGCAATGGAGGGACAACACCTTCGGCCGCGACATCCTGTGCCGCGAAACGGGCTTCAACCGCCATCTGCTTTTGCAGTGCATACGCTCGCAAGGCTATAACAATGTCCACGAGTACATCAACTCCTATCGTATCAAGGAAGTGAAACGCCTGATACAAAGCGGGCAGGCTACCACGCTGACCGAGTGCCTGACCGCCGGCTTCGGAGCCATCAAGACGCTCCGTTCTTGTTTTGAACGCGAAGAAGGGCAAACCGTCGATAACTTCCTGGACCAGCACCTGCCGCGACGCCGACAAACCACGACAAATACCTTAGAAACAGAACAAACTACTGAATAAAACCTTATTTCGATGAAAAAAACAATTCTCCTGATTCTCTTTTCTTGCTGCTGGGCTGTTTCCCTACTGGCCTGGAGCTTTGATCAGAACAAGCAGTATTACCTGCGCTCGGACTATGCCCAGGGCTTTGTGGCCCTCAGCAGCGCACAGGGACAGACGGGCTACGTGCTGCATCAACAGACCTCAGGCAGCCCCACTGCCGATGCCTATTGGTACATCAACGCCAGCGGATCGGGCTATACCCTGCGCAATGCACAGACAGGGCAATACCTCAGTTGGACAAACGACCACGACAACCTGCGCAACCTGGCTCTCGCAAGTACCCTCTCCGGCGACGAACAACGATGGATCCTGGAAAGCACAAACGGTGCCGTACTGATCCGTTCCGTGGCTCATCCCACCTATTGTCTCAACCTGCGCCCAAGCACATTGCAAATTGCACTTTGGAACTACAACAGTGTACAGGCCAACAGCCTCTTCCACATCTATGATTCGGCAGGCAACGAAGTCAAGGAAACTACGGAACCCACAGACCCATCGGAACCCACAGAACCCGAACCCGAACCGGAGCCCACAGTCAACTATCTTGCCTACGGACCCAAGCTCTACTATCTGCGCCATAGCAACAACAGCGTCAGTGTTCTGCCCAAGGATTACATTACCAGGCACACCTACTCCGGTTCGCGCTTCACCGCCACGCTGGTGAACGGCAGCGAACTGCTGATGAAGGGTATCCTGCAGATCGACAGCATCCTTCCGGCCGACGCTCCGAAATTCCAGAGCTTCAAGTTCAACAACAAATTCAACCACCAGGTCTTCCAGGATGTTATCGCCGAAGACGCCACCCAGGATAATATCCGACTCACCGTGGCCGGCATCGGCAGATGGCTGTGCGCCAGTTTCCAACTGGCCGACCCCGCCACGGAGGTATGGGCCAACGGCAAGAGACAGCGTAGCAAGGTATCGCGCCTGAGTTTCGCAACACCCGTTACCTACAAACTGACCCACCCCGCATGGAAAATGCTCCTTTTACGCCAAGAGAGCGACAACAGCCTGCATCTGGACACCGTGCCCTACGCACGCCAGCAAACCGTCAGCATCGATTTCCTTGCCACCCAAAACCCGAACAACAACACGGTGCCCCGCATTGACATTACCCTGAGCAACAGCAGCCCCTGGGGAAGCACGAACTGGATAGGCATGAACGGCAAGAGCACCTACATGGACGCCACCATTCAAATCCAGGGCGGAGGCCTTTTCCCCGACCTGGCACAAATGCCCATCCAGATCAAGGGACGGGGCAATTCCTCATGGACGCACGCTTACCAAAGCAAGAACCCCTATCATTTCAAGTTTGAGGAGAAACAAAAGCCCTTAGGCATGAAGGCGGGCAAACACTGGATCCTGCTGGCCAACAAAATGACGGGCAGCATGACCACCAACGCCATTGGCCACAAGATAGCCTCCATGACAGGTGCGGCAGCCTACAACCACATCGTACCCGTGGAACTGTACATCAACGGCAGCTACCGCGGATCCTATAACCTTACGGAACGCGTGGGATTCAGCAACAACAGCGTCGACCTGACCGACGAAAGCTCGGCAGCCATGCTCGAACTGGACACCTACACCGACGAACCCATCTACCGCAGCAACGCCTATTACGTCAGCACCAAGATCCATACCCCTGATGCGGACGACGTAACCACCCTTACGAACGAACAAATCATCGAGGACTTCAACCAGATGACACGTATCCTGAAACAGGGCGGTGATGCCTACACAAAACTCGTGGACGTACCCTATCTGGTCAGCTACCTCTCGGCCTATCAGCTCATGGACAACCGCGAACTGAAACACCCCAAGAGTGTCTTCCTGTACAGCGAAAACGTTACGGACCAGCCCAACGCCGAGGGCATAGACGAAACTCCCTGGGTATTCGGACCCGTGTGGGACTGCGACTGGGCCTTTGGCTACGAGGGCACCAACACTTATTTCATCAACGCCGCCGAACTGGACTTCTTCGCCAACCTGGGTTCCTCGGCACGCTTCTGGTACGACCTCCGCAAAAACAGCACCCTCGTGGACAGCACCTATTACGCACTCTTCCACACCCTGAAGCAGAATAACTATGTACAGGAGATGAAAGACTACGTTCAGGACTACTACAACTTTGCATCCCCCTCCCTGGAGCATAACTACTACAACGACACCTACAACATCGACTGGAGCGATTATGCCAGCGTAACGACCAACAGCCAAAAGTGGCTGGAACAGCGTTTCAACTATGTCCTGAGCCGTCTCAAGGTCTATGACGTGTCCGCCAACCAAGACCCCATCTATCAGGAAGGACGCAACATGATGGGCGACGTGAACGATGACGGGCGCATCTCCACGGCCGATGTCGTTACCCTGCTCAATGCCCTCCTGGGACAAAGCAACGAAACCTACTATGCCGCGCGTGCCGACGTGGACAGCAACGGACGCATCAGCATCGGCGACGTGGTGCAGCTGTGCAACATGGTGCTCGAACAACCCCGTAACGCGCGTCTTCACCTGCATACTCCCATGGCGGACATAAGCTTGCACGCAGGCGCCACAACGCTCAGCGTTGAGGACGGCGGCCTGCTGCCCCTCCGACTGGAGGTTGCAGAGGGACAGTACAGCGGACTGCAAATGGACCTCCGCCTGCCTGCGGGCGTAGAACCGGACGGTATCCGACTGCCCGCCTCGATGAGCGATTTCACGGCACGCACGTCCCTCCTCCAAGATGGCACTTACCGCCTTATGCTCTATGCCGATGGCAGTGTTCACATTCCCCAAGGACAGCAAACGCTACAACTGCGCCTCGTGGCCTCTCAAGCCGCAGAGGGACGCATCCACCTGAACGCCATCAGCGCGACCACCCGTTTGGGCGAGGAAGAACGCCTGCCAAGCCTAAGCAGCCGCATCGTCGCCAACGACGGCCAGACAACGGCCATCGAGCGCGTACAGGACACCAAGGGCACGCAGCCCGGCTACGACCTGAGCGGCCGCCGCGTCGACACAACGCAACGCGGTGTCTACATCCTGAATGGCAAGAAATACGTCAAATAAGCAAAGACCCTTTTACCGACTATGAAAAAAATACTTCTTTCCGCCCTGTTCCTCGTCCTTGGCCTCCAGCTTCAGGCACAGCAACTGACAGGCCAGGCACAGCAGACATCTTCCAAGGAATGGACACTGCAGATCAGCGTCAGCGAGGCACAAGCCTTCACCGCCCTGCAACTCAGCGTCCAGCTGCCCCAGGGAATCAGCATCAGCGCCAATCAACCCTCCGGCCACCTGCAACAGACCGGCCACCAGGTGCTCGTAGGCCCGCTGAATAACGCACGTTGCAACGTAATCGTCTATCACCCGCAGTCCGCGCTCCTGGCCGCTGACGGTGTCCTCTGCACCCTCACGCTTCAAGCCGATGCCGTACTGAGCGAACCGGCCTATACGCTCCGCCTGAGCGACATCCTTCTCTCCCGTCCCGACGGTCAGGAAACCGCCCTCGCCGGCGACGTCGTTGTCAACCTTTCCAACGACCCTTCCACGAGCATAACGCCTACAAAGCACGCGTCCGCCGCAAACGCCCCCATCTTCACCCTCACGGGCCATCGCGCCTCCGCTCCCCTGCGTCCCGGCATCTATGTGCAAGGCGGACGCAAGTTCATGGTCAGATAAAAACATCACATCGTTTTCCAAAAACCATATAATCGTTTGGAACAAAACATCCCATTGTTTTGACCCAAACGATTATATGGTTTTTTTTGCCCTTACCGTTTTTTTTTTGCGAAACACATAAAGATAGTGTTATTTTTTTATAGAAAACTTTTGCGTTTTACTAGTTTTTTTTCCGAATTTTGTACTCACACTGGTTTCAGTGATTGAAAAAAATAACAAGAAACAAAAATAGTTCTGTTTCATGAGGAGTTAAAACAATCCCAACAGAATAATTGAGTATAAAAATTCTAAATCAATCCATATTAGGATACTGCACTTCTTTATATTTGGTTTTTAACCTTAATCTTTAATTATTAACAAAAAACGAAAAAACTTGACTTAAATCTTTACGGTGTTCAGGAAATGAACCATCATGAAATGACGACAACAGATGGAGGGTCGTTAACCGCATTCTTGGTAATTGCCGCAACTTCCCTTTTGCTTACAAGTTGTGTCGAGGTTAATATCAACTCCAACAATGGAGGCAGTGCCACTTCTGTTACAAATCAGGGAAACGGAAATGGCAATGCCAACAGTAATGGCAATAATAATGGAAACAAATAACAATTTAATATTAGTAGAATATGAAGATGAATTTAGACGAATACGGTGTTCAAGGACTGTCAAGACAAGAGATGATAGATACGGATGGTGGATCGCTTACGGCTTTCGTAGTCATTGCCGCTGCATCTCTCCTGCTTTCAAGTTGTGTCGAAATTAACATCAACTAAAACAATGGTAATACCGACAGTTCCACAAAAAACCAAGGTAATGGAAATGGCAACGGTAACGGTAATGGATAAAATGTTATCTTGCTTTCTATATTGAGAGAGATTCCTTTTCAGGTCTTTACAATAAAGAATTAAAGGCAATTAAATAGGAGGCATTGAAACCAAATACATAGATCAAATTTTTTGATGTATGTATTTCTGTTGTTTTGGCATACAGCATGCGACACAAAGCAAAAAAAGTGATAATGTTATTTTTGACCATAACCTTTGCGTGGATAGTTATTGGCGTTACTATCTACAATGGATACCTTACTCGTGTGGTACATGGCAGAATGACGACGAAGCATGGCAACCTTCTCACAACAGAGAATGGGTTTGTATTTGACACGGGCGCAAACGCTTCGTTTATTTCAAAAAAGAAGACAGGCTTTTCTTTGTTCCTGTTCCCAACTATTGTCTCAGATACATATAACTTCAGAAAAATTCTTCCTGTATGCTATGCGCATCGTCTTCAAATCAACGACGCGGTGGCTTTTGAGCGTTTTGCTTTTGTCGCAGCTCCCAGCACCGCATCAGGACACGAGAAATACGATGCGGTAATAGGCATGAACCTTATTTCAAAAACAAATTTGTATTTTTCTTTTGTGGAAAACACGATTGATGTGTTACCGTTGGACTCCCTGTTTGACGTTCCGTCAAAGGCAATTGTTTTTGAGTACAAAGGAACAACAAAACCAACGCTGTCCTTGAAAATCGATGGTCTTGTAATAGATGACATTTTAATAGACACAGGTTTTGACAATGACCTTGCCCTTGACAAAGATGCCATAACCTTAATAAAAACCGCTTCCAATCACAGCTCAAATCTCATCACGAATAAAACAATTTTCGCGTCCAAAAAACAGATTCACTATTTAATCAAAAATATAAACATAGAATCAAGATACTACAAGGATGTGGCGGTTATTCAGAGTACCAGAAGACTTATAGGAACAAGATTTTTCAAACGCTATAATCACATGTTTTGGGATAGCAAAAACCATAAAATCTACCTTTGGCTATGACAAAAAAAGAAGATGGCACTTCATTTAGACAGTTGGCAAAATAACACACAGTCCACAAACTCTTAATAATTTACAAACTGTGAAGAAAAAATAAAAATCAAACAGCATGATCAAAGTGATTGTGGTGCGGTTTGCCACCTGACTTCGTCATCGTGTCACCCAAAAGTCATCATCAAATAGTCTAGCAATTTTCTGATGTCTTGTCATCAGCATTGTTTGTGTGTAAAGGTCTTTATTCAGAGGCAACTTAATTTGTATGGTCGTAATAGTTTTTGCCAATGCAAGTACCTTGTCCACGCTCATCTTAATCTCAGAAACCTTCAGCATACGCTCCAGTTCTTTGTAGTCCTTCAATGCCACGAAACAGATGCATATATGGGCTTCAATGCGTTTGCGCGTAAAATGAAACATGGGGCGTATCTCTATCTTTGACTTGGCTATACGGAATGCACGCTCAACGTGTCAGAGATTGTGATACGCTGTGTATACGTCTTGTATTGGCATGTCTGTATTGGTGAGGTATCCTTTGAGTCCATCCCAACGGGAGTCATCAGCAATGCGGTCATAGCTGATGGCGACCTTCACTTCACCATCCATAGATAGAAAC
>JAQYEW010000051.1 GCA_028723455.1 Prevotellaceae bacterium | reverse complement strand
CAGGCAAACAACCCGGGACAATCACCCTCACGGCCAAGGCAAAGGGGATAAAGAGCGGTAGCATCACGTTGGAAGTGAAGCCCTAACCTTTGTTAAGAGTTGGTAAAAAAGCACGTCTCAAGGAAGATTTTTTATATAGGGCCAGAAATGCACAGACAACCGAAAAATACGGGGAGTTTTGCATTTTATTGGCATATTATAACGTTATTTCAACTATTATATATAACTTTGAAACGAAGAAATTCGATTGGGCATATTTTATATCTCAACCCTCTTGGTAGAAAACATGGACAAGGACAAAGTAAATACCTTCATTTTATCCAATATTGAGAACTTTTCCCCCGAAGATGTTCCCATGATTCGGGCGAAAATGGAAAACGCAGAAGACAGCAAATGGTCGTTACTTGCAATGCAGGATTTCAAGAATCCCAACACCGCATTGATGCTTTCCATTTTTGGAGGCCCAATAGGAATTGACCGTTTGTATATTGGAGACCACCTTTTGGGAATTTTCAAAACGATCACATGCGGTGGTATTTTCATTTGGGCTTTTGTGGATATGTTTCTAATCAAAAAAGCAACAAGAAAGAATAATCTTAGTATGCTCATGTACGCTTTAAACACTTAGAAGTATGGATCAGAATAAAGTGGATATGTTTATCCTTCGCAAAATCGCATTATTTCCTGTTCATTTAGCCCCATTCATCAGAGACGAATTATCCAAACAGGACGATGCAAAATGGCAAAGCATATCAATGCTTCAATTGAAGTCTCCCATGATTGCGCTCCTGTTATCCTTAGGTGCAGGCCCCTATGGTGCAGACCGATTCTATCTCGGAGACACAGCCCTTGGCGTATGCAAGCTAGTAGCGACAGTGGTTTGGATAATTACACTGATTATACAAGGTCTCAACAAAACACCTAGTAATGCCCTATTACTACTCTTCCTAATCACAACATCAATAGTTATCCTTTGGTACTTTATTGACATTTTCCTTGTAACTGAAAAAACAAAAAAACTAAACTATAACAAATTATTAACATCCTTAAATTAAAAGCCTATGGATCAGCAAAAAGTTGACATGTTCATTTTGGCGAATGGTGAGAATCTCCCAGAGCAGAAAATTCCTTTCGTTCGTGAAAAACTACTTACCATGGATGATTCAAAGTGGGCAGCTCTTTCTACTATTCAGTTCAAAAGCCCATTGACAGCACTCCTGCTTTCGATTTTCCTTGGAGGCTATGGTGTGGATCGTTTTTACATCGGTGATACAGGTATGGGAGTAGGCAAGTTACTTACTTGTGGCGGTTTGGGAGTTTGGGCAATCATTGATTGGTTCCTTATCTCTGGTGCTACCAAAGAAAAGAACTACAATAAACTTCAAGCATATCTTTACTAAAAAGCATATCCTATTAACGACCTTAGCATATATTATTGTATGCTTATGGTTATTCTCTGTAAAAGAGGGGCAAACAACGTTCACTGTTTGTCCCTCTAAACTCATCTATCAAATGCCCTGCCCTGGTTGTGGCGTAACTAGGGCGACACTTCTTTTTTTAGATGGAAGGATTCAAGAGGCACTTTTCCTGAATCCAAACAGCCTGTTTGCAATAATTTTTATTATAACGTATCCTGTATTACTTATGTTTAGCATACTTCGAAAGCACTCATACATCGAAGATTGCTACAATAATATAAATAAGATGCTATCAAGAAAACCTGTTTTCTTCTTATTCATATTGTTTGAGATAGCCGTTTGGGTACATAATGTATTGAATCATATTTAAGTACATTGATTCATAGCATCAGCCTTCCTCAATAGTCCCTCAGTACTTTGCCTGAAATACTCCAGTACTTCAAGCAAAGTACTGGAGTATTTCAGGCAAAGTACTGACTAAATTACACATAAATTGATTCGTACATAAGCTTAATACAATCAAAAAAAAGCGGAGGACAAAACAGCGCATCTTGCTGTTGAGCCCTCCGCTTTCGGTGCTATGAAGTTTTGATGATGATTGTGCGGTGTTTCTCAGAATCTCTTGCCCGTAACGATATTTCGGAACGTCATCCACAGGATTTTCATGTCGAACCAGAAGGAGCGATGATCCAGATAATAAAGGTCCAGCTCCAAGCGGC